>JAUYAK010000009.1 GCA_030693515.1 Opitutaceae bacterium
TTGACTCCAGCTTCTTTCCCACGAGGCCTCGCGGCCCCGCAGTTGCCTTCGTCTAATGCTTTCGTTTTCACTTTGGTATCTTGCATCAGGGACTTTCACCCCGTCAGTTCACTCCCATGCCGGGCACACACACGGCGCGGCGGGGCATCGCGCGAGCCCGCACCCAATCCTCCGTGCGCGCAATGCCGTGGGCTGCCGAAGCGTCAAACAGCGCGCGCCGCGGACGGGGATTTTGAGGGGCTCGTCCGGGTGGTCTGGGCTAGGCTTGGCCTCGCGCCCTACCGCTAATCGCTCGCCACAACGGCGCCGCGCGGCGTGGTGTTCCCGCCCGCTCAAACCGCGTCTGCGCAACCCCTGAGCTTGCCCTCATGTGGGCCGCGAAGGGCGCAGCGCCGGCCACGCAGGAGATGGTCCGCCTCCTCGGCCGTATCGAGTTCCCGGGCCGATCCGCCATTGACCGCGAGTGATAGTTATCAAGCCTCGCATCCCCATGACCAAACTCCTCGGCAAACGCGCTCTCGTCACCGCCGGCGCCCAAGGCATCGGGCTGGCGACAAGCCGCCATCTCCTGCGCGCGGGCTGCGATGTCGTCGTCCACTACCGCAGCAGCGGCGCAGCCGCGGAAGCCCTCGTCACCGAGGCGGCAGCCCTCGGCCGGCGCTGCGTCGCGCTCACCGGCGATCTCACGCGCACCGAGGCGTGCGATGCGCTCGTGGCCGCGACCGTGCAGGCGCTGGGCGGGCTCGATATCCTCGTGAACAACGCCGGCTCGCTCATCGGGCGCCGCTCGCTCGCCGAGGCCGATGACGAATTCTGGGCGCAGACCATCATGCTCAACCTCGGCAGCTTGCGGAAGGTCACCCGCGCCGCCGCCCCGCATCTCGCCGCCGCGGCCCAGGCCGCGGGCGGCGCGAGCATCGTGAACCTCGGCTCCCTCGCCGGCCGCAAAGGCGGCCACGGCGGCTCCCTCGCCTATTCCACGGCCAAGGGCGCCGTGCTCACCTTCACCCGCGCACTGGCCGCCGAGCTCGGGCCGCAGGGCATCCGCGTCAACGCCCTCGCACCCGGGCTTATCCTCGGCACCAATTTTCATGATACGCACACGACGGCGGAGTCCGCGCGCGCCACCGTCGCCGGCATCCCGCTCGGCCGCGCGGGCACGGCGGATGACGTGGCGCGGGCGGCGGTGTTCCTCGCCGGCGAGTTCGACGGCTTCATCACCGGCGCGACGCTCGACATCAACGGGGGCGTCTATTGCGCGTGAGCCGGCGGGCCGCGGCAGTCTCCGGTTGAAACTGCCGGTCCTTTCGCCTTCGTTCCCCGCCGCCATGAAAAAGCCTTTCCTGCTGCCACTGTTTTTCATCGCGGCACTCGGCCTCCACGCCGCGTCCGCCAAATCCTACCAGGTCACCGGAGCCGTGACTGCGCTCACGGACAGCGTCATCACTGTCACCAAGGGCGACGAGAAATTCGAAATCGATCGCACCGCCGCGACCAAGGTCGAAGGCCCGCTCGCCGTCGGCGCCCGCGTCACCGTTCACTACCGGATGGCCGCCGCTTCGATCGAGGTGAAGGCGCCCGCGGTGGACACCGGCTCGAAGGAGGCGACGAAGGGCATGAGCAAGGCGGACCAAGCCGCCGAGAAAGCCGCGAAGCGAGCCAAGTGATGCCTCCGCGACCAGCCAAAATCGAAGCCAGTCCGGCCGCGTGAAATTCGCCGGCCAGATCGTCTGGATCACGGGCGCCTCGTCGGGCATCGGCGAGGCGTCGGCGTTTGCCTTCGCCCGCGAAGGCGCACGGCTCGTGCTCTCCAGTCGCCGGCCCGATGAGCTCGAGCGCGTGCGCCGCGCCTGTGCGCGGCCCGATGACCACATCGTGCTGCCGCTCGACCTCGCGCAACCCGGGACTTTTCCCGCCGCCGTCGCGGATGCGCTCCTGCGCTGCGGTCGAATCGACGTGCTCGTGAACAACGGCGGCGTGAGCCAGCGCTCGCTGGCGATGGACGCGACCGAGGCTGCCGAGCGCGCGCTGATGGAGGTGGATTATTTCGGGCCCGTGGCCCTGACCAAGGCCGTGCTCCCCGCCATGCGCGCGCGCCGTGCCGGGCACATCGTCGTCGTCAGCAGCGTCATGGGCTACCTCGGCACGCCCGGCCGCTCGACCTACGCGGCGGCCAAGCACGCGCTGCACGGCTATTTCGATTCGCTGCGCGCCGAACACTGGCGCGAGGGCATCCGCGTGACCCTCGTGTGCCCCGGCTATGTGCGCACCGCCATTTCCGCCAACGCCCTCGGCCCACGCGGCGAGTCTCACGGCCCCACCGTAGCCACCCCCGCGCGCGGCATTCCCGCGGAAAAATGCGCCGCCGCCCTCGTCCGCGGCGTGGCGCGCGGGCGGGAGGAAATTTTCATCGGCGGCCGGGAAGTCGCTGGCATCTACCTGAAGCGTCTCGCCCCGTGGCTGCTCTCGCGCATCGTGCGACGGATGAAGTTTTCCATCTCCGCCAAATAGCGGCCCACTCCATCGCATGTCCCGTCTTGCCGCCCTTCTCCTCGCCGTGCTCAGCCCGCTGGCCGCCGCCGACCGGGCCACGAGCTACGACTACTGGATCACGGGCAATCCCGCCGACGCGCACCCCGCGACGACCCGCGCCGGGCTCGTGCTCGCCGGCGGAGGCAGCGAAGTGGTGGAGGCATGGAAATGGTTCGTCGCCTGCGCCGGCGGCGGCGACATCGTGGTCCTCCGTGCCTCGGGCGGCGATGGCTACCATGGCTTGGTGACCGACAAGGTTGGCGGCGCCGATTCCATCGAGACGATTCTCTTTCATGACGCTTCCGCCGCGCACGACCCGCGCGTGCTCGACATCATCGCGCGTGCCGAGGGCATCTGGCTGGCGGGCGGCGATCAGGCGCGCTACGTCGCCTACTGGAAAGACACCCCCGTCGGCGCTGCCCTCAACGCCCACCTCCGCGCCGGCAAACCCCTCGGCGGCACCAGCGCAGGCCTCGCGGTGCTGGGCGAATATTACTTCGCCGCGCTGCATGGCTCGGTCACGAGCGAGACGGTGCTGCGCGATCCTTTTCACCGCGCGGTCACGCTCGGTCGCGGTTTCATCGCGGCCCCGGCGCTGGCCGGCGTGCTGACCGATTCGCACTTCATGGCCCGGCAGCGTCTCGGCCGCCTGATCGCGTTTCTCGCCCGGCTGCAAGCCGACGAAAAACCTGCGCGGCTCGTCGGCCTCGGCCTCGACGAGGCCACGGCCCTGTGTGTCGAGCCCGACGGCCACGCGACCGTGTTCACGGAAAAAAATGGTCGCGCCTGGCTCGTCGTGACCACGCAACCGCCGGAGCCACCGGTCGCCGGCAAGCCGCTCGCCGCCCGGGGCATTCGCGTCACGGGTCTCGGCCCGGAGAGCACCCTGAACCTCACCGATCTCCGCGTCGCCCGCCCCATCGCTCTCCGCACCTTTTCGGTCATCGATGGCACGCTCCTCGAAGACCCCGCCACGCCATGATCCTCCCCGCCTCGATCGCCGCCCTGCCCACGCGCACGCCCGAACTGGCCGTGCTCCTCGAGCACTGGGCCAATATGAACTCCGGCTCCGGCCACCGGGCCGGCCTCGACCGCATGCGCGCGGCGCTCCGCGCGGAGTTCGGCAAATTTCCCGGCGCGATCATTGACGAACCGGCATGTCCCGGCACCGCCGCCGCGCTGCGCGTGCGCCTGCGACCCGCCGCGGGCACCCAACTGCTCTTCAGCGGGCACTTCGACACTGTTTACGAGGAGGCTGATCCCTTTCAGCGCTGCCGCTGGCTCGACGCCGAGCGCCTCAACGGTCCCGGCGTCACCGACATGAAGGGCGGCCTCGTGACGATGCTCGCCGCGCTTCAAGCCTTCGAGCAGACGCCGTCCGCCGCCGCGATCGGCTGGGAAGTGCTCCTCACGCCCGACGAAGAAACCGGCTCGCACGGCAGTCGCGCGCTCTTCACGGAGGCCGCGCGGCGTAATCAGTTCGCGTTCGTCTTCGAGCCCGCGCGTCCCAACGGCGACATCGTGCACTCGCGCAAGGGCACCGGCGGCGCCACCGTCCGCTGCCACGGCCGCGCCGGCCACGCCGCCAAAGTCCCGAGCGATGGCCGCAACGCCATCCTCGCCCTCGCCGAGTTTCTCCAGGCCGCGAGCCGGCTCCCCGCCGAGCTGCCCGGCGTGCTCGTCAACGTCGCCAACATCCGCGGCGGCGGTCCCGCCACCAACGTCGTGCCCGACTTCGCCGAATCCGAGCTCGATGTGCGCGTCACCAAGATGGCGGACCGCGCACTCCTCACCGCGCGCCTTGAGGCGCTCGCCGCCCCGATCAACGCGCGCGAGGGCTATCGCCTCGAACTCGACTTGCGCTTCAACCGGCCGCCCAAGGAGTGCCTGCCGCTCGAGGAAAAAATCTTCCCCGAATGGCAACGCGCGGCGCGCGACGTCGGCCTCCCCCCGTTTTCGTGGGTCCACACCGGCGGCGCCTCAGACGGCAACTTCCTCGCCGCCGAAGGCCTGCCGAGCTTCGACGGCCTCGGCCCCATCGGCGATCACCTGCACAGCGCGCGGGAATTCGTGGTCATCCCCACGATCGCCACGCGCGCCCAGGTCGTGGCGCTGTTTCTCCATCGCCTCGCGGCGGGGGAGATCGCCCTTAAAACCTGAACACTTGGTTCTGCGCCGCGTGGCGCATCCAGTGATCGACGAGCACGAGGGCCGTCATCGCCTCCACGATTGGCACGGCGCGCGGGACGACGCACGGGTCGTGGCGGCCGCGGCCCATCAGGTCGGTGGCGGCGCCGTGGATGTCCACGGTGCGCTGCGAGCGCAGCACGGTCGCCGTCGGCTTGAAGGCCACGCGAAACACGATCTCCTCGCCGTTGCTGATGCCGCCCTGCGTGCCGCCACTGCGGTTCGTCATGGTGCGCACGCGGCCGTCGCGGGTCTCGAAGAGGTCGTTGTGCTCGCTGCCGCGCATCCGCGCGCCCGCGAAGCCGCTGCCGATTTCGAAGCCCTTGGTCGCGGGCAGCGAGAGCATGGCCTTGGCGAGGTCGGCCTCGAGGCGGTCAAACACCGGCTCGCCCAGCCCCGGGGGCACGCCGCGCACGCGGCACTCGATCACGCCGCCCACGGAATCGCCCTCGCTGCGCACGGCCTTGATCCGCTCGATCATCTGGGCGGCGGTCGGCAGGTGCGGGCAGCGGACGGCCGTGGCCTCCACCTCCGCGAGCGTGGGAAAGGCCGCGAGCGCCTCGGCGGGCGCGGCGATGTCATGCACGTGTGTAAGAAAAGCGCGAATTTCGATTCCGGCGCCGCCCGCCGGGTTGGGGTGGCCGAGAATCTTCTTAGCAATGGCTCCGGCCGCCACGCGCCCGATCGTCTCGCGCGCGGAGCTCCGGCCGCCCCCGCGATGATCCCGAATCCCAAATTTAGCCTGATAGGTGTAGTCGGCATGCGATGGCCGGAATTTGTCGCGCATCTCGTCGTAGGCGCCGGGCCGCTGGTCGGCGTTGCGCACGAGCATCGAGATCGGAGCGCCGGTCGTGCGGCCCTCGAAGAGCCCGGCGAGAATCTCGACCCGGTCCTCCTCCTGGCGGGGGGTCACGATGTCGCTTTGGCCCGGCCGGCGACGGTCGAGTTCGGCTTGGATTTCCGCCGCCGTGAGGGGCAGGCGGGGCGGGCAGCCCTCGACCACCGCGCCCACGGCCGCGCCGTGGCTTTCGCCCCAAGTGGTGACAGAGAAAAGTTTCCCGAACGTGTTCGGCATTGCGGCGCGGGAGAGTTGGCGGCGCTTACTGGACCGGCAAGCGGCAAATCCGCCCGCGCCCGCGAGGCAACTTTCCCTCGGTGCCGCAGTCGCACCATCCGCACTAGACCGTTTACAAGCCTCGCCGTTTGCCTTCGTTATCCGCTGTGCGGTCGCCGTCCGCCGAAACCTCTCCCTCCCTCCGCATGACCTCGCGCCTCGTCCGCCTGTGCCTCGCCGCCGCCTCGTTCGCCGCCGTCGGCGCACTCGCGCAGACCCCCTCCCGGATCCAGCCCGCGCCACCGGTCGATGAGCCGGTCAATGGCCTCAAGCTGCCCGACGCCGATCTCGCCACCGTGCTTGAGCTGCTGGAGAAGCTCACCGATCGCACCGTCCTGCGCCCCGCCGCGCTCCAGACCGCGACGTATAATCTCGTTATCAACAAGCCCATCTCCAAAGCCGAGGCGATCCTCGCCGTGGAGACGGTCCTCGCGCTCAATGGCATCGGCCTCTCGCCGCTGGACGACAAATTCCTGAAAGTCGTCAACCTCCAGCAGGTCGGCAAGGAAGCGCCTGAGATGATCAAGGGCTCCGCCCTCGGCCTGCCGGCCAGCGGCCGCGTGGCCACGAAGCTGTTCCAACTCGAGTTCGCCCGCGTGCAGGACATCACGCCGCTGCTCGGCAGCGTGCTCAATGGCCTCTACGGCGGCCCGGTGCTGCTGCAAAACGCCAACGCGATGTTCGTCACCGACAGCATCAGCAATCTCCAGCGCCTCGAACTGATCCTCCAGGACGTCGACAAGCCCGTCGTCTCGGGCATGAAGCCCAAGTTCTACAGCGTCCGCAACGTCAAGGCCAGCGAGCTGGTCAACAAGCTCCGCGGCATCCTCACCGGCACGCTCCAGCAGCAGCTCGGCACCGCCACCAACTACAGCGCCGACGATCGCACGCAGCAAATCGTCGTCGTCACCGACCCGCGCCAATGGGACTTCTTCACCGAGCTCATCGAGAAGCTCGACCAGAAATCCGATCCCAACACGCGCACGGAAGTCCTCTACCTGAAGAACGCCAAGGCCAAGGATGTCGTCGATGTCCTTAGCCGCATCATCTCCGGCACCACCAGCGCGCTCCAACGCCAGAACGCGGGCTCCGTGCGGCCCGGCTCCACGCCTGCGCCCGGCATGGCACCCGGCGCCCCGGCCCAACCCACCGTCGTCTCCGGCTCCAGCGCCAGCAACCCCAACGCCGACGGCTCCAACTCCACCGAGTTCAGCGCCCTCATGACCGTCGTGAACGACGAACGCAGCAACGCCGTCGTGGTCTTCGGCACCTCCGACGACATCCGCCTCGCCCGCGAACTCGTGGACAAGCTCGACATCCAGCTCGCCCAAGTGCGCATCGAGGTCGTCATCGCCGATGTCACGCTCGACGACAACCACGAGTCCGGCATCAGCTCCCTCGGCCTCAAGGTGGAGGGCAACAAACTGGTCGGCTTCTCCGGCACCGAGGCAAGCGTCACCGTCTCCAACGGCATCATCACCCGCCCCGGCCTCGACCTTGCCGCCGAGATCGCGATCAAGACCACGCCCCGCAAGCGCAACAACGCCATCATCACCCAGCCCTCGACCGTCACCAGCCACGGCAAGGAGGCCAAGTTCTTCACCGGCGAGACCCGCCCGGTCGTCACGGGCACCATCAACTCCGCCGCCGGTGCCACCACCGGGCTCGCGTCCAGCTCCACCGTCACCCAGCAGCAAATCGGCACGACGCTCACGGCCACGCCCTTCATCGGCGTCAACAACTCCGTGCAGCTCGAGATCACGCAGTCGGTCGAGGACGTGACCGGCACCGTGAAGGTCGATGCCAACGACCAATACATCATCGGCCGGCGCGAGTCCAAGAGCTACGTCAGCGCGATGTCCGGCGACATCCTCGTCTTCAGCGGCTTCAGGAAAAACACCATGGTCAACGAGACCAACCGCCTCGGCCCCATCCCGATTATTGGCGACCTCTTCGGCTCGCGGAGAAAATCCAACAACCGCTCCGAACTCATTTTCTTCATCCGCGCGACCGTCATCACCAACAACCCCGCCGTGGACAACGCCGAGACGATGAAGCGCATCGAGGCCCTCCCCTCCCGCGACGCCATCAAGGGCGCGCTCGATCCCAACTACACGCCGGCCAAGTGAACGTGCTCGCAACGGACCCCCTGCCCGCCGCGCTCGACGCGGCGCTCACCGAGGAACAACGCCAGGCGGTCGCCGAGGCCCCCCGCGAGAAACGCCTCGCCGCCCTCGCCGCCGCCCTCGGCCGCCCCGAGGGCGAGGTGTTGGAACGCCTCGTCGCCGCCACCGGCCTCACCCTCGCCACGAACCTCGAGACCGACCCCGCGGCCCGCGGCCTCCTCCCCGCCCGCCTCGTCCACGAATATCAGATCATCCCGATCAAGTTCGGCGCCGCCGGCGAGTCCTCCCTCCATCTCGCCACCGCCTGGCTGCCAGATGACACCATGCGCGCCTGGCTGCGGACCTTTACCCCGCTCCCGCTGGTGTGGCACCTCGCCGTGCCCGAGCGCATTCACCAGCTCATCATCGAAAACTTCGGCGTCGGCTCCGGTTCGCTCGACGAAAACGACGACAGCTACGTCGCCCCCGAGACACAGAAGGAGACCGACGAAGTCGTGGACGAGGACGCCGCCGTCGTGCGCTTCGTCACCGACGTCATCTCCCAGGCCATTGAGGATCAGGCGACCGACATCCATTTCGAGCCGCAGGAAGGCCAGCTCCGCATCCGCTACCGCGTGGACGGCCTCCTCGTGCCCGTGCCCGTGCCCGACAACCTCCTGCGTTTCCAAGACGCCATCATCTCGCGCCTGAAAATCATGGCGCGGATGAACATCTCGGAAAAACGCCTCCCGCAGGACGGCCGCATCAATTTCAAGGCCGGCGGCCTCGTGCTCGATATCCGCGTCTCCACCGTCCCCACCATCTACGCCGAGTCGATCTCGCTGCGCCTCCTCAACCAGAAAAAGGAAGCCTACACGATGGAGCGCCTCGGCATGAGCGCCGAGGAGCAGGCCCAGATCACCGGCATCCTCGACTATCCGCACGGCATCATCCTCGTCACCGGCCCCACCGGCTCCGGCAAAAGCACCTCGCTCAACGCCTTTCTCCGCAAGATCAACTCCACCGATCTCCGCATCATCACCATCGAGGATCCGATCGAGTATGAGGTCCCCGGCGTGAACCAGATGCAGGTGCGCCCCGAGATCGGGCTCACGTTTGCCGATGCGCTCCGCCACGTCCTCCGCCAGGATCCCGATGTGATTATGGTCGGCGAAATCCGCGACAAGGACACCGCCGAGATCGCCATCCGCGCCTCGCTCACGGGCCATCTCGTCTTCTCCACGCTGCACACCAACGACGCGCCCGGCGCGATCACCCGCCTCGTGGACATGGGCATCGAGCCCTTTCTCGTCGCGAGCGCCATCGAGCTCGTGATCGCGCAGCGCCTCGTGCGCCGCCTCTGCCCGGAGTGTTCGCGCCCTGCGCCGATCTCGCACGTGAAGCTCGTGGAAAACCTCGCGATTCTCGGGTGCAACGCCACCGAGGCCGCCGGCATCGACACCCTCCGCTCGCCCGTCGGCTGCGATCGCTGCCGCGGCACCGGCTACCGCGGGCGCATCGGGCTGTTCGAGATTTTCCGGCTCAACGAGGAGATGCACCAGCTCGTGCTCTCACGGGAGAGCACGCGCACCCTCGCCGACTGCGCCCGCAAGAACGGCATGCGCACCCTCGGCCAGAGCGGCTGGGAGAAGATCAAGCTCGGCTACACCACCTTCGATGAAGTCCTGCGCGTCGTCACGATGACGGACGCCTGAGCGACAAACGATTTGCCCGCCGCGACGTTCCAACCATCCTTTCCACCATGAGCGACAAACAAGCCGTCCTCGAAGCCGTCAGCCAGATGCCCGATACGGTTAGCTTCGATCAAATTCACGACGAGGTAGCTCTCCTGAAATCGTTGCGCGAAGGCCTCGCTGATTCCGAAGCCGGACGCGTTATCTCCCATGAAGAAGTGAAAAAGCGCTTCGCTTCATGGCCCTCCAATTAAAGTGGACGAAACGCGCCAGTGACCAACTGGACGAGATCGGAAATTATATCAAAGCGGACAACCCCGCCGCGGCTCGCCGCGAAATCCTCGGCATAATCGAACGCGCTGAAATCCTGCTTTCCTTTCCCGAGATGGGCCGAGTTTACCGCCGAACCCCTCGGGCCGAATATCGCGAGATCGTCGTCGGCAATTATCGGGTGCTCTACCTAATCAAGACCGCGTTTCAGCGCATCGATATCGTGACCGTTTGGCACGGTGCGCGCGGCGAACCTGACATCTCCTGACCATGCCTCGTTTCGCCTACACCGCCCGCGACCGCGCCGGCAAAACCGTCTCCGCCGATCTCGACGCTCCGAGTCGCAAGGATGCGCTTCGCCTCCTCGGCGCGCGCGGGCTCCAAGTCTCCTCCG
>JAUYAK010000010.1 GCA_030693515.1 Opitutaceae bacterium
GGGCGCCGGGCGCGCGGCCGGCGCGGGGGCCGGAGCCGGGGTGGCCGCGGCGGTGGCTTGCGCGGTGAGCTGCTGGGAACGCGCCGTGGCGGCGGCCTCGATCTCGGCGCGGAGGCGCTGGGCGGCGGGGTCGTTGGGCGCGATGGTCGCGAGCTGGGCAAGCGCCTTCTGCGCTCCGGCGAGGTCGCCGGCATCCCGCGCGCGCAGGGCCTCGGACATGAGGCGGATCTTGGCGTCAGTCTGATTTTGCGCGAACGCCGGCTGCGCCGCGAGACCCACGCCCAACAGGGCGGCGGCGAGCACGGCGGACAGAGGCGTGAAGGAGGGGCGAGTTTTCATTGCAGAAAGGGAAACAAGGAACGGGACAGGGGAAAAAGGCGGGACTACGGGCCGGGTTCGCGCTCCGCGTCGGCGTCGGACTCGCGTGGCGTGAGCGTGCGGCGATCAGGTTGGGTGAGCGTGGGGGCCTCCTTGGCGATCTCGATGGAGGGCGGCGAGGTCTCGACTTTCTCGACGCGGAAGGTGGCGTCGCCCACCAGGAAAGAGTCGCCTGCGCGCACTTCGCGGGTGGCTGTGCTGCCAGGCAGCGCGACGAAGGCGAACACCGTGCCGGTGAACACGCGCTCGCGGTTGGTGATGGTAGTCTCGCGGCGCGTCTTCTCGTCGAGAATCACGGCGGTCGCGACCGTCTGGCGGACCGGCATGCTCTCACCGATGCGGACGGCCTGCGCCGCGACCTCGAGGGACTTGATCACGAGGCCGAGCTTGGCGACGCGGTGGCCGGAGCCGGCGACGATCACCTCGCCGGTGGGGACGTTGACAAACGTGCCGCGCCACGTGCCTTCGCCGCCGGAGTAGCCGATGAGCTGAAGCCGGAAGGGCTCGGGTTTCACGCTCACGAGTTCCACGCCGAAGACCTCGAGTTGATCGTCGTCCACGAGACTCGAGGGCGGCTTCACGGTGAACTGCCGGGAGCGGGTGTTGTAGAAAATCTCCGGCGGCGTGAAGGTGTCGTAGATCCACTCGCGACCGCGCGACTGCGCGACAGGCGCGGCCCACGTCTCGGCCTTGATGGGCGGGGTCGAGGGGGCCTTGGCATCGTAGGGGCTTTCGACCAGCTGCACCGGAGGAATCTCCGCGGGCCCCGCGTGGCGCAGGGTGAACCAGCCGAACACGCCGGCGGAAGCGAGCGCGAGGGTGAGCGCGCCGCCGAGCAGAACTTTGTCCTGTTGCGTGAGGGCCATGATCAGGAGGGCGGCGCGGGCGCGGGCGCGGAGCCATCGGCCGGCGCGGCCGGGGCGACGAGTTCGACGAATTCCACCGTGACGGTGTATTTGGAGAGCGGCTTGGAAACGATGGGCGTGATGGCCGGGGTGCGGGCGGCGGCCTTCGGCGCGGCCTTGGCCGCGGCTTTCGGCGCCGGGGGCAAGGCCGTGAGGACGACGGACGGAGCGACCGAGGTCTCGGCCGTCGGCTCGGCGGCGGCGACCTCCTCGGCGGCGGTGTCCTCGGCGCTGGCGGTCTCCACTTCGACCTCACGGACGAGCACCGGCAGCTCGAACGAGGCGAGCTTGTTCAGGAACAAGCGCAGTGCCGCGGTCTGGCCGGTGAAAGTCAGCTTGAAGGGCACGGTGTCGATGAAGCCGGGCACCCGGGCCGTCACGCGCGGATCGATCGTGAAGTAGTCCGGGCCTTCCGCGGTGGTCGTCGTGCCATCGGCGCCGGGAGCGGGCTCGGCCGGGGTGCCCGCAGCGGCGGCGGCGTGGGCGGCGGCGCGCTTCTCGCGCTCCTCCTTGCCGAGCGTGGCTTCGCGGCGCACCGCGAGGATCGCCTGCGGCCTGGCCTCGATGAGAGCCTCGATGAGATACTGCGCGATCTGGCGCTGCCGAAAGACCGGTTCGATGTGCTCGGCCTCGGGGCCTTGGTTGGCGAAGGCGGCAAAACCGAACCGCGAGGCATCGCCGCGGACGGTGATGTCGTTCTTCTTCGCGAGTTCGCGGGTTTTTTCGACGAAGGTGGCGAGGTCGAAGTAGGCGTCGGTCCGGTTGGGCGGGAGCTTGGCGGCGCCGAGGCGTTCGGCGGCGGGGCCGCGGCCCTTGAGTTCGCCCTGCATCGCGGCGAGCGCGGCCTGCGCCTTGGTGAGATCGGTGGCGATGGCGGCGGCGACCTCGCGCTTGGGCGGAGGATTGAGCGTCCCCATCGCCAGCAACTCGCCCTGGCGCTGCGCGAGGACCTTCTCGGCTTCGCGCGAGGCCATGAAGCGCTCGTAGATCAGATAGCCTTCGCCGAGGGCCACGACGCCGCAGACGGCCAGCGCCGTGATGAAGAGCGGATTCTTTCTCACAGCGTCTTCCTCGGGTTGATGACGAGGGTGAAGTCGAACTTCAGCAGCCCGTTCTGGTTGGTATCAAAGCGCTCGTTCTCGACGGCGGTCACGAATTGGGAGCCGGTGAAGCTGGCGAGCAGTTGTTTCACGCGCTGGAGGGATTCGGGGCTGACCTTCGACTGCGGATTGGAAACATCGAGCAGGCGGCCGCTCAACGTCAGGCGAATCGGCGGCGGGAGCGGCGCAGCCGGCGCGGCATTCGGATCAACGGGCGCGGCGCCGGCGGGCGGCGGCTCGGGCGGTGGCGGCGCATCGAGCGCGACGGTGCCGGGCTCGGGGAGCGCCGGGCGATCGACGTGGATCTTGTCGAGCCAGACGTCCTCGATTTTCACGAGGCGCTCCTGGAGGTCGGCGAGAAAATTGATCCAGTTGGCCTTGGTCTCGTAGGCGCCGCGGAGCGCGGTGATCTGCTTCGAGGCCTCCTCGATTTGAGCGAGGTTCTCGGAGTTGCGGAAACTGACCGCGCTGAGCGGCCGGAGCTGATCGTTGACCTGGGCGATGCGCTCGTTGGTCGCGCTCGTGACGCGGTGAAAATAGAGCGCGGGCGGCGCCAGCGACACGACCGCCAGCGCGGCGGCGGCGATGAGCCAGGGCTGGCGCTTGCGAAATTCCAGCGCAGCCGTGAGCGCCGGGGGCAACAGGCTGGCGCCCGCCTCCTCTTTTCCGATGAGACCCGTCGCTAGGCCGACCAGATCGGCGAGCACCGGTGCGGCGCTCTCGGCACCGGCGGCACGCGCATCGGCGGAGACATCGACATTCTTCAGCGCATCGTAGCGCTCGACGGGGAGCTTCAGCTTGTCCGCCAGCTGGCCGGGCAGCTCCTCGATCAGCGAGCCGCCGCCGGCAAGGTAAAGGGCGACAGGCGCATTGGCCCCCGCCTGCCGGCGATGGTTCACGGCGGAACGCGTGACCTCCATCTGAAGGCGCGCGGCAAACGCGGCGGCGGCCTTATGCACCGCGGCGCGCGACGGCGAATTGGCCGGCAGATCGCTTTTGCCCGAGAGGACCTGAATCTTGAGGGCCTCGGCCGAGGCGAAATCGATGCGGAGCTCCTCGACCAGGGCCTGCGTCACGGCGTTGCCCGCAAACGCCAGCGTGCGCACATAGAAGCGCTCGCCTTCGAGGAAGAGCATGCTCGTCGTGCGCGCCCCCACATTCACCACGATCACGCTGTCGGTGATCTTGGGGTAGTTATAACGGAAGCCGCGGCAGAGCGCCAAACTGGCCGGCGTGGCATGCTCGACCGGAAAGCCCGCCGCATCCGAGGCGGCGCAGAGCGACTGCATCGCCTCGAACTTCACCGCCGTCAGCATCACATCGAGGTCGAAGCCATCGTCGGCCACCACATAGCTGTCCCAGACGACCTCCTCCAAGGGATAGGGAATGTTTTCCGCCGCCTCGAAGCTGATGATCTTCCCGCGCTTCTCCTTGGCGACCGACGGGGTCTTGATGAATTTCGTCAGCGCCAGATGGCCGGGCACGGCGATGGAAGCGGGGCCGGCCAGCTTGCGCCGCGCGCCCACCGCGCCGAGCGATTGCGTGATCTCCACGGCCCAGCGGGCTTCGTGCGAGGGGTCCGAGCTGTGCGGCTCCAACGCAAAATGCTGGAGGACAAGCCGACCCGACGCCCCGACCGCGAACGATCCGCACGCGACATGGCCGGCTCCAATGTCAACGGCTAGAACGCGGGGGCTTCGCATAGAGGGATAAGGCAAATGGCGATTTCAGATGCGGCGAGACGCGGCAAGCGGATTGTGAGTTACGGGATTCCCGGTCCGCTCCTCACCGCGCGTCGCGGCGCACAAAAGACGGCGTCGCCCGCGGATGCTCCAGCGCGAACGGAGTCAGGAACTGCGGCACCAGCACGCCATCGTTGGCCGCGGCCGCCGTGCTGGTCTTGGCCTGAAAGTTTTTCCGCTGCTCGGCGTTCGCGAGCGTCGGGCTGTAGGCCGACCGCTCCGCCGGCTGGGGCCGGCCCGCCGCCGTCAGCTCGACTCCCCAGTATTTCGGATCGCCGTGGAGCTGATCGCGTTTCACCAGCTCCGGTGGCAGATAAAACCGCACGTGGGCGCGCCCCGTCTCCAGGGCGACACATTCGGCCTCGGCGCGGTAGGACTCCAGCCGCCGCTCCCCACCCGCCGGTCCCGGCAACTCGAACGCCAGTAGCAGCGCCACGCGCACGCGCGGCACCATCTGGCCCACGGCGCCGGACGGCGGTTTGACTTGCAGGGCAATTTCCGCCTCGAGCCATGAGCCCACGGCACCGTTCGGCGCGCGGACATTGGAAAACCGCACGGTTGCGACCTCCACCTCGGCCGCCCCTAGTTGGGGGCCAACGAGTCCGAGGAACAGAAGCCAGACGCCAAGGGCAAGAGGGGAAAGCGCGCGCACGCCCGCAACGTGAGCCGCGAGACGGCGCTGGTCACGAAAATTTTCCTCTGCCGTGCGACGGACAGACCGAGGGGTGCGGCCTTTTCCTTGCACGCCCGGCCACACTCCCCGTCTCTCTTGCCCTGCGTCCGCCATTTTCCTCACCCACCACCCTGCCCGCCTCTTCCCTCCGCCCGCCGATGTCTCTCGCCTACAAGATCGCCGTCCTCGTCTTTCTGGAAAATGACGCCGGCGAACAGCTCCTCCTCCTCCGCGCCAAGCCGCCGAATCTCGGCGTCTGGAGCCCCATCGGCGGCAAGCTTGAGACCGCGATTGGCGAGTCGCCCTTTGAATGCGCCGTGCGCGAGACGTTCGAGGAGACCGGCCACCGCGTGACGACGGCGGACCTGCACCTCTTTGCCATGATCGCCGAGAAGGCCTACGAGGGGCAGACCCACTGGCTGATGTTTCTCTTCCGCTGCAAAGTCCCGCTCACTGCCCTGCCCCCGACGATTGACGAGGGTCGCTTCGGCTTTTTCTCCCGCACCGCCATCGACGCCCTGCCGATCCCCGAGACCGATCGCAGCGCACTTTGGCCGATCTACGACCGCTACCGGGAAAAATTCGTGGCCTTGAAGGCCGACTGCCTCCCCGGCAAACCCGTGGCCGTCGAGATCGAGGAAATCACCCCCGCCCCATGAAGACCAAACTCGCGGCGCTGTTCGTGATGTTCTGGCCGGCGTTGCTGCCCGCAGCCCCTGCGCCGGAATGGAAAGCCGGCGTCGCCGTCGTCCCGATCACCCCGATGCAGCCACTCTGGATGGCCGGCTACGCCTCGCGCACCAAGCCCGCCGATGGCAAGGAAACCGAACTCTTCGCCAAGGCCCTCGCGCTGGAGGATTCGCGCGGCGCGCGCCTCGTCATCGTCACCCTCGATCTGATCGGCGTGCCGCAGACGCTGCGGTTGAACCTGGAGCAACGCGTCGCCACCGCCCACCGCCTCCCGCCCGAGGGCCTGTTGCTCAATGCCTCGCACACGCACAGCGGGCCGGAATTTCGCATCGGCCGCTCGCCCGGCGAGGATCGTGATCCGCGCATCGCCGAGGCCAGCCGCGCCTATGGCCGCGAGTTGGAGGATAAAATCCTCACGCTCATCGGCGACGCCCTCGCGCAGCTCGCCCCGGCCCGCCTGGGCTACACGCACGCACGCGCGGGCTTCGCGATGAACCGCCGCCTGCCCACCGCCACCGGCTACGCCAACAGCCCCCACCCCGCCGGCCCCGTCGATCACGACGTGCCGGTGCTGCGCGTGACTGATGGCGCAGGCAAACTCCGCGCCGTGCTCTTCGGCTACGCCTGCCACAAAACCACGCTCGCGCTCCAGCAGTGGAACGCCGACTACGCCGGCTACGCGCAGACCATCATCGAAGCCGCGCATCCCGGCGCCGTCGCGATGTTCGTCACCGGCGCCGCGGGCGATCAAAACCCCTACCCGCGCGGCAAGGTCGAGCTTGCGCAGCAGCACGGCCGCGCGCTCGCCAACGCCGTCGAGACCGCCCTCAGCGTCGCCCCGCGCGAGGTGCGCGGCCCGCTGCGTGCCGCCTACGCCACTGTCGCGCTCGACTACGCGCCGCTGCCCACGCGCGCGGAGTGGCAGGCGCGGCTGGCCTCCAAGGATCGCACCGAGGCGGATCACGCGCGGCGTTTTCTGGCCAAACTCGACGCGGGCGAGACCCTGCCGACGAGCTACCCCTGCCCCGTGCAAGTCGTGCGCTTCGGCGCCGATCTCGTGCTCGCCGCGATTGGCGGCGAAGTGTGCGTGGACTATTCGCTGCGCCTGAAACGCGAGCTCGCCGGCTCCGCCGCCGTCTGGGTCGCCGGCTACTCCAACGACGTGATGGGCTACATCCCCAGCAAACGCGTGCGCGAGGAAGGCGGCTACGAAGGCGAGACGGCGATGCGCTACAGCTACACCCATCCCGGCCCTTGGGCCGCCACATTGGAGGAGCGGATCGTCGCGCAGGTCCATGCGCTTGATCGCGAGCTGCGCGCCGAAGTGAAATAACCTACCAAACTGATTCAGCCCATGTAGCCAGGATTTTTGGTTTTTGAGAAAAGGCTGATCTTGGAGAGGACGACGGAGAGGTTCACAGCGCTGACGCCGAACCACGTGGCGAGGGTGGAGTCGCATGTGTCAAAATTCGGCATCGCCGTTACCGAATTTCCACGATGCGACTTCCGGACTCCAGCGCCTCAACCATCGCCGCGAGCTGCGTTCGGATTTTCTCCAGCAACACCTGCTTTCGGCAGTTGCCAATTTTCACCCAGACAAAGCGACCCGTGCTGCCCGGCGCCAGCGCCAGAAAATGGAAGTCCTCGTCCTTGCTCACGATTATCATCTCGTGGGCGACGGCGTAACGCCAGATTGCCCCGTCATCCGCGTCCTTCATCCCGATTTCCCTGACATGCTGCGCCGTGTGCCCGGCGCTTTCCAGAAACCGGGCCAGCGCCGGTGGCAGATGCTGGTCCACGACGAATCTCACGCTGACAGCAGCACGACATGGTCGGTTTGGTGCGCGGCGTAGGCGATGGCCGCGAGAATGTCGTCGCGCTCAAGATCGGGATAGTCTTCCAGAATCTCTTCGTAGGAAGCGTCGGCGCTGAGGAGCTGCAGGATGTCTGTGACCCGCATTCTCATCCCGCGGATGCATGGCCGTCCACCGCACTTGCCGGGCTCGACGGTGATGCGCTTGAGCAGCTCCGAATTCATGCCATCACCTTGGTCGGAATGAAAAGCCAGACAAGCCCTGTTTTCGGGCGGTCTTGCGCCGATACGAGCCGAGCTACTGAGCCGGCCAAGACTCAACTTTATCCCATGAAACCCAGATTCGGTTTCGCGAAGCGACCGATGTTGGGGAGGACAGTCGAAAGGTTGCTGGCGCTCACACCGAACCACGTCGCGAGGGTGGCGTTGTATTCATCGACGCTCGTGCTCGGAATCCATCGTCCGCGGCCGGTGTCGTCGTCGGCGTTGATTGTGAGACTCGGCATGCGGCCGTAGATGTCGCCGCCCTTCACGGCGCCGCCCATAATGAATTGATGGTTGCCCCAGCCGTGGTCGGTGCCGTCGGCGTTCGGGTTGTATGTGCGGCCGAAATCCGAGGCGGTGAACGTAGTGACCTGGTTTTCCACACCAAGTGCGATGGTGGCGTTGTGGAACGCGCCGAGCGCGCCGCTGATCTCCGCAAGCAACGGAGCGTGGCCGGTCGCCTGTGCGGCGTGCAGATCCCAACCGTGCAGCTGCACGAAGAACACTTGCCGCTTCAGACCCAACATCGGGGCGGCCGCGATCAACCGCGCCACCATCGCGAGGCGTTGCGCGGTCGGCGTGGCCGGAAAGGCCGTGGCTGGCGGCGGTGTGGCCCGCAGAGCAGTGAAGAGCAGCTCGCTGTCTGCGATGGCTCGGCGCGTGGTCGAGGCAAACGCGTCGTTGAGCAGGTTGGCCTGCGGGTCGCCCGCGAGCGCCTTGATTGCGTCGTAACGGAAATCGTTGGTTCCACCCGTGGTGTTGAGTCCGGAGAGCGTGACGGCCCCGGCAGTGCCAACCGAATACTGCGCGACAGAACGGCCGATCTGGAAACGGTTCGTGCCGCTGAGCGTGAGCGACATCGATATCTGGTTGTTGCTGTTCAGCGCATCCACCGCGTCGGCCAGCCGGCCGCCCCAGCCTGTCTCAAAAGGCCGGTCGGGCACACTGCTCTGCCACTGAAGGAGTTGATCGCTGTGGGAGTAGAGCTGTGGCGGCAGCGCCGTGCCGGCGCGATACTGCGCGAGCGTAGTTGGGCGGAGCAGCGTGCCGACGTTGGCAAGCACCGCGAGCTTGCCTTGGCCAAACAGCGCGTGCAGCTCACCCAACGCGGGATGCAGTCCGAAGGACCGCGCGTCAGCCAGCGTCCTCGGCGTGATCGGCAGCAAGCGGCTGCGCTCCACAGCAAGGAGCCCGCGGGCCACCGCGTAGGTGGCGTGGCCCGCCGCGTCTGCGGGCACGATCATGCTGTTGCCGTCGTTGCCGCCGTTGAGGAAGAGGCAGACGAGGGCCTTGTAGTCCGCGGCCGGGGCCGCCACGCGGCGCACGTCCGTCGCATCGGCCGCCACAGCACCGATGAGCCGCAATTGGGAAATGGCCGACGCCATGCCGACGGCGCCGACCGCCGAGCAGCAGGCCTGGCGAAAAAAAAGCCGCCGACTGAGATCCGCTGGTTGAGTAGTCATACGAGTGAAGAGTCAGCGTTGAACGGCTGCGTCGGGCGAGAGGATGACGAGATGCACCGCAGCCATCGCTCGCTCCAGGTCTGTCACCGCGGGGCTGGGGTTCGTCGCGATCTGGCGGTGCGCGGTGGCGAGTCGGCTCCGTGTGGCCGTGCTCATCGAGCCGCCGCAAAACAGGAGGTTCAATTGGTCGAGGATCGCTTCCGTGTTGCGGGCATTGGGCAGCAGCGCCGCGTAGTCGGGAAAGAGGAACGGCGAGGGAGTCGGCACGCCGGCGGTGAGCGGGGCCGCCTGGCGATAAACCCAGTTCAGCAGGAAATTCGGAACCGTGACGGCGGTAATCGCATCGGTGATCTGCATCTCGGGCGCAACCAAGCCCGCCGCTGCTAGCGCCCCCGGGGGCGAGTAGTCGGGAGAGTAAAAGTTGAAGACCGATTGCGCCGCCAGTGTTGCCTGCCCGAGCGTGCCCTGCGGGTGGTGCAGTGCGTAGCCGGCCGGGCCCCAGCCGTTCGCATTGCGCGGATCGCTCCACCAACTGTCGAGATAGCGGCCGTTGGCCGCCTTAATCTCCAGCGCGCGGAACAGGCCGGTAGTCCGGATAACAGGCTCCTTGAGCTTGCCGTAACCCACATTGCCGATCACCGCGGGCGAACGCGCCTCGTAGTCGGTTAGGATCGCGCGCACGACGGCGCCCAAGTTGCCACGCACGCCGCTGCCGTCGTTGGCGAAGACCTGCGCGACCCGATACACATAGGCGGGGCTGGGATTGCTGGTGACGAGGCGCTGAATCAACTGCCGGCCGATGAACGGCCCGGTGTTCGGATGGCCAGCAAGCGTGTCGAGCAGCACCTTCAAGTCCTGCGGCCCGGTCTGGTTCGCAGGGATCACGGTGCGGCTCGCCTGTGCGAGCGGCACCTGCTGCGAACTCACGACACGCTTCTCCGTCTTGTCATGCTGCGCATCCGAGTAACGCATGGGGACGAGCCAGCCATTGGCGGGATCGAACGTGGGCAAATTGGACGTGGTCGCCGGATTTGCGCCAAATGCGCCATTGCCCGCGATGTTGAACGTCCAACCGGTGAAAACCTTGGCCGTCTCCGTAATGATCGCCTGGTCATAGGTGGGGATCGGCTCGCCCGCGGCATCGAGCATCAGCGTGCCGTCGGGATGGAGCTGCACGAGGCCGATGGTGAAGAGCTGCTGGATCTCGCGCGCGTAGTTCTCGTCGGGGCTGCTGCCGGTCACGAGATTGGCCTTCACATTCGAGATGTGGCTGAGGAACCAGCCCATCGCCGGGCTCAGGCTTACTTGCTCGAGCAAACCGCGGAAGCTGCCAAAGGCTCCGTTCGTGAGGATGTCGTGGAATGCGGCCAGGGACTCGGCGTTGTCGCTCAGTCGATCATTGGTTTCGGAGACCACGAAAATCTGGCTAAGTGCAAAGGCGACGCGCTGCCGCAACTGGTCGGGCGCAGTCATCATGATTTTCCACTCGGCCGTGTGGCGGTTGAAGACATGGGTGCGCTTGAAGATGATTGTCGGAGGCGGCGGCGGGTTGGGGAACTCCGCCACATCGGCCAAAAGTCCGGCGAGGTGCGACGTCGCGGGCAGCCCCATCTGCTCGTCGATCCAGCGCATGAGGCCGAGCGCAAGCACGCGTTCGATCTCGGCAAAGGTAGGCCCAAACGTGGCCTGCGTCAGGAAACGTGCGGCGTCGGTGGCGCTCGGCGCCGCCAACGCCCCGTTGGGAAGCGCTGGCGGCGACACGGGCACCGCGAAAGCCTGCGAGCCCGTTGCAACGACGAAATTCCCGCGCAGCTCGCCCGCGGGATTCCGCGCGGAGCCCAGCACGACGAAAATGTTGCCGGAATTGAGCGCATTGATGAGGTCGTTGGTCGTGTGCGCACCGCTGGGGGAAAAAGTCCACGTGATGCCGTTTACCTGATCCCGCGGCAAATTCAGCACGTAGTCGCCGGCCCCGCCGAGCGCGAGCTGCGCAGCGGTCTGCGCGGAGCTGAGGTTCGAGAAGCGCACGGTCACGCTCGCGGTGCCATCGGCGTTGATCAGGACAGTGGCGTAGCCCGAGGCGGTGGAGCCGGTGGCCGTGGGATCGGGCCGGAGTTGGGCGACATAGAGCGAGGCGTTGGGGCGCGCGCCGGTCTGATTGACGGGCGTGAGGTCGTAAACCTCGACGAGAGCGGCACCGGTGGTCGCACCGACACCGCTGACCTGAAGACTGTAGCTGCCGGCGGAAAGATTGAGGAGAAGCGCGGCGTCCTTGCTGCCGTCCGCGAGGGGGAAGGCGCCGTTGGCGGTGAAGGCGGCGGCGAGCGTCGCGGCATCGGCCGCGGTCGCGGCGGTGGGCGTGCCCCAGTTGTCGTTCTCCGCGATCTTCGTGCTGCCCGAGTAGAGTTCCAATTTCGGATCGGCGAGCGTGCCGGGCACGCCGAAGGCGCCGAGCGTCGGACCGACGGCGCGCAGCAGGAGCCGGCGCGTGCCTGCGCCGGGGGCGATCGTGATGCCGGGAATGAGGAGGTTCGCGCCGGTGCCGACTTGAGCGCGCGTCGAGAGATTGATGAGGCGCGTGGCGCCGCCGGTGACTTCGTAAACCTCCACGAGGGCCACGCCGCTCGTGCCGCTGAGGCCGGTGACCTGCGCACTGTAACTGCCCGGCGCGAGCGTCGCGACGAGCGCGGCGTCCTTCGCGCCGGCACCGAGCGGAAACGCGCCGACCGCCGCAAAAGCCGGTGCGTCGCTCGCGTTGAAGTTGTCGTTCTCCGCGATCTTCGTGCTGCCGGAGTAGAGTTCGAGTTTCGGATCGCCGAGCGTGCCGGGGACGCCGAACACCCCGAGCGTGGGCCCGACCGCGCGAACCAAGACCGTCTTGTCGGGTCCAGGCCCGATGGTGAAGCCGGTGATGAGGATGTCCGCCCCACCGGCGGAGGTGCGCACCGAGAGGTTGGAGAGCCGGGTGTCTTGGGCGAGCAGCGGCGTGAAACTCAGGCAGGTGCCTGCCAGGGCAAGGGCGACTCGAAACAATTTCATGGAAATCGAGAAGAAGGGAACCGCGGGAAGCAGAATGAATGGCACAGGCTCATCGCTCGGCAAGAAATTATGCGCCGACCGCCATCAAGCCCACCCCACTCCACGCTTGATTTCCCCGCGCGCCGACAAACACTTTACCGTTTCCAAAATCCATCGACCTTCCGTGAGCAAGAAAACGACTGCTACTGCCGAGAAAAAAGCCGTGTCACCCGCCCCGAGCAAAGCCAAGGGGGCCAATCCGCACGCCCAGGCGCCGATCAATGCCAAGCTCACGCGCGACGCGAAGATCGAGCTGCACCGGAAGATGGTGCGCATCCGCCGCTTTGAGGAGCGCAGCCTCCGCGCCTATCAGGCGAAGAAGATCGGCGGGTTTCTCCACCTCTACATCGGCCAGGAGGCCGTCGCCGTTGGCTGCTGCTCACTGATGGGCAAGCACGACCACGTCATCACCGCCTACCGCGATCACGGCCACGCCATCGCCGTCGGCATGGACACGAAGCCGCTCATGGCCGAGCTCTACGGCAAGGCCACCGGCTGCTCCAAGGGCAAGGGCGGCTCGATGCACTATTTTGATCCGACGCGGAATTTCTGGGGCGGCCACGGCATCGTCGGCGGCCAGATTCCGCTCGGCGTCGGCCTCGCCTACGGCGTGAAGTATCAGGGCCACAAAGGCGCCGCGATGGCCTTCATGGGCGACGGGGCGGTGAACCAAGGCGCCGTGCACGAGGCCTACAACCTCGCCGCCCTGTGGAGCCTCCCGTGCGTGTTCGTCATCGAGAACAACGGCTACTCGATGGGCACGAGCCAGGCCCGCTCCTCCGCCGGCGAACTCGCGAAACGTGCCGAGGGCTATCACATGGCCTGGGGCCAGTGCAGCGGTCACGATCTCTACGAGGTCCGCGCCACGATGGACAAATTCCTCACCGAGGCCCGCGAGAAGCACAAACCGGCCGTCGTCGAGATCGTCACCTACCGCTATCGCGGCCACTCCGTCGCCGATCCCGACAACACCTATCGCAGCAAGCAGGAGATCGAGGAATACCGGAAAACGAAGGACCCGATCCAAGTTTTCCAAAACCAGCTCCTGTCCGAGGGTGTGCTCGACGAGGCGCTCATCGAGAAGATCGACACCGAAGCCCGCGCCGAGGCCGACACCGCCGCCGATTTCTCCGAGGCCAGCCCCTTCCCCACGCCCGACGACATCCAGAAGGATGTTTACTGGGAGACGGACAATCCCTCCGAACGCAAATCGCAGGGCCGCCTCTTCTTCGACTAGAAAAGGTCATTGGTCATGGGTGATTGGTCATAGGCCAAACCCATCACCCATCACCCATAACCCATCACCTATTTCTTCATGCCACAGTTCACCTACCGCGAAGCCATCCGCCACGCCCTCGCCGAAGAACTCACCCGCGACAAGAACGTCGTCGTCATGGGCGAGGAAGTCGCGCAGTTCAACGGCGCCTACAAGGTCACCGAGGGCCTGCTCGCGAAGTTCGGCCCCAACCGCATCGTCGACACCCCGATCTCCGAGGCCGGCTTCATCGGCATGGGCATCGGCGCCTCGATGCTCGGCGTCCGCCCCGTGATGGAGCTGATGTTCTGGTCGTTCTACTCCGTCGCCTTCGATCAGATCCTGAACAACGCCGCCAACGTCCGCTACATGAGCGGCGGCCAGATCAACTGCCCGATCGTCATCCGTGGCCCCGCCAACGGCGGCACCAACGTCGGCGCCACGCACTCGCACACGCCGGAAAACGTCCTTGCCAACCATCCCGGCGTGAAGGTCGTCGTGCCCGCCACCGCCGCCGACGCCAAGGGCCTCCTCAAGTCCGCCATCCGCGACAACGATCCCGTCTTCTTCCTCGAAAACACGCTGCTCTACGGCGAAAAAGGGGAGGTCCCCGAGGGCGAGCACATCGTCCCGCTCGGCCTCGCCGACGTGAAGCGCGAAGGCACCGATCTCACCATCGTGACCTACGGCCGCTGCGTGCTGCATTCGCTCGCCGCCGCATCCATCCTGGAGAAAGAGCACGACATCTCCGTCGAGGTCGTCGACCTTCGCACGATCCGCCCCCTCGACATCGACACCGTCCTCAAATCCGTCGCCAAGACACACCGTGTCCTGATCGTCGAAGAGCAGAAGCCCTTCGCCAGCGTCGGCTCGCAGCTCGCCTACATGATCCAGCGCGAGGCGTTCGACGAACTCGACGGCCCGATCCACCGCCTCGCCACCATCGACGCGCCCGCGATCTACTCGCCGCCGGTCGAAACTGAGCAGCTCCCCAACCCGCAGCGCGTCCTCAAAGCCGCCCTCGCCGCCGTCGCCTGAAAATTGGAAATGCGCGAAAGCGGAATATCGAAAACCGCCTGACCTCGCTTCCTCCCTTCACCACGCCCGCGCTGCTTCCCACTTTCCCAATTTTCCACGTTTTTCGCTTTTCCCACCATGGCCAACATCATCGAAATGCCGAAACTCAGCGACACCATGACGGTGGGCACGCTGGTCAAGTGGCTGAAGAAGGAAGGCGACGCCGTGAAATCCGGCGACATGCTCGCCGAGGTCGAGACCGACAAGGCCACGATGGAGCTCGAAAGCTTCTTCGATGGCACCCTGCTGAAAATCTTCGCCCCCGGCGGCTCGCAGGTCGCCCTCGGCGCCCCGCTTTGCGCGATCGGCAAGCCCGGTGAAAAGGTGGACACCCCCGCGTCGAAGACTCCCGAGCCGGCCACCGCGCCCGCGCCTGAAGCCGCTGAAAAAACGCAGCCTGAGTCCGACGGCAAACAATCCAAACCGAAGGCAGAGCCCGCGCCCGCTGCGCCCGCCCCGGCGGCCACGCCCGCGCCAACCGCCGCCCCGAGTTCTGCTCCCGCCTCGGATCGCCTGAAGATTTCCCCACTCGCGCGGAAACTCGCCGCCGAAAAGAAAATCGATCCCGCCAATGTGACCGGCTCCGGCCCCGGCGGCCGCATCGTCCGCGCCGATATCCTCGCGGCGGAAAAGAATCCTCCGGCCGCGAAATCCGGCGCTGCCTTCGCCGGCGGGGCGATTGCCAGCAAGGGCCCGATTCAGGAAGAACGCCTCGTCCCTGTCTCGACCATGCGCGGCGTCATCGCCAAGCGGATGCTCGAATCCACGACGCAGATTCCCTACGTTTACCTCGACATCGAGATGGACGCCGCCCCGCTCCTCGCGCTCCGCGAGCAGCTCAACACCGGGCTCGAGAAGGCCGGCGTGAAACTCTCCGTCAACGACTTCATCCTCAAGGCCAGCGCCGAGGCGCTCCGCCGCGTGCCCGCGGTCAACTGCTCGTGGGAAGGGGCGAACATCCGCCACCACGGCGCGGCGCACGTCGCTTTTGCCGTGGCGCTCGAAGACGGACTGATCACCCCGGTCGTGCGCGACGCGCACCTCAAGAGTGTCTTCCAAATCAGCACTGAAGTGAAAGCGCTCGGCAAAAAGGCCAAGGAGAAGAAACTCGTCCCCGCCGAGTTCACCGGCGGCACGTTCTGCGTCTCGAACCTCGGCATGATGGGCATCCCGAAGTTCACCGCGATCATCAACCCGCCCAACGCCGCGATCCTCGCCGTGGGCACGACGGTCACCAAGCCTGTCGTAAAAAACGGCCAGATCGTCGTCGGCCAGACCCTCACGGTCACACTCTCGTGCGACCACCGGGTCTTCGACGGCGCCGTCGGCGCGCAATTCCTCAACGCATTGAAGCAGCTGTTCGAATCGCCGGCTTTGCTGCTGGTGTGAGGTGCGCGGTGGCGTGCAGTGCGCGATTTTTCGCCATGAACGCCACCCGCCCGCTAAAGGTTATTTTCAGCCTACTCGCGCTGGCTCTCGCCGGCTGCGAGTTCGAGGCGCCGATCACGGAGAAGCCGACCCAGCCGACCAAGGACAAGCTGGTCGGCACCTGGAAATCCGTCAAAGGAGGCGAAGTCATGAAAGTGCGCCAGCTTGATGCCGCGACCTACGTCGTGAGCTACGATGGCGACCTCTATGCCGCGCACCATAGCGACCTCGGCGGCGTGCCGTTTGTCAGCGTGCTGCACCTCGCGCCCGAAAACCGAAAGCATGCCTTCGTCACGTGGCGACTCTCCGACGCCGATGATCGACTCACCCTGCGCGTCGTGAGCAGCAAGGTGATTCCAAAAGAGACCAGAGGCTCGACGGAGCTGCGGGAATTGTTGGGCCAGCAGGCCCAGAATACCGAACTGCTCGGGCCGGAGTTTCACTACGTGCGAGAGCGGTGATTGTCCCCCTGTGGGAGCGAGCTTGCGCGCGACCAACGCGTCCGAGTCGCGAGCAAGCTCGCTCCCACAGAAAAGGGCGGCGCCCGCGTCGCTCAAAACCCCAGCTCGCCCTGCTCGCTCGAAGGCGGCAGCGGGGTGATGCCTAGGAACGTCGCGTAGCGCTCGAGCCAGTCGTCGAGCTTCGCGGTGTAGTAGTCTGCATCGTAGGGCGCCGCGACGGGATCGTGGAGCGCGAGGGCACGGGCGCGCTGCCAGTCGCTCGTTTTGCCCTTGGCCTTCGCAGTGATGTAGTAGCTCACACGTTCGCCCATGCGGGGGCGCGGCGTGACTTGGAGCGCCACCTCGGCCGAGGCGCGCCGCGGCTTGCCGCCCCCGGCGATGAGACGCTCGTAGGCCTCGGGCGACTGGTTGAGGATCTCGCTCTTCGCCAGCTCCGCCACGGGCAGCGTCCGGGCGGCGATCTGCTTCCGGAAATCCTCCAGCGCCACGAGCGGCGATTCCGGCGACGCGCCGAGAAGGAAACGAATCAACTGGCTCGAAAGCTTTTTCAGGAAGGGCTCGATGCCGCGCGAGCGCAGCGCACTGCCGCGCAGCGTGATTTTTTTTCCGTCGTAGAGCGCGTAGTTCTTCGCCTTGTAGCAGAACATCGCCGCATAGCGGCCGTCGAACTCAAGCTCGATGCCGTCGGGCAGAATCGGCGCGACGAGCGCGAGCAGCGCCTCGGGCTGGTCGTGATACTTTTCGGAAGAGAGGTAGATGCCGTCGGTGTCCGCCTCGAGGATGATCGCGCCGTGCTTGGAAAATTCGTCGATGAGCGCCTGCAGCAGCTCGCGCCCGCGGCGCGTGACCTCGGCGGCGAGCTCGCCGTCGCCGAAGCGCGCGCCGGAGAAGCCGAGGTAGCCGTAGAACGAGTTGATAAGGATCTTGAAGCTGGTCTGTCGCGCCTGCGCCTCCGCGCGCTCCTCGACGGTCGCGCCGGTTTTGGCGAGTTGCTTGTATTTAAGGCGATACTCCCGGAGGCGGCGCAGCAGCGGGATGAAGACGCCGAGCGTGTCGTTCTTCGGGTTGCGCGCGATGTGGAGCAGCAGGCTCGGGTAGAGCGACGCGACGTCAAAGTGCAGCACATGGCGGAAAACGCCTTCCTGGAAACTGCGCGTGTAGCCGCCCTCAAACGGCTTCACCTCCGGCGGCGACGGCACGGCCTGCCGCGCATGGTAGTATTCCTCGAGGAAGAGCAAATCGATCTTCGAGGTGGCGCCGCGGAGCGTGGCTTCCTGCAGCAGCATGGGAAACGAGCGCGCCTGTTCGAAATAAGTCGGCAGCAGTTGATCGGCGAGGCCCTGTGTCTCGCGCAGGTCGTCCTCCAGGTAGGCACAGAACCGCGCGCGGTCCTCGGCAAACACGCGCTGGATCTGCGCGCCCTCGATATAGGTGCGTTCGCTGTCCTCGTCGGTGATGCCAAAATAGATCGCGGCCTCCTTCAAACCGTAGGAGGTCATCTCCCGCGTCGTGATGTCGTGCAGTTGCACGAGCAGATAGGTGTCCACGACCGCGCGACCCGGCAGGTCGCAGCGCGTGAAATCGATCCAGCGCTCGGCGACCTTGAGCTTGCTGCTGCGAAACGCGGCGTTCTGCCCGTAGCGGCCCCATGCGCAGGGCACTTTGTGGCGCTTCGCGCGGTGGCGCAGGTAATCGAGGTCGAACTTGAAGAGGTTGTGCCCCTCGATCACATCGGGATCGATCGCGGCGAGCGCGGCGTTGAGGGCTTGGAGGAGTTGCTTCTCCGCGGCCTCCGTCGGAGCTTCAAGCAGCAGGAGGCGGTTCACGCCCCCGCAACGCAGCCCGATCGCCAGCACGCGATCCTCCGGGCGCACGGCGTCGGGAAAGCTCCCGTCCGGCGAGGCCACCTCGATGTCGAGCTGGCAGCGCCGGAGCTGGCCGAACATCATCTCCCGATAGAGCCGCTCGCGATTTTGCAGGAGAAACTGGTTCTCGATGGGGCGCAGCGCATCGACGCCACGCTCGCGCGCGGAGCGGACAAACGCATCGAAAATCTCTGTGCTCTCCGCATGCGCCAGATGGCGGAACGGTCCCTCGCCGTGCAGCGCCTCCACCGCCACGCCCGTGGTGGCCGCCGCCGGCTCCGCACCGAGCCACGCAAACGGCCGCAGCGCCACGACCCGGGTCTCACGCCCGCCTTCCGCGGTGTCGATGGTGGTGTGGACGCGCCCGGCGTCGTCCACCCACACGCCGCAGAGCGAACCGGCCATGAATGTCGCAGCCGTTTTAGAACGGCTTCAGGTAGACCATCATCACGGCGACGACGATCGCCAGGGTCGCAATGCCGCACAGCGCGCCCGCCGACTCGCGCTTGCGATAGCCGAGGCCCGCCAGAGCGGACAACGCGAGCCAGCACACGATCTTCACGAAGACCCAGCCGGGCCAGCCGAACTTCAGCTTGGCGAGCAGACCGAAACCGCCGACGAGCACGAGCAGGCTCGCGATACCAGTGATGATCATCACGCGCTTGCGCGTCTCGGCGGGCGCGGCAAACGCGTAGAACGTAAAACCCGTCAGCACGAGGACCGAGATGACGTGGAGGATTTGATAGAAAAGCGGGCTCATGGGGCGCATAGCCCAACGGCGCGTCCGTCAGGGGTCGATTCTTTTGTGGGAGCGTGCGTGCTCGCGACCTCATTCTCGCCTGTGAAACGGAAGCTCGCTCCCGCACCACGAAAATCCACTGCCTGAAAAAATAGTGACACCCCGCTTGTGCCGTATGCCCAAAGGCTCAGGACCTTTTTAGGTTAAGGTGGGCGCCTCCTCCGCAGCGTCTGCTTTCCGATGGACGGCCTAGCATCTTCCGCGACGGTTTCAGCTCCCGTAATAATTCTAAGGCAAAGAGCAGTTATTGAAAGCACCTCGAACACTGCAGGGTGTCAGCTCCAACGTAGGCCGCGCACCGGCTCCGTCAAACGCGAATCCTACTCCGCCGAAAAAATGCCGCGCATTGCGGCGCCGACCGGCCTCACGCGCCCAGCATGCTCTCCTGCAGGTGCTGGATAATCAGCTCCTGCAGGGTCGCGAGAAACAGGTAGCACATGAAGACCCGGCGCAGCGATTCAGGCAGGCTGGTCAGCTCCACCTCGCCACCTTCGAGCGTGTCGTCGGGCAGCGATTTCAAATACCGCTCGCGGAGTTGCAGGCGGACCGCCGCACACGCGCGCACGATTACTTCGGCATTCTCATCGTCGAAGGCGATGACGCCTTCGGAGAAAAAATCCTCGTCGAACAAGGCCAGCAGCCGCTGGACGTCGGACGTCTGATGGCCGATCAATTCGTCCACCCACGAGGCTTGGAAATCTGGATCGAGTTCCTTCATCGCGAAGGGCACGGCGAGCGTGGTGCGCAAGCCGTCGGACATCTCCTTGATGACATCAAGCAGCGGCGCGACGACCGGGAGCGCGAGCTTGACCTCAATGCGCTTCATCGGGTTCGAGCACGGTGTTGAGGTGCCATTGCTGCAGGGTGAACGCATAGGCCTCGGCCTTCTCGCGCAGGCCCGTCCACACGATGGAGCGGCCCTGCTCATGGACTTCGAGCATGCGTTGGCGTGCGACCGGCTCCGCGAGCCCGATCACCTTGCGAAACACCAGCACCACGTAGGACATGAGGTTGACCGGATCATTGAGCACGACCACACGCCACGGCCCGGCGAATTCGAGCGCAGTCTCGTCCCTGGGGAGCGTCTTCGAACTGGGAACCATGATGCAGAGGATTGAATGGATCGAAGCGCGCGGTGCAAATGAGATTAATCGCATTTTTTCAGGCTCGCGCCGCCTTATGCATGAAGTTTGCGCTTTGCCTGCAAATGATTCGCCTAACGACCGTTTTAGCCCGCCATCCGGCGCAGATTTGTGTCTGCTCTGTTCAGCGTCACAGCTCGGGTTCTGGGGCGTGGGCGAATGCGGCGTCTGCTGCCGCGTCCGACCCGCTGAACTCGCGCTTCGTCTCGAGGCTCAATGCCCGTGATCCAGCAGCAGGATGATCAATCCCAGCACGGCAAAAAGCGCGCCCAGCAGCGCGGCTTCGTGCCGCTCAAACGCCTGCAGCCGGAACCGCTCAAACCCCACCAGCGCCAGCCAGGTGAAGATCGTCATGCCCGCGAGTGTCGCCACCGCGAGGATGCCGCTGAGCACGAAAAAACCTGTCCAGCCAAACTGCACGCCCGAGAGATACACCGGGAGGAATCCTTCGCAGGGTGACAGCGTGAGCATCACGAACAGCCCGCTCACCGCCGCCCACTCGCCGGACTGCACCGACACGATCGGCGTGCCCTTCAGCTCTTCCTGCCAGTGGCTCTGTTCCTTTTCCTCGCCGCAGTGCTCGTCGGCATGGTGATGGCTGCCCGGCGCATGGTGGTGGCAAATCCCCCCGCCGCGCCATTGCCGCCAAAAATAGAAGGCCGCAATCCCGAGCAGCAGCCCGCCCGCCAGCCGCGGAAACCACTCGACCATCTCCTCCAGCCGAAATCCCAGCCAGGCGATCAGCAGCCCGATCGCACTGGTGAGAGCCACGTGCCCCAGGCCGGCCACCGCCGTGACCGCGAGCGTCTTGTCCCGGCCCCACCCGCGCGCCCGCGCCACGAGCACAAACGGCAGCCAGTGCGTGGGAATCGCCGCATGGAGAAACGCCACCGTAAATCCGATCGCGGCAATGGTCGTAAGCTCGGGAGATTGCATCAAGGAGGGATGAGCCAGCCCGCGGAGCTGCGTGCTGTCGAACGCCAAACCTACCAAAGTCGTCAAGCCCCCTTGGCCCGGTAGCGTGAGGCTTCTACCCGCGCACGGTGCGAAAACCCTCTCCTGTCCGGCGCAGCCGCAGCCTCGTGCGGTCCCCGCCAAGCCCCGCGCACCCTTCGCCAAAAAACGCCCGGGAATATGTTTTCCCGTCCGCGCCCATCTATGTTCTTTGTTCCTCGACGCCATGCCGCCCGATTCCACCGCCGTAAAAACCTACCTGCTCGCCTTGCAGGATCGCATCTGCGCGGCACTCGAAGCCGAGGATGGCAGCGCGCGTTTCCGCACCGATGCGTGGACGCGTCCCGAGGGCGGTGGCGGCCGCACGCGCATTCTGACCGAAGGTGCCGTGTTTGAAAAAGCCGGCGTCGCCTTCTCGCACGTCTCCGGCACCAAGCTCCCGCCTTCCGCGACCGCACACCGGCCCGAACTCGCCGGCAAACCCTGGGAGGCCCTCGGTGTCTCACTGGTGATCCACCCGCGCAATCCCTACGTGCCCACGAGCCACGCCAACGTGCGCTTTTTCTGCACGACGCCGGCCGACAGCACTGCGCCAGTCTGGTGGTTTGGCGGGGGCTTCGATCTCACGCCTTACTACGGCTTCGAGGAGGATTGCGCGCACTGGCATCGCACCGCGCGTGCTGCGGTCGCGCCTTTCGACGCCGGGCTCTATCCGCGTTTCAAGCAAGCCTGCGACGACTATTTTTTCCTGAAGCACCGCGGCGAGCCCCGCGGCATTGGCGGTCTTTTCTTCGACGACTTCAACGAGCTCGGCTTCGAGTCGTCCTTCGCGCTGCTACGCGCGGTCGGCGATGCCTTCATCCCCGCCTATTGCCCCATCGTCGCGCGCCGCAAGGGCACGCCCCATGGCGACCGCGAGCGCCAGTGGCAGCTCTACCGCCGGGGTCGCTACGTCGAGTTCAACCTCGTATGGGATCGCGGCACACTCTTCGGCCTGCAAAGCGGCGGCCGCACCGAATCCATTTTGATGTCGCTCCCACCCCTCGTGCGCTGGGACTACGACCACAAACCCGAGTCCGGTTCACCCGAGGCACGCCTCCACGACGTGTTCCTCAAGCCACGCGACTGGGCCTCGGAGTAACCACTCATGAACACTCATTGCCGGGAAGATCGGGAATAAAATTCCTCCAATTCCCATTCATTAGTGTGCATTAGTGGTTCCTTCATGAATTCCCGCGAACGCTTCCTCGCCGCCTGCGCCTGCACTCCGCTCGACCGACCGCCCCTCTGGGTCATGCGTCAGGCCGGCCGTTACCTGCCGGAGTATCGCGCGCTCAAGGCCAAGTCCTCCTTCCTCGAGATGGTGCGCACGCCCGCCGTCGCCGCCGAGGTCACCCTCCAACCCCTGCGCCGCTACGCCGGCCTCGACGCCGCGATCCTGTTCTCCGACATCCTCGTGATCCCCGAGGCCCTCGGCCAAGGCTACAAATTCCGCGACGAGGGCGGCATCGCGATGGAATACCGACTCGAGACCCGCGCTCAGATCGACACGCTCGCCCCGGCCGACGCCGTGCCCGCGCAGCTCAGCTACGTCACCGACACACTCGCTCTCTTGAAAAAGGAACTCGCCGGCTCACGCGCCCTGCTCGGCTTCGGCGGATCGCCGTGGACCCTCGCCACCTACATGGTCGAGGGCGGCAGCTCCGACGAATTCGAGCGCATCAAGCTCCTCTTCTACACCGAGCGCGCGACCTTTGACGCGTTGCTGGAAAAACTCACCGCCGCGCTCATCGCCTACTTTCGCGCGCAGATCGCCGCCGGCGCGGACGCGATCCAGATCTTCGATTCGTGGGGTGGCATCATCGCCGGCCCCGACTACGAGGCCGCCTCGCTCCGCTGGATTCGCCAGATCATCGCCGCGCTGCCGCACGATTTTCCGGTGATTCTCTACGCCAAGGGCACCGCGCCGCACCTCACCGATCAGGCGTTCACCGGCGCGCGCGTGCTGAGCCTCGACTGGACCTGCGACCTCGCCATCGTGCGCCGCACACTGCCCGCCAACGTCGCCGTGCAGGGCAACCTCGATCCCGTGCTCCTCAACACCACGCCGGAAATCGTCACGCACGAGGCCTCGCGCCTGCTCGAATCGATGCGCGGTGCGCGCGGCCACATCTTCAACCTCGGCCACGGCATCACCCCGCGCGCAAAGCTTGAGTGCATGGCTGCGCTCGTTGAGACGGTCACCAGTTGGAAAAACTAGATCGCGTGAACGCGCCCGCTCCCAGGTCGATCGCGGTTTTGGGCGCCGGCATCACCGGCCTCACCGCCGCCTATCGCCTCACGCAGCGCGGCCATCGGGTGCGCGTTTTCGAAGCCAGCGATCGCGTCGGCGGCGCGATTCGCACGGAATGCACCGACGACGGCTGGCTCATCGAATCCGGCCCCAATACCCTCCTCGCCGGCGATCCGGCGCTCGCTGCCTTGATCGACGAACTCGGCCTCGCCGCAGAGCGACTCACCGCTGCGCCCGCCGCCAGGCACCGCTACATCGCGCGTCGCGGCCGCCCGCTCGCGCTGCCACTCTCCCCGCTCGCGCTGCTCCCTTCTCGGCTCCTTTCCGTCGGCGCCAAGGCCCGCGTCTTTCGTGAAATGCGCTTTCGTCCGCGCACGCGCGAGACCGACGTGAGCCTCGCCACGCTCATCCGCGAACACTTCGGCGACGAGATCGTAGATTACGTGCTGAATCCCTTCGTCACCGGCATCTACGCCGGCGATCCGGAAAAACTCTCCGCGCGCCACGCGTTCCCCCGGCTCTGGGCCGCCGAGCAAGCTCACGGCTCGCTGCTGCGCGCGCAGATCTCAGCGGCCAAGTCCCGGGCCGCAGACGCCGGCATCATTTCCTTTCGCCGCGGCCTGCAAACGCTCCCCGACGCCCTCGCCGCCCGCTTGCCTGCCGACACACTCACGCTCCATCGCGAGGTCGTCTCACTTGCACACGACACGGCGTGGACCGTCTCCTGCCGTGATGGCTCGCTCGAACGCTTCGACACCATCCTCGCCGCGCTGCCCGCCCCCGCGCTCGCCGCCTTGCAGATTGATTCCGCCTCTCCGCTCGCCTCGCTCGACAGCATTCCGCATCCACCCGTCGCCGCCCTTTTCCTCGGCTACCGGCGCGATCAAGTCGCGCACGCGCTCGATGGCTTCGGCCTGCTCGTGCCCGCGGTCGAGCAGCGCTCGCTCCTTGGCGTGCTTTTTTCCTCCACGCTGTTTCCCGGCCGCGCTCCCGCGGACCATGTCGCGCTCACGGTGCTCGTCGGTGGCACGCGCCAGCCCGAGCTCGCACGACTCGGAGCCGATGCGATCCTCGCGCGCATCGCGCCCGACCTCGCGCAACTGCTCGGCGTGCGCGGCGGACCCGTCTTTCAACGCCATGCCTTCTGGCCGCGCGCGATTCCGCAATACGACCTCGGCCACGAGCGCTACCTCGCATTGATCGCGGAGACGGAGCGCGCGCACCCGAGATTTTTCGTCGGCGGGCAGGTCTGCGACGGCATCGCGCTGCCCGCGTGCATCGCCGCCGGCGAGCGCCTCGCCGCGCGCGCGATCGGCGCGGGAAATGGGACCGGACGCAGCCCTTGACTCTCCCCCCTGCGGACCTAGCCTCCCGCGCCTTTTCCCGGCATGGCCCACGATCTGAAAGACACTCTGCAGCTTCCCAAGACGGACTTCCCGATGCGCGCCGGACTCGCGCAACGTGAACCCGGCCGGGTGGCGCATTGGGAAAATATTGGCCTCTACGATGCCATCCAAAAGAAACGCGCCGGCCGCCCCGCCTTCGTGCTGCACGACGGGCCGCCATTCACCAACGGCGATGTCCACATCGGCACCGCGCTGAACAAGTCGCTCAAGGATTTCGTGAACCGCTACAAGTCCCTGCGCGGCTTTCGCACGCCCTTCGTGCCCGGTTGGGACTGCCACGGCCTGCCCATCGAGCAAAAAGTCTCCCGCGAAATCCGGGATGAAAAACTCACGCTCACCACCGCCGAGACCCGCGCGCGCTGCGATGCGTTTTCCGAGAGTTGGATCACGAAGCAGACCGCGCAGTTCAAGCGCCTCGGCGTGCTCGCCGACTGGAAGAACGAATACAAGACCAAGGCCCCCGCCTTCGAGGCCGACATCGTCCGCACCTTTGCCGCGTTCGTCGAGAAAGGCCTCGTCTATCGCAGCAAGAAACCCGTTTACTGGAGCATCCCGTTCGAGACCGCCCTCGCCGAAGCCGAAATCGAATACAAGGACCACACCTCGATCGCGATCTGGGTGAAGTTCAAGGTGCCGGAGGAGGAGGCGAAAAAATTTGGTCTGCCCACCGACAAGCCCCTGTCCGTCGTCATCTGGACGACCACGCCGTGGACGATCCCGGCCAACCTCGCGATCGTGCTGCACGCACTTGTTGTCTACTGCCTAATCAACACTGGCACGGAGAGACTGCTTGTCGCTGAAGAGCGTGTTGAAGAAGTCGCTGCGGCTGCTAAACTCACCTCCTACACAATCGAACTGAAGGACAACTTAGGTTGGGCCGGAGGCGAATTTGAGGGCCTTCAAACGCGCCATCCCTTCATCGACCGCGCGTCGCCCGTCGTCCTCGCCGACTACGTGACGACCGACAGCGGCACCGGCGCCGTTCACACCGCGCCCGGCCATGGCGCGGACGACTATCTCACCGGCCTCAAGAACAAGCTCCCGATCTACTGTCCCGTCGGGCACGATGGCCGCTACGCCGACGACATCGATTACCCGGCCCTGGCTCTCCCCGCCGACCTGCTCGGCATCTCCGCGCTAGAGACGGTCGAAGACCTCGCCGCAAAGAAACCCGCACCCGCCAATCTTGCCGTCCTGAAAAAACTCGCCGAATCCGGCGCGCTGCTCGCCAAGGCGAAATATAATCACAGCTACCCGCACTGCTGGCGCTCGAAGACCCCGATTATTTTCCGCGCGGTGGACCAGTGGTTCGTCTCACTCGACAAGGCCAATCGCCGCGACCTCGCGCTTGAGGAAATCAAAAAGATCTCCGCCGCCCAGGGCTGGATTCCTGCTTGGGGCGAAGCGCGCATCCGCGGCGCTGTCGAGTCGCGGCCCGATTGGTGCATCAGCCGCCAGCGCTCCTGGGGCGTTCCGATCCCGGCCTTCTACGACGAGAACAAAGCCGCCTACCTCGATGCCGGCGTGGCGCGCGCTGTCGCCGACAAGTTCGCGCAGCACGGCACCAACCTCTGGTATGACGCCACGCCCGCCGAAATCCTAGCCGGCGTCACCCTTCCCGCCGGCTGGCCCGCGCCCAGCGCGCTGACGTGCGGCCGCGACACGCTCGACGTGTGGCTCGATTCCGGTTCGTCGCACGCCGCTACGCTCAAGCGCGGCCAGGGCGGCACGTCGTGGCCGGCCGATCTCTACCTCGAAGGCAGCGACCAGCACCGCGGCTGGTTCCAGTCCTCGCTCTGGACGAGCGTGATCGCGTTCGACGCGGCGCCTTACAAGGCGGTGCTCACGCACGGCTTCATCGTGGACAAGGCACGGCAGAAAATTTCCAAGAGTTCCACCTACCAGAAACCGCAGACGAGCGACGCCTACGTGGCGCAGCACGGCGCCGATGTCATCCGCCTCTGGATCGCCTCACAGGATTTCCGCGACGACATCCCAGTGGACGAGGAGATTCTCAAAAATGTCGGCGAGTCCTACCGGCTTTTCCGCAATACCTTTCGCTACCAGCTCTCGAACCTCTTCGATTTCGACGCGGCCCAGGATGCCGTGCCCGTCGCGCAGATGGACACGCTCGACCGCTGGGCACTGCACCAGACCGCCGCGCTGATCCGCGAGTGCACGGCGGCCTACGATGCCTACGAGTTCCACCGGGTTTACCAGCTCTGCAACCAGTTCTGCGCGGTCACGCTCTCGGCGGTCTATCACGACATCCTGAAGGACCGCCTCTACACCCACGGCACGCGGTCGGCGCTGCGCCGCAGTTCGCAGACGGCAATCCACCACATCTTCCATGCGCTCGTGCGCGTGCTGGCGCCGGTGCTCACGTTCACCTGTGACGAGGCCTTCAGCTACGCCGCCGCGAATGCCGAATACACGGACGATTCCATCCACCTGCAGGACTGGCCCGTCGCGCCCGCCGCCTGGACCGATGCCGCCATCGAGGCCGATATCGCCGCGCTCCTCAAAGTCCGCGCGCAGGTGAATGAGGCCATCGAGCCGCACCGCGCCGCGGGCAAACTCGGCAAATCCCTCGACGCCGCGATCACGCTGACCGCCGCCCAGGGCGATCCGACCGCCGCGCTGCTGGAGAAGCACCGTGATTTTCTGCCGGAGCTGCTGATTGTCTCGCACGTCGCGCTCGCCCCGGGCAGCATCGGCGATGCGGTGCAGGTCGCCGTGCGGCCGTGCAGCGAACTCGGCCATGTCCGCTGCCCGCGCTGCTGGCGCTGGGTGCCCGGCCTCTCCGCGACCGCAGCCGGCGACGTATGCCCGCGTTGCGCCGACGCCCTCGCGCCTTGATCATTTCCCCATCCCAAACTCCCCATGGCCTCGAAATCCAAAAAGCCCGCCCCAAAAAAACCCGCGTCCAAGCCAGTCGCCAAAAAGGCCGCGAAGCCGCCTGTGAAGCCGGCTAAAACGGCTAAACCCACCAAACTGGTCAAACCGGCGCCTGCCAAAGTCTCGAAGGCAATCAAGCCCACCAAGCCCCCGGCTCCTGTGAAGCCCGTGAAAGCATCTCCCACCATGGAAAAACCGTCCAAAAAAACCGCCCTGCGCGACAGCATCCTGAAGCGCAAGACGGCCACCAAGCCCATCGCCTTCAGCCTTGATGAAGTTCGCGCCATCGCGAAGACCGTCACGAGCAAGACCGCCGCGCCGTTCCCGGCCGCCGGCGCCAAGGCGGCCGCCGCGAAATCCGCCCTCGCCGTCGAGAAAGTGAAGCCGCAGCACGTGAAGGCCGCCTCGCTCGCCGACATCCTCGGCTTCAACCCGAAACGCGGCAAACCCGCCTCCTCCTCGAGCGACGAGAACGTGCCCGAGAAATTCAAGCGCTACTTCAAGCTCCTGATCGATCTGCGCACGCACCTCACAGAGGGCATCGAGCGCCACTCCGAGGAGACGCTCAAACGCTCCGCCAAGGAAGACAGCGGCGATCTCTCCTCCTATGGCCAGCACATGGCCGACGCGGGCACCGACACCTTCGATCGCGACTTCGCGCTCAGCATGGTCGCCAACGAACAGGAGGCCCTCTCCGAGATCGAGGCCGCCATCAAGCGCATCCACGCCGGCAGCTACGGCGTCTGCGAGGCCACCCAGAAACCCATCGCCAAGGATCGCCTGCTCGCCGTGCCCTTCACCCGCTACACCGCCGAGGCCCAGAAGGACCTCGAGCGCAACCGCCACCGTTCCCGCACCCAGGCTGGTCTCTTCGGCGAGATGGGCGAAGATGGCGGCAAGATGATGGACGACGGCGGTGGCGACGAGTGACCGATCGCCTGCATTGCGATTCCTGATTTTCGATTGCCACCACCATGCCGACGGAACCGGACGAACTCCGCCCATCGGACGTGCCTGCGGCTAATCCGCCGATCATCGAGAACCAGAAATCGCGGAGGGCCCGCATAGCGGCCTACCGCCGCCTGCTGGCCATCGCCATGGTGGTGTTCGCCCTCGATCAGGCGACCAAGCTTTGGATTCTCGCGCGCGTGCCGTTCGATCCGATGCACTCGCATGGCGTCGGGCAGGACATCGAGGTCATCCGCGGATTTTTCTACATCATCCACGTCGGCAACACCGGCGCCGCCTGGAGCATGTTTTCCGGCCAGAGCGTGCTGCTCGCGCTGCTCGCGATCGGCACCTTGGGCGGGATCTTTTTCTGGCGCCACTCGCTCGGGCTCCGCGATCCCCTGGCTCAAGTAAGCTTCGGCCTCCTCTGCGGCGGCATCGTCGGCAACCTCGTCGACCGCCTCGCGCACGGCCACGTGATCGACTTTCTCGATTTTCATTTCGGCAGCTACATCTACCCGACGTTCAATGTGGCCGACTCCGGCATCTGCGTCGGCGTGCTCTCCTACCTCTGGTTGTCCCTGCGCGCGAAGTAGCGCGCAGATTCTCCCCCGCCCGGCGCGATTTTGCGCCTAGCTTGACCCGGCGCCTCGTGCCACCCCGGCCGCGGCTCCGATTCCAACCGTGACACCCGCAGCCGTGCCCTTACGGTTGGAAATCCCCCTCGCCCCATGAGTCTTTTTTCCCGGCTGCTCCGCGCGTTCGCGTTTCGCTCCTCTCTGCTCGTCGGGCTGCTCGGCGTCGGCCATGCAATCCTCCACGCCGCGCCTGCGCGCCCCAACGTCCTCATCATCACGATGGACGACATGAGCTGCGACTCCGTTGGCGTTTACGGCTGCAAGCTCAAGGACACCACGCCGCACATGGATCGCCTCGCGACGCAGGCGCTGCGCTTCACCCACGCCTTCGTGCAGGTCGGCAACTGCATGCCTTCGCGCAACGTGATGTTCTCGGGCCGCTACCCGCACAACAACCGCGTCGAGGGTTTCTACATGGTCAAAGACCCGGGCTATCCCGTGATGGCCGACCTCATGAAGGGCGCGGGCTACTTCACCGGCATCCGCGGCAAGGTCGCGCACTCCACGCCCTATTCGCCCTACCCCGCCTGGGACGCGATCCTCGACACGCTGCCCGACGGCTCGACCGCGCACATCAAGAACGTCGCGTCCTACCACGCCTCCACCCGGCACGGGATCGCGCTGGCGAAAAAAGCCGGAAAGCCATTCTGCCTGAACATCAACATCTCCGATCCCCACAAGCCGTTTTGGAACGAGGACGGCCGGCCCGAGGTGAACAAACCGAGCCGCGTCTTCACCGCCGCCGAGGTGCCGGTGCCCGGCTTCCTGCCCGACGATCCCCAGGTGCGCGAGGAACTCGCGCTCTACTACTCGTCCGTGCGCCGCGGCGACGACTGCCTCGGCGAGGTGCTGCGCGCCCTGCGCGAATCCGGCGAGGACGAGCGCACGGTGATTTTCTTTTTATCCGACCACGGCATGCCCCTGCCGTTTGCGAAGACACAGCTCTATTTTCACAGCACGCGCACGCCCTGGATGATTCGCTGGCCCGGCGTGACGAAGCCCGGCACCGTCGACGACACGCACTTGATCTCTGGCGTCGATCTGTTGCCCACGCTCCTGGATGTCACCGGCGTCGCACACCCGCCGGGCATGGACGGCCGGAGTTTTGCGGCCGTGCTGCGCGGCGAGACGCAGGCCGGCCGCGACTACGTCGTTTCCGAATACAATGAAAACTCCGGCGGCTTCCGCCACCCGATGCGCGCGCTCATGACGCGCGACTACGTCTATCTTTTCAATCCGTGGTCCAACGGCACGCGCGCGATGGCCACCGCGACCAAGGGCACCGTCTCCTACCGCCGCATGCAGGCGCTCGCCAAAACCGATCCTACCGTGGCGGCACGGCTCAAGCTCTTCGACCATCGCGTGCCCGAGGAACTCTACCGCAACACCGACGACATCGACGCCCTCCACAACCTGATCGCCAGTCCCTCGCACCGCGCCGCACGCGATCGGCTCACTGCAATGCTCGACGCGTGGATGGTCAGGACCGGCGACGGGATGCTCGACGTCTTCCGCCATCGTAACGATCCCAAGGCCCGCGAAGCCTACATGAAGCAAGCCGAGGCCGAGGCCGCCGAGCGCAACGGCGCCAAGACCAAAAAAGGCGGCAAGAAAAAGGCCGCCCCAGCCGTGCCGGACCTGTGAAGACCGTCGCCTCAGTCGGGCTGCTGCTCAGCGGCCTGCTCGCGGCTCGCGCGGCCGAGTTTAAGTTCCCCGGCCAGACCTTGCGCGTGCCCGATGGCTTCACCGTCGAGCTCGTCGCGGGCCCGCCCACCGTGAACCGCCCCATCTCGATCGCGTTCGATCCGCAGGGCCGGCTCTACGTCGCCGACTCCTCCGGCCTGAGTGATCGCGCGCCGGCGCAGTTTGCCCAGAAACCGCACCGTATCGTGCGCTTGGAGGACCGCGACGGCGACGGCCGCTACGAGACCTCAGTCGTGTTCGCCGAAAACATGATGCTCCCGCAGGGCGCACTCTTTCACGCCGGCTCCCTCTTCGTCGCCGCGCCGCCGCACATCTGGAAACTCACCGATACGAACGGGGACGGAATCGCGGATGAGCGCACCATCTGGTGGGATGGCGGTTCGCTCACCGGCTGCGCCAACGATGTGCACGGTCCCTACCTCGGGCCCGACGGCTGGTTCTACTGGACCAAGGGCGCGTTTGCCGAGCAGAAGCACACGCTCGGTGACGGCACGCCGTTCGTCTCGCGCGCCGCCCACATTTACCGCGCGCGTCCAGACGGCTCGCGCCTCGAGCCCGTGATGACCGGCGGCATGGACAACCCCGTCGGCCTCACCTTTGCCGCCAACGGCGAGCGCTTCCTCAGCGGCACCTTCTTCATCACGCCCTCCGCCGGCCAGCGCGACGGCCTCATCCACGCGATCTACGGCGGGGTCTATGGCAAGGAGAACGCGGCCTCCGCCGGCCACCCGCGCACCGGTGACCTCATGCCGATCATGACCCACATGGGCGCCGCCGCGCCCTGCGGCTCGACGACCTATCGCTCGGCCGGCTTCGGCCGCGACTACACCGACAATCACTTCGTCTGCTACTTCAACCTGCGCAAAGTCTCGCGCCACGTGCTCGTGCCCGACGGCGCGACCTTCAAGACCCTCGACACCGACTTCATCACCTCCGACAGCCCCGACTTCCGCCCGACGGACGTCCTTGAGGACACCGACGGCAGCCTGCTGATCGTAGACACAGGGGCGTGGTATAAAATCTGTTGCCCCAGCTCCCAGCTCGCGAAGCCGGACGTGCTCGGCGGCATCTACCGCGTGCGAAAGATCGGAGCTGCACATCATCGCCCGCTGAAAGGATTCATCACACTTCACGACGAGCTATGGGCTCTCGCCGGCTCTGATACCAGTGCGGCGGGCCGCGCTTTCGTGCGTGCACGCATCCTAGACGAGGATCCTCAGACCGCGCAAATCGCACTCCACCTCGCGAGCCTCTGGCGAGATACCGACGCCGTTGATCAAGTGCTACAGCGACTTGATGCCAACAACCTCGCAATCGTGCGCCTCGCCGCCGAGACACTCGGCCGCCTCCGGGATTCGCGCGCGATTGCGCCCCTGCTGCAAGTCGCCGGCCGCTTCGATAAAATCGCGCGCACGACGTCGGGCACCCCCGCGAACAACTCCGATCGCACGCTTGAGCACTCGCTCATCTACGCCCTCATCGAGATCGGCCGCGGCGAGGATGTGCGCCGCGGCTTGCAGGCGGCCCCCGCCATCGCGCGTGTCGCGCTCGTCGCGCTCGATCAGATGCCGGGCGGGAATCTCCAGCCGGCCGACGTGGTGCCGTCGCTCAACTCCTCAGACTCGATCCTGCGCAGCACCGCAGGTTGGATCGTGAGCCGACGGCCCGAGTGGGGCGACGCTCTGGCGCAGAGTTTTCGTGACCGGCTGACCAAGCCCGCAGCGGACGACCTTGCGGCTCAGCTTGCACAGCTCGCGTCGGCCCCAGCCATCCAGCTGCTCATTGCAGATACGCTCGGCATCGCCAACCGCTCCGTCGCACTGGCGGCCATGCGCGGCGCAGGGCTGAAGGAGGCGCCGGCCGCCTGGCTCGCCGCGCTCGTGCCATTGCTCGATGGGCCTTCGCATCGCGCGGCCGTCGCCACGGTGCGCACCCTGGCATTGCCGAAAGTCCCGCCCGCCGAGTTCCTCGCGGCCCTCGCCGACCTCGGCCGCAACTCGGTCGTCGATCCCGCCACCCGACTCGACGCCCTCGCCCTCGCCGTGGCGTCACTCCCGTCGATCGACCCGGAACTATTCGCTTTCCTGCGCAGCCAGCTCGACGCGAGCCAGCCCGCGCTCCAGCGCTCCGCCGCGGCGGCGGTTTTGGCCAAGGCCCCGCTCTCCACCGAGCAGCAGTTGAAACTCGCGGGGGTGATGTCATCCGTCGGCGCGCTTGAGGCACCGAAGCTCCTGCCCGCCTTCGAGCGCAAGCCCACGGAGGAACTCGGTCTTATCCTCGTGTCTTCGTTGCGTGAAGCGCGCGGGCTCGCCGGTCTCCGCCACGCCCAGCTCAAGCCGCTCTTCGCCAAATATCCCACCCGCGTGCAAGAGGCCGCCGCACCGCTACTCGAATCCCTCAACGCCGACATCAATCGGCAGAACGCCCGCATCGACGCACTCCTGCCCACGCTCACCAGCGGCGACATCAACCGCGGTCACCTCGTCTTCAACAGCGAGAAGACCGCCTGCACCCTCTGCCACAAGATCGGCTACCGCGGCGGCCTGATCGGGCCCGACCTCACCGCGATCGGGAAAATTCGCAGCGAACGCGACCTGCTCGAGGCGATCGTGTTTCCGAGCGCCACGCTGGTGCGTGGCTACGAGCCGGTCACCGTCGTCACGAGGGGCGGCGAATCGCACACCGGCATCGTGCGCACGGACGATTCCGAGGCCGTCATCCTCGTCACCGGCCCGGAGTCCACACAGCACATCGCACGGGCCGACATCGCCGACATGCAGCCATCGGGCATCTCGTCGATGCCACCCGGCATGGATGCCGTGCTGACGCCCCAGGAACTCGCCGATCTCGTCGCCTTCCTCAAATCGCGGCAGTGACGTGTCGTAGCGGGGGGCGTCCCGACTCGCCCTTTCAGGGCCCTCGGCCAAACCTCGGCGGGCAGGGACGCCCGCCGCTACCCAAGCCCATCGCCTGCCAGCAGGCTCCTACTCGCCAAGCAGCCTCGCTATATTCCCGCCCAAGACATCGTCGCCCGCACTCGCCCCGCGCGCCTCGGTGATCAAGCGCGCCATGCGCGGCTGTGCGTCGAGCTGGGGATAAAGATTCAGCGGAAAATCCGATCCGAAGAGCACGCGGTCGTGCGGCACCGCAGACAGAAAACGCGTCCACACGTCCGCTCCGTAGAGCAGCGGTGAGGCGGCGGTGTCGTAGGAAACATTTCCCAACGCTCTCGCACTCGCATCGACCAGCGGCAGCAGCCCGCCCCAGTGCGCGAGCACGAACGTCGTCCGCGGCCAGGCGCGCGCGAGCCGCACGAAATCGTTCAATGGCGTCTCGACCCGGCCGGGATAGGGGCGGCTCACGGGATCGGTTACGTGGAGATTCACGGGCATGGCCAATTCGCCCGCCAGTGCCAGCACCGCACCAAAGGTCCCGTCGTCGATCGAGTAGCCTTGGGAGTGCGGCGAGAGTTCGCCGATGCCCACCAGCCCTTCGTCGTGGGCGCGCCGCAGCTCGGCCAGCACGGTCTCACGCCCGGCGGCAGGATACAGCGTTGCAAACCCCGACAACCGATCCGGGTGCGCCTGCACACAGCCGGCATAGAATCGATTCTGCCAGGCGCAGGTCTCGGCCTTTTCCCAATACCAGCCGAGCAACACCGCGCGCGCCACGCCCGCGGCATCCATCTCGCGCAAGAGTTCATCGACCGACGGAAAGCTCTGCACCGCGCGCCCGTCGCGCCGGGTGCGCGTGCACAGCGCAGCCCAATGTGATTCACCGGCGTCCCTCGCCCAGCCCGCCGGATCGCGCGCGACCTCGGGCGGGTAGAGATGCACATGCGCGTCGATGATCACGGCAGGTGCCACGCAGACCTATTCGCTCCGCAACGCCTCCACCGGCCGCAACCGCGCGGCGCGCCAGGCGGGCAGCAGGCCAGCGAGCGTCGAGAACACGATCGCCGCCACCACGGTGAAGATGAGGTCGCTCGGCAAGGTGTGCGCCGGCAAATCGGTGAACTGGTAGAATTGCCGGAGTGTGTCCTGCCGGCCGAGAAGCCGGGCGATGCCCTGCACCAGTTCGTTGCGCACTGCGAGCACGCCGAAGCCGAGGCCGACACCCACCACTGTGCCCGCCGTGCCAATCACGAAGGCCTGGGCGCAAAAGCACAGCGCCACGTGCCGCGGCTGCGCGCCGAGTGCACCAAGCAGGCCGATCTCGCGGGTCTTGCGGACGACGGAGATGAGCAGCGAGCTCATCACGGAAAACGCCGCGATGATCACGATGAAGAGCAGCAGGAAGAAGTTGATCGTCTTCTCCAGGTTCAGCACCCAGAGGAAACTTTCCCAGCTCTCCATCCAGGAAAAGGCCTGCGTGCCGGGCATCAGGACTTGGTTAATCCGCGCCACCGCGGCGGTCTCGTCCAGTCCGGGTTGCAGGCGCACGTTGATGCCGTGCACGCTCTGGCCGAGGCCATAGAGTTCCTGCGCTGCACGCAGCGATCCGTAGATCGTCGAGCTGTCGAGATGCTGGTGCCCGATCTCGAAAAGGCCGACGACGCGGAAGCGCCGCGGCAGGAAGATTTCGTCCGCCTTGAGTTTCTCAATGAGCAGCGGCGAGTAGATTTCGAGGGCGTCGCCCATCCTCACGTTGAGCTGCTGCGCCAACGCGATGCTCACAATCACCGACTCGTCGTCGAGTTCGCTGAAGAGGCCCATACGCACGAAGCGCTGGAGATTCGCGACTTTATCGACCGACTCCAAATCCACGCCGCGAAAAGCCGGAAACGCCGGCTGCCCGCTCGCCATCACCATCACCGGGCCCGCGACATAGGGTGTCGCCGCGGCCACGCCGGGCACCAGCCGCACTTTCGCCAGCAAACTCCCGCTATCGCTGATGGGAGCGCGCGATTTGATCTGCACCTCGCCCTCGGTCTGGACGATCATCTTGCGCAGTTCGTGGCCGAAGCCGCCCATCACGCTCGTCACGATCACGAGCACCATCACGCCCAGCGCCACACCCATCATCGAGATGATCGTGAAAAACGGAAAGCGCCGCCCGCTCGGAAAGAGCTGTTTCAGGGCGAGGTAGAAATACCAGGGCATGGGCGGGAGAAAATTGGAAAGGTGGAAGGCGGGAAAGTGGGAAACTCAGAAAGTGCTGTCTGCGCCGTTTTCCAATTTCCCCAGTTTTCTACTTTCCAGTTTTCCTTCACGCTCCCGGCCTGAGCTGCGGGAAGAGGATCACGTCGCGGATGCTCTCGGCGCCGGTGAGGAGGATGCAAAGGCGATCGATGCCCACGCCCATGCCGCCGGCGGGCGGCATGCCGTGCTCGAGGGCGAGGAGGAAGTCGTGGTCGATGTTCTGTTTCTCCTCGCCGGCCTGCGCCTCGAACATCTGACGCTGCACGTCGGGATCGTTCTGCTCGGAGTAAGCGGGCGCGACTTCCATGCCGCCGATGGTCAGCTCGAAGACATCGATGGTCGTCGGGTCGTCCGCCGTGATCTTGGCGAGCGGACACAACTCTTTGGGGAGGTGCGTGACAAAGGTCGGCTGGATCAGCGTGGGCTCGATCTGCTTGGAGAAAATCTCGTTGGTGATCTCAAACTCCTCCCAGGCTGGGTTGATGCTGAGGCCCATTGCCTCGGCTTTGGCGATCTTGTCGGCCTTGCTGCGGGCGAACCAGTCGGCGTCGCCCGTGGCTTCGCGGATGAGATCCTTGTATTTCACCTCGCGCCATTCGCCGCCGAAGTCGATCTCCTGGCCACTCGCGGCGTGCATGATCTTGAGCGAGCCATCAGCAGGCTTGATCACGTCACGCACGAGCGTCGTCAGCATATCGCGGATGAGGGTCATCATGCCGCGGTAGTCGCTGTAGGCTTGGTAAACCTCGAGCATGGTAAACTCGGGATTGTGCCGGCGGGAGACGCCCTCGTTGCGGAAGATGCGGCCGATCTCGAAGACGCGGTCGAAGCCGCCCACGAGCATGCGCTTCAGCCGCAGCTCGGTCGCGATGCGCAGGACGAAGTCGGCGTTGAGTGCATTGTGGTGGGTCTTGAAGGGCCGCGCCGCCGCGCCGCCGGCCGTCGCCTCCAGCACCGGCGTCTCGACTTCAATGAAGCTCTGCGCTTCGAGAAACCGGCGGATGTGCGAGACGATGCGCGAACGCGTCATCAACCGCGCGCGCGATTCGGCGTTCATGATCACGTCGAGGTAGCGCTGGCGGTAGATAATCTCGGGGTCGCTGAGGCCGTGGAATTTTTCAGGGAGCGGCCGCAGCGCCTTGCACACGAGCGTGAAGGCATCGACGCGCACGGTGATCTCGCCGGTCTTGGTTTTGAAGAGCGCGCCGGTGACGCCGATGATGTCGCCGAGGTCGAGCGACTTCTTGAAGACGCCGTAGCGCTCCTCGCCGAGCACATCCCGGCGGAAGTAGAGCTGAATCGGCCCCTGCTGATCCTGAATCTTCACGAACGAGCTGCCGCCTTGCACGCGGAACGTCACGAGCCGGCCGGCGACCGTCACGACCTGGGCGTAGTCCTGGCCCTCCACGTAGAGCGCCTTGGCGTCGGCCGAGAAATGCGTGGGCGTGACGTTGGCGCGAAAGGGATCGAAGCCCGCGGCCCGCAGTTCGGCGAGCTTCTGCCGCCGGACTGCGTGTTGATCGTGGGAGATGTCGGAGTGGAGGTCGCTCATGGGACGTGATCGGGCACCGTGGCGCGGGAGCGCACACGGGGCAAACGGAAACTCGGGCCGCGGCGACCGCGTCGCTCGCCGCCCAGGAGCAGGTGACTTACTTCTTGGCGACGGCCGGCTTCGGCTTGGTCGTCATGTCGAAGTCGTCCGTGCGGAAGGGCGTCACGGGGAGGCCGTCGGCGGAGAAGAGATTGCAGACCGGATTATCGGCCCACGCGTAGCGCACGGCGATCGGCGCGGCGACGTGATCGCTGGTGACCTCGACCTTGTCCGGGCCGACGATCTTGCCGGTGGCCCAGTGCCATTTACGGTCCTCTCCACAAACGGCGAAGCCGCGCGCCTCGGTGACGTCAAACGCGCGCAGTGTGCTGCCGAAGCAATCGAGCGTGACGGTCGCTTTGTTGCCGTCGAACTGGACGGACTCGCGCTTATACTCGGGGCTACGGTAGGGGAACTTCAGTCCGTAGTCCTTCACGAGCGCCCAGCGCACGAGACGGGAGGCGACGTCGTATTTGTTGCGCGGGTGGATGTCGCGGCCCTCGCCGATGTCGATGATGACCGCCTGGCCGGTGTTGGGGAGGCGGAGGGTCTTGGTCTGCGTCTCGCGCAATTCGGCCCAGGCGCTCTCACCGGGCGCTGATTTCTCGGCCATGTAGTCGGCCAGCTGCACCCAGTAGAACGAAAAATCCCCCTGCCCCTGCTCCCTGCGCCATTGCTCGATCAGGAAGGGAAAGAGATCGGCATGCTCGTAAGCGCGGCCAGCGTTGGACTCGCCCTGATACCAGATGACACCCTTGATGCCGTAGCCGAGCGTGGGATGGACGACGCCGGCGAAGATGTTTCCGGGGCGCGCATTGCCCGTGAGCCAAGCGGCGGGATTGACGGGCGCCTTGGTCTTGGCGGCCTTGGCTTTCGCGACGGCTTCCTGCCAGCGCGCCTCGTTTTCTGCTTTGCTTTGCGGTGAGAGCAAGTCGGCTTCGCGTTTGCGGGTGGTCTCCATCAACGCAGCGAAGCGCGGCTCGCGCTCGATGGTCTCCCGGCGCACCCACGCCTCGGCGGCCGAACCGCCCCAGGCGTTGTCGATCAGGCCGACGGGCACATCGAGGATGTCGTGCAGGTAGCGGCCGTAGATATAACCTATGGCGGAGAAATCCTTCGCGTTGGCCGGATTGGCGACCTCCCACTGGCCGCGAAAATCGCTCTTCAATTCCTGCGTGCCCACCTGTGGCACGGAGATGATGCGGAGGTGCGGTCGGCGCGCGCCCGCGCCCTCGATGTCGCCCGTGTAGGTCTGGCCGAGCGACCACTGCATGTTGGACTGGCCGGAGCACATCCAGACTTCGCCGATGAGCACATCCTTGATTTCGCGCGTCGCGGTGCCGGCCGAAATGGTGAGGGTCTGCGCAGCTTTGTTGGCAGGGAGCGCGGCGAGCTTCACCAGCCACTTGCCATCGCTGCCCGCCGTGGCGCTCTGCGACTGGCCGGCAAACGTGACGGTGACCTTGGTGCCGGGCGTGTCCCAGCCCCAGATGGGGTTGGCCTGCTTCTGTTGCAGCACCATGTGATCGCCGATGACGGCAGGGAGCTTGAGCTCGGCGTGCAGCGCAGGCGTGAGCGTAAGACTGAGGACCAGAAGGGACCGGGATATGAGTTTCATGGGGAAATGAAGACGCGGAGTTGTTGGCCGGCTGCCGCGGCAAACGCAACCGCCTCGTTGCAACCTCCGAACGAAAGACGCTCGCTGCTTGCGGCGGCCCCGCCTGCTCGCCAGCTTCACCCCCAATCATGAGCGGTTACGGTTATTCCGAAGATCACGAGCCTGTCACCCATTGGCGCGGCCACCCGGTGTATGCCTCCTATCTGGTGGTGATCGTTTTTAGCGTGCTCATGGTCGTAACCGCGGTCCTGGGCAACACCGCCAACCGCCTCGTCACCTGGCTCGCGTTCGACAGCACTCAGGTTCTCTCCGGTGAAGTCTGGCGGCTCGCGACCTACGGTCTCTTCAACTGGCCGAGCCTCTGGTTCGCGATCGACATGCTGATGCTGTGGTGGTTCGGCCGTGAGTTGGAGCGCAGCTTTGGGCGCCGGCTCTACGGCTGGCTCTACGGTGGCATCTACCTTTTGCCCGCCTTCGCGCTCACACTCATTGGCCTGCTCCAGCCCCAAGTGCGCTTCGGCCAACCGGGGGCGCTCGCGCTCTTCATTGCCTTTGCGACCCAATATCCGAGCGCGCCGGTGTTCTTCATGCTCATGGCCAAGTGGGCCGCGCTCATCCTCGTCGGTCTCTATTCGGTGATGGCCCTCGCCGCGCGCGACTGGACGTCGCTCACGATCCTCTGGACGACGTGCGGCTACGCACATCTGTTCGTGCGGCATCAGCAAGGCACCTTCACCCTGCCGTCATTCACACTTTTCAAGCGCCAGCCCAAGCTCCGCGCGCTCCCTGATCTGCCGAGAAAAAAATCGTCCGCCAGCCCGCCCCCCTCCGCGCCCGCTGCGCCGGAAGATTCCTCCATGGCCGAGGTCGACGCGCTGCTCGACAAGATCGCCACCTCCGGCATCGGGAGTCTGACCCCGAAAGAACGCGCCAAACTCGAGGCCGCCCGCGCCGACTTGCTGCGGAAGCAGGCCGAGCGGCGCTGACTCGCTTTCCCCCATGCCCCACTCCACCACCCTCTCGCGCCGCGACTTCATTGCCGGCACCGCCGCCGCCGCCCTCACCGCGCCTCTGCTGCGCGCCGCGCCCGCACCCGAGCCGATCATCGACATCCACCAGCACACGAACTACGGCGGTCCCCGCGACGCCAAGCAGGGCTGGAAGCAAATCGGACCCGCCCGATCCGACGCCGAGCTCGTCGCGCACCAGCGCGCCCTCGGCATCACGACCACGATTCTGCTGCCGGCGGGCCGGCCGATGTTCACGCCCTCCACGCTCAACGGCCAGGCCAACGGCCTCGACACCACCTGCCATGGCAACGAATCCTGCCTCGCGATCGCCAAGCAATACCCCGGCGAGTTCGTGTTCGCCGCCAACGATGTCCCCGATGCCGACGGCGCGGCCGATGTGATCGAGAAATACCTGAAGCTGGGGGCCGTGATGATCGCCGAGCAGAAATTCGGCGTGCAGTGCGACTCGCCCGAGATGCAGCGGCTCTTCGAGCTCGCCGCCGCCTACCGCGTGCCGATCCTCATGCACTGGCAGGCGGGCAGCTACAATCTTGGCTACGATCGTTTCCACCGGATGCTCGCAAAATACCCGAGGACAAATTTCATCGGCCACGCGCAGACCTTCTGGGCCAATATCGACAAGGCCAACGTGGACAATCCCAAGGCGCTCTATCCCGAGGGCAAGGTCACGCCCGGGGGCCTCACCGATCGCTACTTGGCGGACTACCCGAACTTCTACGGCGATCTTTCCGCCGGTTCAGGCGAGCGGGCCTTCAAGCGCGACCCCGAGCAGGCGCGCGGCTTCCTGGCCCGGCATCAGGACAAGCTCCTCTACGGCAGCGACTGCAGCGACAAGCTTGGCGTGCCCGCCGTCTGCTCCGGCATCCGCCAGATTGCGCAGATCCGCCAGTGGGCTCCGAACAAGGCCGCCGAGCGAAAGATGCTCTACGAAAACTCGCGGAAATTGTTCCGGCTCTGACTCCGCGGTAGGGCCTCAGCTTGCTGAGGCCTTCCAAGCTCACGATCGGCCTGACCAAGGTCAGGCCCTGCGAGAAATTTCACTCCACGTTGGCGATCTGCTCGCGCACGCGTTCGAGTTCGTTCTTCAGCTCGATGACCGCGCGCGCGATGATCACATCGTTGGCCTTGCTGCCGATGGTATTCACCTCGCGGCCGATTTCTTGAAGAATGAACTCCGCCTTGCGCCCGATCTCGCCGTCGGATTTCAGCAGCGCGCCGAACTGCCCGAGGTGGCTGCGCAGCCGCGTCAGTTCCTCCGTCACGTCGCAGCGATCCGCAAAAAGCGCGATTTCGCGCAGCACGCGTTCGTCGTCGAGGTTGAGTTCGAGGCCGGCCTCGCGAAGCCGCTTCGTCAGCATCTCACGGTAGTTCCGCGGCACCTCAGGCGCGCGCGCGGCCACCGCCTCGACGTGGCGCGCCAAGGTCTCGGCCCGCGTCGTGAAATCGACGAGCAGGGTCTCGCCCTCCTTGGCGCGCATCGCCGCAAACGCGCGCAGCGCAGCCTCCAGCGTGGTGAGCACGACGGTCTCGACGGCCTCGGCGGACGGAAACGCGCTGCTGCGCTTCTGGGCGCTGGCCACTTGCCAGAGCAATTCCGCGGTCGGCTTCCATTCGATGCCTTGCCGCGTCGCCAAGTCCTTCAACCGGACAAACGCCTCAGTCGCGGCCACTTCATCCCACGTCACAGTCTGGCCTGATTTATCCCCGGTCACCTCGATATCGACGTGCACCTTGCCCCGGGCGGCATGGCGGCGCACGCGCTCGCCAATGGCGGGCTCAAGGCTCTCCCACTCCTCGGGCAGGCCGATGGTCAGATCGAGGGTCTTCCGGTTGACCGAACTGACGACCACCGTGAGCGAGAAATGCTCAATCGCCGCTGTCGCGCGGCCGTAGCCGGTCATGCTCCTCATAGCTTCACTCCCAGAATCTTCGCCACCTGGTTCACATCCTTGTCGCCGCGCCCACTGAGGTTGATCACGAGCACCTCATCCTTGCGCATCGCCTTGGCGCGCTTGAAACCGTGCACAAGGGCGTGCGTGCTTTCGAGGGCGGGGATGATGCCCTCGAGCCGCGAGCAGAGTTGGAAGGCCTCCATCACCTCGTCGTCGCATGCGTAGGCGAAACTGATGCGGTTGCGATCGCGATAAAACGCGTGTTCCGGCCCGATGGCCGCGTAGTCGAGTCCGGCGCTCACAGAATGCGTCAGCTCGATCTGCCCGTCCTCGTCCTGAAGAATGTAGGTCTTGCAGCCCTGCAGCACGCCGAGCTTGCCGCCCTCAAACCGCGCCGCGTGATCGCCGCGCTTGATGCCGCGGCCGCCAGCTTCGACGCCGATGAGGCGCACGCCGGGCTCCTCCAGAAATTCGAAGAAAAAACCGATCGCATTGGAGCCGCCGCCCACGCAGGCAATCATCTCGTCGGGCAGGCGGCCCTCGCGCGCAAGGATCTGCTCGCGCACCTCGCGCCCGATCACGCGGTGAAAATCGCGCACCATCATCGGATAGGGGTGCGAGCCGAGCGCGGAGCCGAGGATGTAGTGCGTGCCGCGGACGTTGGTCACCCAGTCGCGCATGGCCTCGTTGATCGCCTCCTTGAGCGTCTTCTGGCCGGCTTCGACGCCGATGACTTTGGCGCCCATGAGCCGCATGCGAAACACGTTCAGCGCCTGCCGCTCCATGTCCACGGCCCCCATGTAAACGGTGCAATCGAGGCCGAACTTCGCGCACACCGCCGCGGTCGCCACGCCGTGCTGCCCCGCACCCGTCTCCGCGATGACGCGCTTTTTGCCCATGCGGCGGGCGAGCAACGCCTGGCCGAGGGCGTTGTTGATCTTGTGCGCGCCGGTGTGGAGGAGGTCCTCGCGCTTCAGGTAAATCTTCGCGCCGCCGCAGTGCTGCGTGAGGCGTTCGGCGAAATACAGCTCGGTGGGACGGCCCGCGAATTCCTTCAGGTGGTGGCGCAGCTCCGCTTGGAATTTTGGGTCGTCGCGCGCCACTTCGTAGGCGGCGGCGAGTTCCGAGAGCGCGGTCATCAGCGTCTCCGGCACAAACACGCCGCCATAACGGCCAAAATGCCCGCCCGAGTCGGGCAGAGACAGACGGTCAGGAGAAGAGGTAGTCGCGACGCTAGACATTCGAACGACACTGAGTGGGTTCGAAGCACCGAATCAAACCGTATCCGATTGGACGCTCGAAAAAAAAGGGCACGGACTTGGTCCGTGCCCCCAGAGGAGAGAAGTGAAGCTATGTGCGTCTCGTAACGCTCGGCGCATCAAGCAAGCAGGCGACGGCGGAGGCCGGCCAGCGCACCTCGCACACCAGCAAAGAGCAGCAGCATCGAACCGGCGTCCGGCACGCCCGTGGGGCGAACCCCCTCGGCACCACCAAAGGTCAGGTTATCGATGCCGAAACCTGCGGGCTCCGGTCCCGTTATGTAGCACGAAATGCCCTTGCTGACAGCCACGCCGGTCGCCTGCGCGCCAGTAAGTCTAAAACTTCGTCGCACAACGCCAAGCGGTCAGAACCGTGTGACAAATATGGCCGAGCGATTCGCGCTGTGATTCTTCGGATGGAAAGGGACGTGAAACTGGATGCGGCCTTGGGACAAAATGGAAACGTTTTGAACTGGCACCGTTCATTTGCGCATAAAAATATTGGGCACAGAAGCCGACGCCTCTCAGTTCGCCCGGCCTCGAACAGTCTCGCGGTTTTTTTCCCTGTCCGTGTTCAATTCCGACCGTTCCGCCTGACTTGCCCGATCGCCGAACCCCGGCGACCTTCCGCTGTCCGCCCCGCTATGCCCCCGCCCATACCCCAAAAAACTCTCACCCGGCGAGTAGCGGGTTTGGCGGGCTCGATTGTCGTGGGGGTTAGTCGTGAAATCCGCCCTCTCTTCTTCACCCGCTTCGTTCGACCCACCGGCGGACGAACCGCCGCCCCGCGTCATGCCTGAGGAACCGCCACCTCCGCCGCCGCGCCGCGACTTCGCCTCGCTCTACCGCGAGACGCTCGCGCCGCTGCGCCGCTATCTCGCGCGCCTCCTCGGCAACCCCACCGAGGCGCAGGATGTGGCGCACGATGCCTACCTGCGCGTCTATCCCACGAGCCACGACGCCCGCATCCTCCAGCCCGAGGCCGTGCTCTACACCACCGCCCGCCACCTCGCGATCAACCGGCTGAAGCGCCGGAGTATCTCGCCCATCACCCGCTCGCCCGCCGGCTCCGATTCCGCCCCGGCCGGCACTCCGGACGTCGCGCAGCAGGTGATGGCCCGCCAGGAGCTGCGCCTGCTCGAGGCCGCCCTCGCCGCCTTGCCCGAGGGCTGCCGCACCGTGCTGCTGCTCCGGAAAGTCGAACTCCTCTCCCACCGCGAGATCGCCGCGCGCCTCGGCATCGCGATCTCGACGGTCGAAAAACAACACGCCCGCGCCCTGCGCCTCCTGCGCGCCGCGCTCCCCGCCGAAACCGTGCCCGCCGCCGGCGCCAGAAAGGCTCTCTCATGAAACTCTCCACCCCTGATCACAACTCCCCCTCCGCGGAGACCGCCGCCCTCTGGGCCGCCCGCCTCGATGGCGATCCGCTTGACGGCGCCCGCCGCGCCGAACTCGACGCGTGGCTCGCCCGCGATCCGCGCCACCGGGAACTGCTCTCCCGCTACTGCCAGTTTTCCGCCGACCTCGAGGCGCAGCTGCCCGCGCTCGTCGTGGCCGGTGCCGTGAAAATGCCCTCCCTCCCGCGCGCGACCGCCGCCCGCCGCTGGGGCTTCCCACAGTTTGCCGCCCTCGGTCTCGTCGCGGCCGCTCTCGTTGCCGTCGGTGTTTGGATCGCGCGGCCCGCGGCCACGGTGCAGAGCCTCGCCACCGCCGTCGCGCAACGCAGCGCCCACACGCTGGCCGATGGCACGCGTGTCGAACTCAACGCCCGCACAACCCTCCGCTTTGAGAACACCGCCACCGAGCGCCGCGTGCGCCTCGCGGATGGCGAAGCGTGGTTCGCCGTCGCCAAGGACCCAACACGGCCCTTCATCGTCGATACGCCCGCCGGAATTGTGCGCGTCACCGGCACGACGTTCACCGTGCGCAACGACACCGCGGACGCGATTCCGCTCGAGGTGCTCGTGGTCGAGGGCTCCGTGCTCGTCCACCCCAGCGACCCGGCGAACCGGCACAAGGACGAGCCGTTCTCTTTGACGGCCGGCCACCGGCTCACCGCCAGCGCACAGGGCGTCGTGGTCACCGTCCTGTCCGAGTCGGCCATGGAGAACGCGCTGGCATGGCGGCGCGGCCACGCGATCTTCGACGATGTGGCGCTGAGCAAGGTCGTCGCCGTGTTCGCCCGCTACCACGGGCGCCGCATCGAGGTGGACCCGGCGATTGCGGCGCTGCGCATCGGCGGTTTCTACGGCTTGGAGGATCTCCGGGCGTTCATGGCGGCACTGGAAACGGCGTTTCCGGTGCGCGTCAGCGAGGATTCCTCCGGCGCGATTGCCGTCAGGCCGCGCCCGGCGCGTTAACCTCCTCAGGCTCCACCGTGCGGCTCGCGCCCGTCCTGCTCCGTCTGCTGCTCGCCCTCGCGGGCGTTGGCGTGGGGCCGCAGGCCGCGGCGGCGGAGCGCACGGTGGATTTCGATCTGCCGGCGCAATCCGCGGCGCAGGCGCTCCTCGCCTTCTCGCGGCTCACGCAGATCGAAGTGCTCTTCTCGTTCGACGCGCTGCGCGCCGTGCAATCCGCGCCGGTCACCGGCAAGCTCGCGCCGGCCGAGGCCCTCGCGCGCCTGCTGCGCGGCACCGGCTTCGTCGCGCGGCCCAACGGCCGGGATCGCTTTGTGATCGGCCCCGCCGCGGCGCCGACCGGCGCCCTCCGCGGCCGACTGCTCACGTCCGACGGCACCGCGATTGCGGGGGCCCGGCTCGTCCTGCCGCCCACGCACCACACCGCGACGACCGATGCGCGCGGCGATTTTGAATTTCGCGCCGTCACCCCGGGCACGCATCGCCTCGTGGCCAGCGCGGACGGCTTCCGTTCGCTCGAGATCGCCGGCGTGGTCGTCGAGGCGGACCACACCCGGCGGCTCGATCCACAGCGTCTCCAGCCGTCGAGTGATCCGGCGTCGCTCGCGCCCTTCCTCGTGCGCGACCACACCACGCGGGAGAATCCCTTCGACCGCAGCGAGACCCGCGCCGGCCCCCGCGGCCCCGGCGATCACCTCGATCTCGCGCGCACGGAGAACGACGCCATCCCCTACACCATCCATAACCGCGACCAGATCGCGCGCAGCGGCGTCGTGAACCTCAACGAGTTTCTCCAGCGCGAGGTGCTCGACAGCGACGCCGCCACGCGGCCGCCCGAGCAGGACGGCGGCGTCCCGGCCTTTCTCGCCGGCAGCACCAATGTGAACCTCCGCGGCTTCGGCTCCGATCAGACCATCGTGCTCGTCAACGGCCGCCGCCTGCCCGAGGCGCTCGTCAGCGGCTCGCCCAGCCAGACGCCCGACGTGAACTTCATCCCGCTCAGCCTCGTGCAGCAAATCGAGGTGCTGCCCCTCTCCGCCGCCGCGCTCTACAGCGGCAACGCCGTCGGCGGCATCGTCAACATCGTGCTCCGCCCCGCCGTGGATTCCGATGCCACGGAGGTTTCCCTCACCTACACCAACGCCCTCGCGCGCTACGACGCCCCGCAATCCTCCGCCGCGATCATGCACAGCCGCGCCCTGTTTGGCGGCGCGCTGCGCGTGCGCTTCAACGCCAGCCTCACGCAAACCGTGCCGCCCACCGAGACGGAGCTCGGCTACCGCCAACGCCGCCGGCGGCCCGATCTCTCGCCCACCACCTCGCTCTACCGCGCCACGCCCAACATCCGCAGCTACGTCGCGCTGCCCGAGAATCCCATGCCCGGCGATCCGCCGCCGGTGCCGCCGCCCCTCTCCGGCCTGGGCTCCGCCACTTTCACCTCCGTTGCCCCCGGCGCCGATGGACGCGGGGGCCTCGCCGCGTTTGCGGGTCGCGCCGGCGTGCGCAACTGGGATTTGCTCCGCGCGCCCGGCGGCCTCGCCTCGTCCACCGACAGCCTAAACTATCCCTACGGCCGCGAGCAGGAGCGCTCGGCTTATTTCGCCTCCGTCGTTTACGATGTCGCCCCGTGGCTGCAGCTCGGCCTCGACAGCATGTATACGCGCACGGTCATCCATCGCGGCTACGATGTGATCGCAGCCGACCTGCGGATGCGCGCCACGGCGCCCGGCAACCCCTTTGGGCAGGACATCGCCATCTCGCTGCTCGAGTTCGCCCCGCGCCTCGGCGAACACTACAGCCGCGCGCGCCTTGAGTTTGGCTCCGGCGTGCTGAGCGCGCTCTTCAAGCTCCCCCGCGGCTGGACGCTCCTCGCCGACGGCCAATACGGCCGCAACCTCTCCCGCTATCGCGGCCTCGCCGGCGCGGACTCCACCCGCTGGGAAAAACTGATCGACGAGGGCCGCTACAACCCGCTGCGCGACCCGCAGGTCTTGGCCCCGCCGCAGGAGTTCTACGATCAGGTGCTGATTTACCGCGGCGGGCAGGGGCGCTTCATCACAGTCGGCGACTACACCACCATCGATGCCTCCGTGCGGCTCGGCCACCGCGCGCTCGCGCTGCCGACCGGCACCGCCGCCGTGAACCTCGGCGCCGACTACCGGCACAACGCCCTCGCGCGCCACCTCGACGAACGGCGCTTTGCCGACGGCACGCTCGCCGCCGATCCCGTGCTCTACCTCGGCCGCGCGATCGAGCGCTACAGCATCTTCGGCGAGGTGCAGGCCCCGCTCCTCCCGGACCGCTGGCGGCCCGTGTGGCTGCACGGCCTCGAGGGCGATTTCGCCGTGCGCTACATCGCCTCGCGCAACACCACCGAGGCCAACGTCGCCCCCACGCTCGCGCTCAAGGCCCGTCTGCCCGGCGGCCTGGCCTTCCGCGGCAGCGTGAGCACCTCCAGCCGCTACCCCACCCCGCAGCTCAGCCGCGTGACCCTCGCGCCGCCCAACAGCCGCCCCACGACGGCCGGCATCGATTTCCGCCAAGCCTACGACCCGACGCAAAAACTGACCATCACGGTCTCGGAGGAGGATTTCGTGAACCCGTTTCTCCTGCCGGAGGACGCGCTCACCCAGACCGCCGGCCTGATCTGGCGACGCGGGACCGAGCATCGCTTCCGCGCCGCGCTCGACTTTGTCGAGACCCGCAAGGTCAACGAACTCGTCACGCTCGATGTGCAGACGGTCCTCAACCTTGAGCACCTCTTTCCCGATCGCGTGATCCGCCGCACCGAGGCGGATGCGGGCGGCGCCGCCGGCACGGTGCGCAGCGTCATCACCGGCGCCATCAACTCCGCGTCGCGCCGCTCGCACAATTGGAACCTGTCGCTCGACTACGCCTGGACCAAGGCGCCCGGCGGCACGCTCGAGGCCTACGGCCGCCTGCTCTACTTCACGCGCTACGATCACCTGCTGCTCCCCGGCGCGCGTGTGGTCGACGAGCTCGCCCATCCCGAGGGCGGCGGCGCCAATGTCCTCCGCTACCGCGCCAAGTTCGGCGCCGCGTGGTCGGCCCGGTCGTGGGGCCTCGGGGTGGACGGCCACTATTTCCACTCGCGCGTGCTCCCCCGGCTGATGTGGGACCTGCAAGGCCGCGACCGCGTGCGGCCCTACTGGCAGTGCGACGCATTTGTGCAGGGCTCCCTTTCCCATCTCGCGCGCTGGCTGCCCCGCGGCCTGCGCGCGCAGCTGCGCGTGAACAACGTCTTCGGCGAGGACTTCCCGGCCTTCGTCGGCGATCCTTCCGGGGCCGGCGTGCAGACCTACGGCGACTGGCGGAAACGCACCTACTCGCTGTCACTCACGACAGCGTTTTGAGGCGGCACTAAGTGTAGGCGGGGTGCCCTCACCCCGCGTTCCACATGCGGGGTGAGGGCACCCCGCCTACAGCAAAAACCAACGCACCCGCGGAAATTTTTCCTCGCGCCCGCTAGCGGGTTTCAAGGTGGCGCTTGTCATGCTGGGAAAATCCCACCCGTGAACACCGCATCCCACTCCGCGCCCCACGACGATCCTGTGCTCCGCGAGGCGCTCAAGCGCTGCTCGCCCTCCACCTATTACGCCGCGTGCAAGTTCCGCCAGACCCGCGCCCCCGATGATCTCCGCACGCTCGTCACCGGCGTGATCGAGCGGTTCGTCGAGCGAGATCGCCGCGCTGCGCTCGCCGCCGGCCCCGCCACCCTCCGCCTGCGGGAGGACCTCGGCCTCGACTCCCTCACCATGATGGAAATCGTCATGCTCGCCGAGGAGGTCCTTCCGCTCACGGTCGCCAACGACGAGCTGACGCAGCTCCGCACGCTCGGCGACGTCCACGATTTCATCGCCCGCAAGGTCGCCGTCGCCCCCGGCACGAGCCACCCGGCCGCTCCCGTCGCCACCGAAAGCTGGGACATCGCCGCCGTCGGCGAGAGCATCCGCCAGCTTGAGGCCAACGCCGCCACCAGCGCCCTCCAGCGCGGCGCCCATTGATAAAAAATGGGGATTAGACCGCACCTCGCGCGCCGGATTTGGGGAATGGTGCGCACCCGCCTATCGCGGGATCACGTGGTCGTCGCCGGCGGTTTCCCCTCGGCTCAGAGGGGAAAACGGCCCGTCTGCGCACTTGGCACACGGTCTGCGAAACACGCGTGACCTCCTACCATGCAAACCCCCTACGCCCAAAACCTCAGCGCCGCCAACCTCTTCAGCCGGGAACGCCGGCGGCAGCGCATGCTCAAATTTCTCGAGACCTTCGAACTCCGCTCCTGGCCCGTGATCGGCGAAACCGGTTTCCTCGTCCCGGTGACCCGGGCCGACGTGCGCGAACCGGCCGCGGATCGCGCGCCTACCCGGCGCTGTCCAGTGCAGCTCTGATTCTCCGTTAGGCGTAATTCAGTCGTTCATCAGAAAAGGCCCGCTCTCCGAGCGGGCCTTTTCATTTTCTAGGATCCGCCTCGCAAGATGGCTCCTCGCTTCGGTTCGACGGTGGGAGCGGGCTTGCACGCGACAGTCGCGACCAAGGTCGCTCCCACAAATTGCAGGCCCCGTCCTCAGTCCTCAAACCCGCCCACGCTCACCGACTGGCCGTTGTGCTTCGGGCCGAGCTGCAGGATAAACGGCGCCGCGACCTTGGCCCACTGCTCCGCCTTCGGAAACCCCGCCGCCCCGTCCGCCCAGCACGAGCGCAGCATCTCCGTGTCGATCACCCCCGGGTTCAGCGGCACCGCGGCCATCCCCGCCGGCAGCTCGCTGGCGAGCGCCTTGGTCAGCCCCTCAATCGCCCATTTCGACATGCAGTAGGACCCGACCTCCGGCGCCACGCTGCGGCCCCAGCCGGAGCTGAAGTTCACGATCACGCCGCGCTTCTTCGCCACCATCGCGGGCACAAAATGCCGCAGCACGTTCTGCGTGCCGCGGATGTTGGCATCGACGAGCCGCGTGAACTCGCGGTCGTCCTGCTCCCACACCGGCGCGAGCCGGTTCATGATCGCGGCGTTGTTGATCAAAAAATCCGGCGGGCTGTCGTTCTCCAGCACCTTCGCCGCCCAGATCGCGACCTTGGTGTCGAGCCCGACATCGAGGACGGTAAAATCGTGCGGCGCGAGATGCGTCATCCGCAGGTCGAAAATCGCGTCGCCGCTCCGCCCGCAGCCGATGACCGTGTGCCCGCCGCGCACAAACTCCTCAACCAACGCCCGCCCCAGCCCGCGCGTGACTCCGGTGATGACGATTTTCATGGGAGAAAGCGGACTGGCGACGTGAATAGCCGTCAAGCACCGCTCGAGTCGCAAACCCACTCTGTCCTCGGAAACAGTGAGCGATTTTCCATTGCCGTTCCCAATTCCCGAGCCACTTTGCGTGGTGAAAGTTCCATCGCGAAGTTGGTTGATTTCGAATCAGGCACCTAACGCTCCTTCATGCCAAAATTCTCCGACCGATACGGCTACACAACAGTTGAGCGCGCCTTTCAACGGGAGCGAATCGATGACAGCCTCCGAACGGCACTCTGGAACGTGCTTTCAATGGCCATGTGGGAGCGTTGGGACCATTACGCTCACGGATACACCGAAGACAGCGAGCAGATCAACGCTCTCACCAAGAGGCTCTGGTTCCATTACTTTCGGAAAGACATGGATTACCTTCCCGAGTTTCGAACGCGTAATAGCGGAAAAAGGGGAGCCTACGATGTGTTCAAGGAACACTTCTTCTCGGCCAAGTGGTTTGAGGTATATAATTTTCTAGAATTCCTCCTTCAGGAGGCCCCGATGTTCCTAAATGAGCGCGCGATCAGTATCCTCAATCAGGTCTTCGAGACCGAGAACGCCGCATATCGCATCGTTGGCGAAGAAGTAGTCGAGATCACGGACAAGAACGAGATTCGAGCCATTGAGGAAGCAATTGAGCATCCAGATGCGCCTGTCCGCGCGCACATCCAATCAGCTCTCGCCATGCTTAGTGATCGAGAGAACCCAGACTACAGAAACTCTATCAAGGAATCGATCTCGGCAGTTGAGGCGACTTGCCGAATAGTCACAGGTTTGAAGTCTGCCACGCTTGGAGATGCGCTGAAGAAAATGTCTAATCTTCACCCAGCGTTGCAGAAATCCTTCTTGGCGCTCTACGGATACACGAGCGATGCTTCGGGAATACGGCATTCCTTACTGGAAGAATCTAATCTCACTTACGCAGACGCAAAATTCATGCTCGCTGCGTGTTCCACTTTCGTCTCCTACCTGCGCTCAAGTGCGACCAGCTCATAGCAATGACCCGTGGCCAACAAAACTTCTCACTGTAGACCTCGCTCTCACGGCAACCTCGCCACCTTCCCCACCGCATCCGCCCGCACCGTGCCGTCGTGCGCGATGAGCGGCTGCGGATTCTCCACCCGGCCCGCCGGTCGGCAGCCGGGGCCGACGCCGTCGAGGCCGAGGTCGCCGCGCATCGTCTCGGCGATCGCGCGGAGGCGCTGCACCTGCTCGGCGTGGGCGGCGGCGACATCGCGTGATTCGCCGAGGTCGTCGCCGAGGTGGTAGAGTTCGCCCTTGGCCAGATGGAGTTTCCACGGGCCGGAGCGCACGGCTTCGAGCACGAGGCCGCGGAAATAGTGGAAGGTGTCGCGCGGTGGCGTCGCGGGGTCGCCGGCGAGCACGGGCCAGACGTCCACGCCGTCGAGCTTGCAGTCGGCCGGCAGCGTGGCGCCCGCGAGGCGCGCGAAGGTCGGGAGCACGTCCATCATCGAGGTCATGGCGGCCGTCGCCGTGCCTGCGGGGATTTTTCCGGGCCACCACGCGATCGTGCAGACGCGCATGCCGCCTTCCCACGTCGAGCCCTTGCCGCCGCGGAGTGCGCCGTTGACTGCGCCTTGGTTGAGCGGACCGCCATTGTCGGAGGTGAAGAGGACGAGCGTCTTTTCCGCTAGACCGGCGGACCGCACGGCGGCGAGCACCTGGCCCACGCTCCAGTCCACCTCCTGCACCCAGTCGCCGAGCAGGCCGTGGCCGGATTGGCCCATAAACTCGTCGCGCGGATAGAGCGGGAAATGCACGGCGCTGTGCGCGAGGTAGAGGAAGAAGGGCCGCTCGCGCTTCTCCTGCACGAAGGTCACCGCGCGCTCCGTAAAGCGGCGCGTAAGCTGAATGTGCTCCTCGACGCGCACGCGGGCGATCACCTTGTCGTTTTCCATGAGCGGCAGCGGGGGCTGAGCGCCGCGGATGCCGCTGCCGTCATCTTCGTTGACGGCAGCCTTCTTGGCGCCGGCTTTGGGCTGCGGGAGCGGCGCACCGCGGTTGCTTTTCACGCCTTCGGCGGCGGGGCCCATGTCGTTGGAATACGGCAGGCCGAAGAAGGAGTCGAAGCCCTGCCGCGTCGGCAGGAACACCGCCTGGTCGCCGAGGTGCCATTTGCCGACGGCGGCGGTGGCGTAGCCGGCGTCCTTGAGCACCTCCGCCACGGTGCGCTCGGCCGGGTTGAGCCCGATGGCGGCGCCGGGAAACAGCACGTGCGGGACGGGCAGCGCGCGCTTGGCATGGCTGCCGGTCATGAGCGCGGCGCGCGAGGGCGTGCACACGGGCGCGGCGTAGTGGCTCGTGAGCTTGCGGCCCTCGCGCGCCATGCGGTCGAGCTCAGGCGTGCGGTTGCGCCCGCCAAAGGGCCCAATCTCGCCGTAGCCGAGGTCGTCGATGTTGATCACGATCAGGTTGGGGCGCGGGGCGTCGGATGCGGCGGCGACCGAGGCGGACAGGAGGGCGAGCAGAACGGCGAGCGAGGGGATTTTCATGGGGCAGGCGCGAGCCTGCCGGAGGCCACGCCAAATCACCGGTCGGTTCAAGGCCGTAGAAAAACAAAGAGGCGGTCGCGCGTCCCGGTGGCTCAAACACGCCGAACTTCGCCATCGCATGGTTCGGCTGTGGGAGCGTGCTTGCACGCGACGGTCGCGACCAAGGTCGCTCCCACAAGAAACCCACCGCGTGAAAACAGCCGTCCCCTATTCCGCGGCACTATTTCCTCGCCCTGCGCGGCGGCCGATTCCCAGATTCCCGCCCGCCCTTTCCCACCATGTTTACCCTCGGTCTCGACTATGGCACCAATTCCGTCCGCGCGCTGATTGTCCGCTGCGCCGATGGCGCAGAGTTCGGCTCCGCGGTCTTCCACTACCCCAGCGGCCACCAGGGCGTGCTGCTCGACCCGCGCGACCACCACCTCGCGCGCCAGCACCCGGGCGACCATCTCGCCGGCCTGGAGCAGGCCGTGCGCGGCGCGCTGGCCGTCGCGCGGAAACGCCGCGGTTTCTCCGCGGACCAAATCGTCGGCCTCGGCGTCGATACCACCGGCTCGAGCCCCATTCCGGTCGATGCGCGCAATGTGCCGCTGGCCTTGCAGAAAAAATGGCGCGGTAACCTCCACGCCCAGTGCTGGCTCTGGAAGGATCACACCAGCGTGCGCGAGGCCGCGCAGATCACCGCGCTCGCCCGGAAGCACCGGCCGCAGTTTCTCGCCAAGTGTGGCGGCGCCTACTCCTCCGAGTGGTTCTGGGCCAAGCTCTGGCACTGCCTCAATGTCGCGCCGAAGGTCTTCGCGGCGGCGCACTCGTGGGTCGAGCTGGCCGATTGGATTCCCTCCGTGCTCGCCGGCGTCTCGGCGCCCGAGCAGGTCGTGCGCGGCGTCTGCTGCGCCGGCCACAAAGCCCTCTACGCCGACGACTGGGGCGGCCTGCCCGACAAAAAATTCCTCGCGCTCCTCGACCCGCAGCTCGCCGCGCTCCGCGACCGCCTCTACGAAAAAGCGCACGACGCCACCGTGCCCGCCGGCACGCTGTGCGCCGCATGGGCAAAAAAACTCGGCCTGCCCGCCGGCCTCCCGATCGCGATCGGCGAGATGGACGTCCACTACGGCGCGATCGGTTGCGGCGTCGCGGAGGGCGTGCTCGTCAAGGTCATCGGCACCTCGTCGTGCGATTGCGGCGTCGTCTCCGCGAAGAAGTCTGTCCGCGACATCCCTGGCATCAGCGGCATCGTCAAGGGCGCGATTCTCCCGGGCCACTATGGCATCGAGGCCGGGCAGTCGGCCGTCGGCGATATTTTTAAGTGGTGGGTCGAGGTCGTGTGCCGCGGCGACGGCGCGATGCACGCAGCCTTTACCGCCGAGGCCGCGAAACTGAAGCCCGGCGCCACCGGCCTGCTCGCCCTCGACTGGAACAACGGCAACCGCAACCTGCTCGGCGATCCGCTGCTCACCGGCTTGCTGCTCGGCCAGACGCTCTACACCACGCCCGCGGAAATCTACCGCGCGCTGCTGGAGGCCACGGCCTTCGGCGCGCGCGCCATCCTTGAGCGCCTGCGCGATTATGGCGTGCGCACGGACCGCATCGTCTGCGCCGGCGGCATCGCGGAAAAGAATCCGCTGCTCATGCAAATCTACGCCGATGTCACCGGCTGCACGATGCAGGTCTCCGCCTCGTCCCAGGCCTGCGCGCTCGGCTCCGCCATCGGCGCGGCGGTGCTCGCCGGCGCGCACCGCGATTTTCCTGCGGCGCAAAAAGCCATGACCACCGTCCGCCCCAAGGCCTACCGCCCGATCCGCGCGCATCAAAAAACCTACGGCCAGCTCTACGCGCTCTACCGGCAGGTGCACGACGCCTTCGGCGGCCTCGACAAGTCCGCCGATCTCTCCGGCGTGATGAAGACGCTGCTCGCACTGAAGCGCGGCTGAGGTGGAGCGCGTTGACCCCAACGCGCTTTCGCTTTTCCTGCCGGCCGCATGACGCCACCCGACGACCCCGAGCCCGCTGGCCAGGGCGATCATCGCGCCCCGACGCTGGCTTTCTGGCTGATCGGGGTGGCGGCGGCTTTTGCCTACGCGCCGTCGTTCTCCGGGCCGTTCATCTTCGACGACCTCGCGTCGATCCCAGACAACCCGACGATCCGCTCGCTCTGGCCGCTGGGCCCGGTGCTGTCGCCCCCGCATGAGAATAGCGCAACCGTCGGCGGCCGGCCGTTTCTCAACTTCACCTTCGCCCTCAACCACGCCCTCGGCGGCACGGAGGTCTGGGGCTATCATTTCGCCAACCTCGTCATTCATGTTACAGCGGGCCTCGCGCTCTTCGGCGTGTTGCGCCGCGCGCTGGGCCTGGTGCCCGCGCTCGCGCGGCGCGCGGACACCGTCGCGCTGTTCACCGCGCTGCTCTGGGCCCTGCATCCGCTGCAGACGGAATCGGTGAGCTACGTCGTCCAGCGCGCCGAGTCGCTCTGCGGGCTGCTGGTCCTGATCACCCTTTATGCGTTTCTGCGGGCCAGCGCTTCAACGCGTCCCCTCGGCTGGTCGATAATTTCGGTCGCGGCCTGTTTGCTGGGCGTCGCGACCAAGGAGGTCGCCGCCACGGCGCCGTTGCTCGTGCTGCTCTTCGACCTCACGCTCGTGGCCGGTTCGTTTCGCGCGGCGCTGCGCGCCCGTGGCATCTACTACGCGGCGCTGACCGCGACGTGGATCGTGCTCGCTGCGCTCGTGGCCTCAACGGCTGGGCGCGGCGGCACCGCCGGACTGGGCGTGGACGTCACGCCCTGGGGCTACCTCGGGTCGCAACCGCTCGCGCTCACGCGCTACCTCGGGCTCGCCCTGTGGCCGTTCCCCCTCGTGATCGATCACGGCGGCGCGCTGACATATTCCGGCGTGCTCGCGACCGCGGGCTGTGCGGCCCTCGTCCTCGGCTTGGCAGGCGCGACGGGGTTTGCGCTGGTGCGCACGCCACGACTTGGGCTCGTGGGCGCGTGGTTTTTCATCGTGCTCGCGCCGAGTTCGAGCGTGGTGCCGCTGCTCGACACGATGTTCGAGCACCGGATGTATCTGGCGCTCGCCGCGCCGCTCCTGCTCATCGTGCTCGGCGTCGAGACGCTGATGGGGACGCGCGCCCGGCCCGCGCTGATCACCCTGATTCTCGCGGCCGGGCTGCTCACGGCGGCGCGAAATCATTTCTATCGCAGCGATGTCGCGCTCTGGACCGACAACACCCGCCACACCCCCGCCAACGCCCGCGCGCATTTCCAGCTCGCCGGCGTGCTGCTCGCCCGCGGCCAGACCGCCGAAGCGATCACGCGCTACGAGCGCGCCATTGCACTCCGCCCGGAATACGTGGAGGCCCGCCACAATCTCGGCGGCGCCCTCCTGCAATCGGGCCGCGTGATGGATGCGATCATCGCGCTCGAGGGCGCGCTGCGCCTGCGCCCGCTCGCCGCGTCGTATTATTTGCTCGCAGGCGCCCACGCGCAGCTTGGCCGGGTCGATGCCGCGCTCACCGCCTACGATGCGGCCCTCGCGCTCCAGCCGGCGCACGTCGATGCGCTCAACAATCGCGGCAATCTCCGCCAGCAAAAGGCCAACTCCGCTGGCGCGCTCGCCGATTACGAAACCGCCCTCCGCGCCGATCCCGCGCATGTGGACGCGCGCCTTAATGCCGCCGTCGCCCTGCTCTCGTTGCACCGTCCCGCCGAGGCCATCGCGCACTGCGAGGCCGCCGTGCAGCTGCGCCCCGATTACGGCGCGGCGCATTGGAAATTCGGGGACACCCTGCTCGCCCTCAACCGCCCCGCCGCCGCCGCCGAGCGCTATCGCGAAGCTGTGCGCCTCGACCCCTCGCTCTTCTACGCCTGGGCCAACCTCGGCCGCGCCCTCGCCGCCACCGGCCGGCTGCCCGAAGCGCTCGCCGCCTATGAGCGCGCGCTGAAACTCGCGCCCGACTGGCCGCTGATCCGCCTGCACTACGCGCTCGCGCTGGAGGCCTCCGATCGACCGCACGACGCCGCCGTGCAAAACGCCCACGCCCTCCGGCTCCAGCCCGATTTCCCCGAGGCCGCCACGCAGCGCGCTCGCCTCCAGTCGCGCGGCTTTGCCCCGTAGTCGACGCGTCACGCACTGCACGCTTGCCGCACTCCCCCTCCGCGCGTTCGCTCTCCCTTTCTTTCCGCATGAAGGCCCTCCTCCTCACCGCCCCGTCCAAACTTGAGTTCGTGGATTTTCCCGAGCCCGCGCCCGCGGCCGACGAGGTCGTCGTCCAGGTGCATGCCTGCGGCATCTGCGGCAGCGATATCCACGGCTGGGACGGCTCCAGCGGCCGGCGCAACCCGCCCCTCATCATGGGCCACGAGGCCAGCGGCGAGATCGTCGCCACCGGCCCGCAAGTAAAAAAATGGCGCGCCGGCGACCGCGTGACCTTCGATTCCACCATCTATTGCGGCACGTGCGGCTACTGCCGCGCCGGCCAGGTCAACCTCTGCGAGAGCCGCCGCGTCGTCGGCGTCTCACCCGCGGATTATAAGCAGCACGGCGCCTTTGCCGAGCGCCTCGCGATTCCGGAGCGCATCCTCTACCGCTTGCCCGACGCGCTCTCGTTTGAGCAGGCCGCGATGGTCGAGCCCGTCTCCATCGCCGTCCACGCCGTGCAACGCACCAAGATCGCGCCCGAGTCCACCGCCGTCGTCGTCGGCAGCGGCATGATCGGCCTGCTCGTGATTCAGGTCCTCCGCTGGGCCGGGGCGAAGAACGTCATCGCCGTCGATCTCGCGGACAACCGCCTCGCCCTGGCGAAACGCCTCGGCGCCACGCACACGATCAACTCGGGCCGCGAAGACGCCGCGGCGATCGTCGCCTCGATTACCGGCGGCAAGGGTGCCGACACCGCCTTCGAGGTCGTCGGCTTCACGCCCACGCTCAATCTCGCCCTCGCCTCCCTCCGTCGCGGCGGCACCTGCGTGATCGTCGGCAACCTCTCGCCGAAGACCCAGGATTTCCCCCTCCAGGCCGTGGTGACCAAAGAACTTACCATCACCGGCACCTGCGGCAGCGCCGGCGAATACCCGCTCTGCCTCGACCTGATCGCCAAAGGCGCCGTCGACGTCCGCCCGATGATCGAAACGGTCGCCCCGCTCGCCGACGGCGCAGGCTGGTTCGACAAACTCAGCGCCAAGGACGGCGGCAAATACATGAAGGTGATCCTCCGTCCCTAGCAGACGGCTTCGGCGAAAGACTGCCCGTCCCCGTGCGCACCCTGATCTTGATCTTCCTCTGCGCGCTGTGCGCGACGATCGCGGTGCTCGAATCCCACAACCAGCGCAAGGGCCGCAACGTCGTCGCTCACGCGTTGATTGGCGCCTTCATCGGCTGGGTCATCTTCAAGCTCATCGCCCACGCCGGGCTGTTTGAGTCGTATCGGTGAGCCGCGCGCCCAAGCGCGTGCTTTTTCTCTCACGGAATTGTCTCCCCGCGTGTTCCCAAAGTCCGCCCCGACCGTCATAGTCCCCTCGATGCCTGTGTCCGCTCACCCCACCCGCGCCCCGCGGCTCGTCCTGCGTTTTATCCTCATCGCCGTCGTGCTCGGTGCCTCCATCTGGGGCGGACGCCTCGCTTGGCAGAAACTCAGTCCCTCGCTCATGGGCACCAAACGGCAGGAGAAAATCCCGACCGCCAAGGCCCGCCCCGCCACCATCTCCGAGGAAATTGTCGCGGTGGGCCGGCTGCGCGCCGTGTTTTCAACCGAGCTGCGTTCCGAAATCAACGGCCGCATTGTGAAGATCCTCGGCGTCGACGGCCAAAAGGTGGAGCGCAATGAAGAAATTCTCCGCCTCGATCAGCAGGACCTGCTCACGCAGATCCAGGAAATCGATCGCAACATCGAGGCCGCCCGCCTCAAGGCCCAGCGCGCCCGCCGCGACTACGAGCGCCTCCTCAGCCTTCAGCAGAACGGCGTCGTCACCACCAAAGACCTCGAGGATGCCCGTGTCGCCTCTTCCCTCGGCGAGAACGACGCCGCCATCGCCGACGCCCGCGCCGCCAATCTCCGCGACAAGCTCGCCAAGACCGTCATCCGCGCCCCGCACAACGGCACCCTCCTCCTCCGCGATCTTACCGAGGGCCAGGTCATCACGGGCGCCGCCGCCCAGAACGGCGGCATGCTGCTCGGCGAAGTCGCCGATCTCTCCGTCCTCATGGTCCGGACCAACATCAACGAAATTGACGTCGCCCGCCTCAAGGTCGGCGATGCCGCCCGGGTGCGCGTCGATTCCATCCGCAGCATGATCATCGCCGGCACGATTAAACGCATCTCCACCAGCGCCAGCGACAGCAGCGTGGATCGCACCCGCGTCTTTCCCGTCGATGTCGTCCTTGATGAAGCCGACGAGCGCCTGCGCCCCGGCATGTCGGCCACCGTCATTGTCACCCTCGCCCGCGCCGAGGATACGCTCGCCCTCCCGTTGTCCGGCGTATTCTCCACCGCCGAGTCATCGCGCTATGTTTTCATGCTCAGAGGCGAGCGCTTCGAGATCCGCGAGGTCGAGACCGGCATCGCCGACACGCGCCGCGTGCAAATCCTCGCCGGCCTCGAATCCGGGGACGAAGTCGCGCTCACGCGCCCGCTCGATTTCGATGGCGAGGTGCCCGCGGGGGTGGTGCCCGCCGTCACCACGAAATCGAAATCCGCCAAGCGCGACGCCGAAGCCGCCTCCCCCAACGCCCCGCCCGCGGGCGATTCCCGCGGGCGCAGCCGCAGCAACTGATCCCGCCATGCGGCTTATCTGGATGGGAGTCGCCAGCGGCTGCCGCGAGGTGTGGGCGCACAAGCTGCGCTCGTTCCTCACGCTCTTCGGCATCCTCCTCGGCGCCGCCGCCCTCGTCGGCATGATCGGCGTCGTCAACGGCCTCCTGCGCAGCTTCGAGACCGTCATCTATGAGACCGGCGGCATCGAGCGCATCACCATCAACTCCGGGCCGCCGCCCGAGAGCCAGCGCGAGAAGGCTGCGCTCTCGCCCGGCCGCACCCTCAAGGATGTCGAGGCCATCCTCGACGCCGTGCCCCTCGTGCAACGCGTCACCGCGGAGGTCTCGATTCCCGGCGGCGCGCGGCTCTATTTCCAAGGTCGCGCGACCGGCCAGGCTGTGCGCGGCGTGCTGCCCGCGACGTTCGTCATGGATCGTTTCGAAATCGCGCAGGGCCGACTCCTCGGCGATCTCGACCTGGAGTTGCAGACGCAGGTCGTCGTGCTCGGCGCCAGCATTGCGCAGACGCTGTTCCTCCGCGGCATCGATCCGCTCGGCCGCGTCATCACGATCAACGCCCAGCCTTTCACCGTCGTCGGCGTCCTCAAGGACTACAGCCTCGCCGGCGGCGGCAGCCGGGTGAGTTCAAAGAACTACTCCGTGTTCATCCCGCTCACCACGGCCCAGACGCTCTACCGCATCGACGAAAACGTGGACGTGATCAGCGTGCAGCTCGCCAACGTCGCCGACATGCCGCACGCCCTCGACCAGATCAGGAACGTGCTCACCCACACGCACCGCGGCATCCAGGACATCCGGCTCGAGACGCGCGAGGACCTGCTCGCGAGTTTCGAGAAGACGCGCAACAGCTACTTCGCCTCCTTCGGCAGCGTGGCCGCCATCGCCCTGATCGTGGGCGGCATCGGCATCATGAACGTTATGCTCGCCTCGATCAGCGAACGCGTCCGCGAGATCGGCGTGCGCCGCGCGCTCGGCGCCAAGCGCACGGACATCCTCGTGCAGATCCTCGCCGAATCGATCACGCTGGCCGTGGCCGGCGGCCTTCTCGGGCTGCTGGCGAGCGTGGGGCTGATTCTGGTTTTGCAGCAGGTGGTGATGGAGTCGAACCGCCCCGAGCTTTCGCTCTGGGCGATGGCCATCGGCATCAGCTCGAGCGCTTTGATCGGCGTGCTCGCCGGCCTCTACCCCGCCATCCGCGCCTCCATGCTCAGCCCGGTGGAGGCGCTGCGCACGGATTGAGCGAGCACGCGCGGAAATTTAATTCGCGGTGGGGCCGGCTCTCCGAGCCGGCCTGAGTTGCAGGGTGATTCGCCCGCTGAAACTCAGACCGCTTGCGGAGAAGCGGCCCCACCCTCCGCGCCTGATTTTCACTCACATCAGGTTCACCGGATCGACGTCGATCACCTGCGTCATGTCGTCGGGCCAGGCGAATTCGGCGCGCAGTTTCGCGAGCTGCGGCACCACCTTCGTCACCGCGCTGGTGAAATACCAGAGCTGCCAGCGATACTCGTCCTTGATTTTTTCGATGGGCGATGGCGACGGACCGCGCAGCTCCACTTGGTCGCCGAGGGTTTTCTCGACGAGCTTGGCCCACTGCTCGGCGAAGAATTTCAGTTTGTCGGGGTTCGGCCCGCGAAACAGGTGGTGGATCAGGTGCCGGTAGGGCGGATAGCGGAAATCCTTTCGCACCTTCAGCTCGCTCGCGGCGAAGCCCGCGTAGTCTGCGTGCCGCGAGAACTGGATCGCCTCCGCCTGCGGCGTGAACGTCTGCACGATCACCTCGCCCGCGCGATCGCCGCGACCGGCGCGGCCCGCCACCTGCACGAGGAGCTGGAAGGTCCGCTCGTTGGCCCGGAAATCCGGGATGTGCATCGACATGTCGGCGTCGATCAGGCCGACGAGCGTCACGTTGGGGAAATCGAGGCCCTTGCCGATCATCTGCGTGCCGACGAGCACATCGATCTTGCCGGCACGGAAGGCGGCGAGCACTTCGCGGAAGCGGTTCTTCTTGGACATCGTGTCGGTGTCCATGCGCTCGACACGCGCGCGCGGGACCACGCGGCGCACGCTCTCCTCGATGCGCTGCGTGCCGAGGCCGCGCCAGCGAATGTCGGGCGCGGCGCACTTGGGGCAGCGCGCGGGCGCCGGGCGCTGGTCGCCGCAAAGGTGGCAGCGGAGCGTCTCATCCGTGCGGTGGTAGGTCAGCGCGATGCTGCAATGCGTGCATTCCTCCACGTGGCCGCAGGAGCGGCAGAGCATCGACGACGAGTAGCCGCGACGGTTGATGAACAGGATCGTCTGCTCGCGCCGCTCCAGGCGGTCCTGCATCGCGCGCACGAGCTTGCCCGAGAGCGCGGGCAGGCCGCGCTGTTTCGCCGCCTCGATGCGCAGATCGACGATGTCGATGTAGGGCAGCTTGCGCGCATCGACCCGCTGCGTGAGCTGGAGCAGGCGGTATTTCCCGGCCTCGACGTTGGTGAAGCTTTCGAGCGACGGCGTGGCGGAGCCGAGCAGCGCATGCGCGGCCGCGAGCTTGGCGCGCATCACCGCCACGTCGCGCCCGTGGTAGCGCGGGGTCTCATCCTGCTTGTAGGCGGGCTCGTGCTCCTCATCGACCACGATGAGCTTGAGGTTCTGCACCGGCGCGAAAATCGCCGAGCGCGCGCCCACCACCACGCGCGCCTCGCCCGTTGCCAGCGCCAGCCAGCCGTCGAGCCGCTCGCCTTCGCTCAGATGGCTGTGCCACACGACGCAGCGCTGCCCCTGCGCGATGGCCTCGAGCCGCGAGCGCAGGCGCGCGACCGTCTGCGGCGTGAGCGCGACCTCGGGCACCAGAAACACCACGCCGCCGCCCGCTTTCAGCGCCGCATCGATCGCGCGCAGATAAACCTCGGTCTTGCCGGAACCCGTCACGCCGTGGAGCAGCGACACGCCGAATTTCGACTCGGCGATGCTCGCGGCGAGCGCGGCCATGGCGACCTGCTGTTCGGCGTTGGGCGTGTGCGGCTGCGCGGCCACGAGTTCGCCCGCCGCATGATCGTCGGCGTAGGCGATGCGCTCGATGCGGCGGGATTCCTCGCGGATCACGCCGCGCTTCACGAGGGCGTTGACCACCGCGGCGGTCTGGCCGAGACGCGCGAGCACCAGGGCCTTCGCCTGCGGGCGGAACTGCTGCTCAAGAAAATGGTAAAGCCGGGCCTGGGCGGGGGCGCGCTTCTCCAGCGCCGCAACCTCGTCGTCGGCGAGCTTCGTCGCGATCGCGAGGAGTTTTTCCTGTTTGAGCCCGGCGCCGCGCCGCACGGCGGCGGGGATCATCGTCTCGATGATGCTGTCGAGGCCGCACGCGTAGTAGCCAGCCATCCAGCGCGCGAGCCCGAGCAGATCCGGCGGGAGCGCGGGAAACGGATAGACGACCTGTGCCACCGCCTTCAGCCGCTCGATCGGGAAATCCTTCGGCGCACCGATCTCGCCGACGATGCCGAGCTTCATCGTGTTCACGATTGGCACGCGCACGAGCGTGCCGACCGCCACCGAGGCGCACAGCAGCTCCGGCACCCGGTAGTGCAGCACCTTGTCGAACCCCGCGAGCGGATGGACGCCTACGATCATCGCGCCACTGTGGGCGGCCGGCCGCGACGCGCGCAATCCCCGCGTTGCGCCGCGCGGCCCATGATCCGTTTGACAGCGCCGGGCGCGACGGCGAACTGTCGCGCCGTGACGACCGATGCCGCGCGTGAAAAATTCCGGGCCTATCTCGCCGGGAAAGGGCTCCGCGCGACCAGCCAGCGCCTGGCCATCTTCGACGCCGCCTTTGGCCAGGCCGACCACTTCACCGCGGATCAATTGCTCCGCCACGTGCGCGCGATCGACGACTCGGTCTCCCGCGCCAGCGTTTACCGCACCCTCCCCCTGATGACGGCGAGCGCGCTGCTGCGCGCCGTGGACATCGGCGCCGACGAAAAATTCTACCGCCCGAACCGCGACGGCACGGCCACGCAGGTCGCGCAGGTGGTGTGCATCGACTGCACCCGGATATTCGAGATCAGCGCGCCGTTCATGGCGTGGTATGGCAGCACGGTTTCATCCAAACTCGGCCTCACGCCCCAGTCGCAGCGCCTCCAGGTGAGCGCGCACTGCGATTCCTTCCGCCAGACTGGCACGTGCCCGCGGCGCGGCTGACACCACCTCTTTCCCATGCCCAAGCCCAAGGACTCCGATCCCGCATTCGAGATTCAGTTCTTCGAGTCGGTCCTCCGCCGCGAGCCCGGCTATGCGCTCGTCGTCGAACTGCTCGGCGGGCTCTACACACGGCAGGGCCGCATCGCCGACGGCCTGAAAATGGATCGCAAGCTCGTGAAGCTGCAGCCGGCCAACGCCACCGCGCGCTACAATCTCGCGTGCAGCCTCGCGCTCTCGAAGCGCAAAGCCGACGCGATCGCCGAGCTGCACCGCGCCGTCGCCCTCGGCTACCGCGATGTCGAGTGGATGCTCAAAGATCCCGACCTCGACGGGCTGAAACGGCACCCGGAATTTCAGGCGCTGCTCCAGACGCTCCAGCCGCAGAGCTAGCTGCTGTGATGCTCTTCGCCATCGTTCACACGAGAGGTGGAATGCAGGCACGTCCCTGTGCCTGCATTCCACCGCGAAACACGGGCGAGTCCATGCGGGCACGGGGACGTGCCCGCCCACCGCGGCACTCGCTCTGACACGACCGACGTTTGCGATGCCTCCGAACACGTCATCACTCGCTGTCGTCGATTGGGGCCGCACCGCCTATCGCGATGCCTGCGATCGCCAGGCCGCGCTCGTCGAGCATCACCTCACCGGGGCGATTGGCGACACGCTCGTCTTCACCGAGCATGAGCCGGTGTTCACCCTCGGCCTGCGCCGCGGTGCGGAGTCGCATCTCGTGTGGAACGCCGAGCGCCTGGCCCGGGAGGGTGTGGCGGTGGAAAACACCAACCGCGGCGGCGACATCACCTACCACGGCCCCGGCCAGATCGTCGGCTACCCGATCGTCTCGCTCGCGGCCCAACGCGATTTACACGCTTACCTGCGGCTGCTCGAGGAGGTCGTCATCGCCGCGCTCGCCACCTTCGGCCTCGTCGCCAAACGACGCGACGGCCTCACCGGCATCTGGGTCGAGCGACGGAAAATCGCCGCCATCGGCGTCGCCGTGCGACGCTGGGTCGCCTACCACGGCTTCGCGCTCAACGTGGACCCCGACCTTGCGCATTTTGGCGGCATCGTGCCGTGCGGCATCGGCCCGGCGGATGGCACAGTGACCTCGCTGCGCGCGGAATTAGGCCGCGAGATCGCGCCTGCGGAGGTGAAGCGCGCCCTTGAGGAAGCGTTTCGCGCACAGTGGGCCGTGTTTTCCCGCGCAGAAAGCCCTCGCGATTTGCGCGCGGACCCGCGCTAATCCTCGTCCGTATTTTTCATGACCGCCCTCCGCAAACCGTCCTGGCTCCGCGCCAAGCTGCCCAGTGGCCCCGGCTACGCCGCCACGCGCCGGCTCGTCGATGAGAACAAGCTCCACACCGTCTGCCAGAGCGCGCAGTGCCCCAACCTCGGCGAGTGCTGGTCGCGCGGCACCGCGACCGTGATGATCCTCGGCAACATCTGCACGCGCTCGTGCAACTTCTGCGCGATCGCCACCGGCCGCCCCACCGAGCTCGACCTCGGCGAGCCCGCGCGCGTGGCCGATGCCGTCGCCAAGATGAATTTGAAGCACTGCGTCATCACCAGCGTCGCCCGCGACGAGCTCGCCGACGGCGGCGCGAGCGTCTGGGCCATGACGATCCGTGCCGTGCGCCACCGCAACCCGCAGACCGCGATCGAGGTGCTCACGCCCGACTTCAAGGGCAACACCGCGCACGTGGACATCGTGCTCGATGCGAAGCCCGACATCTTCAACCACAACCTCGAGACCATCGAGCGCCTGCAAAAGCCCGTGCGCGTGCAGGCCCGCTACGACCGCTCGCGCTCCGTGCTGCGCCACGCCAAGTCCCGCGGCTTCGTCACCAAGACCGGCATCATGCTCGGCCTCGGCGAGGAGCCGGCCGAGATCGAGCAGACACTCCGCGACATCGCCGCCGATCAGACCGACATCCTCACCATCGGCCAATATCTCCAACCGAGCGACAAGCACCTGCCCGTCGCGCGCTGGGCGCCGCCCGAGGAGTTCGTGCACTGGAAAACTTTCGGCCTCGGTCTCGGCCTCGGCGTCGTGGAGAGCGGCGCTCTCGTCCGCTCCAGCTACCACGCCGACGAACAGTCGCAGAAATACACCGGCGTGGAGCACCTCAACACGGCGAACGCGCTGGCGGGAGCATGAGGCAGGGTCCGCGAGGAATCCTCCCTCGCGCTCCAGACCCGTTCTGTCGGTGATGCCCGCGACCCCGCCAACCGACGCGACGGGCGGTTCGCCTGCGACGCTCAGCCTTCGTCCGATTGGTCACCTGCGCACCCGCCAGCAGGTGAAGTTTCAGGCCGGCCACCAGCCCTCGGCGGCCGCGGAGGAGCGCAACGAAGTGGAACTGCTCGCGGGCTGCGGCTATGAGCAGGCATTGCAGGACCTCGCCGGATTCGAACGCATCTGGCTGCTGTCGTGGTTTCATCGCAACGACAGCTGGCGTCCGCTCGTGCTGCCACCGCGGGGCCCATCGCGCCGCCGCGGGGTCTTTGCGACGCGCTCCCCGCACCGGCCCAATCCCCTCGGCCTGACGGCCGTGGCCCTGCTGGGCATCACCGGCCGCCGGCTGCACGTCGGCCCGTGCGACCTGGTGGACGGCACACCGATCCTCGACGTGAAGCCCTACGTCGCCGCCTACGATGCATTTCCCGCCGCTCCCGCCGGCTGGATCGACGCACTGGAGGCGGAGCTGAGCGCACCGGCGCGCTTTACTGTGACGTTCACGGCTTCCGCGCAGGCGCAGGGCCAGTGGCTGCGGGAACACTGGCAGATCGATTTCACGCCGCGTCTGATCGAGTTGCTGTCGCGCGATCCCGCCCCGCATCGCACGCGGCGCATCCGGCGGCGCAACGCCAGCGAGTTCGAGATCGGCTGCGGCGCGTGGCGGGCGGTGTTCGTCGTGGAGGGCACCTCCGTCTGCGTGCGATCGCTCGAGGCCGCCTACCCGATGAAATTCCTCGGGCGCGCCGACTACCTCGATGTGCCAGACCGCGAGGCCCAGCTGGCGTTTCTGGCCCGATGGCGCGTGGGCTGAATCCGCAAAGGGCCGGCACGCACGTTCACCCACTTTCAGCACCGGCGCATAAACTCGCCGATGAAGCGATCGACGTTTTTGCCTGAGACTTGGCATTCGATGTCACGATGCAGGCCTCGCGGGCGCTGCTTCAACTGCAGGTTCACCTCCAGCTGCTGCGCGAGCTCGACAATCCGCCGCGCCCTGCGCCGCTGCCAGCGCCAGCAGGTCAGACCAACCGAGATGGGCTTGGCTTGCGCATGGGCGAGGGTGGCGATGGCTCCTTTCATGGCGCGGTCTTTTCAGACGCGAAAATCGTGCCAACGGCCGGCCGATCTTCTCGGAGAAACACCACTCCTGTCTGGATCAAATCCGATGAAAAATCCTCACGGCACCTCGTAGACTTCCACGAGCGCCTCGCCGGTGGTCGTGCCTGCACCCACGACCTGCACGCTGTAGCTGCGGCCTGCCGGGAGCGTGAGCACCACGGCGGCGTCGCGGCTGCCGGGCGGGAGCGCAAACGCCCCGGTCGCGGCAAAGACGGGCGCGAGGCTCGCTTCCCAGTTGTCGTTTTCCGCGATGCGGGCGGTGGCGTCGCGCACTTCCAGCCGTGGATCGGCGAGCACGCCGGTCACGCCGAAGGGCGCGAGCCCCGGGCCGATCGCGCGGATGAGCACTTGCTGCGTTCCCGTGCCGGCAATCACGAAGCCCGCGATCAGCACGTCCGCGCCCGTGCCGACGCGGTTGCGCGCGGAGAGGTTCAGGAGCCGCACGGCGCTGCCGGTGCCGGCATCGTAGCCCTCGACGAGCACCACGCCGCCCGCGGTGCCAGTCACAACCGCCGTGCCCGCTCCTTCGATGGCCTGCAGCACGGCGGCGTCGCGGCTCGCCGCGGGAAACGCAAACGCGCCCAGGCTGGCAAAGGCCGGCGCGAGCCCCGGGGGCCAGTCGTTGTTTTGCGCGACGCGCGCGGCTCCGCTGAACAACTCGATCCGCGGATCAGCCATCGCGGTCGCGAGACCGAAGGCCGCGAGCGCCGGACCCGCCGCGCGCACGAGCAGCTGCTTGCCTGGCGGGCGCACGACAAAGCCCACGATCACGTTGCGGCCCGCTTCGAGCGACGTGCGCAACGAGAGATTGCTGAGCCATGCGGCCGGCCCATCGCCGGGAATAGCCGGCGTGAGATCCCGCATCGGCGAGGCCAGCGTGAGTTCGTTTGACGACTGCCCCGATGATCCGGCCGCGTTGAACGCCTGCACCCGATAGGTGTAGGCTTCGTTTCCAGAGACAGTGGTGTCGCGGTAATTCGTGGCGCCGGCCGGCAATGTAGCGACCGTCGTCCAGGCCTCCGCCGCCGGCTCGCGACGTTGCACACGGTAGCCGGTTTCATTGGTCGCGTGGTCCGTCCACGTGAAAGTGACGGCTCCAGCCTCGTTGATCGCGGCCAGCCCGCTCGGCGGGGCCGGCACCGGACCCTCGACGAATTCGCGGATGCCATCGGCAATCGCGGCCGAGACGATGCGCTTGAAGCGCTCGTCGCGCAGCGCGGCGTTGTCGGGCGTTGGTCGATCCATGAACGCGATTTCCAGGATGACGGCCGGGCGGGTCGCGAGGCGGTTTTCGCCGTAGCTGCCATTGAAGCCCTGCACGCGACGGTCGGCCCACGTCGGATCGTAATCGCGGCGGATCGCGGTGATGACGCGGGCGTGCAGCAAGTCGGCCAGGCGGCGGCTCTCGGCCGCGGCGACGTGGTTGGTGTCGTAGAGCGTCTCGGTGCCGGTGCCCCCGCCGCCGTTGTTGTGGATGCTCACGAGCAGCTCGGCGCCGATAGCGTTGGCGTAGAGCGGGCGGCACCGGATGTCCTGGCTGATGTGATCGAAACCGGGTTCGTTCCACACCGACTCGGCGGCGCCGAGTGCCTTCACGTGATAGCGCGCGGCCTCCTGCCAGCGCGGGAAGGCGGACTCGCCGTCGCCCGCACCGCGGTCGAGGTTGCGCGTGGGCCGCACATCGGCACCCCACGCCGTGAGCTGGGCCGCGACGAGCGATACGAAATCGTGGTTCACAAAATCCTCCACGATGTCCGAGAAAAAACTCCGCTGGAGCACCCAGCGGCTGGAAGTGTTGAGGTAGTAGCCGTGCCCGGGGCTCAGTGCGATGCGACGGCCGTTGAGCGCACCGCGCGCCGGCGCTTGGGCACCCGGAGCCGCCGGGGCCGCAGCACGTGCGGGCCCGCCATGCAGTTCGCCAATGAGATCGGGCAACGGCGTGCCCGCGATGCGAAACTCAAACTCGATGGCCGATACCCGTTCGCGCAGCGCCTCGCCCGCAGCGAACTGCACGTGCTTCGTCAGCAAGGCGAACATCGCTGAGCCCGGAAGCAACGCCCGCGCCTCCCCGCCGAGATCCACCGTGAGCCGCTCGCCGTCGAGCGTGGCGGAAAGCAAGCGCACGCCCGGCGCGTGCTCGGCCAGCGCCGCCGCGATCGCGGCGTGCGCCGGCGCATCGACGGTCGGCGCCGCCACAAGGCGGACGACGGCGAAGACCAGGAAAACGAGCACGGTCCGGGGCGGAGGCATCGCGGAACCTTCACGCGCAGGAGCAGCCGTTGGCAAGAAAGCGGTTCGGGCGCGCCCGCGCCGCGGACGCATCGGAGCGAAGCGCGCGGGCGATTCTCCCTTGGCTTTTCCACCGCGCAGAGGTGAATTCGGCCATGATTGATGCCCTGCCCCCGGTGCGTCGTGCGAACCGCTCCCGCCGCTGAACCTTGATCCCATGAGACCCTTTTCAACGACGGATCTCGCGTTCACCGGCGCTTAAGCACCCACCCAATGAAGACCGGCCTTCCCGTCGCCATCACACTGCTTTTCGCCTTCACGCTCGGAATGCGGGGCGCCGACACACCACAGGCACCGAACGCTGGCTCCGCCGCCGAGTCGTTGCCGGCGTTCAAAGCTAAGCTGCGCGACACGCTGACTCGCCATCTCGACAAGCTGCTCGGCGCCGACGGTTCGGTCCGCGCGCTGAAAGGCAAAACCGCCGAGGGCAACGGCGCGCTGGCCTTCTACCTGATGTTCGAGGTCACCGGCGAACAGAGATACCGCAAGGCCGCACTCAGCCTGGCGGACCAGGTGTTGAAGGACATGCGCGCGACGAAATTCGGCGTGCTGCCCATCAAGGAAAAGGACAAGCCCGGCGGCATCACGATCGTCGGTGGCGGTCCGCCCGCGCTCGGGGCCTACACTTCGAGCGTCGCCTACATCCTGCACCAGGAAGGCGGGCGCCCCGACGATCTCCGCTACATCGCAACCGTGCTCGACCGCTATGCGTGGAGCGAAAACGGCTGGTGGGCCGCGACGATCGACGTGAAGACCGGCGAGTCGAAACTGCCGATGACGAAGCCGTCGATCATCAACAAAGCGGCGGCGATGGCCATGGCTGCCGGCATCGTCAGCGGCTACCTGCGGGACATCGACCCCGCGCTCGCCGCCAGCCTGAAGCGCAAGACGGACAAGTGCCTTTACGACCAGATCATCCCCGCTCAGCTCGCGGATGGCTTCTGGCACTACGGGCTCAACGAGAACGATCCGAAGGACAAGGACGTCTTCGGCTACTTCATGCTCACGACGAAGGAGCTGATGAACCTGCAGCGCTTCAACCCGGCCTATCGTGAGGAACGCCTCAATGCCGCGCTCAAGAAAGCCCAGGCCTTCGCGTTGCAGCAGATCGTTCCGATGACCGAGCCCAACTCCGGCCCCGCCCCGCGCCCGCACGCCACCCCCGGCACGCCGAAACGGTATTCGGTGCAGGACGAGGCCAAGCGCAGCTACCAACTCGGCCTCATCCTCCTCGAAGGCGGACAAGTGAATGAAGGCCTCAGAATCCTGAGCGCAGCCCTCGCGCAATTCCCCGTCGGCAACGCCGGCCAGGAAGGGGCTCACGCCTCGGAACCTTCCGCGCTCATTCTTTCCGGCTCGCTCTTGCACTGAGTCGTCTCACGCGGCCCGCACTCGCTGCAACCACGACGCAAACTCCGTCAATGCCTCCGCCAATCCACCGCTCGCCTCCCCCGGAATCTTTTTCGGCAGGAGCCGCGGCTACTTATCCTGAGCACGTGCTTGATCTCCGTAGATCGAGCTGACTGTCGCAGAACCCAACCGGCCACGACATCGATCGTAAGGTCCACGATGCAAGCCGGCGCGCGACGTTTCTTTCGCTCGCGTCACGCCGGTCGTAGCGACGAGAGTCCCTTGCACGCACTCTGGTCAGCATTCGTCTCACCCCGTGATCTCCCCGAAATTCCCTTGTCGCGCTCGCATGCTTGTCGCACTTGGTGCGATAGCCTTGGCCTGTTTCGCGGCCGAGGCTCCGACACCGGCAGCGACGCCATTACTATCGCCACCGCCGAACTATCCGCGCGATGAGGTCACCCTCAGCCGCGGACGGACGCTCTTCACGCAGCTCTGCGCTGGATGCCATGTGCTCGACCGCGATGGCATCGGGCCGCCGCTCGGTGGCGTCACGCGCGTGCTCACGCAAGCGGAGTTGCTGCGTCACGTCCGCGATCCGGCGGCGGTCATTGCGTCGGGCCACCCGCGCGCGATAGCGCTCTTTCGTCGCTACAAAGTCGTGATGCCGCCATTCGCTGCGTTGCCGGAAGATCAGCTCGTGGCGATATTGGCGCACATCGATCACGAGACGGTGAAGTCCAAACTCGCGCCCTTCGCCGTCGATCTTACGCTACCGACCGGAAAGGAAGTCCGGCTGGCCCCGCCCGTGGAAAAATCCTCGCTCGTGATTGAGCTGGAGGACTGGGTGCAGATCCCGCTCGCGCCAAATCGCCGGCCTGACAAGGGCATCGCCACCCTGCGCAGCAGTCCGCGGAAGGACGGAGCGGTGTTCATCAGCGATCAGATGGGCGTGATCTACCGCGTAAAGGACCGGCAGCCTGCCGTGTTTCTGGATATCCGCGACCGTTTTCCCGCCTTCGTCTTCGAGCCGGGCATCGCCACAGGCTTGGGTAGCTTTGCGTTTCATCCGGATTTTTTGCGCAACGGCCTCTTCTACACGACCCACGCCGAAATCACGCCGAACCAACCTGCCATCAACGACGCGTGGTATGAGAAGGTCGTCATCCCGAACTTCGTCACGCCGCCGCTCTATTGGATCGTGACGGAGTGGCAGGCCAGCGACCCGACGGCCGATCGTTTCGCCGGGACGCGCCGCGAAGTGCTGCGACTCAAGACGCCCACGACGGCGCACGGCTGCCAGGATATCGCGTTTGCGCCGGTGACGGATCGCAACGACCCGGACTACGGCCTGCTCTTCATCGGCGTCGGCGACGGCGGCTCGGTGAACTTGAAGATGCCGGAGCTGTCGCACACGCCGCGCTCGCTGCTCGGCACGTTGCTCCGGATCGATCCGCGCGGGATAAACGCCCCGGCCGGCGGCTACGGGATTCCGGCCGACAATCCTTTCGCGCAGAGTGCGGACCCGCTGGCGCGTCCGGAAATCTGGGCCTACGGGTTTCGCAATCCGCATCGCATGTGCTGGGACCTCTCCTATGGAAAACGGCTCATCGTGGCCGACATCGGCGAATCGAATGCCGAAGAGATCAACCTGATCGAAAAGGGCGGCGACTACGGTTGGAACAAGATCGAGGGCCTCGCCCGCGTCGATGTCATGAAGGACGCCAAAATCGTCCAGCCCGCGACACCCGCCGAGCTCACGCCGTATCGTCTGCCCTTTGGCACCTATGACCACACCGACGGCAAGGCGATCTCCGGCGGATTCGTCTACACGGGTCCGATCGAGGCGCTGCGGCATCAATACATCTTCGGCGATATCGTGACGGCGCGCCTCTTCTTCATGCGCATGGGTGAAAAACTGTCGGACGCGAAAATCTACGAACTGAACGTGGAGCGCGAAGGCACCGCCACCAGCATCGCTACGCTCTCGCGCACCAAGCGCGCGCATCTCCGCATCGGCTACGACGAACAAACCGGCGATCTGTTTTTCATGACCAAGGAGGACGGCCGCGTGCGCCGCGTGACGAAGGCCTTTACCCGATGAACCTGATCATCCGATTCGTTTCGTGCACACTCGCGCTCGGCGCCGCCGTTGGTTCGACCGCCGTGGCCGCCACGCCACCGCGCTATTCCCTGCGCGAGATAACGACCGCGGAAAAAATTCCGCTCATCGTGTTGCGCGATGACACGGGCCGGCTTGAGGCTGCGGTCGCGCCGACGCAGGGCGGCGAGTTGTCTGGTTTGGCGGTCGAGTTTCAGGGTCGCTGGGTCGAGCTGCTCTATCGTGGCCGCGACTACAAATCCGCTCCCGGCTTTCGCGGCAAAGCCTCAATTCTATGGCCGGCGGTGGGTTCGAGCGTCCCCGCGAATGCGACGCCCGTGAACGGAAAAATCGAGAGCGCCTACGACTACCAAGGGAAACGCTACCCGATGCCGCAACACGGCTTCGCGCGGCTCAAGCCCTGGCAGGTCGCGCGGACCTGGTCGAACGCCACGGAAGCGGCCGTCGAGTTGGTGCTGAAGGACGATACGGCCACCCGCGCCCAATATCCCTTCGGCTTCGCGATGCACGTGACTTACCGGGTGACCGAAGGGCGTGTCGAAATCCACCACGAGGTGAAAGCCGCGGCGGACAACGCGACGCCGATGTTCTTTTCCATCGGCAATCACATCGGCTTTGCCGTTCCGCTGCTCGCTGGATCCACAGCGGAGGGTTTCACAATCGAGAGTCCGTCCCGCTTCGAGTATCTGCGCGGGGCGAACGGCGCGCCCGATGGCACGACGCGCGAACGTCGCTTCGCCCTCACTACACCGCTCGCAAGACAGCAGTTCGTGCCCGCGATGGCGGTCGGCGCTTACGACGGCGACCCGTGGTTTCGAGTGACCGATGCCGGCGGACTCGGCGTGAAAGTAAGCCACCACGCGCAATCCACGCCGGCGCCGCCCTTCATCCAGTTCAACCTCTGGGGCGGAACAGCCGAGGGCTATTTCTGCCCCGAGCCCTTCGTCGGCCTGCACAACTCCCTCAACACTCAGACCGGCCAGATCAACCTCGCGCCGGGAAGAAGCTGGAGCTGGCGGATCCGCGTCGAGCCGGAGCGAACCGCGGGCCTGTGACCTCCGCTTTCGGCGGGCGCGGCATTCCGCGCCCGCTCGATTCGCCGGCGTGCTTGCGCCTGCGGGCCACGTCTGGATGCTCGGCGGCACCATGTCCACCTGGTCCCGCTTCCAAGCCCACTTCTTCCACCAAGCCGACCTCGGCGTCTCGCTCGACCTCTCGCGGCTGCCGATCCCCGACGGCTGGCTCGCCTCGATGGAGCCGCGCATGCAGGACGCGTTCGCCGCGATGAAGCATCTCGAGGGGGGCGCCATCGCCAACCCCGACGAGCAGCGCATGGTCGGCCACTATTGGCTGCGCAAACCCGAGCTCGCCCCCTCGCTTGATCTCTCCAACGAAATCATCACCACCCTCGCCGCCATCAAGGGCTTCGCCGCCCAAGTCCATGCCGGCACGGTCGCCGGGCCCAAGGGAAAATTCAAAAACCTCCTCGTGATCGGCATCGGCGGCTCCGCGCTCGGGCCGCAGCTTGTCCACCACGCGCTCGGCCGGCCCCGCAAGGACAAGATGGCCGTCTCGTTCTTCGACAACACCGATCCCGACGGCATCGACTACGTGCTAGCCGGCCTGCGCGGCCAGCTCGCTAAGACGATCGTCGTCGTCATCTCCAAGTCCGGCGGCACCGCCGAGACGCGCAACGGCATGCTCGAGGCCATCGCGGCGTTCAAGGCCGCGGGGCTGGAGCACGCGAAGCATTTCGTCGCCGTCACCGGCGTGGGCTCCAAGCTCGATGTCACCGCCAAGGCCGAGGGCTGGATCGCCCGTTTTCCGATGTGGGATTGGGTGGGCGGCCGCACGAGCGAACTCGGCGCGGTCGGCCTGCTGCCCGCGGCGCTCCAGGGCCTCGACATCCAGGCGATGCTCGACGGCGCGGCGGCGATGGATGCGGTCACGCGCGGGATGGTCACCGCCAAAAACCCCGCCGCGCTCCTAGCACTCGCGTGGCACTTCGCGACCGACGGTCGGGGCGCGAAGGACATGGTCGTGCTGCCTTACAAGGACCGGTTGCTGCTCTTCTCGCGCTACCTCCAGCAGCTCGTGATGGAGTCGCTCGGCAAGGAGTTCGACCTCGATGGCAAGGTCGTGAACCAAGGCATCGCGGTCTATGGCAACAAGGGCTCGACCGACCAGCACGCCTACGTGCAGCAGCTCCGCGAGGGCGTGAACAATTTCTTCGTGACCTTCATCGAGGTGCTCAAGGACCGCGACGCCAAGACCTCCCTCGAAGTAGAGCCCGGCATCACCGCCGGCGACTACCTGCAAGGATTCCTCCTCGGCACCCGCGACGCGCTCAGCGAAAAGGACCGCCACTCCATCACGCTCACGCTGCCCGACATCTCGCCGCGCTCGCTCGGCATGCTGATCGCGCTCTACGAACGCGTGACCGGTCTCTACGCCTCGCTCGTCGGGATCAACGCCTACCACCAGCCCGGCGTCGAAGCCGGCAAGAAAGCCGCCGGCACCGTGATCGCACTGAAGCTCAAGCTCGTCGCCGCGCTCAAGGCTGCGCCCGGCGACTCGTTCACCGCCGAGCAACTCGCCGCCAAGGCGGGCGCCCCCGACCAGGCCGAGCTGGCCTTCAAGATCCTCGAACACCTCGCCGCCAACAAGGGAAGTGGCGTGAAGAAACGCGCGAAGACGCCGGTCGTGAACTCAACCTACCGCAGCGCTTGATGGTTGTGGGAGGGGCTTTATGCCCCGACTCACGCTGCTAACCGCGCAACGCGTCGGGGCATAAAGCCCCTCCCACCCTCGGAGCCAAAGCCCCATGCATCGCCTGCCGCTCATCCTCTGCGTCGTCGCGCTGCTCGGTTCAGCCACGTCGGCGGTGCTGTTTTTCCGCATCGGCAACTCGAAACAAGTCCTGGAGCAACGCCTCGCCGACTCTGGCGCGCGCGCCGCCAAGCTCGACACCGACCTCGCCGCGGCCCACGAGCAGGCCGGCGTGCTCAAAGCCCGTGTCGCCCTGCTCGACACTGATCTCACCGCCACGCGGGCCGCGCTCGACACGACCCGCACACAACTCACCACCGCCGACACCCGGGCGCAGCAACTCGACCGCGACCTCGGCCAGGCGAAGGACGTGCTCGCCTTTTACGAAGCCACCGCGCGCGCCCTCACCGACGACGTGGCGGCGCTGCAACGCGACCTCGCCGACAGCCGCGCCTCCAATGCGTCGCCGGATGCCGTCGCCGCCTACAAGTCCACCATCACCGAACTTGAGCGCCAGCTCGCCACGGCCCGCAACGGCGCAGCCGCCCCCGCCACCGCCGGCGCCTCCACCGCCGTGTTTGCGAGCCGCGCCGGACGCGCCACCGTGCTCACGGTCGGACCAGGCAATGCCTTCGTCGTGCTGAACTTCGGCGAGGCCCGTGGCGCCAAGCTCGGCCACAAACTCACCATCAGCCAGGGAACCAACACCGTGGCTACGGTCCAAATCAGCGACCTTCGCACCAATTTCTCGGTCGCCCAAGTGCTACCCGAGACTCTGCGAGGGGTCTTGCAGAAAGGCGATTCCGCCGTATTGATTCGCACACCATGAAGTCCCTCCGCCAACCCCTCCTTGCCCTGCTGCTCGCCGCCGTCGGCGCGATCGTGACCGGCTGCAGCACCCAATCACCGAAGCAGACCTCCATTCCATGGAGCCGCCCCGCCGGTTGGGAAGGCCAGATTCCCGGCATGGGCCAGCCCACGGGCCGCTGAGTTTCGCGCCTCACGCATCCGCTTTACGACCCGGCTTTCTCGCCGGGTCTTTTTTTGTAGCCATGCGCCCCGGCCACCCGACGCTGGCCCTGCGCTCCGATGGAAAAGGAAAACAACTCCCTCACGCCGCAACCCGGCCATCTCTACGTCGTCGCCACGCCCATCGGCAACCTCGCCGACCTGACCGACCGCGCCCGCGCGATCCTCGGCGGTGTTGACCTCGTCGCATGCGAGGACACCCGCACGACCGGAGCCCTGCTCTCGCGCCTCGGCCTGCGCAAAGACCTCACCGCTTATCACGAGCACAACGAGACCGAAGCCGCCGAAAAACTCGCCGATCTAATCGCCGCGGGGAAATCCGTCGCCGTCGTGAGCGACGCCGGCACCCCAGCGCTCAGCGACCCGGGCTTCCGCGTCGTGCGCGCGTGCCGCCGCCGCGGCCTGCCCGTCGTGCCCGTGCCGGGCGCGAGCGCACTCACCGCCGTGCTCAGCGCGAGCGGGCTGCCGAGCAACGGTTTCCTCTACGTCGGCTTCCTCCCCCCGAAGAGCGCCGCGCGCATCGCATTTCTGGAGCGGCACCGCGACTTCGCCTACACGCTGGCACTTTTCGAGAGCTGCCACCGCATCGACAAGGCCGTCGATGAGATCGCTGCCACCCTCGGCCCCGCGCGCGTGATCTGCGTGGCCAAGGAAGTCACCAAACTGCACGAGGCCTTCTTCGTCGGATCCGCCGCCGACGTCCAGGCCCGCCTCGCGAAAGCCAGCCTCAAGGGCGAATTCGTCCTCCTGATCGCTCCAGCGGAGTTCGAGCTCTGAGTTGCCCACGGAATACACGGAAAGGAAACTTCACTTCCGTGGGTTCCGTGTGTTCCGTGGGCCAATGTCTGGCCCCGTCGCCGTCATCGATATCGGCAGCAACTCGATCAAAGTGCTCGTCGCCGTGCGCGGCGCCGATGGTTCGGTGCTGCCGCTGCACGTGCGCTCGCTCGATACGCGCATCAGCGCCGGCCTCAGCCAGGCCGAGCCGCGCCTGGGCGAAGAAGGCATGGCGCGCGGGCTCGAGGCCATCCGGACGCTGCTCGCTGATGCCAACCGCTTCTCCGCCGAAAAAATCGTGCTCGTCGCGACCAGCGCCGTGCGCGACGCCCGCAACGGCGCCGATTTCCGCGCTCGTGTCCAGGCCGCCACCGGCCACGCCATCCGCATCCTCACCGGCGAGGAAGAGGCCAACCTCATCGGCCGCGGCCTCACCTGCGATCCCGCGCTGCGCGGCTTGCGCGATTTCTACGTCTTCGATCTCGGCGGCGGCAGCCTCGAGTGCCTGGCGTTTCGTGACCGGTGCATCGCGCAGGCCGCAAGCCTCCAGCTCGGCTGCGTGCGGCTTACCGAGAAGTTCGTCGCCGATCCCACGATGCCCCTGACACCCGCCGCGCGGGCCGCGATTGCCACGCACACCCGCGCCGAGCTGACCCGCGTGGGTTTCCGCCTCACGCCGACCGCCGAAGCCATCGGCACGGGCGGCACGGTGGCCACCGCACGCGCCATCCTCGGGGCGCGCCAAGGCTTGTCCCTCGGTCAGACCGATCCGCTGATCTCACTGGCGCAGATGAGAGAGATGCTCGCCTGGCTGGGCGCGCTCCCGCTCGCCGAGCGCCAGCGCATCCCCGGCCTGCCCGCCGCGCGCGCGGACGTGTTTCCCACGGCGCTCGTCACGTTCATCGCCGTCGCCGAACTCGGCGGCTTTTCGAGCTTCCGTAATTCCCTCTACAACCTCCGCTACGGCTTGGCGGACGCGACGCTGGGTGATTCGTAGGGCTCGACCTTGGTCGGCGCCCATCCGGGGATTCGCGGCCCGAGCAAGCTCGGGCCCTACATCCGAAGCCCGCGGTTCGCGACCGTGTCGTCGTCGCGCCGTTTCGGCTTCACTGCGGCTTTCGCGACGGGCTTCGCCACTTTTTTCAACTGCTTGATCATCGCCGCAAAGTCGGCCGGCAGCGGCGCACGCAGATTGAGTTCCTTGCCGCTGATCGGATGCGTGAGGATGAGATGCTCCGCATGGAGCATCACGCGCGCGGGCTGCGTCGGGAGGCGCGCGTCGGGCTTCCAGCCGTAAAGCGGATCGCCGAGGATGGGGTGCCCGAGCGATTTCAGATGGACGCGAATCTGATGCGTGCGACCGGTGAAAATCTGGCAGCGCACGAGCGCCGCGAGGTCACCATAGGCCTCCGAGCGCTCCCAATCCGTGCGCGCGGGCTTGCCGCCTTCGCCGATGGTCATCCGGTGCCGATGCGTCGGGTGGCGAGAGATCGCGCTGTCGATCGAGCCGCTCAGGAGCGGCGGCACACCGGCCACGAGCGCGACGTAAAATTTCTTCAGGCTGCGCGTGGCGAATTGATCGGCGAGCGCGCGATGCGCGGCGTCCGTCTTGGCGACCACGATCACGCCGGTCGTCTCCTTGTCCAGGCGATGGACGATGCCGGGGCGCTCCACGCCGCCGATGCCGCTGAGCGAGTCGGCGCAGTGCCCGAGGAGCGCATGCACCAGCGTGTCCTCGCCCGTCGCCGCGCCCGGATGCACGACCATGCCCGAGGCTTTGTTGAGCGCGAGCATGTGCTTGTCCTCGAAAATCACATCGAGCGCGATGTCGGCGCCCTTGATGTCCATCGGCACGACGTCAGGAAACGAAAACTCCAGCGTGTCGCCGGCCTTCACCGAAACGTCGCGCCTGATGGCGGCGCCGCGGAGCGTGACGTGCCCCGCGTCGAAGGCTCGTTGCAACGCGGTGCGGCTGTGCTCGGGAAACGCGAGCGCGAGCGCCTTGTCGGCCCGCAGGGATCGGATGCCCTCGGGGACAGTGTGGGTTTCGGTCATTGGAAATCAGTTCGCGGCCGCGAGCCGCTGGATGGTGTCGAGCATCGCATCGCGCATCGCGGCGGGCACGTCCGCGACTGCCCAGCCGTTGCGCGCCACCTGCGCCAGCTCCGCGCGCGTGAAGGCGAGCTCGGCGGCGAGCGCCGCATACTCCTCGGTGATCGAGTTGGCGAAGGAGAGCGGATCATCGGTGCTCACGGTGCAATTCACACCGGCCTGCATGAGCCGCCGGATCGGGTGCGCGGCGAGCGACGGCACGACGCGGAGGCCGACGTTGCTCAGCGGGCACACGTCGAAGGTCGTGCCGGTGGCTGCGGCGAGCTGCACCACCGTCGGGTCCTCGATGGCCCGCACGCCGTGCTGCACCCGGCGCACGCCGAGCACCTCGATGGCCTCGCGCACGCGCGCCGCGCCGTCGAACTCGCCCGCGTGGCACTTGGTGACTTTGCCCGCCGCACGCAGCCCGGCCCAGAGAGCGGCCGTATCCGCGGGTGTGGCCATGATCTCGTGGCCATGCAGGTCCACGCCCGCGAGCTGTTCCCACGTGTGCAGGCGATCGATGGTCGGGCGGAGGTCGCCGACGATATCGCTGCGCAGCATTCCCGCGAAGACGCGCACCTCGAGCCCGGCCGGCGCGGCCGAGCGGATCGCCGCGATGATCTCGGGACCGGGGACATTGATGAAGCCCGTGACCGGCAAGTGGAAACTGGTCTCTACGTAGCGGACGTTCTGCGCGACGTGCTTGGCGAAAATGAGTTTGGCTGCCTCATGGTAGCGTTCGGCGCTCGTGAACCAGGGCAGCGCATGATCGAGCAGGATTTGCTCGAAAGCGGGAAACGTCGCGTAGCGATAGGAGCGGGCGCGAAAGGCCGGATCCGGCGGCCACTTCACCGGATCCCACGCGCAGAGCAGCTCGTAGGGCAGTGCGCCCTCGATGTGCAGGTGCGTCTCGGTCTTGGGGAGCGCTTGGATGAAATCGTGCATGACGGCTTGAGGCAGGAGCCCGCTGGCGGGCGATTCAATCGCGCGCAAACGCGCTCCTACTTTTTCCCGAGCAGATATTCCGGATTCAATTTATGCAGGGCCTTGGGCACGAACTGTCCGTCTTTGCGGATGAGTTTGCCGTCGAAACGAATTTCGCCGCCGCCGTAATCGGGGCGCTGGATGCAGACCATGTCCCAATGGACCTGCGACTTGTTGCCGTTGCCCACGCCGTCGTAGGCCTGGCCCGGCGTGAAGTGAAAAGAGCCCGCGATCTTCTCGTCGAAGAGGATGTCGCGCATCGGCTCCAGGATGTGCGGGTTGAAGCCGATCGCGAATTCGCCGATGTAGCGCGCGCCCGGATCGCTATCGAGGATTTCGTTGAGGCGTTTCGTGTTGCTGGAGGTCGCGGCGGTGATGCGGCCGCGCTTGAACTCGAGGCGGATATTATCGAACGACGCGCCGAGATAGACCGTGGGGGCGTTGTATTGGATGTGGCCCTCGACGCTGTCCTTCACCGGGCAGGAGAAGACCTCGCCGTCGGGGATATTGCGGAGGCCGCCGCAGGGCTGCGCGCCGATGCCCTTGATCGAGAAACGCAGGTCGGTGCCGGGGCCGGTGATGTGCACGCGGTCGGTCTTCTTCATCAGGTCCGCCAGCGCCTTCATGCCGGGCACCATGCGCGCGTAGTCGAGGGTGCAGACGTTGAAATAAAAATCCTCGAAGGCCTCAGTGCTCATGCTGGCCTGCTGCGCCATCGCCGAGGTCGGCCAGCGGAGGACGACCCACTTGGTCCGGCCCACCCGGTAATCGAGCACCGGCTTCATGAGGCGGGAGACGAGCTGCACGCGATCCGAGGGGACATCGGAGGCCTCGAAGATGTTATCCGAGCCGCGCAGCGCGATGTAGGCGTCCATCTTCTGCATGCGGGCGAGCTCGATCTCGGCGTGCGGCGCAAACTGCGCCTCCTCGGCGCCCAGCGACATCTCGCGCGCGACCCGCGCGCGGTGGAGCTGCACATACGGATGGGCGCCGCGGGCCCGGGTGGCGCGGATGAGGGCGATGACCATCGCATCGGGCACATCGAAGGCGTCGATGAGCACGCGCTCGCCGGCCTTCAGCGCCGTGGAAAATCCGGTGAGGCCCTCGGCCAGCTGCATGTAGCGCGGATCGATAATCATGGTGGGCGACCACTAACGGCGCGGGCCTGTGATGCCGCAAGGGGAAAGGCGGGCGGCCGTAGGGCCTGAACTGGCTCAGGCCAGGCCTCAGTGGGCGTCGAAAAAGGGTTCAGTTGTTTGTCATTCTGAGCGGAGCGAAGAATCCAGCAGGAGCCTCGCCCCTCTCAAAGCGCCGCGAGGATCGAAGTGGATTCTTCGCTCCGCTCAGAATGACAGTCCTTTTAGACATCCTCTCAGCAAGCTGAGGCCCTTGTTGCTACAAAAATCAAAACCCCGCCCGGCTACCCTTTTGCGGGAAACAGATCCGGCCCACGGCCTCATCGAAATCCGCGGCCCCGCGCAAAATCTCGATCTCGAGGCGCAGGTGGTAGAGCGGCAGCGGGCACGGCAGATTGGCGGCGATGCGGACGGCGTCCTTTTCCGTCGTCACGAGGCACGCGGCGCGCTCGCGCTGCGCCATCGCGAAGAGTTCGGCCAGATCCTCCTGGTCGAAGCGGTAGTGGTCGAGGAAACGCTCGCGGCCGACGAGCAAGGCGCCGTAGTCACGGAGGAACTTTTCGAAGCTCTCCGGCGTGGCGATCCCGCTGAACGCGAACACCCGCCGCCCCTTCAGGAACGCCAGCTCCTCGCGCGCCCCCGGCGCGCCCTCGGCGACGCCGAAGCGCCGCAGATACTGCGGGCGGTGTGCGCACTCGATGATGTCGGCGGCGGGATTGTGCGCGGTGATCAGGGCCTCGAGCTCGGGGTCGCGCTGGCCGTTGGACTTGGTGAGGAACACATAGCTCGCGCGCTTCAGGTGCTTGATGGGCTCGCGGAGGATACCGCGCGGGAGGAGGTGGCCGTTGCCGAAGGGATTGGTCTTGTCCACGAGGAGCAGGTTGAGGCTCCCCTTGAGCGGCAGGTATTGGAAACCGTCGTCGAGCACGAGCGTGTCGCAGCCGAATTCCTTGATCGCATACTCGCCGGCTTTCACACGGTTCTTGTCCACGAGCACGATCACGCCGGGGAGATTTTTCGCCAGCATGTAGGGCTCGTCGCCGGCCTGCTCGCTGTCGAGCAGCACTTCGTGGCCGTCGCTCACGATGCGCGGCGGCGGGGGCTCGGTGTGCGTGAGCTCCCACCACCATTTTTTCCAGAGCGGCGGGGCCTTGCTTTTGTAGCCGCGGCTGAGGATGGCGACGCGCCGGCCGCGGTCGCGCAGCGCCCGCGCGAATTTCTCGACCACTGGCGTCTTGCCCGTGCCGCCGACGGTGAGGTTGCCCACCACAACGACCAGACAGCCCAGCGGCTGATCGTGGAGGATGCGGTGGCGGTAGAGCCACAGCCGCGCCTGCGCGATCCCGTTGAACAGCCAGGAGAGCACCTGCAAAAACGCCCCGTAGATCGCCGCCCCTACGCCCGCGCGCCGCCCATAGATGAGATCGATCGTGTAGAGTTCGAGGGCGTTGACCTTCTTCTTCAGCCAGGGCTGCGACATGCGTAAATAGGAATCAAGGTTGACGCGCCCTCACGCACAAACACTTTTCGGCCGCCTACGCGTGCATTCCATGAGCTACAAACTTTTCATTCCCGGTCCCATCGCCGTCTCGGAGAAGACCCTCCGCGCCATGTCGCAGCCCATGATCGGGCACCGCAGCACGGATTTCGTCGCGCTCTACAACTCCATCCAGCCGGAGCTGCAGGCCCTCTGCTACACCATGGACCCCGTCTATCTCTCGACCAGCAGCGCCTGGGGCGTGATGGAGGGTTCCCTCCGCAACGTCGTGAAAAAGAAGGTGCTCAACTGCATGAACGGCGCCTTCTCCGACAAGTGGTATGATGTCGCGCTCCGCTGCGGCAAGCAGGCCACCGCGCTTAAATTCGAGTGGGGCCAGCCCGTCGATCCCGAGGCCATCCGCAAGGAGCTCGCCACTGGCGCCTACGACGCCCTCACCCTCATCCACAACGAGACCTCGTGCGGCTGCATGAGCGACCTCGCTGCGATCATGAAGGTCGTGCGCGAGTTCCCCGACGTCATCGCGATCGTCGACACCGTCAGCTCGCTCAGCGCCCTCCCGATCAAGAAGGACGAACTCGGCATCGACGTGCTCGTCGCCGGCTCGCAGAAGGCCTTCGCGCTCCCGCCCGGCCTCTCGTTCCTCTCAGTCTCCAAGAAGGCGCTCGACCGCGCCGCGACCATGAGCGACCGCGGCTACTATTTCGACTACGTCGAATTCCAGAAAAACCACGAGGCCGGCATGACGCCGAGCACGCCGGTGATTTCGCTCTTCTACGCGCTCCGCTCAAAACTCGACGACATCAAGGCCGAGGGCCTCGAGAACCGCTACGCCCGCCACGCGCGCCTGAACCAGACCGTGCGCGACTTCGTCTTCGCGAAAGGCTTCAAGCTGTTCCCCAAGGAGGGCTACGGCTCCGTCACGCTGAACTGTTTCGCCAACACGCAGAACATCGACCTCGCCGCGCTGAACAAGACGCTCAAGTCGAAGCACAAGCTCGTGATCGATGGCGGCTACGGCAAACTGAAGGGGAAGACCTTCCGCATCTCGAACATGGGCGACGAGACCGACGAGACGATTGCCGCGATGCTTAAGTCGCTCGATGCGGCGATGGCGGAGACGCCGAAGCTGCCGGCGGCGTAAAACCGCCCCGCTTTCCTCCGCAAAAACGCGAGCCGGACGGCTCGCGTTTTTTGTTTTCCGCCGTGGTGAGCAAAACAATTTCTTGCACTTCGTTCGCGCGCCAGTAACCGCTCGCGACCACATGAAGTCACTTGTCATCGCCGAGAAACCGTCCGTCGCGGCGGATCTCGCCAAAGCGCTCGGCAAAGTTCCCAAGTCCGGCGACCACTACGAGAACGACCGCTACGTCATCTCCTACGCGCTCGGCCACCTCGTGGAACTCGAGATGCCCGAGGACATCGACAAGAAGAAATACGGCTTCTGGCGCCTCGAGACGCTGCCCATCATCCCGGAGAAATTCGGCCTCAAGCCCATCGAGGATTCCAAGGAGCGCTTCAACGCCCTGAAAAAACTCCTCGCCCGGAAGGACGTCACCGAAGTCATCAACGCCTGCGACGCCGGCCGCGAAGGCGAGCTCATCTTCGCCTATCTCTACCAGCTCACGAAATCCAAGCTGCCTGTGAAGCGCGCCTGGATGCAGACGATGACCACCGGCGGCATCCAGGACGCGTTCAAGAATCTGCGCCCCGGCGAGCAGCTCGCCGGCCTAGCCGACGCCGCGCGCTGCCGCAGCGAGAGCGACTGGCTCATCGGCATCAACGGCACGCGCGCCCTCACCAAGCGCATGTTTGGCTCCCGCGCCGGCAACGTCGCCTCCGTCGGCCGCGTGCAGACGCCCACCCTCGCGATCATCTACAGCCGCGAGCTGGAGATCAGGAATTTCAAGCCGCGCGACTACTGGCGCGTGACCGCGACCTTCGAGGTCGCCAAGGGCCGCTACGAGGGCGTTTACCAGCGCGCCAAGTTCAAGAAGAACCCCGACGACGAGCACGATCGCATCGACCGCATCTGGGAAAAAGCCCTCGCCGAGGCCGTGCTCGCCGCCTGTCAGGGCCAGCCACTCGCGAAGGTCACCGAGGAGAAGAAGGCCAGCACGCAGGCCTCGCCCCGCCTCTACGATCTCACGACGCTCCAGCGCGAGGCCAACAACCGCTTCGGCCTCCCCGCGCGCCGCACCCTCCAGATCGCGCAGGCGCTCTACGAGCGGCACAAGATGATCACCTACCCCCGCACCGATTCGCGCGCGCTGCCGGAGGACTACGTCCCGACCGTGCGCGAGACGATGGCCAACCTCGGCGGCGATCTTGGCGTGCACGGCGCGAAGGCACTCGAAGCCGGCTGGGTGAAGCCCAACAAGCGCATCTTTAACAACGAGCAGATCAGCGATCACTTTGCCATCATCCCGACCGCCTCCGAGGCCAAGAACCTCGATGAGATGGAAACCAAGCTCTACGACATGATCGCGCGGCGCTTCGTCGCGGCGTTTTACCCGGCGGCGGAGTTCGATGTCACCACGCGCACTTCGACCGTCGCGCCCGGCCACGATTTTAAGACCGAGGGCAAGGTCCTCACCTTCCCCGGCTGGCTCGCCGTCTATGGCAAGAACACCGTGGACGACGACTCGCCCGACTCCAAGGCCCTGCCCGCGCTTAGCGCCGAGGATGGCTCGCCCGCCAAGGCCAAGACCCACGATCCGGTGCTCCACGCCGAGTCCACCAAGCCGCCCCCGCGCTACACCGAAGCGACGCTCCTCTCCGCCATGGAAGGCGCGGGCAAGCTCGTGGACGACGAGGAACTCGCCGAAGCCATGAAAGAGCGCGGCCTCGGCACACCTGCGACGCGCGCCGACACCATCGACGGCCTGATCAACCAGAAGTATGTGGATCGCCCGCAGCGCGAACTCATCCCGACAGCCAAGGCCGAGCAATTGATCCAGTTTCTCGGCGCGGTGAAGGCCGACGCGCTCACCCAACCCGCCATGACCGGCGAGTGGGAGTTCAAGCTCCGCCAGATGGAGCACAGCAAATTCCCCCGCGCGAAGTTCATGGAGGAGGTCATTGAGCAGACCAAGGGCATCATCGAGCGCGTGAAAGGCTTCGAGGAGGACGACTCCGTCGCGCGCGTCACCGACATCCCCTCGCCCACCGATGGCAAGCCGCTGCGCGAAACCCTGCGCGGCTACAAATCGCAGGACGGCGAGTTCATGATCTACAAGGTCATTGGCGGCCGCCGCATGGAGGAGGACGAGGTCCGCACCCTCGTCACCGCCGGCCAGATCGGACCGCTCGACGGGTTCATCTCCGCCAAGACCCGCGCGCGCTTCTCGGCGCTGCTCAAGCTCGTCAAGGACGAGGAAAAGGGAAAGTGGGTCGCGCAGTATGATTTCGGCGACAAGGTCGATCTCGGCACCGTCGAGCCCTACTGGACCGATCCCGCGACCGGCGCAGGCCTCTGCGAAGTCGGCTCCAGCCACGTGCTCCGCGAGCGCGATGGCGAGGGCTGGAAGCAGACCTTCCGCATCGGCCGCCTCATGTGCCAGAAGCCGATCACCCGCGAGATGGCCATCGCGCTCGTCTCCGAGGGCAAGACCGGCGTGATCGAAGGCTTCATTTCCAAAAAAGGCCGGCCGTTCAACGCCATCCTCAAGCGCGAAGGCCCGAAGTTCTCGTGGGAATTTCCGCCCCGCGCGCCCAAGCTCGACAAGGACGGCAAGCCCATCGTCCGCAAGGCCAAGGCCCCGCCCGATCTCTCGAAGGCCACCGTCATCGGCACGAGCAAACAGCACAAGGGCGCCGAGGTGCTCGAGACGCCCGAGGCCTTCTACGTCCGCAAACCAGATCAGGACAACCGGATCGTGATGACGTTGAAGAAACAACTCTGCGGCCTCGACCTGCCGAAGGAGGAAATCCTGCGGATGTTCGAAGAAGGCCGCACGAACCTCATCCAAGGCTTCATGTCCAAGCGCGGCATGCCGTTCGGCGCCTACCTCGTGCTCTCCAAGACGGGGGCCAAGGCGGAGTTCGAGTTCCCACCGCGGTAACGGTCGTTTCGAGCGTAGGGCGCCTGTGACCCGCCCTCGGTTCGGACACTCAAAGCGCAAAAGGGCGGGTCACAGACCCGCCCTACTCTCCGCGGGAACTTTGCCCCCGCCGAGCCGTCTCGCACGCCGTGAACTCCGCGAAGACCTGGCTCGTCGTCCTCCTCGCGCTCACGACGGCGTGCGGCGGATTCGTCGCGTGGCAGCAGCAGCAGGAGCTCACCGCCCTGCGCACCGCCGCGCTGCCGCGCGACGAGCGCTCCGGCCTGCAAAAACGCGTCTGGGATCTGGAGAAGGCCAACCGCGAGCTGAAGAACCAAGCGACCTCGCGCCGTGAGGGCGACGCCGGAGGCGCCCACGCCGGTCCCGGTTCCCCCGCGGCGCGCGGCGGCGCCACCGCTGGCATCGCGAACAAGGCCGACCAGAAATTCGACACGATGCGCGATCTCGTGGCCAAGCCCGAGGTGCAGGCGCTGATCCACCTCCAGCAACGCGGCGTCATCGAATCCCGCTACGCCGCGCTGTTCCGCCACCTCAACCTGCCGCCCGATCAGGTCGCGAAGCTCACCGCTCTGCTGGCCGAGCGCACCGCCTCCCTGCTGGATGTGTCGGCGGTCGCCCGCGATCAGGGGGTCGATCCGCGCAGCAACATCGCGGGCTTTCAGCAACTGGTCGCCAGCACCCAGGACGAGATCAACCGCTCCATCAAGGGCCTGATCGGCGATGCGGGTTTTGCGCAGCTCACCGGCTACGAGCAGACCCTCGCGCAGCGCAACACCGTGAGCGAACTCCAGCAGCGACTAAGCTACACCGCCGCGCCGCTGACCAACGCGCAGGCCGAACAGCTGGCGCAGATTCTCGCCAGCAATCCGCTCGCCCTGCCCGCCAATCCCAGCGCCACACCCAAGCCCGCCGCGCGCACCCCCGATCTCAACGCGGCGCTTGGCACCCTGTTGGCCGGCGGAGCCGACGCCGGACGCGCCCCCAGCCTGATCAGCCCGGCGGCCCTTACCCAAGCCCAAGGCGTGCTCAGCCCGCCGCAGCTCACCGCCCTGCAACAGCTCCAACAGCAGCAACAGGCCCAAATGCAGCTGCGCAAACTCGTGGCGGAGACGTTTACCCCCGACCCGCCGGCTCCCGCCGGCCCCGACGGCAAACGGTAGCCGCGCCCTGGCCGCACCCGCGGTATCCACCCCGCCCGTCATCATCCGCGTCATCCCCGAGAAAACCCTTGCCCGCCGCCGCGCTGGGCTGGAACCTCACCCTTTACCTTATCCGACCATGATCGTCACCACCGCGCAGCTGTTCAAACACGCCTACGGGAAATACGCCGTCGGCGCCTACAACATCAATAACGCCGAGCAGGCGATGGGCCTCTTCAAAGGCTGCATCGACTCCAAGGCGCCGTTCATCATCCAGATTTCCAAGGGCGCGCGGAAATACACCGACAAGCGCATGCTCGAGGCCATCATCCGCTCGGCCGGCGAGATTTTCCCCGACGCCATCTTCGCCGTTCACCTCGACCACGGCGACGAGCAGACCTGCTACGAGTGCATCGACTCCGGCTTCTTCAGCTCCGTGATGATCGACGCCTCACACGATCCGTTCGATGAGAACGTCGCCATCACCAAGCGCGTCGTGGACAAGGCCCACGCCAAGGGCATCTCCGTCGAGGCCGAACTCGGCATGCTCGGCGGCGTGGAAGAGGACATCAAGGTCGAGGAAGGCAACGCGTGCCTCACCGATCCCGTCGAGGCCGAGGATTTCGTAAAGAAGACCGGCTGCGACTCCCTCGCCTGCGCCATCGGCACGAGCCACGGCGCCTTCAAGTTCAAGGGCAAGCAGTCGCTGCACTTCGATGTGCTCGAGAAGATCAAGGCCCGCCTCCCCGGCTTCCCGCTCGTCATGCACGGCTCCTCCTCGGTCCCGCAGGACGAGGTCGCCCGCATCAACGCCGCCGGCGGCCAGATCGCCGGCTCAATGGGCGTCGATGTGAACGAATACCTCCCCGCCGCCAAACGCGGCGTGACCAAGGTCAACATCGACACGGACGGCCGCCTCGTCTGGACCCGCGTCCACCGCGAGTATTTCCGCGACAAGCCGGGTGACTTCGATTTCCGCCCGCCGGGCAAAATCTTCATCGAGGAATACGCGAAGTTCATCGCGAGCCGCAACAAGCTCCTCGGCAGCGCCGGCCAGCTCGACGACCTGCGCGCCAGCCTGAAGAAATAATCTCCCCCACGCCCCGCCGAAACGCGGGGCGTTTTTTATGGCCGCAAAGAAGAAGACCTGGCGCGAAAAGCTCGCCGACAGCAAAGACCTGCCGAAGGTCGTGCCGATTCCCCCCGCCGGGCGGAAACGGTGGGGCGGCGCGACCCTCGCGATCCCGGCACCGCGCGACGTCGACGCCCTGATGCGGACCGTCCCCAAGGGCCGCGTGACGACCATCAACGAGCTGCGCGCCGTCATCGCGAAAAAACACCGCGCCGCCGCCGGCTGCCCAATCACCACGGGCATCTTTTCCTGGATCGCGGCCCAAGCGGCGGAGGAAGCGCTCACCGCGGGCGAGCGCGCGCCGACGCCCTATTGGCGCACGCTCAAGAAGGGCGGCGAACTGAATCCCAAATACCCTGGCGGCACCGCCGCACTGGAGCGCAAGCTCGCCGCCGAGGGCCACACCTTCGTGCGTAAGGGTGCGCGCGTGCTGGTCGCAAATTTGGAGCAGGTGCTGTATTCCCCGACCGCCCGGTAGGAGCTTGCTTGCAAGCGATTCAGCGCGTTCGCATTCGCGGCCGATAGCCCATCGCCTGCAAGCAGGCTCCTACTTCAAACCGCGTCTCGCCACCCGCCTGCGCCATGAAACTGATCCTCCTCTATGGCCGCCCCGCCGTCGGCAAAGTCACCGTCGCCCGCGAACTCGCACAGCTCACGGGCTGGCGACTCTTTCACAATCACCTCGCGGTGAATCTCGCGCTCGCACTCTGCGATTTCGGCACGCCGAGCTTTGTCGCCCTGCGCGAGCAAGTGTGGTGGGCCGGCTTCCGCCGCGCGTTGATAGATCGCCTGCCCGTGCTGATCTTCACGTTCAACCCCGAGAACACCGTGCCGCAGCGCTTCATCGACGAACTCTGCGCCGAGATCGCCGCGGCCGGCGGCGAGGTGATCCCGGTCGAACTCACTGCGCCCGAGCCCGAGATCGAGCGCCGGCTCGGCTCCGACTCGCGTCACCGCGACGGCAAGCTGATCGACCTCGCACTCTACCGTCAGGTGCGCGATGCGGGAGCGTTCGAGACTCCGCTACTCCCGCCGCCGCGCCTGCGCCTCGACACCGCCACGCTCGCGCCTACCGAGGCCGCGGCACGGATCGCCGCGCTGGTGCGGACGCACTGAACGGTTGGCGGTGGAGCGCGCTGAGCCCACCGCGCTTTCAGGACGTGTGAGTGTTCCCCAACCCAGCGCGTTGAGATCAACGCGCTCCACCTCAGCCTGTGCCCGTGCCGCGCGCAACCACCGCCGCTCCCGCGGCGTCTGGGGCGCTTCACCGCTGACCTTCTTTGGGGTTGTAGGCCCCGAAGCATACTCACTCTCTGTAGTTTCCATTTTTCTGTCTCACTCTCGTCTCGCTCCTAGCCACCCCGCCGCATGAATTTTCTGCAACTGGCCCTGCGCCGTCCCCTCACCGTCGTGGTTCTCGTCCTCGCGGTCGCGCTCGCCGCCGGGCTCGGCATCCAGCGGATGTCGCGCGACATTTTCCCGCCGCTCGGCATCCCGACGATTTACGTCGCGCAGCCTTTTGGCGGCATGGACCCGGCGCAGATGGAGGGCTACCTGACCTACCGTTACGAGTATCACTTCCTCTACATTTCGGGGATCGAGCACGTCGAATCGAAGTCCATCCAAGGCGCTTCGATCATGAAGCTCCAGTTTCACCCCGGCACGGACATGTCGCAGGCCATGTCGGAGACCGTGGCCCAGGTAAACCGCTCGCGGGCCTTCATGCCGCCCAACACCGCCGCGCCGTTCATCATGCGCTTCGATGCCGGCAGCGTCGCCGTCGGCTACCTCGTTTTCTCGACCGACAACCCGAACCGCACCCTCGGTGAGATGCAGGACCAGGCGCTCAACCGCGTCCGCCCCGCCTTCGCCACGCTCCCGGGCGTCTCGGCTCCGCCGCCCTTCGGCGGCAGCTCGCGCAGCATCGTGGTCAACGTGAACCCCGAGCGCATGCGCTCCTACGGCCTCTCGCCCGACGAGATTGTGAAGGCCTTGGCCGAGTCCAATCCCATCAGCCCCTCGGGCAACATGAACCTCGGGGACAAGTATCCCATCGTGGAAATGAACGCGATCGTGAAGAACCCGAAGGACCTTGAGGCCGTGCCGCTCCGCCGCGGGAAGCAGGGCGCCGTCTTCCTCCGCGATGTCGCCACCGTCTCGGACGGCGCCGACACCACGACCGCCCACGCCCTCGCCAACGGCCTGCGCACGGTTTACCTGCCCGTCACGAAACGCGGCGACGCCTCCACCCTCGCCGTCGTCGATCTCGTCAAAAAGAACATCCCCGAGTTTCAAAAAATCCTGCCCGACGACATCAAGGTCAGCTACGTCTTCGACCAGTCGCCTGTGGTCAACCGCTCGATCCGCGATGTGCTCAAGGAAGGCGGCCTGGGCGCCCTCCTCACCGGCCTGATGGTGCTCCTCTTCCTCCGCGATTGGCGCAGCGCCCTCATCGTCGTCATCAACATCCCGCTCTCGCTCCTCGGCGCCCTCTTCGCCCTCTGGATCACGGGCCAGACGATCCACCTCATGACACTCGGCGGCCTCGCGCTCGCCATCGGCATCCTTGTGGACGAATCGACCGTCGCCGTGGAAAACATCCATGCGCACCTCGCCCGCGGTGCCTCGCTCTCGCGGGCCGCCCTCGAAGGCACGCGCGAGACCGCCCTGCCCCGCCTGCTCGCGATGTTGTGCATCCTCGCGGTGTTCATCCCGGCCTTCTTCATGGTCGGCGCCGCGCAGGCGCTCTTCGTGCCGCTGGCCCTCGCCGTCGGCTTCGCGATGATCGCGTCGTATCTGCTGTCGAGCACCCTGGTGCCGGTGCTCTCCGTGTGGTTTCTCCGCGGCCACGCCGCCGAAATCCACGAAGCGTCCTATTTCGCCAAGATGCAGCGCGCCTACGCGGGCCTGCTGCGCGGCCTCGTCGCCCTGCGCTGGCCGCTCGCGATCGGCTACCTCGTCGCCTGCGGCGCGATCGTCACGATCTTCGGCGCGCGGCTGGGCACGGAGATTTTCCCCAAGACCGACAACGGCCAGTTCGCCCTCCGCTTCCGCGCCCCCAGCGGCACGCGCGTTGATCTCACCGAGGCCATGGCCAAGCGCGTGCTCGCCCTCATCAACCGCGAGGTCGGCGGCGCCGAGAAGGTCGAGGTCTCCATCGGCATGGTCGGCGTCCACAATTCCAGTTTCCCGGTCAACCTCGTCCACCTCTGGAACGGCGGCCCCGAGGAGGGCTGGCTCGCCGTCGAGCTCAAGCCGGGCACCGGCATCCGCATCGAACCGTTGAAGGAAAAACTCCGCGCCGTCTTCGCGCGCGAGCTGCCCGAGATGCGTTTCTCCTTCGAACCGCAGGACATCGTCTCGCGCGTCATGAGCTTCGGCTCGCCCACGCCCGTCGAGATCGCCGTGAGCGGCTCCGCGCTGCCCGTCAGCAAGGCCTACGCGGACAAGATCATCGAGCAGATGAAAAAGATTCCCTACCTGCGCGACATCCAAATTGCGCAGACCCTCGACTATCCCAGCATCGGCGTAAACGTGGACCGCGAACGCGCCGGCCTCCTTGGCGTGCAGGTCTCGGATGTCACGCGCTCCCTCGTCGCCGCGACCACCTCCAGCCGTTTCACCACCCCGCTCTTCTGGGCCGATCCCGGCTCCGGCATCAGTTTCAACGTCCAGGTGCAAATCCCCGAGGCCCGCACCACCTCGCTCGAGGACTTGGGCAACATCCCGGTCAGCTCCGCCAGCGGCACCCCGGTCCTCCTGCGCAACCTCGCGAGCATCACGACCGGCACCTCCGTCGGCACCTACGAACGCTACAACCTCGTGCGCCTCGTCAGCATCACCGCCAACATCCACGGCTCCGATCTCGGCACCGCCACCCGCGCCATCCGCCAGGCCATCGCCGAGGCCGGTGCCCCGCCCGAAGCTCGCACCAAAGTGGACCTCCGCGGCCAGATCATTCCGCTTGAGCAACTGCTCGGCGGTTTCCGCTCCGGCCTGATCATCGCCATCATCGTGATTCTCCTGCTGCTCGCGGCCAACTTCGAGTCCGTGCGGCTCTCGCTCACCGTCATCTCCACGGTGCCCGCGGTGCTCGCCGGCGTCGTGCTCGTGCTCTGGTTCACCGGCATGACGCTCAACATCCAGTCCGCCATGGGCGCGATCATGGCCGTGGGTGTCGCCGTCGCCAACGCCATCCTGCTCGTCACGTTTGCCGAGCGCAGCCGCCGCCAATCCGGCGATGCCCGCGCGGCCGCCGTCATCGGCGCCGGCAGCCGCCTGCGGCCGATTCTCATGACCAGTTGCGCCATGCTGGCCGGCATGATGCCGCTCGCGCTCGGCCTCGGCGACAGCGGTGACCAGACTGCCCCGCTCGGCCGCGCCGTCGTCGGCGGCCTCGCCCTCGCCACGCTCGCGACGCTCTTCATCCTCCCGCCGTTCTTCGCCATCCTCGCCGGCCGCAACACGCGCTCCTCGTCGCTCGACCCCGACGACAGCGCCAGCTCCTTCTACGAAAAACCCGCCCAGCGCTAAACCGCCCCTCCTCCCCATTTCCTCCATGCGCCTCCTCCCTCTCCTCCTCGCCCTCGCCGTCGTCCCCGCGCTCCACGCCGCCACCGAGGTCAAAATCGTCCGCCCCGCCCGCGGCGACGTCGTCCGCTATGTGACGCTGCCCGGCTCCCTCAAGGCCAACCAGCAGGCCACGCTCTACGCCAAAGTCGGCGGCTACCTGAAGTCCATCACGGTGGACAAGGGCGACACTGTCGCCGCCGGCCAGCTCCTCGGGGAGCTGGAGGTGCCCGATCTGGTCGCCGATTTTGCCCGCACCCGCGCCGAGGCGAACGTCGCCGCCACCGAGCTGGCCCGGCTCGAGGCCGCGGCCACCAAATCCCCCGAACTGATCACGCCGATCGCCCTCGATACCACCCGCGGCCGCGCCGAGATCGCTCGGGCCAACCAGGCTCGCGCCGAGACGCTCCTCGGCTTCGCCAAGGTCTCGGCTCCGTTTGCCGGCATCGTCACCGCGCGCTACGCCGATGTCGGTGCCTTCATCCCCGCCGCCACCGCCAGCAGCACGCCGCAGGGCGCGGCCCTCGTCACCCTCACCGATTTCCAAACCATCCGCGCCACCGTCGCCATGCCCGAGCTGGAGGCCGCCCGGGTCAAGGTAGGCCAGCCCGTCCGCGTGAGCGTCGAAGGCGTCACCTCCACCGCACTCGAAGCCAAGGTTTCCCGCCTCGCCTACGTCCTCGATGAAGTCACGAAGACGATGCTCGTCGAGGCCGACCTGCCGAACCCCAACCTCGCCCTCCGCCCCGGCATGTATGCGACGATCAAGGTCGGCGTGGAAAAGCACACCGATGTCCTCGCGATTCCCGTCGAGGCCCTGGTGATGGAAAAGGCCAACGCGTTCGCCTACGTCGCCACCGACGGCAAGGCCAAGAAGACCGCGATCAAGATCGGCTTCAACGACGGCGCCCGCGTCGAGGTCGTCTCCGGTCTCGACGCCTCGGCCGCCGTCATCCTCGTCGGCAAGCTCGCCCTCGCCGACGGCCAGGCCATCACCGCCACGGAGGCCAAATGAAACGCGCCGCGCTCCTCGCCCTCCTCTCGGCCGCCACGGTGGCCGCGGCCGACGCCCCCTACCCGATCGATCTCGCCACGGCCCTGCGCCTCGCCGGCGCGCAGAGCCTCGATGTGGCCGTCGCGCAGGAACGCCTCGCCGAAGCCGAAGCCGCGCACGAGCAGGCCCGGCAGAAGTTTTTCCCGTGGATTGCGCCCGGCGTCGCGTGGCGTCGCCACGACGGCCGGCTGCAGGATGTCGTTGGCAACATGCTCGACACCCGGAAGCAGACCCTCGGCCTCGGCGTGACGGTCGCCGCGCAGGTCGATGTCGGCGAAGCCTACTACCAGTCACTCGCCGCCAAGCAATTGAGCCGCGCGGCCAGCGAGTCGCTCGCCGCCCGCCGGCTCGAAGCCGTGGCGCAGGCCGCCGCCGGCTATTTCGAATTGGCCCGCGCGCAGGCCGCAGTCGGTGCCGCCAGTGAAGCCCAGCGGGTGGCCGACAGCTATGCGACCGAGGTGCGCAACGGCGTCGATGCCGGCGTCGCCTCGCCCGGCGATGCGGCCCGCGCCGCCGTGCAGTCGGCCAAGAACCGCACGCTCGCCGCCACCGCCGCCGAGCAGCGTGCCATCGCCGCCGCCCGCCTCGCCACGATCCTGCGCCTGCCGCCCGCCACCGATCTCCAGCCGCGCGATGGCGAACTCGCCCCGCTCACCCTTTTCCCCGCCGATGCGATGCCCGGCACGCTCATCACCCAGGCGCTCGCCCGCCGGCCCGAGCTCAACCAAGCCGCCGCCGTCACTGCCGCAGCCGAGACCCAGGCCAAGGGCGCGCGCGTCGGTCCGCTGCTGCCGAGCGTCGGAGCCTCCGCGCAGGTCGGCGGCCTCCGCGGTGGCCGCGGCAGCAATGCCTCGGGCGAATTTCACGACAGCCAAGACTACGCGATCGGCGTGAGCTGGCGTGTCGGCCCCGGCGGCCTCTTCGACTCGGCGCGCACCCGCGGCGCCGACGCCCGCAGCCGCAGCGCCAAGCTCGAGCAGGAGCGACTGCGCGACCAAGTCACCCGCGAAGTCATCGAAGCCCACGCCCGCGTCCGCGGCAGTGCCGCGCGCCTCGAAGCCGCGACGCAGGCGCTGAAGGCCTCCGAAACCGCGTGGAAATTCTCCCGCGAGCGCCGCGACTTCGGCGTCTCCGCCGTGTTCGAGACGGTCTTGGCCGAGCAGGACTACACCAAAGCCCGCCTCGACTACCTGCAGACCATCGCCGAGCACAACGCCGCGCACTACGCGCTCCAGCGGGCGGTGGGTGGAACGGCGCAGTAGGAGACCCGGCCGTGAAAGCGAAGCGGCTCATCCCAATTTTCGCTTCCTTCGCCTGCCTCATACTCGTGGCCGTCTATTATCAGCATCTGGTGGACGACATCCCCCGCGCACACACCAGCGGCACTCATCTCAAAGTCTCAACGCTCGCAAATGACGAGGAATTGACCGCCAGCTACGTTTTCGACCACCGGACTCGTTTCGCTCGGCAATACGAGATCCGCCGCCGCAATGGCGCTCTCTCACTGGCGATCTTCTCGGCTTCGGTCGAATGGCAGGGGACGAAAGCCGTGACCAAGGCCGACCAACTGCTCGGCACTCACATTCTGACGCCCGCGGAGCAGCAAGGCCTCGACGCGCTCATTGCCTATTTTCGCACGCGGCGTGAGGAGCACTCCTCCGCTTTCACCCAGACCGCCCTTATCCATCGCCGCGCCGGCAAGGTAATCGGCGAGGAAATCTACGTCGGCTTTGGCCTGCCCGGCTCACTCGATTACCTGGATCAGGAAGCGAAAAACGGCGCGGCTACCACCCACGACTACGACAAGCTCGCCGCGGACTACGGCCTCACCCGGGCTGAACTCGATCGCATCGTGCCCTTCGAGCGCCTGACCCGACGCGCCACCGGGAATCGATGATCGCTCAGCCACCGCCAACCATGTTCCCCCTCCGCCTGTTTCTAGTGTTCCCCTGGCGTATGGGGCCGATCGTCGCCGTCGCCGCGTGCGTGCTCACAGCCCAGCCTCCCGACATTCTCCTGCTCATGCCCGATCAGATGCGGGGCGACGCGCTGTCCGCGGTCGGCCATCCCGTGGTGCGCACGCCGACGTTTGACCGGCTCGCGGCGCAGGGCGCGCTGTTTCGCCGCGCCTATGCCACCAGCCCATCATGCATCCCGGCGCGGCTTTCGCTGCTCACGGGCACGTTTCCCGCGACGAGCGGGCTGGTGGGCTACGCGCCGTTCCGCATCACTCGCCCCACCTTGCCCGCGCGGCTCGCGCAGGCCGGCTACGCGACCGTGCTCGTCGGCCGCAACATGCACCAGAACCCGCCTCGACTACCTGCAGACCATCGCCGAGCACAACGCCGCGCACTACGCGCTCCAACGGGCGGTCGGCGGAACCGCGCCGTAGCGGCACACCACCTGCACACCATGAAGGCCCGGCGAAACATCGCAGTATTCGCGGCTTTCGCCGCGGGCGGGAGGAGCACAGCTCGGCCTATGAGCGCTACCGCATCTTGCATCGGCGGGCGGCTAAGTGTTCGGTGAAGGACACTTCGTTGGATTTTTTCTTCCCGGACACAGGGAGAAATGCTGGCGAAGACCGCACCTGGAATCGCGGCGCAATAACAGCAGTTTCCAGCGGCTACTTTTTATCCAACCGGCTCCGCAAGAAACTCAGCACATCCTGAAATTTGGCCCGGTTTTTCTCGTCGGCCGCGACGAGGTTCTCGTGCGCCTCGAGCACGAGCCGCGCTCCCGCCAGCTCATCGGGTCGCTTCGTCTCAAGCACCATCGCACCACCCGCCGCCGGCAAGGCGGCCTCGGGCGGCGCGATCGTAAGCAGCCGGTGGAGGCCGAGACCGCGCATGAGTTCGACGTGGCGCGGGCTCGCACGCGCGACCACGAGGCTGCCCGCCGGGCCGAACTTTCTCAGCGTGATGGCGGCACCCGCGAGCACCCCGAGAAACGTGCTGTCCATCGCGGCGCAGTCCTGCAAATCGAGCACGAAGCGCCGCCGGCCCTCGGCCGTCATCGCCGCGATGAAGTCGCGCAGTCCGCCGCAATTTTGAAACGATCCCCGGCCCTCAATGCGAATCAGCACCGGATCCGAACGAGGATCGACGAGATAGGCGGACTTGGTCGGATCGGACATGGCTGAGAAGCAGGAGACGGCGGACAGGCGATGGTGAACTGAGGGTTAACGCATCGCCTGCCCGCAGTCTCCTGCAAAAACTCGGTCAGCTGCGGGCCACGATCTGGCGCAGCACGTAGGGTAAAATCCCGCCGTGCTGGTAGTAGTCAATTTCGATGGGCGTATCGATGCGGCAGCGCACCGGCACGTTTTCGACCGCGCCGTCCTTGCGCGTGATCTTCAGCGTGAGGTCCTGTTGCGGCTTGATCGAGGCGTCGAGGCCGACGACGTCGTAGGTCTCGGTGCCGTCGAGCTTCAGGGTCTGCGCGGTCGTGCCTTCCTTGAACTGGAGCGGCAGCACGCCCATGCCGACGAGGTTGGAGCGATGGATGCGCTCGAAGCTCTGCGCGACGACGACTTTCACGCCGAGGAGAGTGGTGCCCTTGGCGGCCCAGTCACGCGAGGAACCGGTGCCGTATTCCTGGCCGGCGAGGACGATCAGCGGCGTCTTGGCCGCGATGTGCTTCGCCGAGGCGTCGTAGATCGACATCTCTTCGCCCGTGGGCTGGTAGATGGTGTTGCCGCCCTCTTTGCCGCCGAGCATCAGGTTCTTGATGCGGACATTGGCAAAGGTGCCGCGCGTCATGATACGGTCGTTGCCGCGACGCGAGCCGTAGCTGTTGAAGTCCTCAAACGCGACGCCGCTATCGACGAGGAACTTGCCCGCGGGCGAGCTCTTCTTGATCGCGCCGGCCGGCGAGATGTGATCGGTCGTGACCGAATCGCCGAAGAGGCCGAGCACCCGCGCGCCGGTGATGGGCTTGATGGCGCCAGGCGTCAGCGAGAAGTCCGTGAAGAACGGCGGCTCCTGGATGTAGGTGGACTGGGCGTCGAACTGGTAAACATTGCCCGTGGTCGAGGGAATCTCGTTCCACTTGGGATTCTGGGCGGCAAAATCCTTGTAGAGCCGGCGGAAGACTTCGGGCTTGAGGGCGGCCTGCATCTGGTCGCGGACTTCCTGCAAGGTGGGCCAGATGTCCTTCAGCATCACCGGCCGGCCATCCTTGCCCATGCCGATCGGGTCGGTGGTGAGGTCGAGGTCGGCGCGACCCGCGAGGGCAAAGGCGACGACCAGCGGGGGCGACATGAGGAAGTTCGCCTTGATGTTCTGATGCACGCGCGCCTCGAAATTCCGGTTGCCGGAGAGGACCGAGGCCGCGATGAGATCGTTTTTTAAGATCGCATCCTCGATCGGGGCCGACAGCGGGCCGGAGTTGCCGATGCAGGTCGTGCAGCCGTAGCCGACGGTCTGGAACCCGAGCTGATCGAGATAGGGCGTGAGACCGGTCTTGTTGAGGTAGTCGGTGACGACGCGCGAGCCCGGGGCCAGCGACGACTTCACGGCGGGGTTCACCTTGAGGCCTTTTTCGACGGCCTTCTTGGCGAGCAGCCCCGCGGCGAGCATGACGCTCGGGTTGGAGGTGTTCGTGCAGCTCGTGATCGCGGCGATGAGCACGGAGCCGTGGCCGATCTCGGTCTCGCCTTTCATCGCCGGGCCGTCGGCGAGAGTGTTCGGCGTGGGGCGGTTGTTCGCCATTTCCATCTCGGTCTGGACATTCGTGTTGCCGGCTTTCGCCCGGACCACGCTGACCGGCTCCTGGCTGCCGCCGCCACTCACCGGATGGTGGTTGTCGACGACCTTGACGCGGAGCCCGTAATCTTCGGCTTTCTTGCCGAAGCCCGACTCGGCGACCGGTCGCGAGAAGGTCGCGATAAACTCCCGCTTCAGGTTCGGGAGCTCGATGCGATCCTGCGGACGCTTGGGTCCGGCGACGCTCGGGACGACGCTCGCGAGATCGAGCGCGAGGTCCTGCGAATAGTCGATCTGGCCCTGCTGCGGGATGCCCCAGAGGCCCTGCGCCTTGTAGTAAGCCTCGTAGAGGGCGACGTGCTCGTCGTCGCGCCCGGTGGCGCGGAGGTAGTTGGTGCACTCGGCGTCGATGGGGAAGAAGCCCATCGTCGCGCCGTCTTCCGGCGCCATGTGGGCGATGGGGGCGCGGTCTACGCCCGGCAGGGCCGCGGCGCCGGGGCCGTAAAACTCCACGAATTTCCCGACGACCTTCGCCTTGCGCAGCATCTGGGTGAGCGTGAGCGCGAGGTCCGTGGCCGTGACACCTTCGCGCAACGCCCCGGTGAGGTGGACGCCGACCACATCAGGCGTGAGGAAGTAAACCGGCTGACCAAGCATGCCGGCTTCGGCTTCGATGCCGCCGACGCCCCAGCCCACGATGCCGAGGCCGTTGATCATCGTCGTGTGCGAATCGGTGCCGACGAGGGTGTCGGGGTAAAAGACGCCGTCCTTGTCGCTGAGCACGCCCTTGGCGAGATACTCGAGGTTGACCTGGTGCACGATGCCAATGCCCGGCGGCACGACCTTGAACGTGTCGAAGGCCTGCATGCCCCACTTCAGGAACTGATAGCGCTCACGGTTGCGCGAGAACTCGAGTTCGAGGTTCTTCGCCATCGCCTCGGCGGAGCCGGCGAAGTCCACCTGCACCGAATGATCCACCACGAGATCGACGGGCACGAGCGGCTCGATGATCTTCGGGTTTTTGCCCATGCGCGCGACGGCGGAGCGCATCGCGGCGAGGTCCACGAGCAGCGGCACGCCGGTGAAATCCTGCAGCACGATGCGCGCGACGACGAACGGAATCTCCTCCGTGCGCGGCGCCTTGGCCCCCCACCCCGCGAGATCGCGGATGGCGCCCTCGGCCACGCGCTTGCCGTCGCAGTTGCGCAGCAGCGACTCGAGCACGAGCCGGATCGAGACCGGCAGGCGCGAGACCTTGAAGCCGGCCTTTTCCAGCGCGGGCAGCGAGTAGAACTTGTGCGCCGCGCCGTTGGCGGAAAACGACTGCAGCGTATTGAACGGATTCGGGAGACTCACGTGATTTTCGATTTCAGATTTTTGATTCCAGTTTAAAAAAAGACCGGCGAATCGCGCGTCGATCCGCCCGTCGAAAACTTACTTGGCCAGCGCCGCTTTCAGCGCTGCGAAATTTGGCAGCTCCTTGGGCGTCGGCGTCTGCTCGGCGTATTTCACCACGCCATCCGTGCCGATGACGAAGGCCGCGCGCGCCGCCGACTCATACATGCCTGCGAGCGTGGGAAACACGACGCCATAGGCCTTGATCACGGTCTTGTTCAGATCGCTGAGCAGCGTGATCTCGATTTTGTTTTGCTTCGCCCACGCCTCCTGCGCGAACGGACTGTCGACGCTGATGCCATAGACCGTCGCCCCGAGCTTCTCGTATTCGGCGAGACCGCTGCTTTGATCGCACATCTCCAGGGTGCAATTACCGCTGAAAGCCGCTGGGAAAAATAGCAGCACGGTCTGGTGCTTGCCGAAATTGTCGCTCAGCTTCACATCCTTGGGGCCGTCGGCGGTCCTGGTCTTCAGGGTGAAATCGGGGGCTGTGGAACCAACGGCGATGGGCATGGGAAGAAGGGAGCGTGGATTGGATTAACCCGCGCGCCAGCGGGCGCACGGAGAGGAAAGACGACGTTGAGCCGCGCCATGGGCCGCCGCAAATGGTTTTTCGGCGCAGCGTCGGGCTAACAGCGCGATTTCTATTTTTCTCCCCTGCGCCATTAGCGCCACGCATTGCGCTGCGCACAAACACTCTTGCACGGCCGCCCCTGCGCCGCGTTGATTCGCCGCTCCCGCAATGACGATCCTCGACGACCTCCGCTGGCGCGGCCTCCTCGCCGACTGCACCGACCTTGATGCGCTCACGCAGCGCCTCGTCCAAGGCCCCGTCACGCTCTATTGCGGCTTCGATCCCACGGGCGACTCCCTCCACGTTGGGCATCTCGTGCCCCAGCTCACGCTGCGCCGCTTTCAGCTCGCGGGCCACCACGCGATCACCCTCGCCGGTGGCGCCACCGGCATGATCGGCGATCCCGGCGGGAAATCCGCCGAGCGCAACCTCCTCACGCGCGAGCAGCTCGCCCACAATTTCTGCTGCATCAAGGCCCAGCTTGAGCGGCTGCTCGATTTTGCCGCTCCCGGTAATCCCGCCCGGATCGTGAACAACGCCGACTGGACCGCCCCCATCGGGGTGCTCGATTTCCTGCGCGACGTGGGAAAGCACTTTTCCCTCAGCAGCATGATCGCCAAGGACAGCGTGAAGTCGCGTCTGGGCAGCGAGGCTGGCATCAGTTTCACCGAGTTCAGCTACCAGCTGCTTCAAGCGAACGATTTCTGCCACCTGCGGCAGACGATGAACTGCGAACTCCAAATCGGCGGCACCGAGCAATGGGGCAATATCACCGCCGGCACCGATCTCATACGGAAAAAACTCGGCGTGCCGGCGTGGGGCTGGACGTTTCCGCTCATCACCAAGGCCGACGGCACCAAGTTCGGCAAGACCGAGGGCGGCGCCGTGTGGCTCGATCCCAAAAAGACCAGCCCCTACAAGTTCTACCAGTTCTTCGTGAACACCGAGGATGCCAAGGTGAGCGAATACCTGCGCAAATTCACCTTCCTCCCCCGCGCCGAGATCGAGGACCTTGAGGCGAAGCATGCGGCCAACCCCGGCGCCCGCGAGGCGCACAAGGCGCTCGCCCGCGCCGTGACCGAACTCGTGCATGGCGCCGATGCCCTCGCCGCCGCGCTGAAGGCGAGCGAGATCCTTTTCGGCGGTTTGCTCGACGGCGTGACGGAGGAAATCTTCCGCGATGTCGTCGGTGAAGTGCCAACCAAGGACCTCGAGGCGGCGAAGCTCGCAACTCCCGGCACCGCGCTCACCGACCTGCTCGTCCACGCCGGCCTGTGCCCCTCGAAAGGCCAGGCGCGAAAAGACATCGAAGGCGGCGGCATCTACCTGAACAACGTCCGCATCGCCGAAGCCGCTCGTGCCGTCACCACGGCCGACCTGCTCTTCGGCCAGCATCTCCTCCTGCGCAAGGGCAAGCGGACGTATGCCGTCATCCGAGTGACCTGAGCGGCGCGACCGCGCTCAGCCGACGATTTTCCAGCGCCGAGATTTGAACTCGGACACCGGCAGCGTGCCCGCCGGCACGCGTTCGACGGCGATGCGCAGCTGGAACGCCGCGCGCAAGTGAGCCGCCAGCTCGGCGGTCGGATCAGATTTCTCGTCGAGGGGTTCGTAGCGCAGCCGCACCTCCGGCAAGGTGGACCGGCGATCGATTTCGACCTGGTATTCATGCACCCGGCCAAACGTCGCCAGCGCGGCATCGACTGCCGCCGGGTAGAGGTTCACGCCACGCACGATCACCATGTCGTCCACGCGGCCGAGGATGCCCCCGGCGAGGGCAAACGCGCCCTCGGGTTCGCCGGGCAATGCGACCGGAAGCACGAGATCCCCGGTGCGGTAACGGAAAACCGGGCACGCTGCGCGGCCCAGCGTGGTGAGGACCAGTTCGCCGGTCGCACCGGAGGCGGCGGGCGTGTGGGCGCCGGGCACGAGCACCTCGGCGAAATAGCGGTCGTGCATGATGCGCAGGTGCGCCGGATCATCCGGGGTGCCGTAGGAGACCGGGCCCACCTCGGTCATGCCGTGGTGATCGACGATGCACGCGCCGGGCCAGCCGCGCTCCAAGCGCGCGCGAATCTCCGGCACGCTGCCGCCGGGTTCGCCGGCGACCATCACCAGTTCCACGCCTGCGGCCGAGAGGTCGAGCGACTCCTGCCGCGCGACCTCGGCCAGCCGGAGCGCATAGGTGGGCGTGCAACAGAGGATGCGCGGCCGCCGCGCGAGGAGGAAACGGAGCCGCTCCACCGAGCCCATGCCGCCCGCGGAGATCGTGCGCAATCCGAGCTGCTGGCCCGAATCAAATGCACTCCAAAACCCGAGGAACGGCCCGAATGAAAACGCGAAGAACACCGAGTCCCCTGCTCTCGCCCCGGCGTGCCGCCAGATCATCTTCCAGTTTTCCAAAATCCACTGCCAGCTCTCGGCGTTGTCGAGCCAGGCGATCGGCCGGCCGCCCGTGCCGCTCGTCTGGTGGTAGCGCGTGTAGCGCTCGGCCGGATAGGTGAGCGTCGTCCCGAAGGGCGGATGCTCGGCTTGATCGCGCACGAACTCGGCTTTGATCGTGAATGGCATGCGCGCGGCGAAGTCCTCGAGCGAGGCGAAACCGCCGAGCCCGCCCGCGGCGGCGAGCCGCGGGCGATAGAAGGCGTTGCTCGGGGCGACCTCGGCGACGAGGCGGTTGAGCGCCGCGAGTTGCGTATGCGCCAGCGCCGCCATGTCGCTCAATGCGGCCCGGGCGCCGTCGGCGCGATGGCAGCCGGCACGGCCTTGGCGGTCTTCGGCGCCGGCGCCGGCTTGTAGTAGCTCACGAGGCAGCCACCGGCCGCGGCCAGAATGATCCCGGCCCAGAATTGCCAGGCGATGCCGCCCCATCCGTCCTTGGGCGGGTGCATGAGCGTCGCCGCGATCGCATTCACAATCGGGGCGCAGGCGAAGACAATCGCCATCACGACGGTCGGCGTGCCCTTGGCGCCAAACGCGAGCAAAATGCCAAACGCGCCGACCGCACCGAGCGCACCCGCGAAGAGCGACAGCCACACCCCTTTGGCGGGGAAGCTGAAGTCGGCGCCGTTGATCTTCAGCACTGCGAGCGGCGCGAGGACGGCGATGATGAAGTAGGCCACGCCGACGAGGAGGAATGCCTTGTAGCGGCCGTTGATGGGATCGCCCATGGCCATCTGGCCGCTGTGGAGATAGACCCCATAGAGACCCCAGGTCGCGACGGTGAGGAAGGCGTAGAAGAGCCAGTTCATAGTAGGATAAAAGATGGGTCTGGGATTTGGGAGTTAGAGCCTGGGAGATCGAAGTTTGGAATTTTTAACCACGGATTTCACGAATGAACACGGATAAAGGCGGCCAAAAAACAATCGGTATTCGTCCGTGAAATCCGTGGTCAATTCAGGGCTTCCCCGACATCGCGGCTTCGAGTTTCGCCCGCAGCGCGGGCGGGATCGGGGTCTTGCGGATCTCGCGCGTCGCGGTGTCGATCTCGACGTGGATGATGCCAAACGATCCTGTGGCGAGCACGGGGCGTTCGGGGGCGTCGGCGGCGAGGATGGCGAAGGTGTAGCTGAGGCTCGTGGTGCGCAGCTCGGTGAGGCGGAGGCCGATCTCGAGCGTTTCCTGAAACCGCGCCGGCCGGAGATATTTGCAACTGACCTCGATGCGCGGCCACCCGGCATGCCGCGCGCCCTCGGAGGTGTGGATGCTGAAGCCGAGCGAGCGGAAGAACGCATGCTCCGCCGCCTCCACGTAGCGGAAGAAATTCGCGAAATGCACGATGCCCGCGAGGTCGGTGTCGGCGAACTCGACGAGGCGGCGGTGGCGAAAATGAAAAGGGGCGGCGGCTTCCATGCAGGTTTCCCTTCAGGCGGGGGCGAGGTGCGCCGTGGCCCGGAGAAAATCCGCCGCCATCGTCGGGGCGGAAAAACATTTTTCAACGCCCAATCGGCCCGCGCGGCCGAGCGCCTCGCGGCGCGGCGCATCGGCCAGCAGATCGCGCCAGGCGGCGGCAAGCGCGGCGGCATCACGCGGCGGCACGCACACGCCCCCGCCCGTGGCGGCGACGATCTCCGGGAAGGCCGCGGAATCCGGCTGCACCACCGGCACGCCGCAGGCCATCGCCTCGACCACGTAGAGGCCGAACGCCTCGGGATAGGCCGTGGGCACGGAAAAAAGCGTGAGCCCGCGGAGGAACGTGATCTTCTGCTCGCGGGTGACGTTGGGCAGCCATGTGGCGCGGTCAGCGAGGCCGGCGGCGGCGAGGCGCTGCTGCTGCTGGGCAATAAAGGTCTCGTCCCCAGCCGTGGCTGCGCCCGCGATGCGCAAGCGCGTGGTGCGGTCGCCTCGATCGCGGGCGAGGATGATGAAAGCCTCGATCAACAGATCGAGGCCCTTGTCCCGGCACATCCGTGCGAGGTAGCCGATGGCGGGCGGGTTCGGCGCTGCGTCGGCGGCCGTGTAGCCGTCGAGCCGGATGCCATTGGGCACCACCGCGAGCGAGCCCGCCGCCAGACCGAGGCGCGGCGCCATGTAGCCGGCGTAGAACCGAGTTGGGGCGATGAGCAAATCGGCGGCGGGCAGGCGACGCTTGAGCGCGGCCCAAGCCTCCGTGCGGTAGGGTTCGGGCAGCCCGTCGAGAAACGTGTCTTCGCCTTGGAAAAACACCGCGACCGGCGCATTCAGCCGGCGCTTGAGCTCATCGGTGAAGCCCGCGAGCAACGCGTTCGACAGGCACACAAGATCGGGCTGCGCGACGGTGGTGAGCCACTCCAGGAGCTTGTCGAGTTCGCGGCGAAACGGGCCCGTGTCCACGTTGAGCATGTCGAGCATCATCTCGCCGTGCGTGCGCGCGGAGGTCATGTGGCTGTGGCGCGCCGCCCACTTGAGCAGGCCGGTGGAGTTGAGTAGTCGGTGCAGCCAGACCGGCGTGCGGCGGAAGATCGCGAGGCGGCGCTGGAGGTAAACGTTGATGCCACCGAAGAAGACCGGGACGTCTTTCGAGTTGTCGAGCGTCGTCTCGTCGAGGATGAGCGGCAGATACATCGGCGCGATCGTGACGTCGTGCCCGAGGTGGTGCAGCTCGCGCGCGAGGGCGTTGTCGCGCATGCAGGCGCCGCAGTAGTAGCTGCCGGTGCCTGCGGTGAGAAAGACGATCTTCATGCGCGCCGGAACGTCAGGGGGTTCAGCGCACCGTGGCCGGCACGCGGCCGTGCGCGAGGGGCGCGGGCAGCGTGGCAAAGTTCTGCATCGCGGCAAAGAGCGGCGCGTAGTCGCGGTCGATGACATGGCCGATGAGGCAGTCGGTCAGCGGGCCGCGCTGGTCCTTGTGCGCCCGGATGAGGTCGGCGAAACTGAACTTCGGATCGTAGAAAGCATAGACGATCTTGCGCATCGTCTCGATGCCTTGGCACAGGCGCTCGCCGTAGTCGGCGAAGGCCTCGGCGGGCACCGGGCCGGGAGTCGCGAGCGCCGCATGGATGGTATCGGCGGCGAGTTCGCCGCTCTTCAGGGCGAGGAAGACACCCGAGGAAAACACCGGATCGAGGAACGCAAACGCGTCGCCCACGAGCACGAGCCCGTCGGCCGCGCAGTGCTCGCCGCGATAGGAAAACTCGCCCGTCACCCAATACTCGCCGAATTGCTGTCCGCAGGAGAGGTGCTCCTCGATCCACTTGTTGTTTTTAATCTCGCGCTCGAAGATCTCGCGACGGTCCTGCGTGCCGGAGAAGAGGTAGTCGCGCTCGGCGACGATGCCGGAGCTGACGATGTCGTTGGCGAGCGGGATGTGCCAGAACCAGCCCTTGCCCTCGAGATAGGCGACGGTGGTCGAGCCCTCGTCGAGGCCGGGGTCGCGCTTGGCGCCCTTGTAGTAGGTCCAGAGCGCGACTTTGTTGAGCCGGGCGTCGCGCTTGCGCGTTGCGGTCTTGCGCAGGTGCAGCGCATCGCGGCCCGTGGCATCGACGACCACGCGGGCGCGGTGCTCGGTGAGCGCGCCCGAGGCGTCGCGCGCCTGCACGCCGGTGACCGTGCCGGTGGCATCGGTGAGCAGCTTGAGCACCTCGGTCTCCTCGCGGACCTGCGCGCCCCTGGCGCGGGCGTTGTTGAGCAGCATCTCGTCGAACTCCGCGCGCGGCACCTGCCAGGTCTTGGCCGCCGGGTGGTCGTAGTGCTGGAAGAAGTAGAACGGCGTCGAGACCTTCCCCTCGCGGCCGACGAACTGCACGCTGAACTTTTCGACGAACGCGCGCTCCTTCAGCTGCGGCAGCACACCGAGCCGCTCAAAGGTGAAGTAGCACCACGGCATGAGCGACTCGCCGATGTGGTAGCGCGGAAACTTTTCCTTCTCGAGGATGAGCACGTCGCGGCCTTGCGCCGCGAGCAGCGCGCCGGTGGTCGAGCCCGCCGGGCCGCCACCGATGACGATGGTGTCGTAAATGTGGGTGGCGGGAGCGGTCATGAGGCGGGATGCGGCGGGAGGATTTCCATGATCCAAGCGAGCGGTTCGCCCGAAGGAGCGGCAAGGCAGTTGAAACGACCGTAGCAGCGGGCGCCAGCCGGGACTGGCAACGGCGTGCCCACGAGCCCAGCCGCATCGGTGGAAAAAAATCCGATGGGCGCGCTGACAAAGGGAATCGCGAATTCATGCAGCAGCGCACCGAGCGGCTTCCGCCCGGCCTCGATGGCGGCGCCCGCATCGGGGGCAAACTGCGCCAGCGCCACGGCCAGCACGCCATACTCGACGACGCGATCGGCTGGCACAGGGCCGACGGCGGCGGTGGTCCGGAGGAAAACCTCCCGCAGGTAGAGCCCGCCCTCGGTGTGGCTGCGAAGCACCTCGACGCGCAGCGCGCTTCCGTGGTGCGTCGCGAGCGTGGAGGTCATATCGCGGTCGTGGTCGAGCAAGGTGCGCGCTGTCTGCGGGAGCGCAGTGCCGTGGTGTGGGTCGAACTTTGCAACGTTTAGCCCACAAGTCACGCGAAGGAACAATTGCAACGCGGTGGGTAAACTAGTCTCGAATGTAGTCGGTGCGGCGGGCACGTGCAAAAATTCTAAGGGCGTGCGATGCGTTCCGAAGTAGCCCCGGAAGGCACCGGGGCGGTCCTTTCGAGCATGGGTTCAAACTTCGCAGGAGTCGGGAGGAATATCGGCGGCCCCACCAAAATCTCCACTTCACTCGCAGTCGAAATCTTCGCTCGCTCGACATAATGATCTCCCCATTGAGTCCGAGCCAGATCGCCAGCTGAGAATCGATAGGCACCATAGTGCGGCACGCTACAGGAGAATCTACCATTAGTATCAGTAGTAACCTCTAGTAAGGGGGTGAAGGATGCAATCGGCCACAGAGTCAGCCATGAACTCACTTTCACGTGCGAACCTTTCACAATGACGGGAAGGTTTGGAACAGGCGATCTGTCGTCGCGGTCGCGCACGACACCTCGTATTTCGACTGTTGCGCCTCCGATGCGCGTGATCGAATTGCAGCCAGCAAGCAGGCCCAATGAAAGCGCAAGAAACACACCAGCAGCTTTCATGTCTGGTCAAAAACAGACCTCACACGATTTTCGACGTGCGATGCTGCGAGAGGAAGAACTCGTGCAGCAGCGTGTCCACGCAGAGCAGGCCGTCGCGTGAGAGCACGACCTGCGCCGGGGTGACCGTGACGAAGCCTTCCGACGCGAGGTGCGCGAGCTGCGCAGCGAAACGCTGCGCGATATCGACGCCGAACTTCTCTTGAAAATAGCCGAGCTCCACGCGGCCGAGCTTCATCTGCAAAATGAACTCGCGGATCATCCGCTCTTCCGGCGAGGTGCGGAACGCGCGCTTAATCGGCAGGTCGCCGGCCGCAACCGCGGCGTGGTAGGCCTCGATTTCGGTGAGGTTCTGGTAGTGGACGCCGGCGGCGTGGGAGAAGGACGCCACGCCGAGGCCGAGCAGATCGGCGCCGCTCCAGAGTTCGTCACGATAGACGAACTTGGTGCGCTTGGGATCGAGCACGGCGGTGTAGCCGCTCGCGATGGTGTAGCCGGCGGACTCGAGCGCGGCAAAGGCCTCCTTCACCCAGCGGCGTTTCGTCGCCCAATCGGCCACGGGCGCGACGAGTTTCCCCTCGGCCTTCATTTCCTTGTAGATGGTCGTGTTGTAGGGGACCTCCATCTGGTAGACGGTCACGCTGTCGGGCCGCAGCTTGATCGTCTCCTCGATGTTGCGCTGCCAGAGGGCCTCGGTCTCCTCGACCATGCCGGCGATGAGATCGATGTTGATCTGGGAAAACTGCTCGGCGCGCGCGCGCTCGTAGGCCGTGTAAACTTCGCCGGAGCGGTGGGCGCGGCCGTTGATCTCGAGCACGTGGTCGTCGAAATGTTCGACGCCGAGGCTCAGGCGCGTGACGCCGACCTGCTTGATCGCGGCGAGCTTGGCAGCGTTGAGCGTGCCGGGCTCACCCTCGAAGGCGATCTCCTCGGCGGCGTCCCACGGGAGAATCGCCTTCATGCGATCCGTTAGCTCGATGAGCTGCTTCGCGGAGAGATACGATGGCGTGCCGCCGCCGAAATAGACGAAGTGCGGCTTGCGGCCCCGGATGAGCGGGCGCGCGGCGAGCGACTTCAGCTCGGTGATCGTGGCGTCGAGGTAGGCCTGGATGTCCTTCGCGTTCTTGTCGGTATAGACGCGGAAGTAGCAAAAGTGGCAGCGCTTCCGGCAAAACGGAATGTGGTGGTAGAGCCCGAGCTTGGCACCGGGCACGGGCTCGGAGTTGAGCGCCATCTCGACCTCGATTTTCTGGTCCTCGGACCAGAAGGAGAACGGCGGATAGTTCGAGACGAAGTAATTGCCGGCGAGGGTTGAGCTCTTGGCAGGCGCGGGGGAGGGACTGGCGGTATTCATCGGGAGCGCGCGGGGAAAGACGCACCGCACACCGCAGATGTTGTGCCCTATTTCACGCGCGGTCCAGCGCGTAGGGCGAAAACCGTGCCTTTCTCGCCGCCGACGATGATCAACCCGGCGCCAAAGACCGGCGACGCCACGAGCGCCTCGCCCAGGTCAAGCTGCCAGAGCTCCGTGCCGCGATCCAAGCTCGCGGCGTAGAGGCGTCCGTCGGTCGAGCCGAAGAGCACCCCGTCGGAAAAAATAACGGGCGATCCCTCGACGCGCCCACCCGTTTTGAAGGTCCAGACCCCCTGCCCGCTCGCGCGATCGATCGCGTGGAGGTGCTTATCGCGCGAGCCGATGATCACGAGGCGATCATTGACCGCGGGCGAACTGAAGAACGGAAGCTGCCGATCCTGGTAGGTCCAGGCGACTTTGCCACCGGCGACATCGAAGGCGACCGCCTCGTTGGCATAGTTGCCGCAGAAGGCCATCGTGCCATGCGTCGCGATCGAGGCGGGGATCTGCGCGCTCGTGGGAATTTTGTGCACGAGCTGGCCATCGGCGAGCTGGACGACGTGGAGCTGCGCATCGCAGCCGCCGAAGACGAGCCAGCGCCCATCGACGACGCCCGGTGAGCCGTTGATGTAGTCGTCGGTCTTGTAGCTCCAGACGAGTTTGCCGTCGGCCGCGTTGAGCACGCGCGTGGTGCCGTCGTAACCATTGAGGAGCACCCAATCGGCACCGGGCGTGGCGGAGCCGGCGGGAGCCTTGATCGTGATCGCGCCGGAGCTGATCTTCTCCTCGCTGGCAAATTCCCAGACCGGCGCGCCGGTGTCGGCCGCGAGGGCGTAGAGTTTCCCGTCGTTGGAGGAGAGAAACACTTTTCCCGCGGCGATGGCGGGCGCGGCCATGATCGCATCCTTGGTCTCGAAGCGCCAGACCTCCTTGCCGGTATCGGCCGCGAGGCAGTGGAGCGTGCCCTTGATCGTGCCGACGAAGACGCGACCGCCGGCGACCGAGGCTTCGGCTTGGATGCCGCCGTTGGCGGCAAAGGTCCACGCCGTCACCGGATCAGCGGGGAGCTTCGCGGCGATGCTGCCGCTGAGGGCAGGGCCGCCCCGCGTCATGGGCCAGGAGATTTCAGGCGCGGGGGCAGGCTCGGATTTTTTAGCGGAGTCGGTGGCGGAGCGGTCGGAGCAGGCGGTGAGAAAGAAGAACGAGAGAAGGAGAGCGAGGGAGACGGAGAGAGGCGACGTGCGATGGCAGAAAGTCGCCCGAGGCTTCAGCCCGTGTCCGGAACTGCCAAGCGCAAGCTGAAGCCTCGCGCTACCAAGCGGGCCGGGCCCCGGAGCGAAGCGGACATTATTTTTCCATTCCAAGCGCATGGCGGTAGAGTGCCGCAAAGTCGGCGGCTTGCAATGGCCGGGGGTTGAACTTGCCGGTCCACTGGCGCGTCGCGTCGTCGGCGAGGGCGGCCACGTCCACGGCGCGGGCGTCGAAGGCCGGCAGGAGACTGGCGGAGACGAGGTCGGCGACCCACGCAATCAGCGGCGCAGCTCCAGCCGTGGTTTCGTAGGGCCTGACCTGGGTCAGGCCGGCCTGAGCAAGCTCAGGCCCTACGGGGAGCAGCCCGGCGAAATGGGCGTAGATGGCGGCGACGGCGGCATCGGCGGCGTTGAAACGCATCACCTGCGGCAGCATGAGCGCGACGGCGTGGCCGTGGGTGACACCGTGACGGGCCGTGAGCGGATTGGCGGTGGCGTGCGCGGCACCGAGCATGGAGTTCTCAATCGCGAGACCGGCGAGCGCGGCGCCGAGCAGCATGCGGCCGCGATCCTCGGCGGTCGCCTCGCCGACGATCACGCGGGCAATGGCGGCGGAGAGCTGGCGGAACGACGCCTCGGAATATGCGGCCGAGATCGGGTTGCGCTTTGACGTGACCGCGGACTCGAGCGCGTGGGCGAGCGCATCGAGGCCGGTAAGAATCGCAACCGCACGCGGCTGCGTGGCCGTAAGCTCGGGATCCAGGATCGCGGCGCGCGCGAGGGCCTTGGGATCGCCACAGGCCATTTTCTCGTGCGTGTCGTCGCGGCTCACGAGGGCGTAGGACTGGCACTCGCTGCCCGTGCCGGCGGTGGTGGGCACGGCGATGAGCGGGAGCAGCGGCTTCGTCGCCTTGCCGTAGCCGTGGTAGTCGCGCATCGCGCCACCGTTGGTGAGGAGAAAGTTCGTAGCCTTCGCCGTGTCCATGCTGCTGCCGCCGCCGAGGGCGACGAAGCAGTCGAACTTCGCGGCCCGCGCCGCGTCGCGGCACGCGGCGGCGTCTGACTCGGAGGGATTCTCGTGCGCGTGATCGTAGAGCGTGACCGGGATGCCGGCGGCCTCGAGCAACGCCGTGGCGCGCGCGGCGTGACCGGCACGGATCAGGCCGGAGTCGGTGACGAGAAAGACCGACGTGGCTCCCGCCTCGCGCACAAGTGCGGGCAGTTCACCGAGCGTGCCGGGGCCGAAGACGATCTTGGGCGACGGACGGGAGGCGAAGGGAGCGGGCATTACGAAGATGGTATTTTTGTCACAGAGGACACCGAGCCCAGACACAGAGGGCACGGAGAAACCCAACTTTCATTCTCTGTGAACTCCGTGGCAGTGCTCTGTGCTCTCTGTGTCTCACGGTTTGAAACTCAGACCGCGACCAAGTCGCCCTGGAGAGCGCGGCGGCGGTAGAGGAATTCGAAGAGATTGCCCTCGTGCGGCTGCTCCCACTGCACGCGCATCGTGGAATACGGCCCGAGGTTCAGCCGCTCGATGTTGGTGCTCGTCATGAGATCGGCGCACCACTCGCGGTCGTGCGTGAAGGCCGAGACGACGAGGGACTCGCCGATTTGGTCGATCATTTTTTCCTGCGGGACCTGGAGGATGCTCGCGAAGGGGAACATGAACTCCGTGTTGGCCAGCGGATGATCGAGGTCGTCGCACACGATGAGCGTGGGGCGCAGGAAGGTCTGGCCGTGCAGCTCGGCGAGGCGGGGACCCTTGCGGTATTTGGCCGTGAGGTCCGTGGCGCCGGGTGTTTTCAGGAGTTCCTCGATGCGCTCGTCGATGCCCTTGCCCATTTTGGGATTGGCGAAGCCGCAAAGGATGGCGGCGGGATCGTTGCGCGCGAGGGGCTCGATGGCGGCAAGCTTGCGCGCGAGCGCGTCGGCGAGGTCATCGCGATTGCGCCCCATGAGGACAGAGGAGCAATTGATGCAACTGCGGCCGCCGTTGGCGGAGATGGCGTTGACGATTACGTCGAGGTGCTTCTCCCAGTCGTCGGCGTAATCGTCGCCGATCAGGATTTTGCTGCGGCCGGAGCCGTGGACCTGGATGTGGCGGTAAGGCGCGTATTTTTTCAGCGTGGTATCGTTGCCAAACGCGATGGCGCGGCCGGTGCCGAACAGGAGCTGGTCGCCGCCGTCGTGGGTCGTCGGATAAAAGCCGAAGGCCTCGCGCGGGAAGCCCGCCGCGATCATCGCCTGGATGAGGCGGAAGGGCGTGAGCGGGTCCTCGCGGCCGGGCTTGAGCACGACGGGAATCTTCATCGCGAGCGCGGGGAGCCAGAGCGAATTCACGCCCGGGGAATTGCTCGGAAGGAGCACGCCGAGGCTGTCGGTCTGCGGGAAAAAATTTACGTCGAGCCCGTCCTGGCGGACAACGCCGGTGTCGAAGAGCGCGTGCGGAAGGCCGCGCGTGAGGCCGGCGATCACGGCGCGGATGTTCGACATCGCGGCGTGGACCTTGGACATGTTGGAGCGGCCGAGGCTGTGCGGCAGGCCGGTGAGCTGCGAGAGCGCGGCGGCGTAGTCGGCGGGTGATTGCAGCCGGTCGCCGTCGCCCCACGGGAGATTGCCGTGGAGATAGAGTTCCGCGGCCTTCTCCATGTAGCCGACGAGCGTCTCGCACGGAATGGCACGGAGGGCCTCGCCGGATTTAGCGAGGTGCCGGAGGTCGCGGCGGATGAGGCCGGAGTTGGCGACGCTAACCTCGAGGGTTTCGCCACCGACGGAGTGCCGCTGGGTGTCGAGACTGCGGTAGGCCTCGCCGAGGCGGAGGATGGGAATGTGGATGGCGCTCATGGCGGAGACAGCAGAGGAGTGGTCGGAGGCTTAAAGCAGGGCGGGTCTGTGAACCGCCCTTGGGACGCAATGGGTGTTCGAGGGCGGGTCACAGACCCGCCCTACTATTCAATAAACGCCCTCGATGATCGTCTTGGTGAGGGATTGGAAGGGGCGGACGTCGCCGACGCCGTCCCACGGGAATTCGTCGCACGGGGGACGGCGGATGGCTTCGTCGCGCTCGAGGAAGCGCGGGACGAAAAATTCCTTCGTCATCGTCGTGAGCTCGACGCGGCCATACTCGCCGTAGGGCATCAGTTCCTCGGGTTTGTCGGGGTTGACGATGCGGAGCGTGGCGCGCGGCTGCGGCGCGTAGTAGGTGAGGCTGTAGTTGTCGGCCTTCGTGATTTTTTTGCTGATGGCGAGGCCCATGAGGGTGTTGCCGTAGGTGGGGGCGAAGTTGATTTTGCCCTCGAGCACTTCCTCGACGACGAAGCGGACATACTGGGGCGTCATCGTGGTGCCGCCGACGAACACGCCCTTCAGGCCCGCCTTCACGAGTGACATGCGCTCGGCGAGATTCTCGAGCAAGCGCGGGGTCGTGAACATGTTCACGATCTTGCGGTGGCGCATGATCGTGGCGGCCTGGTCGATGACGTGCTCCTGGTATTTGCGCGCCATCGCCATCTCGCCGGTGCCGATCAGGCGTTTCACGAAGCGCGGATCGAGGTCCACGAAGTAGCAGGAATCGCCGCGATAGTTGGCGAGATGTTCGACGGCGAGGCGGAGGCGGCGCGGGCCGGTGGGGCCAACCATGAGCCAGTTGCCCTTGGGGAAAAATTTGGGGCCGTAGTGGTCGCTGTATTCCTCGTAGTCGGTCTTGTAGTCATCCCAGCCGACGCGCTGCTTGGGCATGCCGGTGGTGCCGCCGGTCTCGAAGACATTGTAAGGGCGCTTGGCGTAGGCCTTGGGCACGAAGCGCTCGGGCTGCTCGACGCGGAGCACATCGTCGTCGAAGTGCGGAAATTTCTTCGCGATGTCGGCGAAGCACGTGATCTCCTTGCGCGGATCCCACTTGGCGGCCTTGGCCCACGTGAGCCAGTAATCGCAGCCCGTCTCGGGCGAGAAGTGCCACTTGATCATCTTCCGGGTCCACGTATCGAGCGCGGCCTGGGCTTGGGGAGGAGTGAGTTTGCTGGACATGGAGTGGGAGGAAACGTGGAAAAACTGATGGATGCACACCGCCCGCGCGTCTGTCAAAAAACGCCGGGCCCAAGGCGCGGGATTTTACTTCGCGATCGCAAACACGTGGGTGATGGTCGCGACGAAGAGGGTGTCGTTGGCGATGACGGGCGAGGAGTAGATGGGGCTGTAGAACTCCACCTTGCCGAGCAGCTTCTTCTCGCGGCCGGCGGCGAGGACGACCAGTTCGCCGTCCTCGGTGCCGCAGTAAACCTTGCCGTCGGCGACGAGCGTCGAGGACCAGATGCGGCTGTTGGTGGGGTGCATCCACTGGGTCTTGCCGGTGGCGGCGTCGAGGCAGTGGATGTTGCCGTTGTATTCGGCGATGTAGATGAGGCCGTCGGCGATGCTGGGCGTGCAGATGGTGCGGCCGATGGACTTGTTGGTCCAGATGGGCTTGCCCGTGATGTCGCCGCGCCCGGTGAGATCGATGCAGCTGAACATGCCGATGCCATCGCCGTGCTCGGGGTCCTGGCCGATGGACATGTAGGCGCGGCCATCCTGGGCGACGACCGTGCAGATGAGTTCGCTGGGCCCGTTGAACGTGGCGTATTTGAGCGGCTGGCCCTCCTTGGTGCGATACTCGGGCGGGTTGGCGTCGTAGCGGAGGAGCTCCTTGAGGACCGGCGTGCCATCCTTGTCCAGCACGGGCACGGGATCGTAAGCGTAGCACCAGCCGTCGCCGCCGCCCCAGACGATAACCCCCTTGCCGTTCACCGTGGTGAACGAGGGCGAACTCCAGCTGCAGTGCAGCACGCGCTTGGAAACGCCGGAAACTTCCTCGCCGACGATCTTGCCGTCGCGCTTGTCGAGCACGGCGAGCGCGGGGGCGAAGGGCGCGGGGATGTTGAGGTGGGACCAATCGACGCCGTTGGAGGTGGCGATGTAGAGGCGGTCGCCGACGATGAGCGGCGAGCAGCTCGAAATATTGTGCGGGAAGATGCCGAGCTCGGTGCGCACGTCGCTCACCCAGAGGATGTCGGCGGTCTGCGCGGTCACGTCGATGGGCTTGCCCTCGGTGGCGCCAAACTTGGCCTCGTCGGCGAAGCCCTGGTTGCCGTCGGCCATGCCCTTCACGTCGAAGCACACGACCTCGCCGCGGTTGGTGACGACATAGCCGCGATCGCCCTCGATGGTGGGAGAGGAGCAGATGCCGACGTATTCCCAGTCGCTCACCTTGCCGGAGCCGAGCTTGGGGACGACGAGCTGCCAGAGAAATTCGCCCGTCTTCTCGTCAAAGCACATCAGCACGCCACGGTCACCGTGCTGCTTGGGATCGCGGGGCGACTCGTTGTTGGTGCCGACATAGACGCGGCCACCGGCGACGACCGGGGTGCCGTAGGCCTGGGAGCCGAGCTTGGCGACCCAGCGCACGTGCTTGGTCGACTTGGGATCGATGGTCTCGGTCTTGGGGAGAAACTTGCCGGCGGAGATCGCCTCGGGAGCCGGGAGGCCCTTGGAGGTCGAGACCATGTTGCGCGAAGGCGAACCGCCCCACATGGGCCAGTCGGCGGCGCCAGCAAGGGCGGAAGTGAGACCAAAGGCGAAGGCGAGGGCAGCGTAGGGCCTCAGCTTGCTGAGGCCGGCCTGACCAAGGTCAGGCCCTACACGAGACGGGGAAAGCGAAGGGACGTTATTCATTGGCGGTGATGGCGAGGTTGTCGATGAACACGCGCTTCATGCTTTGCGGCGAGAAGGCGTAGACGGCAGGCGCGCCGTGCTGGTGAAGTTTGGTCTGCCGGGCTTCGATGGTCCACTTCGCCGGCTCGGGTTCGCCACGCGGCCACAGTTTGGCGCGGACGAAACCGCCCTCCCCTGTTTTGTCGCGATCAACGCGGGTTTTCAGGTGATACCACGTGTTGGCGGTGGCTTCGAAGGGCACGGTCACGTGGAAACGCTCGTGGGTGCTGGAGACCTCGAGCACGCGGTTGTTGGCGGCGAGCACGAAGAGGTAGCGCTGGTTGACGAGGCCCACATTGGACATCACGCGGCGATTGCCGTCTGTCATGACGTCGGCCTCGAAGGTATAGTTCTTCATGTCGGGCCCGCCGATGAAGTTCATCGTGCGCATGAACAGGAGCGAATCGAGGCGGTTGCCGGCAAACTTGTTGCCGTCTTTCTCGAAGATGTGCCATTTCACGCGCGCGCCGAGCCACGCGAGCGGCGGAAAGCCGACGTCGGTGCCTTCGTTGTTTTTCTGGCCGAGCGGCAGCGACTCGAAATCCTCCCGGTGCCCGTAGGTCGCGATTACGCGGCCGCGGGTGGTGCCGGCGAGGTTGTTCCACTTGGCCTGGATCGATCCGGCGGAGAGCTTGGCCGCGGGGCCGGCCTTGATGGTGGGGCCCGTGAGTTCGGCATCCACCTCGGCCTTCACGAGCGCGGTCGGCGGGACAAACTTGGCGAAGGTCGCCTCCGTCGTGACATCGCGGACACGGCGGCCCGTGGCATCGAGGCCCCAGACCTTGAGGGTCTGCGCCTGGCCCGGGTAGAGCGCGAACTCGGCCGGCACGACCTGCAGCGCCGCAATCGGCGCGGTCGAGAGCTTGGAGGGCGCGGGCGGCGGCACAGCGGCCGGGATGATCGGCGCGGTGGCCTTGGGGCCGAAGCTGTGCAGGCCATCCTTGGTGAAGATGAAAATCGAATCGCCGTAGAACGCCGGGGCGCCGAGGCAGACCGTGCCAGGTTCCATCCTGTTGTTCGAGACGATGACAGGCTTGCCGCTTTTCACGTCGATGACGAAGACATGGCCCTCATGCATCGGGACGTAGAAGCGCCCGTCGGCGTAGGCCGGCGAGGCGTGCACTTGGTCGGCGCCGAGCTTCTCGCTCCACAGCGTCCGGCCGGTGGCGGCATCGGCGCAGAGGAAGTTGCCGTTGGAAATCGTGGCGTAAACCCGGCCGTCGACGAGCAACGGCGAACTGGTGAAGGCGCTGAACTCGTCGTTGCGCCAGAGTTCCGCGTCCTTGCCGAGAATCACCGGCTTAGGGCCGGTGGGATACTCGGTCGGAATCTTCAAGGCGACGAGGCGGCCCTGCGTGGAGGCGTCGATGTTCTCCTTGCCATGAATCGCGATGAGCTTGCCGGGGCCGTCGAGCAGCACATCCGAATTGAGGCCGCCGTTGGAAAACTTGAAGCGCCAGACCGGCTCGCCCGTGCGGGCATTGACGCAGACGACATGGCCGCAGCCCGTGCCGACATAGAAAACCCGATGTTCGCCAAGGTCGGCAAACAGCGGCGCGCCGAAGGGATTGTCGATCGGTTCGAGCCCCGGGGTGCTCGACCACACGAGTTCGCCCGTGCGCTTGTCGAACGCGTAGTAGCGGCTGCGCGCCGGGCCATCCGTGCCCCAGTTGGCGGTCACGCCCTTCGCAATCATGAGGTCACCGTCCGTGATGAGGGAGCCCGTGCGTCCGTTGGGAAACGTGAGGCGGCCGAACTCCTCCATCATCGAGCGCTGCCAGATGATTTTCCCGTCGCGCGTGAGGGCCGTGATGACGCCACCGACGGACTCGCAGTAAACGTTGCCTGTCTCCGCATCGACGTAGGGCGCGCCGATGGCGTAGCGGTTGTAAACGGTGTCGCTGATGAAATCCTTGAAACGATGCTCCCAGAGTTTCGCGCCCGTCTTCACGTCGAGGGCGATGATGGCCTCCTCGACGTCCTCGCCGTTCTCCCCGTAGTAGCACATGGCAAACACCCGCCCATCGGCGACGACCGGCGTGCCCGCGCCGTGAGCCTTGAAGGTCCACCGGTGGTTGGGCCCGCCGAGCGCGAGATCGGTCGTGAGCTTCTGCTTTGCAGGGGAAACGCCATCTGCCGTCGGCCCGCGCCAGTGCAGCCAGCCGGAAGCGGCCGACAACGACGAAACCAGGCCGAGGGCCGCACTGAAGACAAGGAGACGGGCGGAAGTGCTCATGGGAAAGAAAAGAAGACAGGGCGAAGGCGCGAAAGGCAACCGGGCTTGCTCAATATTGCAACGTCAGCTGCACGCCGAAGCGCCGCGGCGCACCCGGCGCACCGGCGGCGATCTCCGGGTTGATGAACTGGTAGTAGCCCTTGCGGAAAAGATTATGCCCGTAAAGCGCCACGCTCCACTGGTCGAAGCGGTAGCGGAGCTGCGCGTTGGCGACCCCATAGCTGGCTTGGGAGAACATCGCGGTGTTGCGCTCGTCGTAGAAGGTGCGGCCGACGATCTGGTAGCTGGCGTTGCCGGTGAAGCCACCGCCCAGGTCCACGGTCACGCCCGTGCGCAGCGTCGAGCGCGGCACGAACGGCACGCGCTTGCCGAACACACTCACGCCCGTGGCGTCGCGGTGATCCTCGAAGGTCGCGCTCGTGTAGCCGGCTTGGAAATCCCACCACACGCGCTCCACCGGGCTCCACATGAACTTGGCCTCGAACCCGCGCGACAGCACCTCGGCGGCGTTGACCACGACGAAGTCCGTCGAGCCCGGCACCGTGCGCTCAAACTGATAGCCGCGCAACTTGGTCGCAAACGCCAGCACGCTGCCGCCAAAGCGGCCCTTGGGCTGGCCAAACGTGAGACCCGCCTCCGCCGCCAATTGCCGCTCCTCGCCGAACCGCGCGAGCGCCGGGCTGGCGGTGAACGCGCTGTAGCCCTCGGGCTTGCGCGCGACCGAGGTGCGGGCGACGAGATTGAGCGCCGGAGTGATGACTTGCTGCACGCCGATGGTGGCGGAGGCGGTGTTGCCCGCCTGCGCGTCCACCAGCGGTCGATCCTGCGGGGCGGGGAAACCGAGATTGTTCGAGCTGGCCTTGGTGCGGCTGATCTCAGACTCGTTGCGCTCGAGACGGACGCCAAACTTCAACGTCGTCTGCGCGCCGATGGGCTGGTCGAGGTTGCCGTAGGCGGCGTAATTTTTGCGATCCAGATCGTAGAGCGTGCGCTCGGTCTGCACGAAGTTCGGCGGGATGAAGCCGCCGGGCGGCACGATGAACTGGCGCAGCGCATTGCCGTCGCCCGCTGCATCGAAATAGAAAACACCGGCCCGCCACTGGGTCTGGTTCGCGGCGGGCGCGCTCTCGAAGCGGACTTCCTGCGTCCACGTCTCCTCACCTTGCAGCACGCGGGAAAAGGCGAGCGGCAGCGGTGAGAGATCGAGATCGGTCACGGACGGATCAACGTCGAACTTCTGGCGCGAAGTCGTCGCGACCATCGAACCCCAGTCGAAGCGGCGACGGGCCTGGAAAGAGAAGTCGAGGCGCTCGACATTGGTGGTGCCGTTGAGATCGGATCCGACCTCGTAGCGGTTGCGGCTGAAGAGCGAGGTGAGGCGGGTCGCATCGTCGCGCGCGCGCTCGAAGGCGAGGCCGGCGCGGAGCTGCGTCTTGGCGTCGGGCTTGAAATAGAGCGCACCGCGGGCCGCGACGGAGCGGCGGTCATCGGCCGATTTGTTGAGGAAGGTGTTGCGGATGTAGCCGTCGCGTTCGGCGAGGGCGACGCTGAGGCTGTAGGCGAACTGCTGGCTGATCGGGCCTTCGGCGGCGAGCTCGCCGGAGCGGGCGTTTTGCGAGCCGTAGTCGAGCACGAGACGGCCGGCGTGCCGGTTGCCCGGCGCGCGGGTCCGAATCTCGATCATGCCGCCGGGGGCGTTGCGGCCGTAGTCCGTGCCCTGCGGGCCGGCCTTCACGACGAAGCTTTCCACGCCGAGCAGCCCGCTCGGGTAGGCCGAGACCGAGCCCGCCGGCACATCGTCAATCATGAGCGCGACGCCGGGGGTGGTGAAAAAGATCGAGTTGGTCACGCCGCGGAGCGAGAGCACGTCGCCGAAGCCGCGGGTGTCGCTGTTGCTCGTGGCGAGGTTGGGCGCGGCGCCCGTCATGTCCTGCATCCGCGCGATGCCGTGCTGCTCGAGCAGGTGGGCATTGAGCACCGCCTGGGAATTTTGGATGCGCAGGCCGTCGACGCCGAACTCGGCCTCGACCTTGAAGGGCGACATCGTGGTGACCTTGGGCTCGGCGGCGCCGGCTCCCAAAAAAACTCCCATCGCAACGAACATCGCGATAAAGGAAACGGGCGGGAGATGGCTTGAGGACGGCATGTTTTTTCGAGTCTGCTGGCGGTATCCCAGTGGATCTGACTGGCTGGGCAAAGACGTTCGACCCTTGCCGGTGGGTGCGAGAATGCACGAGAAAAAACGCTCCAGTCGGGATTTTCGAATCGTCATAAGGCCAGATGCCCCAGCGCGAGGAGACCATAGTAGGTGTATTCGGCATCCACGAAATCGTCGGCCCAGTGCCCGTGAAAACCGCCCTCGGCCGTCCAGAGCGTGTCCATAAAATCCATGCACCGCTCGTGCAGCCCGCTGGAGATGCGGCGATCCAGCGCCGAAAGGGCGTGCAGCGCAGTCGCCGTGGACAGCAGGTCCGGCAGCGGCGCGCCCGGCACGGCGAGGAACCCGCCCTGCGGATGCGCCTGGGCGAGCACCCAGTCACCCACCGCATAATTCACCGGAAATCCGAGGTGCCGGATCAGCGTGACGGCGCCCGCGGTGGCGTTGAGCGCGCCGATTTTGGCGCCGGGGAAATTGCTCCATGCGCCATCGGCGGACTCGAGGCGCTTCAGCGCCTGGATGAGCTTGAGAATATTCGGCGGGGTGTGCCCGAAATCCTGGTAGGCGCCAAGCGCGACAAAAGCCCCGTAGGCAGTGCCGTGCGCGGCCTGGCGGTTGCCCTCATAGCCGCCGTCGGGCGCGCGAAAACTCTCGACGCGCTCGAGCAGCATGCGGTCGAGACCGGGCGGCATCCGCTCCACGCCGATGCTCGCCCAGCAGCGCGCGAGCGACGAGACGTGGACAAAGTCGAGCCCCTCCCCTGCTCCAAACGTCCGCAAGAACGCCTCCACTTTTTCGACCGGCCGCGGCACGTCGAGCGCCTGCATCCCCGCGAGCGCAAAAATCGTGTAGTAGAGATCCGGCCGGCCCGCGCGATCGCGACCGCCACCTTCGGCGGTGATCTGGCGCAGAAAAAAATCCCGCACCAGATCGGTTGAATCGCCGAGCAGACGCGGCGCGAGGCGCGCCACCTGGAGGAGTTGCAGCCGGAGACTCAAGCCGGTGCCAACTCGGCCGGCTTTTCACTGGCGACCGGGCGATCAAGCAGCATCCGGTTCACCTGCTCATGCTCTTTGCACCAGCCCTTGATTTCGACGTCGTTGAAAATCTTCCCGATGGTCCGGCGAAGCAGGCCTTTGAGATTGGCGTCCTGGAGGTCGTGCAGGGAACGGATGGCCTCTTCCTTGTAGGCGCCGAGCAGCACGTCGGCGCGATCCGTGGCGCCGAGTTCGCGATAGAGCGCCTCGATCTGCGCGGACGTTACGCCGGCGGGCCAGGCGCGCCGCCAGAGAGACGCGAGGATTTCCTTCTGCCCGTCCTTGGCCTTCTCATGCGCAATGGCGAGCAGCAGGCTCGGGCGGAGTCCCTCGATGTCGTTCGTCTCGCCGCCGAACCCGAGGTCGTTCAGGTCGTCGCGAATCTGGTAGGCGATGCCGAGCGCCTCGCTGTAGCGGCCGATGGTTTCGGAGACATCATCGTGCGCAATCACGCCCGCGTAGAGCGCGCCCAGCCGCAACGCGACCTCAAAGGCCGGGGCGGTCTTGCGGCGGAAAATATCGAGCACCTCGTTCGGCCGGAGCGGCTGGGGGCGGCGCGCCCAGCACAGCTCGGCACCCTGCCCGCGGCAGAGCTGGCGCTGACCCTCCGCGGCGACCTGCAGCATTCGCACGCGCTGCTCGGCCGACACCTTGCAGGCTGCAAGGAGACGGTAGCCCTCGCCAATGAGCAGATCGCCGACGTTGAGCGCGACGGCGGTGCCATATTGCTCGTGCAGCGTTTTCTCGCCGTAACGGAGCGTGTCGTTGTCCTCGATGTCGTCGTGGATCAGCGAGGCTTTGTGGAAACACTCGACCGCAACCGCCACCTTGCGGAGATCATCGGGCAGCGCGGCGCCCGTGCTGCCGGACATCGCCTGATAGGTCGCGGCGGTCAGGAAGGGCCGCCAGCGTTTGCCCGCACGGCCGAGCCATTCACGGCCGATGCGCTCGGTCTCACCCTCGGACTTGCCCATGATGAGCTCGAGCGAGCCCGGCGAAAACCAGAAGTCCACTTCGTCGCGCAGCGCCCCGAGGTCCATCCGGCGCGTGCGGTCCTCGCTCGTGAGGTGGATATATTCCCACACCCAGTCGAGATCGACGGTGGTGTCGATGCAGTCGTCCTGGAGGAGCGGAATGGCCACGCCGGGAATCGCCGCGGCCTCCATGTAAGGAAAAGCCTGCTCCAGCACGCTGAGGCAGCTCACGCCCACGATGGCGTCGATTTTCCCCGTCTGGATGATCGACATGACCACCGCGCTGCCCTCGGCCACGAGCACCGCGTAGCCCAATTTCTCCGCCTCCGCCTGCAGGTCCTGAATCGTGCAGAGGCCGCACTGTTTGCACAGCAGGCCGAACTCGTCGAACGGCGCGGGGCACTTCGACTCCACGCGCATGCACTTCGGCAGCAGCAGCAGCCGGCGCTCAAAGGGCACCGCGGCGAGCGGCTCGCGCCACATTTCGTTGGAAAGGACGACGCCAATGTAATCGCGATAGATCGGATCGCAGCGCAGCAGGGCGATGACGCGGTCAGCGTGCTCCTTCAGGGTCGCGGCCGGCAACGGCGGCACGGGCTTGTGCTCGGCGACATAGTCGCGCACGGCGTGCAGCACGCGCGTCCGCTCAAAGGGCGTCTGGGGGATGTTCTGCTTTGGCTTGCGGAAACGCTGCTGCACCGTGTGGCGCGGCAAGATAAGCGAGTCGAACGTGGCGGCGGGGGTTTCCGGAAGAGTGGAGACGCTCATGAGTAAGAAAGACGGAGAAAAAGCGCGGCGATGGAAAGGAGGGAAATCATGTCACGGTCGTTTCCGCCACGGCCCGCGGCGGAGCCGGCGGGGCGGAAACGAGCTGTCGGCTGAGCGACGCCGCTTTGCCGGCCGCATCGTGCGCGACGTCGCGGTAGGCGTTGAAATCGTAAAACCAGTATTTCTTCGCGAGCCGATACATCCAGTGCTTCTCCGGCACCTCCTCGCCCGGGAGCCACTGGCTGAAACGCGGCGTCATCGCGTCGAGCTCGGCCATCGCGGTCTGGCGCGTGGTCGTGTCGCGCGCGCCGTGCTTCACGACGATTTCCTTCACGAGGTCGGGCCGTTCGAGCACCACGCAGCCCCGGGTGTGCTTCGCACTCAGCTCGCGAAAGTCCTTCAGGAAGGCGCTGCTCTTCATCGTTTCGAAAATCCCGCGCGGGTCGTGGATGTCCTCCACGGCAAACTGGATGATCGGGCAAGGCTCGATGTCGCCTTTGGGGCCGATGTGGTGGCTCACGCCCGTGGACATCGGGCACAGCGCCTGCCCCTTGTCGTCGTAATACGCATCGATGATCGCGATGGGCATTTTCGCCCGCGCATCGGTGACGAAGCGCCGCACCCGCACGAGCTGCGCCGGCGTCAGCGAGAGATCGAAGTTCGGCTTCGGCCCGACGGCACGGTAGCCATGATACCACGCGTAGTGGACGCCACGATCGATCAGCTCCTGGAGCCATTGCTCGGTGAGCAATTCATCGATGTTCGTGCGGCACACGCTCGTCGCGACACCCGTGAGCAGCCCGGCCGCAAGGCAGTGGTCGAGACCGCGCAGCGTGCGCGCATAGACATCCTTTTTTCCCCTGCGCTCGTCGCTGACGACCTCGCGGCCCTCGATTGAAATGAGCGGTGTGACATTGCCGGCGGCGCGCATCCGGGCGGCCGTCTTTTCCGTGATGAGCTGGCCGTTGGTGAAGACCTGAAAGTAGCAGTCCGGATGCGCGTCGAACAGATCGAGCACCTGCGGGTGCATGAACGGCTCGCCGCCGAGGATGCCGAAGAACGAATTCCCGTGCCGCTTCGCGTCGAGGATGGTGCGGTTAAGCGCCGCGAGATCGATGGCGTCCTTCGACTGCACATCCACCCAGCAGCCTTGGCAGCGCAGGTTGCAGGTGTTGAGAATCGAGAGGTAAAGGAACGGCGGAAAATATTCCCCGCGCTTGATCCGGCGTTTGAACCGCTCGACGGAGAGCATGCCCTTCCAGCCAAAATTCCACGCAAATTTCCACACGCACCGCGCGTTGGCGGAGCGAAGCGTGCGAAAGACGAGCGGCGGGAGCATCATACGCGTTGCGCCGCCAGCGCGGCCTCCGCTTTCGCCTTGGCCTCGATGGCGCGTTTTTGAATTTCCTCGGGGCTCGGCAGGCTCATCAAAACCTCGGGCGGGATGTCGCCCATCGCCGCGAGTTTCGTGAGGCATTTCTGGCGCTCGTTGAGCGCCTTGTCGGCGTCGCGCTCCTTGGAGAAACGCGACTGCGCGCGCTCGCTGCGCATCCGCAGCATCGAGTAGATGTCGCCGCCGAGCAGCGCGGAGATGTCCACCTTCATCTTCTCGCGCTGCAGATCCTCCTCCTTCACTTCGGCTCCGTTGATCGGGCCGGCCTTGTATTTCGGAAACATGATCGCGGCCTCGGGGCAGACGCGCGAGCAGGCGGGGCAGTTGGTTTTGCAGTTGTCCTGGTTCTGCACCTGGATGCTGCCCGCCGAGTCGGCGCCATAGACGCCAAAGAGGCAGAAACTCAGGCACTGCATGCAGTTCGTGCAACGGTCGTAATCGATGACGGGAAACCACGGTTTCCAGCCGCCGTGTTGCACGGCCTTTTGCTCCACCCGCGTCGTCTCGACCGCGCCGACGATCTGCTCATCCGTGAAACCGGAGATGTTGGTGAAACGCACGCGGTCGGTCGTGGCCTCGGCGGTGATTTTTTCCACCCCGTTGCGGAAACGTCCGAGCACGAGCGCCGGCACGTCGTCGGCCGGCGCGGTGCGGCCCGCGACGCCCACGCGCGTGAGCGCAAAGCCCTGGCCGAGCAGCCGCGACATCGCCTGAAACCGCTGCTCGCCGTCAAGCGGCTCGGCATCGGCCGCCTCGTAGAGGACGACACGCAGGTAAGTTTGATCGCGGAGCGGCATGATCGGGGGGATGAGGAAATCAGGAAGACGCAGGCGGGGTGGGAAACGTTGCGTTGGGTGAAGCGGGCGTGGCCTTGCCCGGCGGCAGGTTGGGCACGAGGTCGGCGGCCAGCAGGCGATCGACCACGGGCTGGGCGGCGAGTTCGCGCATATTGAGCACCTCCGTGCATGCGACATTGAGCGGCGCCCCGGCGGAGGCGAAGAGCCACTTGACCGCGCGCGGGTAGCACGCCGCGATCTTTACGCTGTCGCCGGCCGTGAGGCGCTTGAGCGCCGGGTCCTTGCGCGCGGACATCTCGCACAAATCCGCGACGGCCTCGAATGACTGGCCGGAATCGCAGAGCTGGCGCAGCACCGCGGCTTTCACCGCCGGGTCGATGATTTGCGCGTAGGTGCAGTTGCAGAAAAGAATACCGGGAGGCTGCTCAGGGGAAGATGACATCGGAGACTCGAACGGGGCGGCTTTTAGGTGGGCGAAAGCAACCGGTGCGTCGGCTGCGGTTTGCCGGGGCGAAAATGCTCCAGGTGATCCACGCGCGCGCGCAGGCCGGGAAAGTGCGCGGCGAGCGCGGCGACGGATTCTTCGACCGCCGTCTTCAACGACTCTGGCGCCGCCTCCGCGCGCAGGTTGAGAATCAACTGCCCGCCCGCCACCGGCTGATCGAGGCGGATGGACAGCTCCGGGACAAAGTCGCTGCGCACGAGATTGATCGCCGCGATGTCGTTGAGGCCGCCGGCGGGACTGAAGGTCATCTTGAGGTGCGCAACCTCACCGCCATGGGCCGGCTCGCGCAGCCGCGCCTGGATGTCGCGAGCGAGACGTTCCAGGACTGCATTGGCGTCAAACTCACCCTGCGCGTCGCATTGCACGGTGGCGTTGAGCCAGCCCAGCAACGCCTCGCCGTCGGCGTAAATCTCGTAGTCCACCTGCATCGCGCGGCGCGCGACCTGTTCGTCGGCCACCAACCGCGCAAACCACGCGTCGAGTCCATCGCCGGTGCGCGCTGAGACCGTCAGCACCTCGGCGTGCGGAAACTCGCGCCCCAGCGCCTCTCGCAACAGCGCCAGGTCAGCCGCCGCCACGCTGTCACTCTTGTTGATCACGATCAGGTCGGCCTCCTCAAGTTGCTTGCGGTAGATATAGAGCACCTTTTCCGAAAACGCACGCCCCTCGCCGGCGCCGAGGCCGAAAACCCGCAGCGCCCGCTGCGGATCGAGGAGCACGCTGAGCGGCGCGATTTTGAAACGGTCGCCATAGATGCGCCGCAACGGATAGGTCACGGTCGCGACGAGATCGGTGCAACTGCCAACCGGCTCGGCGATGAACACATCCGGCCGGGTGGCGGCGGTGAGCTTGCCGGCGGCATCGACGAGCGAGTTGAAGCGGCAGCAGAAGCACCCGCCGGGAATTTCCTCCGTCGCGAAGCCGCGCGCGCGCAGCACCGCGGTGTCCACGAGCCCGCTGCCCTGATCGTTCGTGATGAGGCCGACGCGCAGGCCGCGCGCGTGCAGCGACTCGGCGAGCCGGGCGACGGCGGTGGTTTTTCCCGCGCCGAGAAATCCGCCGATCATGATGTAGCGCGCCGCCGTCGCACCTGTCGCCGGAAGGGAAGCGCAGTCGCGGGTCTTTTCGTCGTCGCTCATGGCTCGGTGGGGGGAGGCGAATCTTTTTGCTGCGCGAGCATCCGGTCAATGGTGGCGTTGAGGAGATTTGCGTAGTCCTGCGCCGGCATGCAGCCGGCATCGGGCTCGCCCGCCGCGCGATACAGCCAGCCCGCGCCATAGGGATCGTCGTTGATTTGCTCTAGGCGGCCCTTGAGCGCGGGATTGCCGCCCTGAAATGTGCCGTCCACCACGCCGTAGATGTCGCTGATTGCCTTGAAGCCCTCGATCCAGCCGAGGATTTTTCCGGGCTGGATGGCCGCGCCCACCGGCACCTCGAACGACTGATCGACCAGATCGCCGAGCATGCGGACGGCAAATTTGGAAAAGCCCACGCGCCACCCGCCATCCGCTTCGCGCGTCAGCCAATAGTGCGAGGGCGAATAGAGGGCGTCGACCGGCAGACGGGTCGCAAAATGGGATCGCTTGAAGAAAATCGTCTCGGGTTTCGCGGGGTCCATGCGGGTGGCGGCGCAGTGTTGGGCGTGAAAGCCGCTTGGCAAGGCGGCAGGCCTTGTTCCCAACGAAACTGGACTTGCATCGTGTTCGCGCCAGAAACGAAACCGCCGTGACCTACCTCGATCACAACGCCACGTCCCCTCTCCTGCCGGAGGCCCGCGTGGCGTGGCTCGACGCCGAGGATCGGTTTCCCGGCAACCCCTCCAGCCCGCACCGGCTCGGCACGCGCGCGGATGCCGCGCTCGACCAGGCGCGCCAGCGGCTCGCCGCGATCCTCGGCTGTTCGCCGCCGGACATCGTGTGGACCAGCGGCGCCACGGAGGCGTGCAACACCGTCCTGCACCACACCGCCGCCCGCGCCTCCGCGGCTCCGGTCTGCGTCAGTGCCATCGAACATCCCGCCGTGCTTGAGACCGCCCGGCATCTGTTTCGTGATCGCCTGCACCTCATTCCCGTCGGCCGCGATGGCGTCGCCGACCTGGCATGGCTGACACACCATCTCGCCCGCGAACGTCCCGCGCTCGTCGCGCTCATGGCGGCGAACAACGAGACCGGTGTGCTCCAGCCGTGGCGGGAGGCGCAGGAACGGTGCACGGCGGCGGGCGCGGCGTTTTTTTGCGACGCCACGCAGTGGTGCGGCCGCCTGCCCGCGCGCGGGCTCGGGGCGTGCGACTTTGTCGCCGGCAGCGCGCACAAGTTTGGCGGGCCGCGCGGCGTGGGTTTTCTCAAAACTCCCTCGGGCTCGCCGCTGCTCCCGCTTTTCCACGGCGGCCAGCAGCAGGAGGGACGTCGCGCCGGCACCGAGAATCTGCCCGGCATCCTCGCCCTCGTCGCCGCATTTGAGGCGTGTGAGGCGCGGCTCGCCAGCGAGGGCACACTGCCCGCCCGCCGTGCGATGCGCGACCGTTTCGAGCGCGATCTGCTGGCGGCGTTGCCGAGCGCCACCGTGACCGGTGCGGGGGCGGAGCGCCTCTGGAATACCATCAACGTCGTCATGCCCGAGGTCGCCGACTGCCGCCAGCGCTGGGTCGTGAAGCTCGACAAGGCCGGCTTCGCCGTCTCCACCGGCTCGGCCTGCGCCAGCGGCTCCGAGCAGCCGTCGCACGTGCTTACCGCGATGGGCCGCCGCGCCGACGAAGCCGGCCGCGCGCTGCGTTTCAGCGCCGGCTGGCTCACGCCTGATTCCGCGTGGCACGATCTCCTGCGCGCAATCGTCGCCCTCCAGCCCGAGATGGCGGGGACCGGCTCGGTGGCTGACGCGCGGTGATGTCGCCCATGATGTTTGATGAACCGCTGCGCACCCGTATCGCGCGCGCCCGTGACACCGCCGTCGCCGCCCTGTTAAGCGAACGCAACGGCGCCGGGCATTGGAGCGGCGAACTCTCCGCCAGCGCCCTCTCCACCGCGACCGCCGTCACCGCGCTCACGCTGGTCGCCCGCGCCGATCCCGGCGCGGCGGAAAAACTGCGCGCGCCGCTCCGACGCGGTTTCGCGTGGCTCGCGCGGAATCAAAACGCCGACGGCGGCTGGGGCGACACCACGCGCAGCAAGAGCAACATCAGCACGACCACGCTCGTCTGGGCCGCCCTGGGCCTCGGCGAAAAAACCGACGACGAGATCCCAGCCGCGACCGCCGCCGCCGAACGCTGGCTCACGCGCGCCGCCGGCTCGCTCGAACCCGCTGCGCTCGTCGCCGCCATCGAGCGGCGCTACGGCGATGACCGGACGTTTTCGATTCCCATCCTCACGATGTGCGCGTTGTGCGGCCGCCTCGGTGCTGGGACCGACGGCTGGAGACACGTGCGGCAACTGCCGTTCGAACTCGCCGCCCTCCCGCAGCGCTGGTTCGGCGCACTCCAGCTTCCCGTGGTCAGCTACGCGCTGCCGGCGCTCATCGCCATCGGCCAAGTGCGGCACGGCCTGCGGCCGACGCGCAATCCCCTGCTTCGTGTCCTGCGGGAGCGGTGCAGCGATCGCACGCTCGCGAAACTCGCGCAACTGCAACCACCCAACGGCGGCTTTCTCGAGGCCACGCCACTCACGAGTTTCGTCACGATGAGCCTCGCCGGCCTCGGCCTCACCGCTCATCCCGTGGTGCGGCGCGGAGTTTTTTTTCTCGAATCCTCGCAGCGCCCCGACGGCAGCTGGCCCATCGACACCAACCTCGCGACATGGGTCACCACGCTCTCGATCAACGCGCTCGCGCCCTCCGCGCTGCCACATGAGGCGATCGCACCGCTTCAGCCGTGGCTCCTCGGGCAACAATATCGCTCGGCCCATCCCTACACCCTCGCCGCGCCCGGCGGCTGGGCGTGGACCGACTTGCCCGGCGGCGTGCCCGACGCAGACGACACGGCGGGCGCGATCCTCGCGCTGCTTCAACTCGCGCCCGGCGATGCGCCCGACGCCGGGTCGGCCGATGCGGTGCGCGCCGGCATCGGCTGGCTGATCGACCTGCAAAATCGCGACGGCGGCATCCCCACGTTTTGCCGGGGCTGGGGCAAGCTGCCCTTCGACCGCAGCAGTCCGGATATCACCGCCCACGCCATCCGTGCGTGGGTCGCCGCGCGACCTCACGTCGTTTCTTCCCTTCAAGTTCGCCTGGATCGCGCACTCGCGCGTGCCGTGATTTTTTTGGAGAAAACCCAGCGCCCCGACGGCGCGTGGGTGCCGCTCTGGTTCGGCCATCAGGACGATCCCGCCGACGAGAATCCACTCTACGGCACCGCCCGCGTGATCGCCGCCCTCTGCGCCCTCGAGTCCGCCGGCCACGTCGGAGTCCGGGCCGCGCTCGACCGCGCCCTGCATTGGATCGTCTCCCGGCAGAATCCCGACGGCGGCTGGAGCGGTGCTGTCGGAGCAAGTTCCTCGCTGGAGGAAACCGGCGTCGCACTCGAAGCGCTCGCCCACGCGCACCGTCGCGCTCACTCACCCTCACCCGGCGGCGCCGCGTTCGCGGCCGCACTCGCCCGCGGCGCCACCTGGCTGTGCGCCGCCATCGAACAAGATCAGTGGCGCACGCCCGCGCCGATTGGGTTCTACTTCGCGAAGCTCTGGTATTTCGAAAAACTCTACCCGCTCATTTTTGCCACCGGCGCGCTCACGCGACTGGCGAAGCTGCGCTGAGCCTTTGCCCGATCAGTTCGCGCCCACCGCCACGATCTTCCCGCGCGTGCGGAAAAAGAGCGTGCCCTCAGAAATCGCCGGCGTCGAGAGGCAGGTTTCGCCGAGCGGGTTGGTGGCGGCGACCGCAAATTTTTCGCCCACCGGCACGACGAAGACGTTGCCAAGCTCACTCGTGAAATAAAGATGCCGCCCATCCGAGACCGGCGAGGCCGTGTAGCCTTCGCTGCTGGGCGAGAGTTTCTCGCTGTAGCGCACCTCCCCGGTCTTCGCGTCGAAGCAGGTGACGAGCCCCGTGTCGGCGCAGCCGTAGAGCAGATCGCCGACCACGATGGGGGTCTGCATGTAGTTGCCGCGGCGGTCGTGGTTCCAGGCGATGGCGGGGTGCTTCCAATCGGTGTTGTCGGGCGTGATGTCGCCGGTGGCGTCAGGCCGGATGGCGCGCATCGGACGGCTGCGACCGTGTGCGCTCGTGAAGTAGATTAGGCCGTGCGCGGAAATCGGCGTGGGCACGGGGATATCGCCGCCACCGTCGAGTTTCCAGAGTTCCTTGCCCGTCGCGAAATCGTAGCCGCCCGTGTGATGCCAGCCATTGACCGCGATCTGTTTGCGGCCGGCGCTTTCGACGATGGCCGGCGTGCTCCACGTCGGCACATCGCTGCGCGCCGTCCGCCAGAGTTCGCGCCCCGTCTCGAGATCAAAGGTCGCCAGAAACGAGCCCTGCTGCACGTCGCACAGCACGACGACTTTTCCGTCGTGGATAATCGGCGAGCTGGCGAAGCCCCACTGCGCCGTCTTCACTTGGAAATAGCCCGAGTCCATCGGCCCGAGATCTTTTTTCCACACGAGCGCGCCATCGGCGGCGTTGAAGCAGAAGAGCCCCTCGCTCCCGAAAATCGCGACGATGCGCCGTCCGTCGGTCGCGGGCGTGGAGTTGCAGTGCGTGGCCTTGGTGTGGCGGGCGACCCGCGGCACCGCCTCGTGCGCGAGCGTGTTCCAGAGGACTTTGCCCGTCGCGCGATCGAGGGCGAGGAGGCGCCACTGGTTTTTCTCGGTGTTGGGCGCGGCCTTGATGTCGCCAAACAGGCCGACGCGGAGGCTGGACTCGCCACCCTCCGCCACGGCCGTCGCGACAAATACCCGCCCGCCCCACACAATCGGCGCCGCGTGCGCGAGACCCGGGATCGGCGTGGACCAGCGGATGCCCGCGCCCGTCTCGCCATTCCAGCTCGTCGGCAGCGCCGTGGCGGCATCAAGGCCGCTGGCGGCGGGGCCGCGATATTGCGGCCAGTGCTGCGCGCCAACCGGGGCGCAAACGAGCAGAGCGAGGCCAACGGCGCGAATCACGGGGTGCGACAGCATGCCGTGCATTCAGCCCCGCTGTCGCACGACGGCAAGCGCGCGCGTTGACTCACGCCGCGCCGCGCTCCACCAATCCGCTGAGTCGTCCGTTCACCCTTCCCTACCCGCCATGCACCGATTCCTCCTGATCGCCCTCTTTTCCTGCCTGCCCGCGTCCGCCTTCGCCGCCGCCCAGGCCCGGCCCAACATCCTCTTCATTTTCTCCGACGACCACGCGCAGCACGCGATTTCAGCCTATGGCTCAAAGGTCAACACGACCCCGCATCTCGACCGCCTGGCGCGCGCCGGCGTGCGCTTCAACCACGCCTTCGTCACCAACTCCATCTGCACGCCCAGCCGCGCCACGCTGCTCACCGGCAAGTATTCCCACGCCAACGGCGTCCCGGTCTTCAACGTCTTCGACGGCGGCCAGGCCCACGTCGCGAAAATGCTCCAAGCCGCCGGCTACCACACCGGCATGGTCGGCAAATGGCACCTCGGCAGCGACCCCACCGGCTTCGACCGCTGGATCGTCCTCCCCGGCCAGGGCATCTATTTCGATCCCGATTTCCTCACGCCCCACGGCCGCGTCACGATCAAGGGCCACACCACCGAGATCACCACCAAGCTCGGCCTCGAATTCCTCGACACCCGCCCGAAGGACAAACCGTTTTTCCTCAAGCTGCACCAGAAGGCGCCGCACCGCGCCTGGGAGCCTGACCTGAAAAACAAGGCGCTCTTTGCCAACAAGGTCATCCCCGAGCCCGCCACGCTCTGGGACGACTACGCCACCCGCCCCGCCGCGCTGCCCGAGAATCAGCAGACCATCGGCAACGACCTCACGCGCCGCGACCTCAAGCTCGTGCCGCCCGCCGACCTCGCGCCCGGCCCCGCGCGCCAGCAATGGCTCAACGTGAAGCCCACCGAGGTCGAGGTCACGCAGCCGGACGGCAGCAAGAAAACCCTCACCGGCCGCGACCTCGTGAAATGGAAATACCAGCGCTACATGCAGGACTATCTCGCCTGCGTGCAGGGCGTGGACGACGGCGTCGGCGAAGTCCTCGACTACCTCGACCGCACCGGCCTCGCCGCCAACACCATCGTCATCTACAGCTCCGATAACGGCTGGTATCTCGGCGACCTCGGCATGTATGACAAACGCTTCATGTATGAGCCCGGCCTGCACATCCCGCTCCTCGCGCGCGGCCCCGGCATCAAGGCCGGCAGCGTCACCGACCTCTTCGCGCTCAACGCCGACTTCGCCCCCACCTTCCTCGACCTCGCCGGCGTGAAAGTCCCCGCCGACATGCACGGCCGCTCCCTCGCGCCCCTCCTCCGCGGCGAGAAGCCGAACGATTGGCGCACGAGCGCCTACTACCGCTACTACCACGACCCGGGCCACCACAACACCCGCGCCCACTACGGCGTCCGCACCGCCACGCACAAACTCATCCATTACTGGAAAAAAGACGCGTGGGAGCTCTTCGACCTCACGAAGGACCCGACCGAGCAGAAAAACCTCATCACCGATCCCGCGCAGGCCGGCAAAATCGCCGAGCTCAAAGCCGAGATCGCGCGCCTGCAAAAACAGCTCGGTGACACCGGCCAGTTCGCCAACGAAATCCCCCGCGACGGCGTGGACGCCCCCAAGAACGTCCCCCGCCTCGGCGAGAAATCGGTCAAGGAAGCCGTCGCCGTGGCGGTGCCGTAATACGCGCCACGCTCAAACGACTCGAACTTTGGGTTTCCGTCGCGAAAACAACTCAACTCACTGGGCCATGAGCTATCGCTCGATCTTTTTCTTTTGGCTCGCGTGCGTGTGCTCGGCGTCCGAGCCAGTGTTTGTGGTGCTCGAACGAAACCCATGGGCATCAGTGATCGGATCGGACAGCCCGACCTTTGCACTCTACGACGATGGGACGGTGATCTGGAGACCAGACAAGCCGACAGGCGGACGATCATTTCTTCACGGACGAACTCGCGACGTAGCCGCAGCATTGCGAGAGATTGAACCCCGCAATCTCGGCAGTTTCGAAAAATTCTACGAACTCACCTCTTGGACTGACCAACCAACGACAGTGATTTGGACACCAAAGAAAACGGTCATGATCTACGGCCAGTGGCGCCATGTGTCCGATCCGTCACGGGAAACGGACCCCCAGTTGCGCGAGATACTCACTCGCGACAGAGCCATGAACAATGCGCTCCCGGCCGAACTGCGAACTAGCCTCATACGAATCGATGCTCAGCGAAAACACGAAGGCGACATTTGGCTGCCCGAGCGAGTGCAAGTCATGCTTTGGCCGTTCCCGCACACACGGGAGGAACCGATTCCTTGGCCAAAAAAGTGGCCGGGGCTTTCTGCAAAAGACACCGTGAAACGCGGAGGCGATTCCTACAGCGTCTATCTGCCAGCGACAGAGCTATCCACACTGCGGGATCTGCTTGCGAAGCGGGAGCAACGACGAGCCATTTTGATCGACGAACAGAAAATGTCTGCGGCGGTGAGACTCCCATTTCCAAGGGAAGAGTTGTGGATGAAAAATTAGCCGTTCACGGACTCAGGCCGTAGCAGGTGTTCACCTCACCTTCAGCTCGACAAACTCCCACAGCGCCGCCGTCGCCGGATCGCCGGGGGTGCCGAGGTTGTCGTTGAGGCGGACGTGATCGGTGTCGCGGGCACCGAAGAGGCGCGCGGGCACGGCGGCGGCCTTTAGCACAGCGTTGAATCGCTGGGCCTGAGCCGTGGTGTCGGGGTGACCGACGACAAAGAGAATGAGAAACGGCGGGATGCCGCGGTCCTTGGCGACGTGTGTGACGGCGGAGAAATCGCGGTGCAGCGCGGGATCGTCGCCGAATTTCTGGCGGTGGCCGGCTTTCGGCAGCGGCAGGCCGTGCGCCCGCGCGCGCGTCTCCGCCACCTCAATGATCGCGGGGACGTCGTAGGTGTCACCATCGACCGGGATGCAGCCCTTGATCGACGCGAATGAAAGACCGTGCGCGCGGAGATATTTCGCATCGGTGCAGAGGAGCGCGGCGAGCTGCGCGCCGGCGGAGTGGCCGCCCACCAAAATCCGCCGCGGGTCGCCGCCGTGGCGGGCGATGTGGGCGTGCGTCCACGCGAACGCCTGCGCGATGTCGCGGATGATGTCGCCCATCGGCACGTGCGGCAGGAGCCGGTAGTTGGTCGAGACGAAGACGAAGCCGCGCTCGGTGAACATCTGCGGCTTGAGCTTCACGTCGCCCTTGTCGCCCGCCTGCCAGCCGCCGCCGTGGATCCAAAACACCACGGGCAAATCCTTCGCGCCGGCGGGCGCGTGGATATCCAGCACGTGGCGCGGGTGCCCGGACTCGGCGTAGCGCACATCACGCACGACGGTGATCGCAGGGGCGGCGGACGCGACGGTCGTGGTGAGGAGGAGCAACAGGGCGTTTTTCATGGGGCGTTTTGTGGGGAAATTTTTCTCTGTCGGCGTCCGGCGATTCTACTCCTCGAACGCATAGAGCTTCGTCTGCGTGCGGAGGTAGATATTTTTCCCGACGAGGGCAGGCGTCGCGAGGATGCGTTCACCAAAGTCCGCCGTATGCAGCGGCTCGGGTTTCGCGCCGCCGGCCTTGATGACGGTCAGCTTGCCGGGCAGCGAGGCCACATAGATGCGCCCGTCGGCCGCGACCGGCGAGGCGTAGTAGTTGCCATGGGCCGGCAGCCGCTCCTGCGCGTAGAAAGGTTCGCCGGTCTTGGGGTCGAGCGAAGACATCAAGCCGCCATCCTTCACGAAGTAGATGCGGCCCTGGTAGAATAGTGGCGACGGCACGTAGGGCAGCGCGCGGCGATATTTCCACGCGACGTGTGTTTCCGAGATGTCGCCGCGGCCGCCGGGCTTCACCGCGATCAGGACGTTTTCGGCGCGGGTGTCGCCGGTTTTGATCCGCTCCCAGTCATCCGGCGTGATTTTGCCGTCACGATTGCGGTCAAACGCGCGCAAATAGTCGCGTCGTTCCACGGCGATTTCCGAGAGCTCGACGACCCCGTCGCCGTTTTTGTCGTGCGCCTTGAGGAACGCCTCCCAGGTTTGACGCGGAGAGTCGGCCTGCCCCGGCGACCACGCGGCGAAAAACAGCAGCCCGTCGCCCACGACCGGCGTGGTGCAGACCGTGCCGGTCACATTCGTGATCGTCCAGCGTTCGACACCCGTTTTCAGCTCGTAGCCTTTGAGCTGGGCGGAGCCGGCGAGCACGACTTCCGCCGCATCATTCTGGCGCCAGATGGTCGGCGTGCCGAAGCTGCCGCTCGACTCGGGTCGCGGGGTCTCCCACACGGTCGCACCGGTCGCGACCTCCACGGCAAACAGCGTCGAATACCGATACTGGTCGCGGTTCAGCAGCACCAACCCGCCGTCGATGATCGGCGAGGTGCCAGTGCCAAACCGGCCGCCGCTCTCCGCGACCGGCAAGGGGCGCCGCCAGATTTCCTTCCCCTCGAAGTCATGGCACACGAGCCCCCATGATCCGAAATAGCTGACCACATGCGTGCCGTCCGTCGCCGGCGTCGAAGCCGCCGGGCTGCCATCAACGCGGTGAAATTCCTCGACGCTTTCCGGCATGAAGGCGCGCGTCCAGCGCAGTTGCCCCGTGGCGCGCTCGTGGCAACGCACCTCGAGATTCGACCCCACGACGGTCGTGAGAAAAATCCTCCCGCCCCACACGCACGGCGACGAAGGCGACCACGGCACCTCGACGCTCCACTTCACATTTTCGCCTGGTCCGATCTTTACCGGCGGGCGCGCGTCGGCCGCGGCAACACCGGCACTGTTGAGGCCGCGGAACTGCGGCCAGTTCTCCGCCGCCCGGCCCACGAACCACGACATAGACAATGCTGCCGCAATTCTAAGCCCGGGGAAGATGCTCATGCGGCCACTGCGCCCGAATCCCGCCGCGCCCGCAAGCCCGGGATCGCCACTTCGCCATTGCTCAAAGGGCGGCTTTGGCTCTCACGATGTGACATGCGCTTTCGTTCCCCTCTCCTCGCCGTCCTCGCGTTGCTCACGGCCAGCGTCGCGCTCGCCGCCGAAGCCCTGCCCGAGGGCGTTCGCCGCGTGCAGGTGCTCAACTACCCCGATTGCCTCGAACTCTCCAACGGCGAGACGCGCGTCACGCTCGGCCATCACGTGGGTGGCCGCGTGCTCGAATACGAATGGCGCGGGAAGAACGCGCTCTACCTCGACCCGGCCGAGGCGAAATGGGGCACGCCGGGCGGTCCGGCCGCGCCGTCGAGCGCCGGGCGTTTCGACATCGGTCCGGAGATGATCATCCCGAAGCGCGACAAGCTCTGGGCCGGGGCCTGGACCGCCGAGGCCATTGGCCCGCGCGCCGCGCGGCTGACGAGCCAGCCCGACGAAGCGACAGGCGTGCAGCTCATCCGCGAATTTCGCCTCGCAGCCCAGGGCACGCACCTGAGCTGCGAGCAGATCATCCGCAATGTCTCCCGCGAGACGAAATACTGGGCGCACTGGAGCCGCACGTTTGCCGTGCACGGCGGCATCGGCATCGTGCCACTCACGCCCGAGGTGAAGCGTTTCCCCAACGGCTGGATCATGTATGCGCAGGGCGGCGAGCCCGCGATCCAGACCCGGCCCGTCGATCCCAACGTGCGCCTGCGCGGATCCTTCGTCGAGGTGCTGGGCCCGCCGCGCTTCCCCAAGATCGGCTTCGATTCACATGCCGGTTGGTTCGCCTACGTGATGCCGCACGGGCAGGCGTTCGTGAAGCGCTACGCCTCGCCGCGCGACGCCGTCTATCCGGAGGCCATCGGCATGACCCTGTGTTTCTGGTATCCGCAGGCCAGCCAAGTTCCCGCGTGCGAGCTCGAGCCGCACGGCCCGCGCAACACGATCTCACCCGGCGCGAGCGCCAGCTACACCGAGCACTGGCATCTGATCGAGCACGCGTTTCCCGCCGCAGGCCAATCGCTCGATCTCGACAAGCTCGCCGCGCAGGTCGCGCGCGAGGCGCTGTAAGCGGCGGGCGCGGGGTAGCGGCGGGCGTCCCTGCTCGCCGATTCAGGACGTTCGACCAAACAACGGCGGGCCGGGAGGCCCGCCGCTACGTTCATTTCCCAAACGCCCAGAGCTTCGTCGTCGTGCGCACGTAAAGCCGATCGCCGACGATCGCGGAGGTCGCCAGGATGCGTTCGCCGAAATCGGCCTGGTGCAGAATCTCCGGCTTGTCACCGCCGGCCTTGATCACGGTGAGCTTGCCGGGGAGCGAGGCGACGTAGAGGCGGCCATCGGCCGCGACGAGCGAGGCGTAGTAGCCGCCCGGTGCCCCCGTGATGCGCTCCTGCACGTAGGCGGGTTCGCCCGTTTTGGCATCGAGCGAAGTGATGATGCCGCCGTCCTTCACGAAGTAGAGGCGACCGTCGTAGTGCACCGGCGAAGGCACTTGGGGCAGGCCCTTGCGGAAACGCCACGCGACGTGCGATTCCGTGATGTTGCCCGTGCCGCCGGGTTTCACGGCGACGACGACATTTTCCGAGTGTGCGGACTCGGCCTTCATGATGTCCCAGTCCTCCTTGGAAAATTTCCCGTCGCGGTTCAGGTCCACCCCGCGCCAGTAGTCGATGCTGGCTACGGCGATTTCATCAAACGTCACGATCCCGTCGCCGTTCTTGTCGTATTTCTTGTAGAACTCATCCCACGTCGGCAGCGGCGAATCGGCGGTGTGGTTGTTCCAAGCAGCGAAATACAACATGCCGTCGGCCACCAGGGGCGTGGTGCAAATGTAGTCGGTGACGTTTTCCACGCGCCAACGCTCCTGGCCCGTCTTGAGGTCGAAGCCCTTGAGCCGGCCATTCGACGCAACCACGATTTCATCGACGCCGTTGTTCTGCCAATGGACGGGCGTGCCAAAGCTGCCCGAGGCATCGGTCCGCGGCGTCTCCCAAAGTTTTTTCCCGGTCTTCACGTCGATCGCCAGCAGCGTCGAGTAGCGATAGAGATCGCGGCACAGCACGACCGTGCCGCCGACGATGATGGGCGAAGTGCCGGAGCCGTATTGTCCGGCGCTCAGCGCCAGCGGCAGCGGCAGGCGCCAGAGTTCCTGGCCGTCTACATCGTGGCAGATGAGCCCAAACGATCCGAAATAACTCACCACGTGCCGCCCATCGGTCGCGGGCGTCGAGGCGGCGGGGCTGCCATCGGAGCGGTGAAAATCCTCGACCGCATCCGGCTTCACGCCGCGCGCCCAGCGCAACTGGCCATCCGCGCGATCATGGCAGCGCGTCTCGAGTTCGCCATTGCGAAACGTCGTGAGAAAAATGCGTTCGCCCCAAATCACCGGCGACGAGGGCGACCACGGCACCTCAATGCTCCAAGCCAGGCCCTCGGTCGGTCCGATCTTGATCGGAGGCTTCGCACCGACGGAGAGCCCGGAGGCGTTGGCGCCGCGAAACTGCGGCCAATGGGCCGAGGTGCTCTCGGCCGCCGCCAGCGGCAGTGAGAGCGCCATCGCCGCCCAGGCGAAGGCGGCCAAGGCGAGGCTCGGGGGATGAACACGTGTGGTTGTCATTGGCCAAACGCCCAGAGCTTCGTCGTTGTGCGCACGTAGAGCCGATCGCCGACGATGGCGGGGGTCGCCAGGATGCGTTCGCCGAAATCGGCCTGGTGCAGAATCTCCGGCTTGTCGCCGCCGGCCTTAATCACGCTGAATTTGCCGGGCAGCGAAGCGACGTAGAGGTGACCGTCCGCCGCGACGAGGGAGGCGTAGTAGCCGCCGGGCGCACCGGTGATGCGCTCCTGCACGTAGGCAGGCTCGCCGGTCTTGGCGTCGAGCGAAGTCAGGATGCCGCCATCCTTCACAAAGTAGATTCGTCCATCGTAGGCCACGGGCGACGGCACATAAGGCAGGCCCTTGCGGAAACGCCACGCGACGTGCGTTTCCGTGATGTTGCCCGTGCCACCTGGCTTCACGGCCACGATCACGTTTTCCGAACGCACGGCCTTCGCCTCGGCGCTCATGATGTCCCAGTCCTCCTTGGTAAACTTGCCGTCGCGGTTGGCGTCCACGCCACGCCAGTAGTCGATGCTGGCTTCGGCGATTTCATCAAACGTCACGATCCCGTCGCCGTTCTTGTCGTATTTTTTGTAGAACTCCTCCCACGTCGGCAACGGCGAGTCGGCGGTGTCGTTGGACCACGCGGCAAAGTAGAGCATGCCGTCCGCGATGACCGGCGTCGTGCAAACGTAGCCCGTGACGTTTTCGACCACCCAGCGCTCCTTGCCCGTCTTGAGGTCGAAACCCTTCAGGCGCGAATTGGCCGCGACGACGACCTCATCCACGCCGTTGTTTTTCCAATGCACCGGCGTGCCGAAACTGCCCGAGGCCTCGGGCCGCGGTGTCTCCCAAAGTTTTTTCCCGGTCCGCAGGTCCACGGCGAGCAGCGTCGAGAACCGATGCAGATCGCGGCACAGCACGACCGTCTCGCCCACGATGATTGGCGACGTGCCGGAGCCATACTGGCCGGCGCTGAGCGCGAGCGGGAGCGGCAGCCGCCAGAGTTCCTGGCCGTCCACATCGTGGCAAATGAGGCCAAATGAACCGAAGTAGCTCACGACATGACGACCATCCGTCGCAGGCGACGAGGCGGCCGGGCTGCCGTCGGAGCGGTGAAAATCCTCCACCGCTCCCGGCTTCACGCCGCGCGTCCAGCGTAGCTTGCCATCGGCGCGGTTGTGGCAGCGGGTCTCGAGTTGGCCGTCACGAAAGGTCGTCAGGAAGATTCGTTCGCCCCAGATCGCCGGCGACGAGGGCGACCACGGCACCTCGACGCTCCACACGACAGACTCGGTCGGGCCGACTTTGACGGGCGGGGTTGCGCCCGCGGCGAGACCGGAGGCATTGGCTCCGCGAAACTGCGGCCAGTGCGCCGAGGCGTCTGCGGCGAAAAGGGCGCCAGCACCGAGCGTCGCCAGCACGGCGAGCGCGGTTCTTGAGGTGTTCATGAGGGGGAGATGAGGAACTACGGCCGGCCGATCCGGAAAAGGTGCGCTGCGCTACGGAGAAAAAGCGCCCCATCCGCCACGGCATACGAGGCCAGGGTCCGTTCCTCGATCTTGTTCACCGCGATCGTCTCGAAGGTCCGCGACGCGCGGAGCACGGTGCCGACGCCCTCCTCGCTGAGGAAATAGAGTTTGCCGTCGGCGTGAATCGGCGAGGCCGAGTAGTTGCCCTCGAGGCGCTCCTGCCAGTGAACGGTGCCGGTCTTGGCGTCGAAGCACGTCGCGACGCCGCTGTCGGCCACGGCGTAGAGTTCGTCGCCCACGACGATCACAGAGGGCGTGAGCGGCGCGCCCTTGGTCGTGCGCCAGGCGATGTGCGTGTCGGTCACGTCGCCCTCGCCATCCGCACGGATCGCCAGCAGGTCGGCACGGTTGTAGCCGGTGCCGACAAACAAGAGCCCGTGCGCAAACACCGGCCGCGGCACCACCGAGTAGCCGCCGCCGTAGCGCGCGCGCCAGATCTCGCGACCATCGCGCGGGTCGAGCGCCGAGACCGCACCGCTGCCAGGCGTGATGACCTGAGGGCGGCCGCCAACCTCGATGACGAGCGGCGTGGAGAACGAGAATTTCTGCCGCACGTCGGCCTCGCGCGCGACCTTCCAGGCGATTTCACCGGTCGCCTTGCGCAGCGCCACGATCGCCGGCTCCTTCGCGCCGTCAGCGCTGAACACCAGCAAGTCGCCCACCAGAGCAGGCGACCCGCCGTTGCCATGCACCGGATCGTAGCGAAGGCCGGTCTGGCGCCAGATAATTTTCCCGTCGCGGTCCAGGCACGCCGTGCCGTGGTGGCCGAAGTGCACGTAAACCCGCCCGTCTTCGACGATGGCCGTGGGGCTCGCCGGGCTGTTCTTGGTGTGGATGGGCTTCACGCTCGCCTCGCTCGCAGGGATAATCTCGGTGTCCCACAGCGCGCGGCCGCTCACCACGTCGAATGCCAGCGCGCGCAGCGACACGCCGCCGCTGCCGTTCTCGACGCCCGTGGTCAGAAAAATCCGCCCGCCCGCAATCGCGGGCGACGACCAGCCGGCGCCCGGCACGGCGACTTTCCAGGCCACATTTTTTGTCGCCGACCACTCGGTCGGCAGCGCCGTCGCGCTCGCGTGCCCCTGCCCCGTCGGCCCGCGAAATTCCGGCCAGTCAGTGGCGTGCACCGCCGCCGTCAGAATCAGACCGACGCAGAGAAGGGAAATCGATTTCATGAAAGTTAATGCCAGCACGACTGCGCAGCCCGTCACTTTGGCGCAGCGATCGCATATAGCCGCTTCTGGCCGGTGAGGAAAAGCACCCCGTGGGCGGCGATGGGCGTGCCGTGGCCGCCGTCGTTCATCGTCGTGTTCGTCGCGAGGATTTTCTTCTCCCGCGCCGCGGCGAAGACGACGACGTTGCCCTCCGCGCCCTGCACATAGACCTTGCCGTCGGCGACGAGCGGCGATCCCCAGATGTTCGATTTTGTGTCCGCCTGCCAGAGGCGCTCGCCGGAGGCGGCATCGAAGCAACTTACGAATCCGGGCGCATCCGCGGCAAACACGAGGCCCTCATGCACCACGGGTATCGAGATGCTGTCGCTGAATTTCTCCCCATCGACGCGCCAGATTTCCGCCGTGGCGGTGACGTCGCCACGCTGCTTGGCGTCCAGGCAGCGCAGCGCGCCGGGCCCCGTGCCTGCCTCCGGCTCGCCGATGGCGGCATAGACGCGGTCGCCGACAAACACCGGCGCGGCCAGAAACTGGAAGATGTTCGCATGGTCGCCGTCGGCGGCGGGCTTTTCGTGCGCCTTGCCGTTGAATTTCCACAGCAGCTGGCCCGTCGCGGGCGCAAAGCTATAGAGCCAGCCGTCGCCACCCGGGAAAGCCACCTGCGGCACGCCGGCGACCACGCCGTAGCCGGGCGAGCCCCACTGGCCCGTGAGAATCTTCGCGCCCGGCGAGGCGTCCTGCCAGGCCACGGCGCCGGTCGTGCGGTTGACCGCGAGGAAGCTAGGGGCCGCGGGATTCTTTACCTTGCCCGTCTTGTAGTCGGCCCCGTGTCCGGTGACGACAAACACGAGGTCGCCCACGACGAGCGGCGACGACGACGAGGCTTGGTTGGGCGACACGCCGAGCTGCTCCCGCATGTCGAGCAGCCAGACGAGGCGGCCATCGGCCACATCGCGGCACACGAACTCGGCGCGATTGCTGACATAGTAAACCCGATCACCCGCCACGCACGGCGTGGAACAGATCCCGATGGAGCCGTCGTCCTCGCCCGGATTCTTCAGCTTCTCGTGCGTCGCCTCCCAGAGGAGTTTGCCGTCGGCTTCGGCGAAACACTTCAACACGCCACGCTGCTCCGCGGGGGTGTCCGTGTCGCTGTCGGTGCCAATAAAGACCCGGCCGCCCGCGACCACCGGCGAAGCCCAGGTGGAACGACCGAGGGGCGCGCTCCATTTGACATGCTTGGGCGTCTTGTCGCCGGTATCCCACACGGTGGGCAGGCTGGTCTCGCGCGAGACCATGTTGCGATCAGGCCGCCCGCCGAGCATGGGCCAGTCGTCGGCGCGGGCCGCGCCGAGCAACAACAGGCCGCAGATCGCGGAATGGAGGCGTGTCATTTCCCGCCGATGCACACGAGGTGCGTGAACGTCTTCACGTAGATGCGGCCGCCGTCCACGCAGGCCGTGCTGTGCGTGCCCTCGCCGAGCGGATTGCGCGCGATGACATTGAAGGTGTCACCGGTCGCGAGGACGAACATGTCACCCGCGGTCGAGGCCACGTAGAGCTTGCCGTCGATCAGCACCGGCGAGGCAAAAAACTCCGCGCGCGGCAGACGCTCGGACCATATTTCCTTACCGGTGGCCGCCTCGATCGCGCTCGCGATGCCGCCGTCGCTGATGAGGTAAAGACGGCCGTCGTGATAAAGCGGTGTGGGCACGTAGGGCGTCGCACGGCGGAGGGTGTAGGCGACGTGCGTCTTGGCCACATTGCCACTGCCACCGAGTTTGATCGCGGAGAGATAGTTGCCGGTGCCGGCCCCGGAGCCGCAGCTCCCGATCGCGAGATCGCCGGCGACGATGGGCGAGGCCACCATGCGCTTGTCGAAGACCGGTGACTCCCAGTTTAGCGCACCGGTGCGCGCGTCGAGACTGGAGACGCCGTGCGACTGGCTCGTGAAAATCAATTCAACGGAGCCGTCGGCGCGGCGATGCGTGACCGGCGTGCAGTAGGCGGCGGCAATGTTGGTGCCGCGCCCGGGACTGCGGGCGGACTTCCAAACCTCGGCGCCCGTCTTGAGATGGAGCGCGACCACAAAGCTCTCCGAATCCTGATCATTGGGCACAATCACGGTGTGCTCGAAAATCATCGGCGAGGCGCCGTGGCCGTGCTGCGACTTGAACGGCCCGAGGTCGCGCGCCCAGAGTTCCTTACCGGCGTGGTCGTAGGCCCGCACCCACTGGTGCTGTTCCGAGACGAAAACCGCCACGACGCGCTGGGCGTCCACCACCGCGGAGGTGTTGGCGTAGCCGGAATTTTTGCTGCCGGGGCGGTGCGTGGGGAGCACGTAGCTCTGCCGCCAGAGTTCCTTGCCGTCGCGTTTGTCGAGGCAGAGGAGCGCGCGCTCCTTGCCCCCGTCGAGCGCGGTCATGAGAAAAAGCTTATCGCCCCAGATCACCGGCTGCGAATGGCTCGCGCCCGCGATCGGCACGCGCCAGCGGAAATCGCTTTCAGTCCACGTCGTCGGCACGCCCTTGGCCGGACTGTGCCCGGTGCCGTTGGGCCCGCGGAAACGCGTCCATTCCTGGGCGTCGGCGCGCGACGCGAAGAGGGCGACAGTGAGCAGCGCGAACCATCCGCCGCGGGAAAAGAGAGCTTGGGGGTGCATCGTGGGGATTGACGCGCACAGGCGCGCCGGGATGCGCGGGAGCACACGCGCCCCTCGGGGGATGGTCAAAGGGAAAGCGACCTCCGCGCCATCGTTGCGCTTGCCGCGGCTCCGCGATTCGCGCGATCTGGCACGACACCCCCATGAAATCGCTCTCCCTCCTCGCCCTGGCCTTGGTCGTCGCAGCACCGTCTGTCCTTGCCTCCGCCGGCGATTGGCCAGCGTGGCGCGGTCCTACCGGCGACGGCCAGGCGGCCGCGGGCCAAAACCTCCCAGTGTCCTGGAGCGAGACGGAAAACATCATCTGGCGCGCTCCGGTGCGCGGCCGCGGCCACAGCTCGCCCACCGTCGTCGGCGATCGCATCTACCTCGCCACCGCGGACGCCGCGACCAGCGAGCAGCTCGTGCTCTGTTTCGACCGGGCGACAGGCCGGCTGCTTTGGGAAACCGTCGTGCATCGCGGCCCGCTCGAGTCCGGCCATCATCGCAACTCCTCCCCAGCCTCCAGCACCGTCGCCTGGGATGGCGAGCGCCTGCACATCACATTTCTCCACGCCAAGGCCATTTACGCCACGGCGCTCGATCGCACCGGGAAAATCCTCTGGCAGACGCGCGTCGCCGATTACGCCGTGCATCAGGGCTTCGGCGCTTCGCCCGTGGTCCACGAATCCGTCGTGCTCATCGCCGCCGACAGCCGCGCCGGCGGCACGATCGCCGGCCTGGATCGGAAAACGGGGAAAATCCTCTGGACGCAGTCCCGCCCCAAGATCGCAAACTACCCCTCGGTCGCAATCGTGCGCGCCGCCGGCCGCACGCAGGCCGTGCTCGGCGGTTGCAACCTCGTCGCCAGTTTCGATCCGCTCACGGGCAAAAAGCTCTGGGAGCACGAGGGCTCCACGGAGGAGACCGTCGTGACCGCGGTGACGGACGGCCAGCGCATCTTTCTCAGCGGCGGCTATCCGCGCAGCCACGTCGCCGCGATCGAGGCCGACGGCTCCGGCAAGATTGCGTGGCAAAATTCCACACGCGTCTATGTGCCGGCCATGCTCGTGCGCGACGGCCACGTGTTTGCCGTGCTTGATGCCGGCCACGCCGTGTGCTGGGACTCCGCCACCGGCGCGGAGCGCTGGCGCGAAAAAGTGGACAAGGACTTCTACGCCTCGCCCGTGATGGCCGGCACGCGCATCTACGCGACCAGTCTCCGAGGCGTCACCTCCGTCTTCGAGGCGACCCCGCAGGCGTTCAAGCTCCTCGCGCAAAACCAGCTCGGCGACGAATCGTTCGCCACGCCCGCGCTCTGCGGTGATCGCGTTTACGTGCGCGGCTCAAAGAAGGGCGAGACGCGCCAGGAATTTCTCTGGAGCATCGGCCAAAAATGAGCCCGCGCCGGTTGCTTCAGCTTGGACTCGCCCTGCTCGCCTTGAGCGCCGGGCCGATCTTCGCCGCCACGGCCACACTCATCGCGTCACCCGAGGCCGGCTGGCCGCAATTTCGCGGCCCGCGCCGCGATGGCATCAGCGACGAAAAGGGCCTGCTCCGAGCCTGGCCCGACGCCGGCCCCCGGCTCCTCTGGACGGCCACGGGCGCGGGCCGCGGCTTCTCCTCCACGATCATCGGCGGCGGCCGGCTCTACGTGACGGGTGACTTCGAGGCCGAGGTCCGCATCCTTGCCTACTCGCTCGACGGCCAGCCGCTGTGGTCCGCGCGCAACGGCGACGCCTGGCTGAACCAATACCAGGGCGCGCGCGCCTCCGTCACCTACCGCGACGGCCGCCTCTACCATCAGAACGCCCACGGCCGCCTCGCCTGCCTCGATGCCGCGACCGGCCGCGAACTCTGGGCCGTCGATCTGCTCGCGCGGTTTCGCGGAGAAAATATCACGTGGGGTCTCAGCGAATGCCTGCTCGTTGACGACCGCGCCGTGTGTTCCACCGCCGGCGGACGTGACGCGCTCATCGTCGCCTTCGACCGCACCACCGGCACGCTCCTCTGGCAAAGCGCCGCCCTGCCCTCAGACAAGGACGCCAGCGCGGCTGAAACCGCCTCCTACGCCGCGCCCATCCTCGTGCAGTTCGCCGGTCGCCGCCTGATCATCGGCTGCGGCAACCGCACGCTCTATTGCGCGGATGCCGACACCGGCAAACTCCAGTGGACGCGCCCGCGCCCCACGAACTACGGCGTGCTCGCGATGGCCCCGGTGCTCGTGGGCGACGCCATCTTCATGGCCGCGCCGCACGGCGCACCGGGCCAGCTCTACGAATTGATCGCGCCGGCGCAGCCCGGCGATCCCGTCGGCGTGCGCGATGGCTGGACCAATCCCATCGACACTTGCCAGGGCGGAATCGTGCACGTCGGCGGCCGGCTCTATGGCTCGACCTATCCGCGCCGCGGGGGCTGGGCCGCGATCGATGCACGCACCGGCGCAACGCTCTACGAGACCGACGCGTTTGCGAAGGGCTCGACGTTGTTTGCCGATGGCCGCCTCGTCACCCTCGCCGAGGACGGCTGGATGCTCCTCCTTGAGCCGACGGAAACGAAATTCGAGGTGCGCGGCCGCTTCCGCCTCCCCGGCACGAACGAGCGCACGCGCGACGCCTGGGCTCATCCGGTGATCCATCAGGGGCGTCTTTATCTCCGCTACCACGACACCGTCGTGTGCTACGACATTCGCGCCACCGCGCCATGACTCTGCCCGCCGCCTTCCCCACCAAGCTGCCGGCCCTGCTTGGGCGCACGCGTTTCTACTATGGCTGGGTCGTGGTCGCGCTCGCGGCGGTCGCGATGGTCGGCACCCTGCCCGGCCGCACGCAGGGTCTCGGCCTCATTACCGAATCCCTCTTGCAGGACCTGCGCCTGAGCCGCGTGGAGTTCGCCCACATGAACCTCTGGGCCACGCTGCTCGGCTCGCTCTGCTGCATCGGCATCGGCCGGCTGCAAGATCGGCTCGGCAGCCGCATCATTCTTGCCACCGTCGCGGCGCTCCTCGGGGCGGTCGTGCTGCTGATGAGCGTGACGACCGGGACGATGATGATGTTTGCCTTGCTCGTGCTCTCGCGGGGCCTCGGGCAAAGCGCACTCTCGGTCGTGAGTCTGGCGATGGTCGGCCAGTGGTTTCGCCGCCGCCTGCCCGCCGCGATGGCCTTCTACTCCATCACGCTCAGCATCGGCTTTATGGCGGCCTTCCCGATTGTCGGTGAGATCGTGAAACGCGAGGGCTGGCGCACCGCGTGGGCCGCCATCGGCTGGTGTCTGCTGCCGGGACTCGCGCTTCTCGGCTGGTGGCTCGCGCGCCGCAGCCCCGAGGAATGCGGCTTGGCGCAGGAAGGCGCGGCGGCGACGGCCGATGATCTCACCAACGCCGGCGCCACGCTCGGCCAGGCCCTGCGCACGCCGGCCTTCTGGGTCTTTGCGGTGGCCAGTTCGACCTACAATCTCGTGGCCTCGGGCGTCGGCCTCTTCAACGAATCGATTCTCGCCGAGCGTGGTTTCCCGGCCGACATCTATCACCGCAGCCTCGTCTTCGTCGCGTTGTTTTCGCTGGTCGGCAATTTCCTCGGCGGCTGGCTCGCGTCGCGCTGGAGCATGAGCCGCCTGATGGCGCTCGCCATGGCGCTCCTCTCACTGGCGCTGCTCAGCCTGCCCTCGCTCACCACCCTTGCGCACGTCGATGCGTTTTCGGTCGTGATGGGTCTCGCCGGCGGTTTCGTGATCGTGATTTTTTTCAGCTTCTGGGCGAAGGCGTTTGGCCGCGCTCACCTGGGTCGCATCACCGGCACGGCCCAGATGATGACCGTGCTCGCGTCGGCCCTCGGGCCGATCCTGCTCGCGCGCTGCCACTCGCTCACCGGCTCCTACGCGGCGGTCTTCTACGCGCTCGCCGCCGTAGTGGCCGCCCTCGGGGTCGCCGCGTGGATTGTCCGCGTGCCGGCTAGCGCGCAGCCTTAGCCGGCCGCTGCAGCCGCTGCAGCCGCTGCAGCACGAAGCCCATGCCGGCCCCGAAGCCCAGTCCGTGCGATGCGCCCCAGAATAATTTTCCCGTCCGGCCGGGGACCAGTGCGTGCAGCTCGCCGCCGATGTAATAGCCGATGCTGTGGCACACGAGCAGACCGAGAAACAGTTCCGCAAAGCCCGCCGTGCCGCCAAAAGCCCGCCGCCACAGCCAGACGAGCGCGGCCAGCCCGAGCACCGCGCCGATGAGATCGGCCTGATATTTGCCGCGCAGCCCCATCCACGCGGCCGACCAGAGCACCGCGTAGGCGATGAAGCCGATCGCGAAGCAAACCGGGAAACTCCACGCCGCGCCGCGCCGCACGACGGCGCGCTGGATCACGAAGCCGCCGAGGCAAAAGATGACCGTCGCAATCGCCGCATACTGCAGCGCCGACTCACGGATCAGCCTGAACGCCCAGATCGAATAGCCCGCGGTAAACACGGCGGAGAGACCGATGGCCGAACCGACCATCGCGCCCATGAGCGACGGGCCGGGTCGCGCGCCGGGGGTTTCATGCAGTTGGAGGAATTTCATGAGGAGGGGATTTTGATCGACGCTAGGCCGGTGTCGGAGCTGCTGTGGCTCGTTGTTTACCCACGAGCAGATCGAAAATGGGCGACGCCATCAGCGTCGTGATTACGGCCATGATGACAAGCGTCGCGAAAAGCGCCGGTGTGATCACCCCGCGCTGGAGGCCGATGTTGATGATGATGAGTTCCATCAGGCCGCGGGCGTTCATCAGCGTCCCGATGCCGAGCGCCTCGCGCTGCGGCAGGCCGGTCGCGCGCGCCGCGAGCCAGCACGCGATGCCCTTGCCCCCGACCGCCGCGACCATCACCAGGCCGGTCATGCCCCACAGATAAGCGGAGTCGAGCAGACCGATCTGGGTGTTGAGGCCCGAGTAGGTGAAGAAGAGCGGCAGCAGCAGCGCCACGGTGAGCGGCTGGATGCGCGCGACGAGCTCGCGGGCCACCACTCCGCGCGGCATCGCCACGCCCACTATAAACGCGCCAAATACCGCGTGCAGCCCGACCCAATCGGTAAAGCCTGCGCCGAGCGCCATCAGCGCGAGACAGACGGCAAACTCGCCATCGGTCAGTTCCCCGCGCGCCTCGATGCCGCGCGCCCAGCGCGCCAGCAGCGGCCGCCCCACCAGCAGCATCCCCGCGACGTAGGCCGCGCCCCCCCCGAGGTTCGCCCACGCATGGCCGATATTTCCATCGAAGCTCGCGAGCACGACCGCGAGCAGCCCCCAGGCCGCCGCATCGTTGATCGCGCCCGCGCCGATCGCGACGGTGCCCATTGTCGTCCCGGTGAGGCCTTTGAAATGAATGATGCGCGCGAGCATCGGAAAGGCGGTGATGCACATCGACGCCCCGAGAAAAATCATCGCTTCGGCGCGTGTGGCTTTCGCCGGAAACAGCTCGGTGTGCCCGTGGAAATACCAGCCCAGCGCGGCCCCGAGCACAAACGGCGCGACCATGCCCGCGATCGACACCGCGATCGCGGCGCGCGCCTGCCGCTGCACAATATCCATCCTGAACTCCAGCCCGACGACAAACATGTAGGCCGCCAGCCCGAGCTGCGACACCGGGAAGAGCACGCGCAGCGTCTCGGGCGGGAAGATCGCCTGCGCCAGTCCGGGAAAAAGCACCCCCAGGAGCGACGGCCCGAGCAGCACGCCCGCGATCATCTCCGACACGACCTGCGGCTGCCCCACCCGCCGGCCCAGCAGCCCGACCGCCCGGCAAACGAGGAGGATGACCGCGATCTGAAAGAAAAAATGGATCGCGAGCTGGAGGCTGGTCATGCGGCGTGAGGCGGCGCGCCGCGTTCGATCAGCGCTTGGTCACGCAGTAGAGGTGCGTGCCCGTGCGGATGAAAATCTCGCCGTCGGCAAAGGCCGGCGTGCAAAGCGTGTAGCTGCCATCGAGCGCGTTTTTACCGAGGAGCTTGTAGGCTGGGCCGGCTTGGACGACGGCGGTCTCGCCCGCTTCGCTGATGAAATAAATTTTCCCATCGGCAAGGATCGGCGAGGAGCTGATGCGGCCGATGCCGGTGTTTTCCGGGCCGTAGACGCGCTCGCCGGTCTTCGCCTTCACGCACGTGATCGCGCCCTGATCGTCCACCATGTAGAGGAGTTCGCCGTCGCTCACGGGCGTGGGGACATCGGGCGAGCCTTTCTCCGTCCACTTCCACGCCAGGTGGCTCGTGGTGATGTCGCCCGTGCCGCCGGCCTTGAACGCGATGAAGGGCTTCACACGCGTCGGCGCGAAGATCATGCCGTCCTTCACGAGCGGCGAGGCGATGACGCGGAAGTTTTTCGATTTTTCCGGGTTGAGCCCGCCACCGCGCCACAGCTCCTGGCCCGTCGCGAGATCGTGGCCGGTGATGTAGTCGGCGCCACCCACGACAAACTGCTTTTTGCCGCCCTGCACGAGGAGCGCGGGCGTCGAATAGGAATCAGGGCTCTCGTGCTCGGCATCGGTCGGACGCTCGACCCGCCAGAGTGCCTTGCCGGTCGCGGCGTCGAGGGCAAAGAGGTAGCAGGGATCATCGGTGTAGAGCCCCTGGAGCATTTGAAAAACAAGTTTGCCGTCGACGAGGAGCGGCGAGGAGCCGTAGCCAAACTGGATGCCCATTTTTCCGTAGGCCTTCTGGATGTCGAAGGTCCACTTCTGGTTTCCGTCGAAATCGAAGCACGCCACGATGGCGTTGCCGGAGACGACCCAGACGTGCTTGCCGTCGGTCACCGGCGAAGGCGACGACATGTTGTGCTTCATCTTGATGTCGTTGCCGCGGTCGTAGGGCCGCCGCCAGAGTTCCTTGCCGGTCGCGCGATCGAGGCAGAGGAGCAAGATATCCTGGCCGCCGGGGCCCCGGACGCCACCCGGGGCCGGGCGCTTCTTTTTTCCGGGCTGGGGCGCATCGGCGACCGGAGCCGGCGCCGACGTGTCCTCTTTGGAAGGGGAATTCAGGAAAATCCGGTCGCCCCAAATCACCGGCGACGATCCGCTCCAAGCGGGCATCTCGATTTTCCACTTCACGTTCTCGGAGGTGCCCCAGGTAGCGGGGAGATTTTTGGCAGAGGGGGCGGTGCCATCACCCTGGGGGCCCCGCCAGCTGGGCCAATGGGCGGCCGAGAGCGGAACGAGCGAACCAAGGGCAAGGGCGACGGCGAAGAGGGAATTTTTCATAGGGGTGATCTCCAAGGCTGGACGACGCAGGGAATCGAAAAACGATGCGGGACTAGAGGGTTGCGCACCGGGCTTGTCGAGCGCGAGCTATCTCAGGCATTGACGCGGATTTTCCCCACCCGTTTCTTCCCGGCATGTCCCGTGCCTCCAAGTCCGTCGATCCTCGCGCGAAATACAAACGTGTCATCCTCAAGCTCTCGGGCGAGGTGCTCCGTGGCGGCAAGTCCGGCGATCCCATCGACGGCGTGACCCTGCTGGAGGTCTGCAATCAGGTGAAAGAGATTCACGATCTCGGCGTGCAGATCGGCGTCGTGATCGGCGGCGGCAACATCTTCCGCGGACTCAATGGCGAGAAACGCGGCGTCGACCGCACCACCGGCGACTACATGGGCATGCTCGCCACCGTCATCAACGGCCTCGCGCTGATGGACTGCCTGGAAAAAATCGGCGTCAATACCCGCGTGCAGTCCGCCATCCCGATGAACCAGATCGCCGAGCCCTTCATCCTGCGCCGCGCCATCCGCCACGTCGAGAAGGGCCGCGTCGTCATCTTCGTCGCCGGCACGGGCAATCCCTACTTCTCGACCGACACCACCGCCGCTCTCCGCGGTTCCGAGATGCACGCCGACATCATCATGAAGGCCACCAAGGTCGACGGCATCTACAACAAGGACCCCAAGAAGCACGCCGACGCGGTGAAATACGATACCCTCACCTTCGTCGAAGCTTTGAAGGACCGGCTCAATGTCATGGACTCGACCGCCTTCTCGCTCTGCATGGACAACAACCTTCCGATCCTAGTCTTCGACCTCAACGACAAGCACGCCATCCGCAAGGCGATCATGGGCGAGAAGATCGGCACACTCGTCCGCAACTGACGCCCCTCCTGCATCGCAAATCCCAAATCCAAACTCCCATGGCCCATCCCATTCTCACTGACTCCCAGGCCCGCATGAAGAAGGCGGTCGATCATACCCTTCACGAGTTCAGCTCCATCCACACCGGCAAGGCCACGCCCGCCATGGTCGAGACCGTGATGGTCGAGGCCTACGGCTCGATGCAGCCATTGAAGAGCTGCGCCGCCATCTCCACACCCGATGCCCGCCTGATCCAGATCCAGCCGTGGGACGTCTCGCTGATCAAGTCCATCATCTCCGGCATCCAGGCCGCCAACCTCGGCTTCAACCCCATGCCCGACGGGAAAGTCATCCGCATCCCGCTCCCCGACATGAGCCGCGAGCGCCGGCAGGAGTTTGTGAAAAACGCCCACCGCCTCGCCGAAGAAGGCCGCGTCCATGTGCGCAACGTCCGCCGCGATTCCCTCGAAACGGTCAAGAAAGCCAAGTTGCCCGAGGACGACGCGGAGCGCCTCGAAAAGGACATCCAAACCGCGACCGACAAGGCCATCGCCGAGATCAACACCCATCTCGCCCACAAGGAGAAAGACCTGCTGGCGGTGTGATCTGATTGGGCCACAGAGAGCACAGAGGAGACACAGAGCTCACAGAGCCTCCTCCTCGACTCTGTGAACTCTGTGTCTGTTCGCTGTGTCCTCTGTGACCAACAATAATTTTTCGTCCGCCGCGCCGCGCCGCGTCGTCATCAAGCTCGGCACGGGCGTCCTCACCACCGGCATCGGCCAGCTCGACACCGCCCGCATCGCCGCCGTCTGCACCGAGATCACCGCACTCCGCGCCCGCGGCACCGAGGTCATCGTCGTTTCCTCGGGTGCCGTCGGCCTCGGCATGGGCGCGCTCGGCCTCGCCAAAAAACCCAAGGAGATCGCGAAGAAACAGGCCTGCGCCGCCATCGGCCAGTCACGCCTCATGCAGGTGTGGCAGGAAGGCTTCGCCCCGCACGGCCTCACCGTCGCCCAGGTGCTCCTCACGCACGACGACCTCCGGGTGCGCACCCGTTACCTCGGCGTGAAGGAGACCCTCCGCCAGCTCATCGCCTACGGCACGATCCCGGTCATTAACGAAAACGACACGGTCAGCGCCGCCGAGATCAAGTTCGGCGACAACGACACGCTCTCCGCCATGGTCGCGAGCCTCGTCGAGGCGCAGCACCTCGTCATCCTTTCCACCGCGCCCGGCCTGATCGACATGAAAGGCACCCGGGAAATCGTCCCGGTCGTCGAGCGCATCACCGCCGAGATCGAAGCGATGGCCGGCGGCACCACGAGCGAGACGGCGACGGGCGGCATGATTTCCAAGATCACCGCCGCGAAGCTCGCCACCAAGGCCGGCTGCGGCGTCTTCATCGCCAGCGGTTCCGAGCCGCGCATCCTGGAAAAACTTTTCGCCGGCCGCGGCCCCGGCACGTTCTTCGTGCCGAGCGGTCTGCCGATGGAATCAAAGAAGCGCTGGCTCGCGTATTTCCAACGCCCCGCCGGCACGATCGCGGTGAACGAATGCGCCGTGCCCGTGCTGCGCGAGCAAGGCCGCAGCCTGCTCGCCGTGGGCGTGACGGGCGCGACCGGTGAGTTTGCCGCCGGCGACATCGTCAACATCGCTGGCCCCGACGGAACCATCTTCGCCCGCGGCAAGAGTGCCTACGCCAGCGAGGAGATTCCATCGATCGCCGAGCAACAAGGCCCCGCCGTCGCCGCCCTCTACCCCGCCCGCAAGCGCCTCGAGGTCGTGCATCGCAACGACCTCGTGCTGCTGTAGAATCCTCCCGGACCTAAGCGCTAGGGAGGAAAGCGATTCTTCGCGGACCTTTGCGCCTCTTTGCGTCTTTGCGTTTTAACCTCCGGCGCCTTTCCGCCGGCTTACTTCCACTCGTAGCGCACGCGATACGTCACGACCTTCTCCGCATCCGGCGGCACGATCACGTTGAACTCGATCCGCTGCGCGTCCTTCTTCGTGAACTCGTCCGACTTCTGCGTAATCGCCCAGTTGCTCCAGCGATAGAGGTGCTCGACCACCCGCACAGTCACCGGCTCGGACTTCCGATTGCGCACCTTGATTTCGAAATCTTCCTCGGCGAAATCCTGGCGGTTGTTGCCGTTGAAATTCATGCGGACCCGCTCGCCCACGACGTCGAAGGCATCGCCTGTCTTCACCCGGATGAGCTCGTTCTTAGCCGTGTGATCGAGGTGGCTCTCGCCCGTGAACTCGATGCGACCGTCCGCATCGTCGCGCCGGTAGAAACGCAGCCGACCCTTGGGTAGCGGCAGGCCGAGCTTGTTGGCCTCGCTGTTCTTGAATTCGCGCATCACCCAAACCTTTTTGTTGCTCTGCGTCCCATAGGCCGGATCGCGAATCATGCCGCCCTGATAGGTGCTGAACATCCCCGTGCCGTCGTAGACGTAGACCACCGGCGCGTTCACGCCGCTCGCGCGCATGAACTCGACCTGCTTGCTCTCGCGGTCGCGCAGGGTCACGGCGCGCGGCAGCGAGTAGAGGTGGAATTCATCAAAAGCCTTCTCTGTCACGGTCTCAGCCGGCGCCCTCGCCGTCATCTGCATCAGCCTGTTGTAATCATGTTGCGCGGGCTTCGGTGCGATCTTCTGCACATCGCCCGCCATGATTTTGATCGCGGCATTCTCGAACACCTTGCCGCTGCTGTTTCGCAGCGTCACCCAGCCCACGACATCCAGCACGTCGCCTTTTTCCGGCGCGAGCAGATTATAGGCGGCCTCCCAATCGAGCCCTCCGGTGATGTAACCGAGCTCCGCCTCGAACTTCGCCGCCTGTGGAGCGGCGAGCTTCCACGCCAGCGTAGGCTTCAAAATCCCATCGCCGGCCAGCGCCGGAAAAAGCGGTTCGCCGGGCAGGGAAAATCTCAGTTTCCCATTCACCTCGATGATCGGGCTCATGGCCTCGCCCCCCGGATTGTAGCCGCTGCGGATCACTTTTCCGCGAATCGGATATTCCTTCGCGTTCTGATCGCGCACGAGGAAATCGATTTCCTTGCCCTCGTTCAACGCGAGCAGCGCGCCTTGCGACATCACGTCCGCCCGATAACCCTGCTCAAGCACCCGGACCTGAACCTTGCCCGCGGGATCCCGCAAAACAACGGAATCCGCCTCCACCTGGGCGGTCGCGCCGGCGAACGTCACCTCATTTTCGCCCGCCTTGAGATCGAGCGGCACCCGCTCGCGCACGACAGCGAAATTCTGGTTGTAGATGGTCAGGGCCGGTTGGGCGCTGGCCGTCAAGGCGGCCACGAATAGAAGCGAAGCGAACAGGGTCTTCATGGTGAATGAGGTGGGCTCCTCCGACAGACGAACGACGGCGATGTTTCTTAGCCACCGTTTTCCTTTGCGCCGGCCGCGGCTCTTTGCGGCCATCTCCCCTCGCTATTCATGGATTTCCCGCTCGACGCCCAGCCTTCGTATGCCTCGCCCGGCGTCCCGCCGATTGATTTTCGCGCGGCGCTGAACGACGAGCAGTTTGCCGCCGTCACCGCGCCGCCGGGGCCGCTCCTCGTCCTCGCCGGAGCCGGATCGGGCAAGACCCGCACGCTCACCTACCGCGTCGCCTACCTGCTCTCGCAGGGCGTGCGGCCCGGCGAGATTTTGCTGCTCACGTTCACCAACAAGGCCGCCAAGGAAATGCTCCATCGCGTGCATGAACTCACCGGCGTCGAGCCGGGGCGGTTTTGGGGCGGCACGTTCCACAGCATCGGGCACCGCGCGCTGCGCATGCACGGCGAGGCCATCGGGCTGCCGCGCTCGTTTACCATCCTCGACGCCGAGGAATCCCAGGGCTTGCTGCGCGACGCCGTCGATGAGGCCGACCGCGGCTTCTTCAAGGACAAGACCCACCCCAAGCCCGGCCCGCTCCACTCGCTGCTCTCGATGGCGCGCAACACCCAGCTCTCCGTCGACGAGACCACGCAGCGTTTCTTCCCCCAGCACGAGGCCATCATCGAGCGCCTGCCGCTCTTCGCGAAAAAATACGCCGACAAGAAACGCGAGGCCAGCGTGCTGGACTACGACGACCTGCTCGAACTGTGGCTCGAGCTGCTGAAAAAATCGGAGCCGACGCGCGAGTATTTCGTCCACCGCTTCCGCCATGTCCTCGTGGACGAATACCAGGACACCAACGTCCTCCAGTCCCAGATCGTCGATCTCATCGGCTCGCATCACCGCGTGATGGCGGTCGGCGACGATGCGCAGTGCATCTACACCTGGCGCGGCGCCAACGTCGAAAACATCCTCACGTTTCCCGACCGCCACCCCGGCACCGTCATCCACCGCATCGAGACCAACTATCGCTCCACCCCGCAGATCCTCGCGCTGGCCAACGGCGTGCTCCTCGCCCAGCCCAAGGGCCGCGCCTTCGAGAAGGAACTGCGCCCGCACCGCGCCAATTCCGAGAAGCCCTACTTTGTGCAGACGATGGACGGCCGCGAACAGGCGCAGTTCATCGTGCAGCGCGTCCGCGGCCTCGTGGACGAAGGCTGCTCACTCGCCGACATCGCCATTCTCTACCGCGCGCACTTTCACGCCCTCGACATCCAGCTCGAGCTCTCGCGCCTCCAGATTCCCTATCAGATCACGAGCGGCGTGCGGTTCTTCGAGCAGGCTCACATCCGCGATCTCGTGGCGCTGCTGCGCTTCGTTTACAACCCGAGCGACATCGCCGCGTGGAACCGCATCGCCATCCTCCTCCCCAAGGTCGGCGACAAGAACGCCCAGAAACTCCACGCCGCCGCCCTCGAACACGCCAAGCTGCTCCAGCAGGATTTCCTCGACGCGCTCGGCACCGACGACGTCGCGAGCAAAGTGCCCAAGGACGCCAAGGAAGAGTGGCCCAAGTTCGTCGCCTCGCTCCAGCAGGTGAAGGAAATGATGCGCACGATGAAGCCCCACAACGCCGTCGAGATCGCGATCGACGGCTGGTATGGCGACTACCTCAAGGGCGCCTTCGCCAACTACGTCTCCCGCCTCGACGACCTGAAATCCATGATCGGCTTTGCGAGCCGCTACGACGACATGCATCAGCTCCTCGTCGAAGTGATGCTGCTCAACAGCGAGACGAGCGATCGCTCCGCCGATCCCGACGCCGATGCGCTCCGCCTCACGACCGTCCACCAGGCCAAAGGCCTCGAATACGCCGCCGTCTTCCTCATCGGCCTGGCCGACGGCTCGTTTCCCCTCCGCCGCGCCATCGAGGCCGGCGACGTGGAGGAAGAGCGCCGCCTCTTCTACGTCGCCGTCACGCGCGCCCGCGACGAACTCTACCTCTGCTTCCCCAAGGTAAACACGAAGGGCGGCCCCGCGATGCTCCAAACCCCGAGCCGGTTCCTCACCGAACTCTCGCCTGAACTCTACCAGCCGCTGCGCATGAAGCGGAGCTATGGGTGGTGAGACGATTTTGCACAGGCCGTAGCGTTGCGCTCGTGATCCTGCTCGGCGCGCTGGGGTTTATCACCGTCTCTGCGTTTTTCCCCTACCGCTTCACGAACCCGCCACGCCGTCCGCTGGCGGTTGCGCCAGAGACGTTTCTCACAGCGCATGAAGACGTCCATTTTGCTGCGCGCGACGGCGTGACGCTCGACGGATGGTTTGTCCCGTGCGCCGACACGAAGAAAGCCGTCGTCCTGCTGCACGGCTACGGCACGACCCGCACACAGATGTTGGCGCGCGCAAAGTTTTTCCACGACCACGGCTACGCTGCATTGCTCTACGACGCGCGCGGACACGGCAAGAGCGACGGCGATCTGGTGGGCTTCGGGTTTTTCGAGACCCGCGACCTGCTTGGTGCCCTCGATTGGCTGCGTGATCGCGGCTTCACGCAGTTTGGAAGTCTCGGCGCTTCGCAGGGTGGCGCCACCATCGCACTCGCTGCCACGGACCTGCGTGAAGTCCGCTGGGCGATTCTTGAGAGTGTCTATCCCACGCTGACGAACGCTGTCGACCGCCGCTTCCGTCGCACGGTGTTGCTACCCGCATGGCTTGCCGGTTGCGCCATGATTCCCATCGCCGAATGGCGGCTAGGAGTCAGCGCGGAGACGATCAGTCCGCGTGAAGCCATCGCCAGATTGCCCTGCCCTGTGTTCGTGATCTCCGGCGAACTCGATACCCACACACTGCCCGCCAATGCGCGCGAACTTTTCGATCACGCCCGCGAACCTAAATCCTGGTGGCTCGTGCCCGGCGCCGCACACGTAGACATCTACGGTTTCGCGAAAGCAGATTACGAGAAGCGCCTGCTCGAATTTGTCTCCAAGGCCGAATCGATGACCGTTCAGTAATCGTAACGCAACTGGAGCAGCCACACGTTTTCACCGCCCAGCCGTAGGCGTTGAAAGGGTCAGAGGCTGCAGAGCGCCATTCGTTTCGGAGCCGCCAGGTCGCGGCCAGTGCTGCAGGAATCACAAGCCGCGATTCGCGCGTCACGCGCATGTCGTTGCGCTCTATATATAATATGAAAATCGCTCAATCATCGGGTCGGGCGCGTCGATATAACCGCATGTTCCCATGCCCACAACGTCCGCTCCGGGCTGCTGCCACTGACCGCTATTATTCGGCGGAGCCTGCGCCCTACGCCACGGCCAGCCCCTGCCACCGCTGAGAACGCCCACCTCCTCTGCAACCTTCCATGAAATTTCCGTCACGCTCACGTTCCGGTTTCGTCGCTCAAGCGGCGCTATCCATCGCGGTATTGGCTCCCGGCGCCGCCTCCGCCCAAACCATTCCGGGCGCAGACTTCTCCGATCTCAGTCTTGAGGAATTGATCAAGGTCGAGATTTCGTCACTCGGGCGCAAGAACTCGGCGCTCTTCGAGACGCCCGCCCCCGGCCACATCGTCTCGGCCGACGAGATCGCCCGCAGCGGTGCGTTCAACCTGCCCGAGGCGCTCCGCCTCGTGCCAGGCGTGCAGGTCTCACGCGTTGATTCGTCGAACTACGCCATCACGATCCGCGGCTTCAACGACTCCACCTCCAACAAGCTCCTCATGCTGATGGACGGGCGCTCCGTCTACAACCAGCTGTTCTCCGGCGCGAGTTGGAACTTCCAGGAGCCTATGCTCTCGGACGTCAGCCGCATCGAAGTGCAGCGCGGACCGGCCGGCACCCTCTGGGGTGCCAACGCGGTCAACGGTGTCATCAACCTCGTCACCAAGAACGCCCATTCAACCCTGGGCTCGCTGGTGTCAGTCACGCACGGCGATCGCTTTAACTTCGGGCTCGAAGCGCGCCACGGCTGGAATTTCAACCCCGCCACCGCGGCCCGGGTCTACGTCAAATACCAGGACCATGACGACTACGGCACCGGCTTCGGCACGGGCTCGGAGGGCTGGAACTACCGCCTCGCCGGCACCCGCCTCGACTGGGATCGCCCCGGCGGCGGCGGCCTCACGGTGATCACCGAGCATCGCGAACTGCGAGTCTCCGGCACAACCAACCAGCCCACGCTGCTCCCGCCCTACTTCGTGACCTACCACGACGATCGCCGCACCCGCGGCACCGATCTTTCGCTCAAGTGGAAACAGCCCGTGCTCGGCGACGGCCGCCTCTCGGTCCAAGGTTCCGTCACCCATGGCGACACGTCCCAATTCGCATCCGGTGAACGGCACACGACCGCCGACATCGACACGCAGCTCACGCTCTATCCGCTGCCCCGGCACGAAGTCATCACCGGCCTGACCTACCGCTCGACCTCCGATCACCTGCGCAGCTCCGAGTGGTTCAACTACCGCGTCAACGCTGCCACCACGTCATTCGTCGGCGCTTTCGCCCAAGACGAGATCACGCTCATCCCGGAAAAGGTGAGACTCACGCTCGGCGCCAAGATTGAGCGCAACAGCTACAGTGGCTGGGAAACCCAGCCGAGCCTGCGCCTGCTCTGGCACCCCACCCGCAAGCAGACGATCTGGACTGCGGTCTCACGCGCCGCGCGCACGCCTTCGCGCTCGGAGCGAGACATCACCTGGTTTGCCGCCACAGTGCCGCCGTCGCCCCTGCTGCCCCTGCCGTTGCCGACCAAGGTCATCGCGCTCGGCGACCCCAATTTCAGCTCGGAACACGTCACGGCGTATGAACTCGGCCACCGCTTCCAGGCCAGCCGCCGTTTCAGCGTCGATACCTCCCTCTTCCGTGCGGACTACACCGACATGCGTGGCCTGCGCCCGCAGATCCTGCCGCCCAATCTCACCACCTTCCCCCCGCACTTCACCTACCTCTACACCGCGACCAACAACGTCGAGGGCTACACCTACGGCGGTGAGTTCTCGATCCGCTGGCAACCTGTCGACCGCGTGCGCCTCGACGCCTCCGTGGCCGTGGTCCGCACCCGACTCCAGCAGCTAACGCCTTCAAGCGAGCCCGATGCCTCCATCGCCGGCCTGATCGGCAACAGCCCGCGTGAGGAATACAAATTGCACGCCGGCTGGGATGTTTCCGCCCACTGGAGCATCGATGCCTACGCGCGCCACACCGGTCCCCTGCCCGGTTCGGCGGTGCCGAGCTACACCGGTCTTGAGGCGCGCCTCGCCTGGCGTCCCCGCGAAAACTATCAACTTGAGCTCATCGGCCGCGACCTGCTCGATCCCCAGCACGCCGAGATGGCGGGCTTCATCATCGGCAACGGCGCCCGCGAAATTGCGCGCAGCGTGTTCGTCCGCGTGACCTTCAAACACTGAGGCGCCGCCATGTCTACGCTTCACCTTCAACCTATGGCCCGGCGGTGTTCGCCACCCTCCGGCCCGCGTGCCCGCCGTCTGGCGGTGCTCGGCGCCGTCCTCGCCACCCTGGCCATCCTCTCACCGGCCCGCGGCTTTGCCGCTGCCGATCCGGTCGAGTATCAGGTCAAGTCCGGCTTCCTTTTCAACTTCGCCAAGTTCGTCGAGTGGCCCACCGATACGCTCGCGCCCGGTGCCGCCGTGCGCCTGGGCGTCTTTGCTCCGGACGATGTTTTTCAACTCATCACGAAATCCCTCGTCGGCAAAGTCGCCGGCGATCGCCCCTTGGTGGTCGAGCGCCTGACCACGGCCCAGCTTGAGAAAGGCGACGCCCTGCCCCACATCATCTTCGTCCATCAAGACGCCTACCGCGCGGCAGCCGAGCCCGGGCTCACTCCTCAAATGATCGCGGCGCTCGCGGAAAAGCACCCCGTGCTGATCGTCGGCGAGAGCGCCGGCTTCGCGACCTCAGGCGGTATGATCGGATTTGTGCAACGGGGTGAAAATCTCCGCTTCCAAGTCAACCTCGCCAGCGCCCAGCGGGCCGGCTTGAAATTATCCGCCCGCCTCGCCGGCCTCGCCGAAATCGTCGCCGCCGCGAAGCCATGATCTCGGGCCGGATCGGTCGTCCCCTGCGCCAGTGGCTGCGCGGCAAGTCCGTCCGCCACAAATTCGGTTTCATCACCTTCTTCGCTGTCACGTGCGCGGCGCTCGCCGCCTCCGCGGCGCTCCTGGCCTACCGGATTTACGAGCAGCGCGGCGACCATGCCGCGGAGGCGCTCGCCCTCACTCGCATCGTCGCGGAGAATGCCGCGGGCCCCGTGAGCTTCCAGGACTCAGCCGCCGCCGCCGCGGTCCTCGCTCCGCTTCGCGCCAAACCGTCGATCCGTGCCGCCGCGATCGACCTGCCCTCCCGCCGGAATTTCGCCACCTATGGCGATCTCTTCCCGGCCATCCGGCCGCTCACTGAACAGCCCTCGGTCTTCGATGGCTGGCTCCTGCACACCTCGGCCGCGATCGGCGCGCCGGGCGCACGCCTCGGCACCGTGCATCTCGTCTCCGATTTGCGTCCCATGTTCTGGGCCGCACTGCGGGCCTCGGTGGTGGCGCTTGCGCTCGCCCTGGTGATGGCGCTTTTGCTAAGTTTCTTCGTCTTGGCGCGTCTGCGCGGTGTGATCCTCGATCCCGTGGACAACCTCCATGCCGTCACGCGCCGCGTCACCGAAAACGCCGACTTCTCCCAGCGCGCCGAAGTCATCAGCGGCGACGAGATGGGCGAGCTCACTCAGGCCTTCAATCGCATGCTCGACCGTCTCCAGGCCAAGGAAAGTGAGCTGCGCTCCGCCAACCAACAGCTCATCGACCAGTTCGAGGAGCGAAAACGCCTCGAAGCCAAGCTGCTCGAGACCTCCCGCCAAGCCGGCATGGCGCAAGTCGCCACCGGCGTGCTGCACAACGTCGGGAACGTGCTCAACAGCGTGAACATCTCCGCCAACATCCTGCGCGACAATCTCAGCGCCAATCCCCGCCTGAAGCTTTTCAAGCAGGTGGCCGATCTGATGCGCGAACAGGGCGACGGCCTGAATCGTTTCCTCGCCGAGGACGCCCGCGGCCGCCTTGTGCCCAAGCTCGTCATCGAGCTCGCCGATCAGATGCTCACCAAGCAGGCCGATTTGCAGCGCGAGCTCGAGCACATGGTCCAGAACGTCGACCACATCAAACAGATCGTCGCCATGCAGCAGAACTACGCCAGGGCTGGCGGCGTCGTGCAGACCCTCCAGCCGGCGACGCTGTTCGAGGAAGCCACCCGTCTCGCACAGGCTTCCGTCGATCGCCATGGGGTGCGCATGACCCCCGATCTATCCGACGCCCCCGACATCGAGTCCGACCGCCATCAGATCCTCCAGATTCTCGTCAACTTCATCACCAACGCCGTGCAGGCCGTGAAGCAACGGCCCGACGGCGACCGGCGGGTGGCCTTGCGCCTCGCACAGAAGGACGACCGGATCCAGTTTACCGTGGAGGACAATGGAGCGGGCATCCCACCGGAGAACCTGCAGAAGATTTTCATGCATGGATTCACCACGCGCCGGGACGGGCATGGCTTCGGCCTTCACTCCGGCGCCCTCGCCGCGCGCAATCTCGGCGGTGCTCTCCATGTGCACAGTGACGGCCTCGGCCTCGGTGCCCGCTTCACGCTCGATCTGCCGCTACGCATGCCCGCCGCCCTGCCTCGCGCCGCATGAATTCCCCGCGCCACCACCGCATCCTCGTGATCGACGACACTCCGTCGATCCACGACGACTTTCGCAAGGTGCTCACCTGCTCCACCCCGGCCGTGGATGCCGAGCTGGGCCAGCTTGCTGACGCCATCTTCGGCGCTGCGCCGCCCGCGGCCGCCGTCGAAAGTTTCGAGCTCGATTGCGCCAGCCAAGGCCAGGAAGGCCTCGCCCTCGTCCAGCGCGCCCTGGCCGAGGAGCGCCCGTATGCCATCGCATTTGTCGACATGCGCATGCCCCCGGGCTGGGATGGGCTTGAGACCATCCAGCATCTCTGGGCCGCCGATCCGCGCCTGCAGACGGTCATCTGCACCGCCTACTCCGATCACAGCTGGAGCGTCATCCGGGAGCGTCTCGGCCATACCGATCGCCTGCTCATTCTGAAAAAACCCTTCGATCAGATCGAAGCCCTCCAGCTCGCGCACGCCCTCACTGAAAAATGGGTGCTCACGCAGACTGCGCGCCGGCACTCCGAGGAACTCGAGGCCATGGTCGCTGCCCGCACCACGGAGTTGCACGCCGCCAAGGAGGCCGCCGAGCGGGCCAACCGGGCCAAGAGCCTTTTCCTCGCCAACATGAGCCACGAGATCCGCACTCCGCTCAACGGCATTCTGGGGATGAACGCGCTGCTGCTGAATTCGGAGCTCTCTTCCGAACAGCGGGAATTTGCGCGCACGATGGCGGACAGCGGCGAAATCCTCCTCGCCCTCCTCAACGACATCCTCGACGGCTCGCGCATCGAGTCCGGCCACCTTGAGATCGAGCAGGCCTCCTTTTCGCTCAGCGACGCGATCAGCAGCGCCGTGCGTCTGCTCACCCCGAAGGCGCAGGCCAAGCGCCTCGAGTTCATCTCCACGATCGAGGCCAGCACGCCCAACGACCTGACCGGCGATTCGGTCCGCGTTCGCCAAGTGCTCATCAACCTGCTGGACAACGCCGTGAAGTTCACGGCCAGCGGCGAAGTCTGCCTCCGCGTGCGCCCGCTCGACCTGTCGGACGAGGCCGCGCGAATCGAGTTCACCATCGAAGACACCGGCACCGGCATCGCCGCCGCCGATCAAGCCCGGCTTTTCCGGCCCTTTGCCCAAGTCGATGCCTCTATTACCCGCCTCCATGGCGGGAGCGGGCTCGGTCTTTCGATCTGCCGCGGCCTAGTCGAATTGATGGCAGGCACACTCACGTTGGAGAGCGAACCGGGGCGCGGCTCGCGCTTTTGTGTGACGCTACCTTTCCGCCGACAAGCGGTCACCGCGCCTCAGCATAAACCGGCCTCGGCTCCCGCCCTCGCCCCCGCCTCATCCATCGTCGGCGCCCGGGTGCTCGTCGCGGAGGACAATGTCGTAAATCAAAAAGTGATCGCGCAGCACCTGAAGCGTCTCGGCCTGACCGCCGTGATTGCGTCCAACGGCCGGGAGGCGCTTGAGCAATTGCAGCGGCAAACCTTCGATCTCGTGCTGATGGATTGCCAGATGCCGGAGCTGGACGGCCTCGCCGCAACGCGCGAGATCCGCGCGCGCGAAGCCGCCACCGGCGCACGCCGCCTGCCGATCATCGCGCTTACCGCCGGCGTGGCCGACATGGACCAGCAGGCCTGCTTCGCCGCGGGCATGGACGACTACATGTCGAAACCCGTGCGCTGGGAACTGCTGCCGCGGCTCCTGAAGCAGCACCTGCCCCAACTCGCGCTCAACGCCGCATGAAGCCTGTCGCTCCTGCCATCGCTTTCCGCGTCCTGGTGATCGACGACATGCCGACGATCCACGAGGATTTCCGGAAAGTCCTTTCCACCGACACCGCGTCCGCCCCCCAGGTGGAGGAACTCGCTTCCGCCATTTTTGGAGCCGCCAGCGCCACCCCGCTGCCGTCACGCTTCGAGCTGGATTCCGCCGCCCAAGGGCAGACCGGGCTCGCGCTCGTGCAGGATGCGCTGGCCGAGGGCCGGCCCTACGCGCTCGCGTTTGTGGACATGCGCATGCCGCCGGGTTGGGACGGCTTGGAGACCATCCGCCGACTCTGGGCGGCCGATCCGCACCTCCAAGTCGTCATCTGCACCGCCTACTCCGATCATAGCTGGTCGACGATCACCGAACGCCTCGGGCAGTCGGACAATCTGCTGATTCTAAAAAAGCCCTTCGATCACGTCGAGGTCCTGCAAATCACGCACGCGCTCACGCGCAAGTGGAGCCTGGCCCGTGAAATCGAGGCGCACGTGGCCGGCCTTGACGATCGGCTGCGCGCCGCCGAAGCCGGCTTCACCGCGGTGTTCGAGGCCAATCCAGTCGCCCAGGCGATTGTCTCCCGCGAGCCCCCGCGGGTCCTCGCGGTCAACCCCGCCTTCGAAAAAATGACCGGCTGGGCCAGCGCCGAGATCGTGGGATTCACGCCCGATGCGGGCAAGCGCGGCTTCGATCCGGCGTGCTGGAGCGACATGTTTGCCCGCCTGGCCACCGGTGCGGCGATCGACGATCATCCGTGCGCATTCCAAGCGACGCCGGCGAGCCCGTCGCTCTCTCTGCTTTGCTCCGCCCGACCGCTTACATTCCGCGACCAGCGCTGCATGATCTGGGTGCTTCGCGATATGACTGCCCAACGGGAAATCCCCCGCCGCTTGCTCGCGTCGGAAACGACCTCTGCGGCCGCATAGCGGCTCGGTGCCGTCCACGCAGGGACGGCTTTTGCGCCCTCGTGGCGGAGCGTGGTCCCATAACCACCACGTTTCGCGGGCTTGCGGCGCGTGCAACGGGTGCTGAACCTGTGGCACTTCTCCCCAACCATGCGTTTACTCCTACTCGCCGCTCTTACCCTGATCTCCGCCGCGTCCGCCGCCCAACCGCCCAACATCCTCTTTGCCATCGCCGACGACTGGGGCGTCCACGCCGGCGCCTACGGCACCAAGTGGGTTCAGACGCCCGCCTTTGATCGGGTCGCGCGCGACGGCCTGCTTTTCAAGAACACCTATACGCCCAACGCCAAGTGCGCGCCCTCGCGTGCCGCCATCCTAACCGGCCGCAACTCCTGGCAACTTGAGGAGGCCGCGAACCACATCTGCTATTTCCCCGCCAAGTTCAAAGGCTGGGGCGAAGCGCTCGCGGAGCACGGCTGGTTTGTGGGCCACACCACCAAGGGCTGGGGTCCGGGCGTCGCCACCGACGCCGCCGGCAAACCACGCCAGATGACCGGCCGCGCCTTCAACGGCCGCCAGCTTAAACCCGACGCGACCGGCATCTCGCCCGCCGATTACGCCGCTAACTTCGATGATTTCCTCGCCGCCGCACCGACCGGGAAGCCGTGGGCCTTCTGGTATGGCGCCCTCGAGCCGCACCGTGGCTACGAGTTCGGTTCCGGCGTGGCCAAGGGCGGCAAGAAACTCAGCGACATCGATCGCGTGCCCGCGTTCTGGCCCGACAACGACACCATCCGCCACGACATGCTCGATTACGCCTACGAGGTGGAGCACTTCGACCGCCACCTCGGCCGCATGCTCGCCGCGCTCGAAGCCCGCGGCCTCCTCGCCAACACGCTCGTCATCGTCACGAGCGACCACGGCATGCCCTTCCCCCGCGGCAAAGGCGCAGCCTACGAATACTCCAACCACGTCCCCATGGCCGCGATGTGGCCCGCCGGCATCGCGGCCCCCGGCCGCGTGATCGACGATATGATCAGCTTCATCGATCTCGCGCCTACGTTTGCCGAGCTCGCCGGTCTCACTTGGGCGCAGACCGGCATGGCGCCGTCGCCGGGCCGCAGCCTCACGGATATTTTCCGCGCGACCCGCGGCGGCCAGATCAATCCTGCGCGCGATCACGTGCTCATCGGCATGGAGCGCCATGACATCGGACGCCCCGGCGATGTCGGCTATCCGATCCGCGGCATCGTGAAGGGCGGCCACCTCTACCTGCAAAACTTCGAGCCTTCTCGCTGGCCCGCCTGCAACCCCGAGACCGGCTACCTCAACGTCGATGCCAGCCCCACCAAGACCTTCATCCTTGAGGCTCACCGGAAGAATCCTGCCGACGTGCCGTGGGCGCTCGCCTTCGGCAAACGCCCCGCCGAAGAATTCTACGATCTGCGGACCGACCGCGATTGCGTGAAGAACCTCGCCGCCGATTCCGCCACCGCCGCCACGCGGCAAAAGCTCCGGGACGAGATGCACGCCGCCCTGAAGGCGCAGGGCGATCCGAGGATGTTCGGCCGCGGGGAGGTTTTCGACCAGTATCGCCACGCAAATCCGCAGCATGTGAACTTCTACGAACGCTACATGAAGGGCGAAAAACTCAAGCCCGGCTGGGTGAACGTAACGGACTTCGAGAAAGCCCCGCTGGATTAAGGGCCCGCCCGTGGGAGCGAGCTGGCTCGCTCCCACAAAAACTCACCGCCCGCCCACCCGTTGACACGCCTTCCGCCCGACCCGTAACCTTTCCGCCTATCCCATGGAATCACCGGCCTACGTCCTCGAATTCGAGAAACCGCTGCGCGAACTCGCCCGCCAGCTCGACGAGCTGCGCCAGCGCTCCATCGAGACCCACGTCGATCTCGCCACCGAGATTCACGCCATCGAGCAGAAAATCGAGGCGACGCGACGCGACATCTACTCGCGTCTCACCTCGTGGCAGAAAGTCCAGATCGCGCGCCACCCGCGGCGGCCCTATGCGCTCGATTACATCCGCGCCCTCTTCGAGGACTTCCAAGAGCTGCACGGCGACCGCCAGTTCAAGGACGACCAAGCCCTGATCGGCGGCACCGCCTTCTTCAACGGCGAGGCCGTGATGATCGTGGCCCAGCAGAAAGGCCGCGATCCGAAGGAAAGAATCCTGCGCAATTTCGGCATGCCCCAGCCCGAAGGCTACCGGAAGGCGCTCCGCCTGATGCGCATGGCGGAGAAATTCCGCCTGCCCCTCATCACCTTCATCGACACCCCTGGGGCGTTTCCCGGCATCGAGTCCGAGGCGCGCCACGTCTCCGAAGCCATCGCCGTGAATCTTCGCGAAATGGCGCTCCTCCGCACGCCGTCGATTTCGGTCGTCGTCGGCGAAGGCGGCTCGGGTGGCGCGCTCGGCATCGGCGTCACCGACCGCGTGCTCATCTTCGAAAACAGCTACTACTCCGTGATCTCGCCCGAAGGTTGCGCAGCGATTCTTTGGAAGGACAACGCCGCGGCCCCGCTCGCCGCCGCCGCGCTCAAGGTCAGCGCCGATCATCTCGAAAGCCTCGGCGTCGTGGACGAAGTGATCCCTGAGCCCTCGGGCGGCGCGCACCACGATCCGGCCCAGGCGGCCAGCGCGCTGAAATACGCGCTCCAGAAGCACCTCAACGATCTGCGCGCCTTGGACACCGAGAAACTCCTCACCGCACGTTACGAGCGGTTCCGCCACCTCGGCGTTTACGAGGAAGCCGGCACGGTGCGGAGTTGAAAGATTTAGTGGGCAAGGCCCGCTCTCCGGGCGGGCCTGGGTTTCAAGGCCCTTCGCCTCGGCCAGCACCAAGCACGCGGGCAACCCAGGCCGGTGCGGAGAACCGGCCCCACCTTGGGACTTGAGCTTCCCTACGCTCGCACCGTGACCAGCTCGATCTTCTCGGCGTTCGCACTCGAAGGGTTGATCTCGATTAATGCGGCCGAGATACGCACATCGCCCGTCGCCACTTCGAAGCGCCGCGGCATACCATCGAGAAACCGTTCGACCACCGGTCGCACTTCGCGACCCAGCACGCTCGCATACGGCCCGGTCATGCCCACGTCGCACATGAAAGCCGTCCCCTTGGGCAGGATGGTCGCGTCGGCCGTCGGCACATGCGTGTGCGTGCCGAGCACCGCCGTCACCCGGCCATCCAGATGCCAGCCCAGCGCGATCTTCTCCGAGGTCGCCTCCGCATGAATCTCCACGATGATGGCGTCGGCCTGAGCTTTCAATTGCTCGACCATGCGGTCCGCAGTGAGGAACGGGCACTCGGCCTTCATGCCCATGAACGTCCGTCCGAGCACCGTAAACACCGCCACGCGAAATCCGCGCTGCTCGATGATGAGATGGTCCCAGCCGGGATTGGATTTCGGCAGATTGGCCGGCCGGCACACATGCTCGATCTGGGTGATCTCGTTTTCCCAGCCGCGCTGATCCCAGACGTGGTCGCCCAGCGTGATGGCATCGACGCCGCAGCCGAGGATGGACTTGGCGATGGCGCCCGTGATGCCGGCGCCAGCGGCGGCGTTCTCGCCATTGGCGATCACGAAATCGATGCCGCGCTCGGTGCGCAGACGAGGGAGTTTTTCCGCCAGGATGTCGCGGCCGGGCCGGCCGACGACATCACCGATAAACAGGAGCCGGAGCATTTCGTGACCGTGCGGGCCGGGCGGCGGGGTTCGCCAGCCAAATCGTGCCGGCGCAGCACCGTCGAACCGCGGGCTTGCCTCGCCCCACCCGGCCCGTCTTTCTTTCCAGCCTGTTTGTCCTCACATAAGCCATGAAAAAAGACATCACCTCACCCGCCGCGTTTCCCAAGGCCGAGATCGGCCGCGAAATGAAGGGCTCCGACTGCGTCGTCGAGTGCCTGATCCGCGAGGGTGTCGATGTCATTTTCGCCTATCCCGGCGGCGCCTCGCAGGAGCTCCACCAGTCCCTCGCCCGCACGGACAAAATCCGCACGATTCTCCCGCGCCATGAGCAAGGCGGATCGTTTGCCGCAGAGGCCTACTCGCGCGTGACCGGCAAGGTCGGCGTGTGCATGGCGACCAGCGGCCCCGGCGCCACCAATCTCGTTTCCGCCATCGCCGATGCCTTCATGGACTCGGTCCCGATGGTCGCGATCACGGGCCAGGTGTTCTCGAAATACATCGGGAAAATGGCGTTTCAGGAGACGGATTTCTACGGCATGACGCTGCCGATCGTGAAGCACTCCTACCTCGTGATGGATGCGAACGATCTGCCGCGCATCTTCAAGGAGGCGTTCTATCTCGCGCGCAGCGGCCGCCCGGGGCCCGTCATCATCGACATCCCGAAGGACGTGCAGCAGAAAAAATTCCAGCCCGTCTATCCGGCGACCGTGGAATTCCGCAGCCCCTACGCCACGGCTACTTTCCACGCGCCTGATGAGCAACTGAAGCAGGTGCTCGCGCTCATCGCCGAGGCCAAGCGCCCCGTGCTCTACGCCGGCGGCGGCATCATCTCCGCGGAGGCGCACAAGGAGCTGAAGGCGTTCGCGGAGCAAACCAACCTCCCGGTCGCCACCACGCTGATGGGCCTCGGCGGTTTTCCCGAGACCCATCCGCTCTCGATGCGTTGGTTCGGCATGCACGGCTCGGCCTACGGCAACTGGGCCGTTGATCAGAGCGACCTCCTCATTGCCGTGGGCGCGCGTTTCGACGACCGCATCACGGGCGACACGAGCAAATTCGCCGCCGGAGCCAAGATCGTCCACATCGACATCGACGCCTCCGAGCACAACAAGAACAAGCGCGCGATGCTGCCCATCGTGAGCGACGTGAAATTCGCGCTCAGTCGCATGCTTGAGCTGGCCAAGGCCGCGAAGTTCTCCCCGCCCGACACCCAGGCCTGGCACGCGCAGATCGCGACGTGGAAGCAGGAGCACCCCTTCCGCTACGACGAGAGCAAGCACATCGTCCCGCAGGAAGCGGTGCAGGTGCTCTACGAACTCACCAAGGGCGACGCCATCATCACGACCGGCGTCGGCCAGCACCAGATGTGGGCCGCCCAGTTCTACCGCTTCGACGAGCCGCGCCGCTACATCAGCTCGCTCGGCCTCGGCGCGATGGGCTTCGGCTATCCCGCCGCGCTCGGCGCCAAGGTCGCGCGGCCCGACAAGCAAGTCATCGACATCGATGGCGACGGCTCGTTCGTGATGAACATCCAGGAACTCGCCACCGCCAAGATCGAGAACATCGCCGCGAAGGCGATGATCCTGAACAACCAGCACCTCGGCATGGTCGTGCAGTGGGAAGACCGCTTCTACGGCAGCGTGCGCGGCAACACCATCCTCGGCGACGAGAGCAACGTCGGCAGCCCGGAAAACCTCGACGGGCTCTACCCCGACTTCGTGAAGATCGCCGAAGGCTTCGGCGTAAAGGGCCGCCGCGTCCACAAGAAGAGTGAGCTGCGCGCCGCCATCCAGGAGATGCTCGATTGCGACGGCCCGTTCGTCCTCGACGTCATTGTCCCTTACACCGAGCACGTGCTCCCCATGATCCCGGCCGGCAAGACCGTGAAGGACATGCTGCTGAAGTGAAGTAAACGCGAGCCTCTCGCGTCAGCCAAGCTACCCACGGGCCGCACCACGCGGCCCGTTTTTTTTTTGCCCGGACATCACGCCTTCAGCGCAAAAAAAAGCGCCACCCCGCGAGGGATGGCGCCGTGGAAGAATCAAAAACGATCGGCCAGCTCAGCCCTTGCCCTTCGGCAACGGCACGGACTGGATCGTCTTCAGGATGCGGCCGGCCACGAGATACGGGTCGGCGGCGGAGTTCGGACGGCGATCCTCAAGGTAGCCCTTGTAGCCGTTGTTGACGAAGCTGTGCGGCATGCGGACCGAGGCACCGCGATCCGCGAGACCGTAGCTGAACTTGTCGATCGACTGCGTCTCGTGCAGGCCGGTGAGACGGAGGTGATTCTCCGGGCCGTAGACGGCGATGTGCTCGTTGCAGTTCTTGCTGAAGGCTTCCATGAGCTTCTCGAAGTAGGCCTTGCCGCCGACCTCGCGCATGAACTTCGTGGAGAAGTTCGAGTGCATGCCGGAACCGTTCCAATCGAGCGGGCTGTTGAAAGCCCCGAGGATGGGTTTGCAGCGCCATTCGATGTCGATCTCATACTTTTCGCACAGGCGCGCCATGATGTAGCGGGCGACCCACATCTGGTCGGCGGCGCTCTTGGAGCCCTTGCCGAAGATCTGGAATTCCCACTGGCCCTTGGCGACCTCGGCGTTGATGCCCTCGATGTTGATGCCGGCATCGAGGCAGATGTCGATGTGCTGCTCGACGATCTCGCGCGCGACGGAACCGACGTTCTTGTAGCCTACGCCGGTGTAGTAGGGGCCTTGCGGGGCGGGATAGCCACCCTCCGGGAAGCCGAGCGGGCGACCGTCCTGGTAGAAAAAGTATTCCTGCTCAAAGCCGAACCACGTGTCCGCATCATCCGGGATGGTGGCGCGCGAGTTCGAGGGGCTGGGCTGGCCGGTGTGCTGGTAGCACTCGCACATCACGAGCACGCCGTCCTTGCGCGTGCTGTCGGGATAGACCGCGACGGGCTTGAGCACGATGTCGGAACTCTTGCCCTCGGCCTGCTGGGTCGAGCTGCCATCGAAGCCCCAGTTGGGCAGTTCCGCGAGCTTCGGGAACTTGGCGAATTCCTTGATTTGCGTCTTGCTGCGCAAATTGGCCAGCGGCGTGTAGCCGTCGAGCCAGATGTATTCCAGTTTGTATTTGGCCATGATGAGGTGCGGTGGGAGCAGGGTTTTAGGACGAGATCGGAGTGAACGTGGATGATTTTCTCACCCGGAAACGAGTGCAAAAATCGAAAGCGCAATTAAGCAGCTCATGTGCCAGTGGCAATCAGAAGTTTTGTTCATGACATTGGTCGGGGCGTGACGGGTGGCTGGCCGGAGCGGCGGGCCGGGGCACTCGCCGCTGCACCGCACGCTTGCCAGCCGCCGGCCCCACGCGAACCCTGCCGCCGCCGCCATGCATTCGATCAAGGACACCGCCCGCGCCACCGTCCGCATCGGCTTCGACGGGCGCGTGCACAAGACCTTCCGCGGCCATCTCGCCCGCGAGCGCTTCGATCACGAGGTGCTGGTGTTGCGCCTGCTGGAGGAGCGCGGCTGCACGTTTGTGCCGCGCGTGCTGGAGGCGGACCCGGAGAAACTGCTGCTCGTGACGACCAACTGCGGCGGGCGGGTGGACCACCTGCAACCCGAACGACAGAAGGAAATCTTTGCGGAGTTGGAGGCCTTTGGCGTGCGCCACGAAGACCGCGACCTGCGCAATATCACCTACCGCATCGCGGACGGCCGCTTCTGCATCATTGATTTCGAATTCGCCACCATCCTCGACGACGGCACCGGCCGCTCGATCAGTCTCCGCCCCTCCGCTGCGCAATGACTCCCGAGCAACCCTCGCCCGACGTGCTATGGTCGGGCCTCACCCATCCCGGCCGCGTGCGGCCCAACAACGAGGACGTGTTCCTCGCCCTCGCGCTCGACGCGCGGGAGGTGAGATTCCTCGGCAAGACGGGCCGGGCCCCGCTCGCCGCAAGCGATTTCATTTTCGCCGTGAGCGACGGCATGGGGGGCGCCAAGTCGGGCGAGTTCGCCAGTCGCATCGCGGTCGACCGCATCACGCGGCTGCTGCCAGCGGCGCTGCGCGGAAACACGAGCGCGGCTCCGGCGGATTTCTCGGCCGTGCTCGGCGACCTCGTCGCCGCCATCCATCGTGATCTGCTGCGACTGGGCTACTCCTACGAGGAATGCGCCGGTATGGGCGCCACCCTCACGCTCGCCTGGGTGCGCCAGGATCGGATGCACTTCGCCCACGTCGGCGACAGCCGCCTCTACCATTTGCCCGCCGGCGGGCCGCTCATCCAGCTGTCGCACGACCACAGCTACCCAGGCTGGCTGCGCCGGCAGGGGCAGCTCAACGAGCGCGAAGCCCGCACCCATCCACGCCGCAACGCCCTCAGCCAGGCCCTCGGCGCCGGCAACCAGTTCGTCGATCCGCAGCTGGGTGAGGTCGCGCACCGCCCTGGTGATCGCTTCCTGCTTTGCTCCGATGGCGTGATCGACGGCCTCTGGGATCGCCAGCTCGAGGAGTTGCTCGGCACCGACCCCGCCGAGCCCGATCCGCGCAGCCGCGCCCACCGGCTCGTCGAGGAAGCGGTCGCCCTCTCCGGCCGCGACAATACCACCGCCGTGGTCTTCGAACTCGGTGCGCCATGAGTTCGCGGCTCTTCGTTTACGGCACGCTCAAACGCGGCTGCTGCAACCACCATCACCTCGCGGGCCAGCGGTTCATCGGCCCGGCCCGCACGGTCCCCGGCTACCGGCTCTACGATCTCGGCGGCTATCCGGGGCTCGCGGCGGCGCCCGATGATCGAGCGGGCGTCGTGGGCGAAGTCTGGTCCGTCAATCTCGCGTGCCTGCGCGAACTCGATCTTTTCGAGGGCGTGCACGAGGGGCTTTATCGACGGGACCCCGTGCCCCTGATCGCGCCCTTTGCGGCAAAAAAAATCGACGCCTACGTCTCCGCGCTGCCCGTGACCGGCCGCGCGGAGGTCGGGGCGGAGTGGATCGAATAGCGGGCGCTACTCTTTCAACGCCTTCCCCGGCAGGCGTCGCACCGCGACGAAGCGCGCGCGAAACAAGTCCTCGAGCACCTCGCGCACCTCGTCGGGGATGCGCTGCACAAGTTCTTCGAGGGGCGGGAGCGCCTTGCCCGCGGACTCGTCCGTGCTCTCCTCCGCCGGTCGCGCCACGACAAGCGGTTCGCCACGCGCCCGCGCCTCGGCGATAAAGGAGGCCTCCGCCGTCTCATCCGGCCACAACGGCGCCATGCCATCGGTCAGCGGGACCGAATCGGGTTCCGACGGCGCCGGTTCCGGCGGTCGCTCGGCGACGACCGCGGTGCCGCCCATCACGGCGGGCTTGCTCTGGGCGGAGGCGAGCTGCGCGCCCAGCCGCGATTCCAGCCGATCAATCAGCCCTTTTTTTTTTCGCTGTCGGCTGGTGCGGCCGACGCCTCGTCCCCGAGCGCCGCGAGTTCCTTGATCAACGAGTCAATCGCGCGCGCGCGGCTGGCTTCGACGGCCTTGAGGAGCGTGACTTCGAAATTGATCTTCTCCGCGAGGCCCAGCTTCACGCTCCCCTCGCCTTCGCGCAGCCCGTCGAGCATGCGCGTGATCTGCTCGGTGGTCATCGCGGTGCCGAGCCGGTCGCTCTTCCCGCCCTGCGCGATCGCATCGAGCAAGGCCGTGCGCACCAAGGCCTGCAAATCGACGAGCAGCCGCACCAAGTCGCGGCCGGCGGCATCGCACTCATCGACGAGGGCGATGATTTTCCGGTGATCGCCCGCCGCCAGCGCGGAGGCGAGCTCTGCAACTTTCTCCCCGGCGACGAGGCCGTAAACATCGAGCACGTCCGGCTCCGTGATCTCGGCGCCGCAGAACGAAATCATCTGGTCGAAGATCGACTGCGCATCGCGCATGCCGCCATCAGCGAGGCGCGCGATGCACGCCAGCGCGGCGTCGGCCACCGTGATCTTCTCCGCCTTGGCGATCGCCTTCAGGCGCTCGACGATGAGGTCATCTGGAATCGGCTTCAGGTCGAAGCGCTGGCAGCGTGACACAATCGTCGGCAGCACCTTCTGCGGATCGGTCGTGGCGAAGACGAATTTCACATGAGCCGGCGGCTCCTCCAGGGTCTTGAGCAGCGCATTGAACGCCGCGGCCGAGAGCATGTGCACCTCATCGATGATGTAGATTTTGAATTTCCCCTGCGCCGGCGCATAGCGCACCGTCTCGCGGAGATCGCGCACCTGATCGACGCCGTTGTTTGAAGCGCCATCGATCTCGATGACGTCGAGGTGCGACCCCTCGGCGATGGAGACGCAGGCCGGATCTTTCGGATCAAAATCGGCCTTGGGGCCATCCGTGCAGTTGAGGGCCTTGGCGAAGATGCGGGCGGTCGAGGTTTTGCCCGTGCCCCGCGGACCCACGAAGAGGTAGGCGTGCGCGATGCGCTGGCGGGAGATGGCGTTGCGCAGCGTGCGGACCACATGATCCTGGCCGACGAGATCGTCGAAGGTCTGCGGGCGCCACTTGCGTGCGATGACTTGATAGGCGGTGGACAAGACGCTCTAGCTAGAAGGCCAAAAACGAAAAGCGAAAATCCAAAATCGAAAAATAAAAGTGGCCAGGCACTCCACGGCACTGGGAGAACGTCGTTGCCGTTGCTACCTTCCGGTCCTGGCGGAGTTCACGTGCCCTGCCCATGCATGGCACCTGGCCGGCGCGAACCATGCGACTCGACCCAGGCAGCGCAACAGTCAATTTCGGAAATTGCTGGCGCGGCGAATGGCCGTGGCAACCAGCAGAAACACTCGTCAGGGCTGGGCTGGCCGCGGTGCCTTCGGGCGCACAGGCGCGGGTTCCCCGGCTGGACGATTAGCGCCTTCGGTGGCCGCGTTCTCCGCCCGTTTCGCCTTGAGCTGTTCCGCGCGTTTGAGCTGCTCAGCCCGCGCGCGCTCCTGCATCTGGACGTGCATCTTCTCGAGTTCAGTCCGCTGCGCCGGTGTCAGGGTCGAAGAAATATCCTCATACATCCGTTCCGTGACCCGGACCGAATCGGTCAAATTTTCCTGCCGCAAACGCAGCAGATCCTCGCTGGCGCGAGCGATGATGGGCCGAATGCGCTCCCGTTGGGCCCCGCTCAGTTCGAGCCGTTGGGTAAACGTCCGCATGAGCTGCGGCATGACCGATCCGGGCACCGCCGGCAGGGGGAGAAAACCTCCGCCTTTTTTGGTGGTATGCGGCGCGGCTGGGTTCGCGGCCGGAGTCGCGGGAGCACTCGCCACCGGTGCTGCGGGCGAAGCCGGCTCCACCGCCGGCGCGATAAAAGTCTGCCGGGCCTCGCGGCCCTGTTTCCTCGCATTAACTCCCAGCGTAAAGACACCGCCGAACACCGCGCCGGCGACAAAGACGGTGAGGAAGGTGGCGATGACTTTCCAGGGCTTGTCCACAGGCGCTCAGTCGGCCGACAAGTTGAGCACGATCGTCATCGCGTCGTCCGTATGGAGGAGTTCCTCGTCGGCGTGCTGCACGAAGGCGCCGGAGCCGGCGAGTTCCTGATAGTTCAGCGCCACGCTGCATAGCGCGAGGAGCGCGGCCACGCCGACCGCGCGGAAGGCGAAGCGCTCAAACAGCGACACGACCCGGCGTTCCTGCGCTAAGGCCAGCGCGGCGACACGGGTGGCAAAGCCAAAGGGAGCGGAGGCATCGCGGTCATCGCGCACCGTGCGCGCCGCGGCAGTGAGACGCGCCCAGGGATGGCGCGGGGCGTTGTGGTTCGGGCTCATGATCGTTCTTGTTTTTGTAGTTCCTGAAAAAGCTTCTGCAACTTCCGTCTCGCGCGAAACGCGCGGACCTTGATGAGCGACTGGTTCCAGCCGGTGAGGCCCGCGATCTCGGCGATCGATTTCTGCTCGAGGTCGAGGAGGCGGATGACGAGCTGGTCGTCGGGTTTGAGCTGGCCGAGGAGCTTGTGAACCAGCTCGTGCGCGGCCATGGCATCGTTGGCGGGGACCTCGTTCTCGTTCGTCATCACGGCGTCGAGCACGTTGGCCTCGTTCTCCGACAGGTCGGCCCAGCGGAACTCGGGCCGGCGCTTCTGCGCCCGCAGATGATCGATGCAGGTGGTGACCGCGATGCGGGACACCCAGTGCGGAAACGGAACCGCCCCCTGATATTGTGCCAAGCGCGTGAACATCTTCATGAACACTTCCTGAGTAAGATCCTCCTCGGAAACCCGGCGGGGCAAGTGCGACCGCACGATGCGAATGACAAGAGGATACAGGTGATCCACGAGTTCGCGCGCAGCGGATTGATCGCGCTGGCGCACCCGTTCAAGGCAGCCAGCCAGATCGAGCGGCGGGGCTGCATCGTCAGACATGAGTCAATGGATGCGTGGACATGCACGACAGGCAAGACGCCGTTGAGTCCGCTCGGTTACCACCGAAACAGCATCCAAGCCTCCGCCCGCCGGTGGGTTACTTGAACTTGTTCAGCTCCTCAGGGCTCCACGCATCCGTTTGCCCGGCAGTGGCCGACCGGATGGCCGCCACCGCGGCGGGGTCGACAGGCGAGGCGGCATGGCCCCACTCGCGCCGAAGGTAGGTCAAGATGGCTGAAACCTGCTCGTCGTTCAGGGCCGCGCCAAACGCCGGCATGTCACCCGTATGCACGCGGCCGAGCACCGTGATCGGGCCGCGAACGCCATGAAGCACGATGCGCACGCTGCGCTCGGGCGAACCTAGCACCCACTCGGAATCGAGCAACGGCGGCGCCAAGCCGTCGAGCCCGCGGCCATCGGCCTGATGGCACGCGGCGCACACGGCGGCGAAAAGCGTGCGGCCCGAATGGAAACGTGCTTGCTGCGCCGGTGTGAGCGGAACGGCAGCGCCGGCAACGGTGACACCGGGTTTGCCGGGCCAGACGATGACGTCCTTGAGTTTGTCGAGGCGCGCCTTGGTCGAGGTGTTTTTTTCCAGATCGGCCCAGCCCGCGGGCTGAGCCGCAAGCGTGATCGGGCGGCGCGACATGCCGACGGTCGGCACGAGTCCGTCGAGGAGCGCGGCCGCGTGTTTGCTCGCGGCGGCCAACGCCACCACCCGCTGCACGGATTTTTCGTCACGCGATCCGAGCACCCCGCGCACGAGCCCGGTCATGATTTTACCGGTGGCGGACGCACCCGCCGTCGTCGATGGATCGGCATGCATCGTCTCAAGCACGCTCAGCTCGCGGCCCTTAAGGCCACTCAGGACCGCGTCGGACAGAAACAGGTTGGCCGGCTGTGTCGCAGCCACCCAGGCCAGCTGGCGATCGAGCGCTGCGTTGTTGGCCTGCCCGAGTGACAGCACCGCTTGCAGCACCACAGCCTGCGATGCATCACGCGTGAGCGCCAGCATGTGTTGGATCAGAACATCGTCGGGCGAAGAGGGCAAAAAACGCTCCGCCACACGCAATCCCGCCGCACGCACGAGCGGCGAGGCATCGCCCAGCGCGGCAAGCACCGACGCCCGATCGAGCGCGCCGGCGCCATCGAGCACGGCGAGCGCATGCATGCGACCTTGCGCGAGCGGACCGTTCGTCGCGACTTCGCGAATAGCTCCCGCCAACGCCGGATCACGCGCCTCGACGAGGAGACGCTGCGCGGTCTCGCGCCACCACGCGTTGGGATGCGAGAGCTTCGCGACCCACTCGGCGGGTTTCATCGGCGGGATGTTCGCGACACGCGGCGCGGGCTTGCCGTCCGGCACGACGCGATAGATGCGCCCAAGGTGCTGCGGATCCTTGAGGCCGCGATCCTCGCTTTGTTTGCGCAGGTAGCTTGTGAGCGAGATGCGGTGCTGCAGCACACCGCGGTAGAGATCGACGATGTAGAGCGCGCCGTCGGGGCCGGTGGCGAAACTCACGGGGCGGAAGCGTTCGTCGGTCGAGGCGATGATTTCTTTTTTCTCGTCGGCGTAGGCATTGCGGCCGCGCACGGTGCCATTCTCCGATGTGAGCACGGTGTGGCGCACAAAGTTGCCCGCCGGCTCAGCCACAAACAAATTACCCGCCAGCTCCGGCAGCAAGTCGCCGCGGTAGATCCACCAGCCGCACGCGGCGGTAAATTCCTTGAGGCGGCCGTCGCGCAGCATCTCGGGGCGGTAGCCGCGGTTGATGCCGGGATTCACCCGCACGGGCCAGACGAGCTGGTTCTCGGCCCCGTTGACGTTGGTGCCAGCCAGACGTGGATAGTGCGGATTGCGTTGAAGGTAGTCGGAGTGAATCACGTCCACGCGCAGCGAGTCGCTGTTGGAGCCATGATAAAGCCGTCCCCAATCATCCTGCGTGAGGCCCCACTGGCCGCGGAAAGTCGTCGCACCCGTCTCCCACCCGCCGTTCACGCGGCGGAATTTCTTCGTGTAGGCCGCGCTGTAGATCCAATTGTCGAAGGCCCAGAGCAGGCTGTTGGGCGCGCGCTCAGGGTTCGCGAGGTGCGGGCGCTTGGGATCGACGCGCACGCCGTAGTCGGTGGCGACGACTTCGCGGGTGTCGGCCTTGCCGTCGCCGTCGGTGTCCCGGAAAAAAATGAGCTCGGGCGGCGCGCCCACGAGCACACCGTCGCCGACAAAAGCGATCGCACGGGGCATTACCAGGTTGTCGGCGAAGATCACGGACTGGTCGTAGCGGCCGTCGCCATCGGTATCGCGTAGCACGGAGACGCGCCCGGTGGGCAGGTCTTCTCCGTTGCCATCGAGGTCGGGCATGTAGCCGCGCATCTCGACGACGAACATCCGCCCGTCCGGCGCAAACGCGATCGCCACCGGCTCCTGCACCAGCGGCTCCGCGGCCGCGAGTTCGAGTCGGAAACCCGGCGCCACCGTGAATGATTTCATCGCCTGTTCGGGCGTAAGCGCCGGCGCTGGTGGAATCTTATCGGCGGGGACGAGCGACCGCTGGACCTCGCCCTTTTTGTCCGCGACATCGCCGATCTGGGCGAAGGCCGTGGACGAAACCAATACGGGGAGGAGAACGAGGTGAAAGCGGGATAGGCCAGGCATGGGGAAACAGGATCAGAAATTACCCTTCACGCCAAACGTCCAGCTTACACCATAGTTGCCATAGCGATAGAGTGCGGCGGCGATGCCGCGCCGTGGATCCCCCTCGTAGAGAAGCTGGGGATTGTTGAGGATGTTGCGGCCTTGGAAAAACAGGCTGGTGGTTTTCCAGACCCGGTAGCTGCCGCTCATATCGAGTTTGAAATTGTGGCGCTGGTAGCGGCCGAAGACGGTGGTGAATGGCGAGTCGTCGAGCCACACACCGCCGGCGCGCAGGCCGAAGCGCTGGTAGTTCCAGCTCACACCACCGGTGAATTTGTTCGGCACGACGCCTGGACGCCACTGGTTCGCATAGGAGCGGGTGTAGCTCAGATTCACGCTCGTGCCACGCAACGCACCGGGCAGAAACGTGAGCTGCTGGTTGTAGCCGACCTCAAGATTGCGGTAGCGATAGACGAGGCTGCTGTTATCCAGCGACTCGAAAGTGTAGCCGGCGTAAGCCGGATCGTCTGCGTAGCCGAACTCATCAGCGGTGAAGCGACGCGTGAAGCGGATGCGGGAGATTTCGTTTTGCTGCACAAGCAAGGTGAGGCTGCCGACGTTGCTTAAATACCACGCGAGGCGCGCCACGTAGTTGTCTGAGAGTTCGGGTTTTAAATCGGGATTCGGCGCCGTGACGATCTGCGCGGTGTCGTTGATTGACCAGACACCGGCGAGCGCATCGATCGGCGGACGCGAGATCGCATAGCTGTAGCCAAACTGGGCGAAAAGATCGGGACGAATGGTGTATTTGGCACTGATGCTCGGGAAAAAATTATCGTAGACGCCGCGGCGCGTGACACGCGGCCGGGAAGCGAACTGGTGATCTATGCCCGCATTGGTCGTCGCCCGGCGCGTCGCGGTGCTGATCGGGAATCCCGCGGCCTGCACCTGTGCGGCGGTGAGCGGATTGAACTCCTTCGATTCGGTCTCAGTGCGCTCCCAGCGCACGCCGCCCTGAAATTGCCACCGACCGACGCGGGTGTTTGCCATGCCATAAGCGGCGGCGACAGTCTGCTTGAAGTCGCGCTTGTTGGCGTAGAACGCCGCGTAGTAATTTTCCACAGTCGCATTGTTCGTGAAATATTCCGGGTGCGTCTGATAGAGCGAACTGAGCCCCTGGCGGCTCACGATTGTCGGCATATTCGAGATATTGAGCGCGGTGATGCCGCCAAACGTGGCGCTGAAGGGGCGCGGCGATGGGAACGCGGCGTAGCTGCCGTTTACGCCGCCGCCGGGACCGTTGTAGGCATACGAGTTGTAGACGGTGCGATTCTCCGAGCGGCGGTATTCCTCGTTCACCTTGCCACCGAACTTGAGGAATGTCGGCAAGTTCCACGGCGTGGTGTAGCGCGCGTTAAAATCGGCGTTGTAGATTTCGACGAGGGCGAAACGCCCATCCTCGGTGGAGAGGCGCGGGTTGGTGAAGTTCGCGAGGTTGGACCAGTCGGGGCTGCCGGGGGCCTGCACGATGGTCCACTCGGCGGAATTCGGACCGGGGCGCGTCGCACGGAAATCGGTAACGAGAGGGTTGAGCGTCTCAAGGCGGGCTGTGCCGCGGACAATGCCCTCGTAGTCGTTTTTGGAGCGCGAATAAGTGAACGCACCGTCGAGCAGCAGGCTGCCGAGGGTGTATTCGAACTTGGGCGTGAAGGTGACAGTGTTGGTGAGCTTGTCGAAATTGCCGCCGCCGAAGGCCAGCGTGCGCGAGGTGTTGGACGCAAGACCGTTGGTGCGGATATCGGTGAGGCCGTCGCCGAGCACATTCTGGCGGCCCGTGGCGGCCGCGGTGCCGTTGGCTGCGGCGTTGAACGTAAGCGCGCGCGTGAACGTCGCGCCGTCGTAAGCGTTGAACATCGCCGTCATCGAGAGCACGAGGCGCGACGTGGCCTTGTAGTCCGCGGTGAGCGAGGCGGTAAAGCGGTCCACAAATTTCGGCCCGTCGGTAAACACGATGCCGGTAAGCACCGTCGGGCGCGGGTCGGTGGCCGTCACGGTGCGGTTGTAAGTGTGGGTGACGTATTGCTGCTCGTAGAGCACCTTCGACTGGCTGAGGCCAAAGCGGATGCCAAGGCGCTGGTCCATGAACACATCGGAATAATCGAGCGTGAAGTTCGGCCGGATGAGGCGGTTTTGGCGGTCACCGGGGCCGTAGGTTTTGCCAAGGGTAAACTCGTCGGAGTTGGCACTGAGGCTCACTTGCCAATCGATGCGGCGGCCCTTGCGGTCGAAGGCGCGCTTCGTCTTCAGGTTGATCGTGCCGGCGGGCGCGTCCGCGTCCATGTCGGAGCTGGTGGTGCGGCTCACCTCGATGGACTCGATGCTATTGATCGACATCTGCTCGAAGCCGACAGAGCGCGAGGCCGCACCCGCACTGCCGTTGATCATCGATCCGTAAGAGGCGAATGCGTCGGCGCTCGCCATTTTTTGGCCGTCCATCGTGACACCCACGTATTGCGGATCGAGGCCGCCGAGGCGCGGGCCGCGGGTCTCCGCATCGACGTATTCGAGGTCGACGCCGGGGAGATATTTAAGGAACTCGCCGACGTTGCCCTCGGCGACGTCGCCAAAAATATCAGAGGCGACAGAGGTGCCGATATTCATGCTGCGGCGCTGCGCCATGATGGCCTTCGCGTTGCCCTCGCGATCATTGTAGACAACGAAGCGCCCCATCTGCACGGCCGCGCCGGTGTCCGGGGCGGTGAGCGCACTCTTAAGCTCAAAGTCGTGTGTCACCCTCGCGCCCGGCGCGACAGTGATTGTGGCGCTCGTCGTCTGATAGCCGGAGAACGACACGACGAGCGTGACGGGCCCGCTGGGGACATTGTCCAGCTGATAGCGGCCGCCTTCCTCGGAGTAGGCCACACGATCGGTCCCGGTGATCCGAACCTCAGCGTTGCGCACAAAGACATCGGTCGCGGGGTTGAAGATGCGGCCCTGAACGGAGCCGGTGTCGGCGGCGGCAAAAGCTGATGCCGCGAGAAATGCGAACGCGAGGAGAAGGCGGATGTTCATGGTTGGGGAGATATCACCATGGCCCGAGGGGCGGTCCATGCGAACCCGCGGAGGAAAGACCTTGACTCGCGCGTGCGTCAAGTAACTTTTCAGTTACATAACGACGCCCCTCGTTCCACCCCTCACATGCACTCCCCTGCCTCCCGCCGCAATTTTCTCGGTTGCGCGGCTACCGCCGCTCTCGCCGCCAGCCTCGCACGTGTTTCCGCCGCGGAGCCCAAAACCGCCGCCACCACTCCTCACGGAGCGTCGGGCACAGACTGGCCTCTTATCGACGTAGCCGACGAAAAAGCCCTGCTCGACGTCCTGCACAGCGGCAAGTGGGGTCGCACGTCCGGCGGCGCGCGCAACCGCGAATTCGAGACCGTCTTCGCCCAACGCATGCAGGCGAAGCATTGCATCGCCACCTCGTCCGGCACTACGGCGCTCCTCACCGCGCTCGGCGCGCTCAATATCGGCCCCGGCGACGAGGTAGTGCTCCCGCCCTACACGTTTGTGGCGACCTTCAACGCCATCACCGCGAATTTTGCGCTGCCGGTCTTCGCCGATACCGACCCGGCGAGTTTGCAAGTCGACCCCACGTCCGTCGCCGCCGCGATCACGCCGGCCACGCGTCTCCTGCTGCCCGTGCATATCGCCGGCACCGCCTGTGATCTCGACGGCATCCTCGCGGTCGCCAAGGAGCGCAAGCTCCCCGTGCTGGAGGACGCCTGCCAAGCTCCGCTCGCCGAGTGGCGCGGGCGCCCCGTCGGCACCCACGGCATCGGCGGCTGCTTCAGCTTCCAAGCCAGCAAAAACCTCACCGCGGGCGAAGGCGGCGCCATCGTAACCAACGACGACGAATTCGCCCACCGCTGCTACAACTTCCATACGCCCGGCGGCGGCAAACCCGCGCCGAGCCTCGGCCGCGCGGCGAATTTCCGCCTCACCGAATTTCAGGCCGCGCTCCTCCTCTCGCAATGGCGGCGCTTCGAGGCACAGCAAACCACCCGCGCCGACAACGCCGCGCACCTCACCCAGCTCCTGGCCGCGATCCCCGGGATTGCGCCCGCCCGGCTCGCCGCCGGCAACACCCGCAACGGCTGGCACCTCTACATGTTTCGCTACGAGGCCGCCAAATTCTCCGGTCTGTCCCGCGCTAAGTTTCTCCAAGCCCTCGCCAAGGAAGGTGTCGCCGCCAGCGCGGGCTACACCGCGCTCAACCGCACCCCGCATGTGCAGGCGCTCGCGAAGAATCCCCACTAACTCCGCGTTTACGGCGAAGCGGACATGGCTCGCTGGCTCGAACGCAGCCTCTGCCCGGCCAATGATCGCGCGGTCGAAGAAACGGTTTGGCTCGGCCAGACAAAACTACTGGCCTCGCGCAGTGAGATGGAGCGCATCGCGGAAAAAATCGCCGGCATCCAAAAACGCGCCGGCACGCTCGCCCGCGCTTGATGCGGCGCCGACTCCAGATGCTGACCACAGCGAGCTTTCGCTTGTAGGATCGGCTCTCTGACAAGTAGCGTCACCCTTTCCCGCCCGATGCCTGATACCCCACCGACCACCGCCCTGCACCCTGCTCTGCCCTGTGCCGCGGAAGCGATCGACGATTTTCTGAGTCAACCCACGCCCGGAGTGATCGAAACCGTGGCGCACACCCCAGGCCCGTTCCTCGTGCTCGGCGCCGGCGGCAAAATCGGCCTGCATCTTGCCGCGATGCTGCGCCACGCTCTCGACCGCCTCGGCCGCACCGACCGCGTGATCGCGGTCTCACGCTTCCACGGCCTGCGCGATCGGGCGGCGTTTGAGCAGCACGGGATCGAGACGCTCGCGTGCGACCTCGGCGACCCGGCGGCGCTGGCCGCGCTGCCAGACGCGCCTGCGGTGTTTTTCCTCGCGGGGGTAAAGTTTGGCACCGCGGCCGCGCCCGGCTTGCTGCGCGCGATCAACGTGGAGCTGCCGCAGCAGGTTGCCCGGCGCTTCGCGCGCGCGCGCATCGTCGCGTTCTCCTCCGGCAACATCTATCCGTTCGTCAGCCCCACTTCGGGTGGCGCGCGCGAAGACACCCCGCCCGCCCCGATCGGGGACTACGCGGACTCGTGCCTCCAGCGCGAACAGGCCTTCGCCACCGTCGCAGCGGCGCATGGCACGCCGGTGGTGCTCATCCGGCTCAACTACGCCGTCGAATTTCGCTACGGACTCTTGGTTGACATCGCCGAAGCTGTGCACTCCGGCCGGACAATCGATCTCACTACCGGTTATGCGAACGTCATCTGGCAGACCGATGCCGTCGCCCACAGCATTCAGGCCCTCGATCTCGCCCGCTCGCCCGCCACGCCGATCAACGTCACCGGCGCAGATACACTCTCCGTTCGTGAACTCGCCGCCAGTTTCGGCCGCAAGTTCAACCGCGACGCAGAACTCAGCGGCACCGAGTCGCAGACCGCGCTGCTCAACAACGCCGCTCAGTCCCATCGCCTTTTCGGCCCGCCGCTGACACCCGTGCCGCAGATGATCGACTGGATCTCCGCCTGGATCGCGCAGGGCGGCGCGACCTGGGGCAAGCCGACGGGTTTCCAGCAACGGGACGGACGGTTCTAAGACGATGAAATCCGCCCCGTCTCCCGGCGCACACCCGCCGCTACCGCTCGATCTCCGCCGCCATCTGCGGGCCGGCCAGGTGATCCCCGCGCTGCCACTCGCGCTTGATCGCCGGCGTCGCTGGGATGAGCGCAGCCAGGCCGCTTTGATTCGCTACTATGTGGCCGCCGGTTCGGGCGGTCTCGCCGTCGGCGTGCACTCCACGCAGTTCGCCATTCGCGATCCGAAGATCGGACTGCATGGCCCGGTGCTCGCGTTGGCGGCGCAGGTTGCGCGCGCCTCGCTCGCATCCAACCCGCGGGATTTCGTTTTGATCGCCGGCCTGTGCGGCCGCACCCGGCAGGCTCGCGCGGAGGCGCAGCTCGCCGCGAGCCTCGGCTACCATGCCGGGCTGCTCAGCCTCGGCGCGTGGGGCGACGAACCTGAAAGCAAGATCCTCGCCCACTGCCGCGCGATCGCGCGCGAGATTCCGCTCGTGGGCTTCTACCTGCAACCGGCCGTCGGCGGGCGCGTGCTCTCGTATCGGTTCTGGCGCCAGTTCGCCGCTATTCCCGGCCTCGTCGCGGTGAAGATCGCGCCGTTCAACCGCTACCGCACGCTCGATGTCGTGCGCGCCGTGCTCGAGGCCGGCCGCGACGATGTCGCCCTCTACACGGGCAACGACGACAACATCATTGCCGACCTGCTCACGCCTTTCACCTTCGCCGGCCGCACACGCCACATCGACGGCGGCCTGCTCGGCCAATGGGGCGTGTGGACCGAGCGCGCCGTGGCCCTGCTGGACGACATCAAACGCGCACGAAAAAAACCGCGCCTCGACCTCGCCTGGCTTGATCGCAACGCCGCGCTCACCGATGCCAACGCCGCGATCTTCGACGCCGCCCACGACTTCGCCGGCTGCCTGCCCGGCATCCATGAAGTCCTCCGCCGCCAAGGCTTGCTCCAGACCACCGCCTGCCTCGACCCGCAGGAGAAGCTGTCCCCGGGCCAGGCTGCCGCGCTCACGCGCGTGTCGCGCGCCTACCCGTGGCTGGTGGACGATGATTTCGTCGCGCAGCATCGCGACACATGGCGCCGCTGATTTTCGCGCACCGCATGAACTCCCCCGCCCCCCTGCCGCCGCCCCGCTGGTTCGACTTTCAGGTCAACGGCTTTGCCGGCGTCGATTTCCAGGCGCAGCACGTCTCGCTCGCGGAACTCGAGCGCGCCGTCGCTGGCCTCCGCCGTCATGGCGTCGCCGCAATTTTTCTCACGCTCATCACGGACACGATCGACGAGCACTGCCGCCGCCTCGAACAGTTTGAAAAACACCGCGCCGCCTCCCCCGCCTGCGCCCAGATGATCGCGGGCTACCACATCGAGGGGCCTTGGCTCAGCCCGGAAGCCGGCTACCGCGGCGCGCATCCGGCCGAGCCGATGCACGCGCCGTCGCTCGCGGAGTTCGAGCGCCTGCAGGCCGCCGCCCGCGGCCAGATCCGGCTCATCACGCTCGCGCCCGAGTGGCCCGGCAGCGCGGAGTGCATCGCCGCCATCACGCGCGCAGGCGTGCACATCTCGCTCGGCCATACCAATGCTTCCGAGGCCGACATCGACGCCGCGATCCGCGCGGGCGCACGCTTCGCCACGCATGTCGGCAACGGCGCGCCGCTCACGCTCCATCGGCACGACAATATCATCCAGCGTCTGCTCGCGCGCGACGAGCTCACCGCCTGCTTCATCCCGGACGGCGTGCATCTGCCGCCGTTCGTCTTGAAAAATTTCGTCCGCACCAAGCCGGCCGGCAAAGTCCTCTTCACGACCGACGCCATGGCGGGCGCCGGCTGCGGGCCGGGCCGCTACCGCATCGGCCGCTTCGAGATCGCCGTCGGCACCGACGGCATCGCGCGGCAGCCGGGCGGCGGCGGCTTCGCCGGCTCCACGCTCACGCCCGACGCCGGCGTGCAACGCACCGCGAACTACCTCGGCCTTCCGCTTGAAACCGCGGCGCACCTCTGGTCCGCAGCGGCCGCACACGCGTTCGGCATCACACTTCCCGCCCACTCAAACTCATGACCGCCCAACCTGCCCGCTATTTCACCGCCGGCCGCCTCGCCGTCGAAATCCACTCTGATCGTCCCGCTCTCGGACTCGCCGCCGCCCAAGCCGCTGCGGCCTACCTCCACGACGTGATCGCAGCGCGCGGCGAAGCCCGCGTAATCTTCGCGTGCGCGCCGTCGCAGAACGAGTTTCTGACCTCGCTGCTCGCGGTCTCGCGCACCGGCCACACGGCCGTGGATTGGAGCCGCGTCACGGCGTTTCACATGGACGACTACGTGGGCCTTGCCGGCACCCATCCCCAAAGTTTCCGCCGCTATCTCCACGAGCACTTCCTTTCGAAAGTTAAAATCGGCCGCTTTCATCCCCTCCCCGCCGAGGAACCCGATGCCGCCGCCGTCGCCTCGCGTTACAGCGCGCTGCTCGCCGAAAAGCCCATCGACCTCATCTGCCTCGGCATCGGTGAAAACGGCCACATCGCCTTCAACGATCCCCCCGTCGCCGACTTCGAAGACCCGCAGTTGGTGAAGGTCGTCGAGCTCGACCGCGCCTGCCGCGAGCAGCAGGTGGCCGACGGCTGTTTTCCAAACTTCGACGCCGTGCCGAAGCACGCATTTACGCTCACCGTCGCGGTCTTCCGTCGGGCCACCCGCCTGAGCATCCACGTCCCCGGTCCCCGCAAGGCCGCCGCCGTGCGCGCCACCGTCGAGGGCCCGATCACGACCGCCTGCCCCGCCTCCATCCTGCGTTTGCATCCCGCCGCGACGCTCTTCATCGATCAAGCCGCTTCCACGCTCCTCTCCCCACAGACATCATGAAAACCCTCTTCCTCCGCACCGCCGCGCTCGCCCTTGCCCTGGGTGTCGCCTCCGCCGCCGACCTGCGCATCGGCCTGATCGGCCTCGATACCTCACACGTCATCGCCTTCACCAAGGTTTACAACGACCCCAAGGCCCCCGACCACGTGCCCGGCGGACGCGTCGTCGCCGCTTTCAAGGGCGGCAGCGCCGACATTCCGTCGAGCGCGACCCGCATCGACGGCTTTACGAAGCAGCTCACCGAGACCTACGGCGTGAAGCTCTACGACTCGATCGAGGAGCTCGCGCGCAACGTCGATGCGATCTTGATCGAAAGCGTCGACGGCCGGCCGCACCTCGAACAGTTCAAGCGCACGCTCGCGGCGAAGAAGCCCGTGTTCATCGACAAGCCGCTCGCCGGATCGCTGCGCGATGGCCTCGAGATCGCGCGGCTCGCGCGCGAGCACGGCATCCCGGTTTTCAGCTCCTCGTCCCTTCGCTACAGCCCCGAGCCTCTCGCGCCCAAGCTCGAGAAGATCGGCGCCGTGAAGTCCGTCTATTCCGTCGGCCCGGCCGAATATGAGAAGAGCCATCCCGATCTGTTCTGGTATGGCATCCATGCGGTCGAGGCGCTCTACACCGTGATGGGCCCGGGCTGCCTCCGCCTCGTGCGCACGCAGACGGCCGATACCGATGTCGTCACGGGCGTCTGGTCCGACGGCCGCGTCGGCACCATGCAGGGCAATCGCAACGGCTACAAAGGCTACGGCCTCACCATCCTCGGGACCAAAGGGGTCACCACCGCCGGTGAGAAGCACAGCTACCGTGGCCTCACCGTCGAGATCATGAAGTTCTTCCAGACGGGCGTCACCCCCGTGCCGCTCGACACCACGATTGAGATCCTGGCCTTCATGGAGGCCGCCGACGAAAGCAAACGGCGTGGCGGCGCGCCCGTCGCGATCGCCGATGTGATGAAACTCGCCCAAGCCCGGTAGCGGCGGGCGTCCCCGCCCGCCGCTTCGGGACGTTCACCCAACCACGGCGGGCAGGGACGCCCGCCGCTACGAATCGCCAGCCAGCAAGCTCCTATCTTCCGACCATGAAATTCCCCGACCACTTCACCTTCATCTCCGACGAGGTCTCGCAAGACCTGCCCGTGCTCCGGGCCTTCGTGAAGGAGTTTGGCTTGCCCGGCATCGAGCTGCGCAGTTTCGCCGGCCGCGCCTTCAAGGACCTCACCCGCGAGGATGTCGCCGCCATCGGCGCGGCCGCGCGCGAGGATGGCTGGAAGATTTTCGGCTGCTCCACGCCGGTCTTCAAATGCGGCCTCGACGACGCCACCGCCATCGCCGAGCACCGCGAGATCTTCAAGCGCAGCCTCGACACCGCCCGGGCACTGGGCGCGGACTTGCTGCGCGTCTTCACGTTTCTCCGGCAGCCTGATCCCCTCGAGGCTAGCCGCCTCGACCGCGTGGCCGAGCACGTGCGCGGCCTCGGCGAGATCGCGCGCGGCTCCGGCGTCCGCATCGGCATTGAGAACGAGCACTCGTGCCTCACCGGCACGGTCGAGGAGATGGAAGCGATCCTCGCGCGCCTGCCCGCGGATCAGTTCGGCGCGATCTGGGATCCGTGCAACGTCCTCTACATCCCCGGCGCCGCCGCACCCGTGCCGGCCAACGTCACCCGCCTCGCGCCGCGGCTGTTCCACCTGCACGTGAAGGACTCGATCCGCCGTCCGCCCACGACGTCCGGCGGGCTGCTGGCCGTGGGCACCCCGCTCGGCATTGGCGAAGTCGATTGGCGCGGCCACCTTGGGGCGGCGCGGGCCGCGGGCTATCGCGGCATGTTCTCCCTCGAGACGCACTGGCGCCTGAAGAAAATCGACGACGCGATGCTACACCTACCCGCCGGCTACGGTTTCTCGCAGGGCGGCGAAGCCGCGACCCGCATCTGCTTCCACAACTTGAAGGTGTTGGTCGAGACGCTCTGACCTACGGGGACGTCCCTGCCCGCCGTGGTTGGCCGAAAATACTGAACCGGCGGGCAGAGACGGCACCGTTATTACCGCCGGAACGACTTCGTGAAGTCCTCCGCGGCCTGCACCACGACTTTCTTCTCGTGGCGCGACTCGGCGATGAGCTGGTTGAGCTTCTTCTCCCACGCCGCGCTGTCCATCGGCAGCTCGATCGTCTGGTTGATGAGCGAGGAGTAGAGCAGCACGTTGGCCAGCTCGACCGAGCCCATGCCCTCGCCACCCGGCGCGATGAGGGGCGTGCCGTCGAGGATCGAGTCCACGAAATTCTGCATGAGGACGCCATGCGCGTTGGCCACGGAGTCGAAGGGAATTTCGACGTTCCAGACTTCGGGCTTCGCGAAGCCGCTCTTCGAGGTCTTGCTGAACTCGATCATATCGGCGTCGTTGCGGTTGAAGGTGAGCTTGTTGTTTTCGAGCACGACCTTGCCGCGCGTGCCGCAGATTTCGAAACGGTTCGTGCCGGGGGCCTCGCCGGTCGAGGAGACGAAGACGCCCGTGCCGCCATCGGCCCACTCGAGGTAGGTGGTGATGTTGTCCTCGACCTCGATGTTGTGGAAGCGGCCGAGCTGGCAGAAACCGCGCACGCGCGCCGGCATCCCGCAGAGCCACTGGAGCATGTCGAGCTGGTGCAGACACTGGTTAAGCAGCACGCCGCCGCCCTCGCCCTTCCACGTCGCCCGCCAGCCGCCGCTCGCGTAGTAGGCCTCGGTGCGGAACCAATCGGTGATGATCCAGTTCACGCGGACAACTTTTCCGAGTTCGCCGCTCGTAATGAGCTGGCGGATTTTCTGGTAGCGCGGCTCGACGCGCATCTGGAACATGCCGGCGAAAACCTGCTTCGGGTGCTCCTTCGCCACGGCGATGAGGCGCTCGGCATCGGCCTTGTGCGCCGAGATCGGCTTCTCGATCATCACGTGGAGGCCGTTCTTCAGCGCATCGATGCCGATGGTCGTGTGGAGGAAATGCGGGGTCGCCACGACGAGCGCGTCGATCGCGCCCGAGCGGATCATCTCCTCGCAGCTCGCAAAGGTCTGCACGCCGGCCTTGCCCTCGAAGGGCTTGAGGCTCGGCGCGAAGGCGTCGCTCACCGCGGCCAGCGTGCAGCGGGAGATTTTGCCATCGAGCAGATAGCCCGTGTGGAACTTGCCGATGTTGCCGAGACCGACGATGCCGAGGCGGACGTTTTTCATGAGGTTAAGGCGTCGAGTGTGCGCGCGCAGGAAAATGCGCGGCAAGGTCTTTCTGAAAGGTAGGGCGGGGCTGTGACCCACCTCGGTGCGCACACCCAACGCGCGAAAGGGCGGGTCACAGACCCGCCCTACTTGCTACCGCAGCTCCTCGATAAACGTCAGCAGATCGGCCATGTCCTGCACACTCATCCCGGCTTCGAGACCCTCGGGCATCAGGCTTTTCCCCGAGGACGAGGAACCCTTGACGTTGGACCGCGGGATCGTGACCTCGGCGCCGCCCATGATTTTGAGCGAAAGGCTCGTGGCATCGTCGCGCGCGATGATGCCGCTGTAGGCGTTGCCGTCCTTGGTCGAGACATCGAACGCGATGTAGTGAGGCGCGACTTCCTTGTGCGGATCAAGGATGGCGGTGAGCAGCGCGTCGCGACCCTTGGTCTTGACCGTGATGAGATCGGGGCCGAGTTCCATGCCGACGCCGTCGGCGCGGTGACAAATCATGCAGCGGCCGAGATAGTGGGCCTTGCCACGCGCAGCGTCGCCCTTGAGCGGGATGGCGGGCTGAAACTTGGCCGTGACCTCAGCGCGCGAGGGTGGAATCACCGCAGCGAGCGCGGTCTTCGCGAGCGCGGCGATCTTCGCGGTCTTGTGGTGCGCGAGGCCTTGCACCTGCGCGGCGCTGAGGTCGGTGGCAGTGATCTTGCCGGCCTTGATGGCTTCGAGCAGGGCGGTGATGCGATCCTCGCGGGCCGTGAGCGCAGCGAGCGCAGCTTCCTTCGCTTTCGGGGTGTAGTGCGGCCACGCTTGGATAAGCGTCGTCGTTACCTCCGTCGCGGGCTGCGCGGCTAGCGCCTTGATCGCGGCGACCTGCACCGCCTCGGGCTGGCCAGCCGCCAGGACGGCAGTGAGTGCAGGGCGTGACTGCGCCGGGCCGGCGACGCCGAGCAGCTCGATCGCTTCCAGTCGTGCGGCCGGGGCGACTTTCGCATCGGCGAGCATGGCGGCGGCACGGGAAAAAGTCGCGGCGAGTTTCTTCCCGGTGTCCGCCTGCTCGATCGTGACCCCTGCGCGACGCAGGCCGTCGCCCAGCGCGCGGAGCCACGCTACACTCGTGCCGGGCTGCGCCACAAAATCGATCAACGAAGCATAGCCTTCGGCGGGCTTTGCCGCCGCCCGGATTTCTACGAGCTTGGCCACAAACGAAACGTGCTGGCGTGCAGCCTGGCTATCGCTCGTCACTGCCGGAAACACCACCCCCGCCACCGTCGCGGGCGGCGCACTCAGCACGGCCGCCGAGATCCACGCGTCGCCCGCATCGCGCGCTGACAGCCGAGCCAGCGTGCCACTGAGGCCCGGCACCGAGCCCGCGGTCAGTGCGAGCTGGAATCGCACGCGCTGCGCCGGATCGTCGGCCAGTTTTGCGAGAGTTTCGAGCAAGCGTGTCACAGGCGCGCTGTTCGCGAGAAGTTTCTCCGCCATGGCGATGGCTCTCTCACGGACATGCGCATCATTATCACCGAGCGCCGCCATCACGACGTCCTCACTGAGGCTCGCGAGGCCGTCGAGCACGCCGAGTGCGTGGTGGCGCGCGAGCGGCGAGGAGGATTCGCGCACGAGCGCCGCGAGGGCGGGCACGGCGGTCTTGTCCTGCCGCTCATAGAGCAGGCGCGACGCGGTGTCGCGGTGCCAGCCATTGGGGTGCGCAAGGGCGGCGACGAGTTCGGCCGTCGTCGCGCGGCCCAGGGCGACGGGGCCGCGGCGTTTCCACTCTGTGCCCGTGGGCACGACGCGATAGATGCGGCCGCGGTCGTTGCCGCTGTTCAAGTCGAGGTGCTGTTTGATTTCCTCCGGGATGCTCCACGGATGCTCGATCACCTCGCGATACATGTCGCAGATGTGCAGCGTGCCGTCGGGCGCGTTGGCGAGGTTGACGACCCGCACCCAGGTGTCGCGGCTCGCGGCAAACTCGAAGCCTTGCTCATCCGCCGGCCGCCGCCCGCTCAGGCTCACGCCGTCTGCAGTGATTATCTTCCGATGGACAAGCTGGCCGCCGGCGTCGCCCGTGAAGGTGTTGTTCACGAAGTCCTCGCCGTAGGCGTCGCCGCGGAAGACCACCGTGCCCGTCGCGCCCGTGAAGTAGCCGCTCACGCGCCCGCCGCCCTCGACCATGCCGCGCACGACCCCGGAGATGCGCCAGCGCGTGCGCACGATGCGCCACGGCTCGTCGGGACTGAGGCGAAACACTTCCGCCGCGCCGCCATCGGCCGCGATGCTCTGGCGCGCGTTGGGCATCTGAAAAAACGGATTCCGCCCCGCGTAGCGGTCGTCATAGACCCAGAGCTGGAGGTGGTCGGAATTGGAGCAGCCGAATTTCCGCCCGTAGTTGTCGAGGCTCATGCCGTATTGCGCGCCGCCCGCCTCGAAGCCGAATTCGTAGGTGCGCGGGTCGAACCAGAAGTCGCGCGCCGCCAGCTCCTGCGCCGGCAGGTCGGGCCGCCTGGGACTGCTGATCTTGCCGCGGTTGCCTGTGCCGCTCTGCACGTGGATGCGGTTGTCCTGCCCCCAGACGAAGCTGTTGAGGAGCGCCTGCACATTGAGCCGCGCGAGGCCGGTGCCAAAGCCAGTGAAGACTTTCTCCCGCACCTCCGCGCGCCCGTCGCCGTCGCGATCCTCGAGCCGCCAGATGTCGGGCGTGGCGCCGACGAAGAGGCCGCCGTTGGCCCAGATGAGGCCGGTGGGCCATGGGAGGTTGTCGGCAAACACGGTGCTCTGGTCGTAGCGGCCGTCGCCGTCCGTGTCCTCGAGCATCGTGATGCGCCCGAGGTGCGGGTTGCGCTCCCGCTCCTCCGAGTAGTCGATCATCTCGCAGACAAACATGCGTCCGTTCTCATCAAACGTGATCGCGATGGGATCGCGCACGAGCGGCTCGGCGGCGGCGAGCTCGAGTTTGAAGCCCGGCTTCACCTGCCACGTCGCGATGGCGTCTTGCGCCTCGACCGCCGGGTAGCGCGGCAAATCCTTCGCCGGATCGAGCGCCGTGGGATTCTTGCTCGCGCCGTAGGCTTGCTGGTAGCTGATGCGCGAGGTCGGAACGTCGGCAGCGATTAGGGGCAGGGCAAGCAAGGCGGCGAGGACGTGGGCTTTCATCGGTGAGCGGACCCTGGTTTTCGCCGGACGATCGCGCCGGGTCAATCGCACGGCGCAAGGTCTCCTCAATGGCCTGCGTCGGCGCGCTGCTTTTGCGAAAGTGGACCGGCGTCTAGTTTGACCCGAAATGCGACTAACCGAGGGCGTATCGTAAAAAATCCCATTTTGCCCCATGGGCCTCGCGTAGGGCAGCTCGCTTGCGAGCGCGGATTGGGCGCGCGCAAGCGCGCTGGCCTGCCCAAACGTCATTTTGAAAACACGCGCTCGATCTCGGACGTCCCGAGTCTGCGCAAATGCAGGCGGACTCGCCGGAGTAGTGTGCAGAGCAATCTGATCGACAAAACCCGCCGCATCCAAAACTTGAGCTATCATGAAACGCGCGGACTCCCCCGTGTTATGCGACAACTCGACGCTGGCGGCGTGCAACTAACGCAATGTCAGGCGTCGCACGCGCACTCCGTAATTTATGCCCACCAAGATTCGCAGACAGGTCTATGAGCTGACGATCGACGACTTATCGACTTCGCCGGTTTGGGAATTTGCTCTCGATGAGGAGGGCGAGCCCAACCAAGACGAGGCTACTGTGCGGCCATTTTCTTTCTCCGGCACTCTCTCTCGTCTGTCGGGATGCTCATTGTCGCTGCTCGTTTCTGGCTCGCCGACGGCACGCAGTTGCACGGCTATCTCACTCCCCCGTCATCCGATGACCGCAGCCTCGGCAAAATTTAGCCGCAGATTGTCACTGAGAGCGGACAGGTCAGTTTTTGGTGTGGCCGTTGCCAACCTGATACAGCACGCGCATACCAGTTGCTCGGTCGCGCGGCATTGTCGGTTTTCCCCATTCGCTTCGAGTCAGCCGTTCTACTTATTGGTGGCACGGTTTCTGGCAGTCTTCCGGGCTTCTTGTGTTTGGAGAGCGACTTTGAGACAGTTAGGTCAATCCTATGATTCCTGCCGCGACGCATAACATGGAAAGCAGCAACGCTGCCGCCTAATCCACAAACGCCACTTCGTTCGACAGCAGGAGCACCTGCGCGAGTTCTTCCCAGCGGGTCAGGGGCGCGGCGGGTTTTTCGGTGGAATCGAAATCCTTCTTCGCGCTCCACGTGCGCGATTCCATTTCGGCGGTGGCGGTAAACGTAACGCTGGGCGCCCAGGTGAAGCTGTCGGAGTTGGCGTTGGCGCGGCTGTCCACCACGAAATCGATCGTGTCGCCGGCCTTGACCGCCACGGCGTCGAGCTTCGTCTCGGCCTTGGCGTTGTGCGCGGTCCACGCGCCGAGCGAGCCCGTGCGCGACAAGACGATCCGGCCGTGCACACCGTCGCCGGCGGGGTTGGCATGGCCGAGCGTGCCTTCGATGCGCACGGTGCCCTTGGCCGGGGCCGTCCAGCGGCGGATGGCGGCGTGCGCGGTCGTGCGGCCCGGATGGCCGCCGGTGGCGGTGAGGCTGAGGCGGGCGAATGTTTCGTCGGGGAATTTCGCGGTCGGGCTCACGCGCGCGTCCTGACGCACGGTCATCGGATGGAAATCACGCACCCGCTTGGCCTGTTCGTCGAACGCACCGTAGCCGTAAGTCCAGCCGGTGGCGGCCGGCGGCGGCGCCTCGGCCAACTCGACCGGGCGTTGGAGGAAGGCCAGCGCGAGCTTCGCCTCGTCGGCCTCGGGCGCGCGCTGCAGGAGGGCCCGGTAGAGGGCGCGGACTTTTCCGCCGTCGGTTTTCTCCGCGGCGATCTCCGGCCGCTGCATGAGCTGCCGCGCCTGCTCCTGCGTGAACGGGCTGTTCATCATGAAAAGCGCCTGCTGCGGCACGGTCGTCGCGAAACGCTGCGCGCTGCTCACGTCGGGATTGGGAAAATCGAAGGTGCGAAACATGCCTGGCAGATTCTGGCGGTCGATGAAGCCATAGACGGTGCGGCGGACAGTGAACGGCTGCTTCGTGAGATCGTCGGGCAGGCCGCCGCCGCGGAGGTCGAGCGCGCCCGAGGCGGCGAGCAGAGTGTCGCGCAGCGCCTCAAACTCGAGGCGGCGGCGGTTGAAGCGATGCACGAGCTGGTTGTCGGGATCGGCGGCGGCCGCGACCGCACTGCCCTCGCTCGACTGGCCGTAGGCGCTGGAAAGCACGATCGCGCGATGCAGCGACTTCACCGACCAGCCGCCCTCGGCGAATGACGCCGCGAGCCAGTCGAGCAGGTCGCGGTGCACCGGCGACTCCGTGCGCACGCCGAAGTCGCTCGGCGTCCGCACGAGCGGCGCGCCAAAATGCCAGCTCCACACCCGATTGACGAAGACGCGCGCCGTGAGCGGATTCGCCGGACTCGCGATCGCGCGGGCGAGTTCGAGGCGTCCGCTGCCGTCGGTGAACGGCGTGCGCTGCTCCGGGCTCAGCACCTCCAGGAATTGCCGCGGCGCCTCGGGGCCGCGGCTGGCGGGATTGCCCCGCAGCATCACGCGCGAGTGGGCGGGCTTGGCCTTGTCGGCGAGGGCCATCGCGCGCAGCGGCGCACCGGGCTCGGTCCACTGGAGTGCGACGACCTCGCGACGCAGTGCCGAGGTCCGGTCGTCGATCTGGCGCTTGATGAGCGCGGCGGTGGCATCGTAGCCGGGATGGGCCGGGCCGCCCTCGGCATGGAGCAACTGACGGAGCGCGGCGGGGCTCCGATCGCTCTCCGACGGCGCGGGCTTGTTGGTCTCCGCGCCGAGGCGATTGTAGAGCGCCGCGGCATCCTTGAGCGACGCGAGCGGTTTCTCTGCTTTGAAGAAAGCTTCGACGACGGCTGCATCGTAGGGCCTCAGCTTGCTAAGGCCGTTTTCGCTCGAATCGGCCTGACCCAGGTCAGGCCCTACACCCGCCCAAGTCGCCACCACCGACTTCGCGGCTGCGTCGAATCCCTCCTCCGGCAGCGCCGCGAGCGCGAACCACGGCGCCAGCACCGGATCGTTTTTCGCGGCGTCGGTGGCGAGGTGGGCCTGCCAGCGCTTGAGCAGCTCGACGTGGAGCTTGCGCGGGCCGGCGAACAAATCGAGTTTCACCTCCGCGCCGGCGCGGGCCAGCTCGTGGGCACCGAGGAGGTAGTCGCCCAGCTTGGCGCGCGCGTCGCTGAGGAATTTTTCCACTTCGCTCCGGGCCCGGGCCTTCACCTTTTCCTCGGCCTCGGCGGTTTTCTCCAGAAAGCGCCGATATTCCGGCGACTCCACGAGCGGTCCGAGCAGCGGTTTTTCCGCCGGCTCCTCGCTCGAGGCGAAGACGCCGTGCAGCGAGTAGTAGTCGCGCGTCGGGATGGGATCGAACTTGTGGTCGTGGCAGCGCGCACAGGCAACCGTGAGGCCGAGCAGCCCGCGTGTGACGACATCGATGCGGTCGTCGATGATGTCGTTCTGGTTCCCGAGGAAACGGCGGCCGAGCGTGAGAAAGCCCATCGCGGCGAGCGCGGATTTGTCCTCGCCGAGAGGAAGCCGGTCGGCGGCGAGCTGCTCGACGATGAACTGGTCGAAGGGCTTGTCGTCGTTAAACGCGCGGATGACGTAGTCGCGGTAGGTGTGGGAAAAAGGGAAGCGTCGCTCGGCGTTGCCGACGAGGTAGCCCTGGGTGTCGGCGTAGCGGGCGACATCGAGCCAGACGCGCGCCCAACGTTCGCCGTAGCGCGGCGAGGCGAGCAGGCGATCAACGGCGCGGTCGTAGGCGCGCGGATCATTTTTCAGATCGCGCAGAAACGCCTCCGTCTCCTCCACCGTCGGCGGCAAGCCCGTGAGATCATACGTCACGCGGCGCAGCAGCGTGCGCGGATCGGCGGGGGCGGCGGGCGCGAGTTTCTTGGCCTCAAGCTGCGCGAGCACGAAGGCATCCACGGGCGTGCGCACCCAGGCGCGATGCTTGACCGCGGGCGGCGCGCGCTTCGCGACGGGTTGAAAGGCCCAATGTTTTCTCGCCGCCGCGATGTCAGTCGGATGCGCCTTGCCGCCCGTGCGCGGATCGGGCGCACCCAGCCGCACCCATTCTTCGAGTGCGGCGATCTTCTCGGGTGCGAGTTTGCCGCCCTCCTCCTTCGGCGGCATCTGCAGATCGTCGGTCGTGTGGCGCACGGCCTCGATCAGGAGGCTCTTCGCCGGATCGCCGGGCACGATCGCGGCGCCGGTGACGCCGCCTTTGCGCAGCGCGTCGCGGGTGTCGAGCAGCAGGTCGCCCTTGGACTTGCCGGCCTCGGTGCTGTGACACTTGTAGCAATGCTCGACGAGAATCGGGCGGACCTTGGTCTCGAAAAACTCGACGTGCTCGGGCGGGAGATCGGCGGCGGAAGCGACGAACGCGAAAGAAACCAAACCCAGACCCGCTCGGAGCGCGGGGCCCACCTTCCAGAGAACGGCGCTCATGCGATCAAGTCCTTCACGACTTTGCCATGCACATCGGTCAGGCGGAAATCGCGACCGGCGTGGCGGTAGGTGAGCTTCTCGTGATCGAAACCGAGCAGCGCGAGGATGGTCGCGTGCAGGTCGTGGACATGAACGCGGTTCTCGACGGCCTTGAAGCCAAACTCGTCGGTCGCGCCGTAAACCGTGCCGCCGCGCACGCCGCCGCCCGCCAGCCACATGGTGAAGCCGTGGTGGTTGTGATCCCGGCCGTTGACCTTGCCTTGGTTGGCGCCGGCGGTCGGCAGCTCGACGACGGGCGTGCGGCCAAACTCGCCGCCCCAGATGACGAGCGTGTCGTCCAACATGCCGCGCTGTTTCAAATCCTTCAGCAGCGCGCCGATCGCCTGGTCGGATTCGCGGGCGAGCTTGCGGTGGTTGACCTCGATGTCGTCGTGGTTGTCCCACGGCTGGCCGTCGCCGTGCCAGACCTGCACGAAGCGCACGCCGCGCTCCAGCAGCCGGCGCGCGGTGAGGAGCTGGCGGCCCTGCACGGTGTCGCCGTAGGCCTCGCGCATCGCGGCGGGCTCGCGCGCGATCGTGAACGCGTCCGTGGCGTCGAGCTGCATGCGGTAGGCCAGCTCGTAGGACTGGATACGGGCCTCGAGCTGCGCCTCGCGCTGGCGCTTCGCGGCATGGCGGACGTTGAGTTCGCGCAGCAGATCGAGCTGGGCGCGCTGCTCGGGGCGCGAGACGGCGTCGCTGCGGATGTGCTCGATGAGGCGCTCGATGTCGGTGAACGCGGTGTTGATGTAGCTGCCCTGGTAGATGCCGGGCAGGAAACCGCTCTGCCAGTTTTGCGATTCCTGAATCGGATAGCCGCCGGGGCACATGGCGATGAAGCCGGGGAGATTCTGATTCTCCGAGCCGAGGCCGTAGGTGACCCACGAGCCGAGGGCGGGCCGCGGCAGGCGGGCGTCGCCACAGTTCATCAGCATGAGCGACGGCTCGTGGTTCGGCACATCGGCGTGCATCGAGCGGATGACCGCGATCTCGTCGATCGATGCGGCGACGTGCGGGAAGAGCTCGCTGACCTCGATGCCGCTCCGGCCGTATTTCTGGAACTTGAACGGCGAGCCGAAGGCCGCGCCCGTCTTGCGCTCCGTCTTCAGCTCAAGCGGGATGGGCTTGCCGTGCCACTTGGTCAACTCGGGCTTGGGATCGAAGGTGTCCACCTGCGACGGCCCGCCGTTGGCGAAAATATGGATGACGCGCTTGGCCTTGGCGGGGAAATGCGGGGCACGCGGCGCGAGCGGCCGGTCCAGGTTGACCCCCGACGAATCGGCGAGGAGCTGGGGGGCGAGCATCGCGGACAAGCCCACGGCGCCAAAGCCGATGCCGCAGCGCTGGAGGAAGTCGCGGCGGGTCAGGAACAGGTCCTCGGGACGCGGGGCGTGGGGCATGGCGGCAGCTAGACGGGGCGGATAGGCGGGGGTGACGCCGCGAGCAGAACCCAACCCGCGCCCGGCGAAAAGGCCCAATTGATAACAACCGGCGAAAATCCCCTCTGCGCAATCTCCGGCCTTGGTTTCCGCTTTGACGGGTCTTGCCTGCGCGCATGAACCAGCAACTCGGAGCCACCGCATTTCTCAGCGGATATCTCGTTCTCTTCCTAATCGGGGTGGGCGGCATCGGATTCTGGCGCATCAAGCGCCGGCGCGAGACGCCTCCGCTTGAGTTCAAACTCCTGCGCGGGCCCGGCGAATCACTGCGCCAGCGCATGAACAAATTCGACCAGGACTTTCTCCTGCAAGTGGGCGGAGCTGCCATCGCGCCGGTCGCCGCGGGGCTGGTTACCGTGGGGCTGCTGGCCTGGCTGGCCCCGCAGTTGCAGCCGAGTTACGGCCTCGCGATCATCGCGGCGGTCTTCATCGGCGCCCTAGTGGCTTCAGGCAACTGGGCGCTGCGGCGGCTCCTGCGGGACCGCGACGATCGGCTCGGCTATCTCGGGGAGCGCTCGGTGGGCGAGACCCTTGGCGAACTGGTCGAACGCGGCTACCGGGTGTTTCACGACTTGCCAGCCGGATTGTCCGCGGGCGCGTTCAACATCGACCATGTCGTCATCGGGGCCAACGGCATCTTCGCCATCGAGACCAAAACCCGCCGCAAGGAGCCCGCCCGGCCCGGCCACGAGCCGCACAAGGTCGCCTATGACGGCAAGCGTCTCATCTGGCCCTGGGCCGAAGAGACGCTTGCACTCGAACAGGCCGAGGCCCGCGCCCGTTGGCTGAGCGAGTGGCTGCACCAGACGACCGGCGTAGAGATCTCCGCCCTGCCCGTCCTAGTGCTGCCGGGCTGGTATGTGACGACCATCGTGCCCGGCACGGTCATGGTCGTGAACCACAAGCTGCTTTCAGGCGCGATCACCCGGGCGCACAAAGTCACGCTCGGCGAAGAGCAGATCGAGACCATCGCCCGCCAGCTCGAAGAGCGCTGCCGGGACGTGGAGGACTGAAGCCTGGCTGGCGGCCGCGGTTTTCGGTTCGCCGTCGGCGCGAGCGCGGGGCAATCCTCCCGCCATGCGCCCCCTGTTGCTTGCCGCCGCCCTGCTGACCACGACCGCCTTCGCCGCCGAGCCGAAGCCCCAGCTCCATCACCTCACCCAACGCGCCAGCGCGATCGATGCGCGGGCGCGGGAATACCCGGCGATCGATTTCGTCTTCGCCGATAAGGCCGGCAAGGCGCAGGATCTCCAGCACGCCGTGGTCGATACGCGCGTCGCCCCGCGCGGCCGGCTCGTGATCTGGCTCATGGGCTACAACGCGCCGCTTTTCGAGCGGCTGGGCGGCTACGGTCTCCATGCCATCCAGGTCCACTATGCCAACAAATGGTTCGGGATCATCCCCGCCAAGGCGCGTGACGACGGCACAAGCCTCGGCCAAATACGCCTGGAAGCCACGACCGGCGAGGATGCCTCGCCGCTCGCCGCCATCGCCCCGCCCGACGGGATGAAGGAGCGCGCGTTTCAATTTGCCCGCTGGCTCGCCAAGGAGCATCCCGCGGGACGCTGGGAGCAGTTCATCACCGCCGACGGCCGCGGGCTGAATTGGGACAAGGTCATCATCGCCGGCTCCTCGCACGGCGCGACCTCCGCCGCGCGTTTTGCCAAGCACCAGCGGGTCGATCGCGTGGTGATGTTCTGCGGCCCGCGCGACCAGCTCGAAAGCTGGCAGGGGTTCCCTTCGGCCACACCCGCCAACCGCTTCTTCGGGTTCAGCCACGTGCTCGACGGCGGCTGGACCGGCGACCACTACTGCCGCTCGTGGCAGATGCTCGGCCTTCACGCCTTCGGCCCGATCACGGATGTCGATGCGGCCGCGGCACCGTTCGGCAATTCGCGGCGGCTAATCACGAAGTTTGACGTGAAGGGCGACGCCAAGCGCGCGCACAGCTCTGTGCAGCCCGGTAACGCCGCGGCGAAAAACGCGAAGGGTGAATTCCTCCACGAGGCGGTGTGGAAGTATCTCTTCACCCATCCGATCGAGGCCGTCGGCACCGCAGTGCCGCTCGATCCGGAGTGCGGGGAGAAATTGCCGAAGTAGCAACAAGAGCCTCCGCTTGCTCAGGCCGTTTGAAGGCGAAAAGGCCTCAGCAAGCTGAGGCCCTACACAGCAGCTCGATCATTTCGCCTCCAGCCACTGGACCGCGTCGATGACGACGTAGCCATCGGTGCCGGCGTTGGAGATTTCGACGTAGCCGGATTTGCCCGGCTCGAAGCGAAACGTGCCAACCGGCTCCAGCAGGCCGTCCACGCTGGGCTTTTTCTTCTGGTTCAGCGTGAGCTTCGTCTCCCCGTCGGCATGGCGGATGACAACCGGCACATGGGCCGCGCGATTGGCATTGAAGGGATAGGCGATGGCCACGGTGTAGCGTCCCGCGCGCGGGAGATCCGGCGTGAAGCGCGCGCTCTGCCCGCCTTTGTTCTGGTTGCCGTCGTGCGCGTAACCGTGCCCGACGAAGATGTTGCTCGCCGTGCTCTGCGATTGGAAGCCCTTCAACTGGGCAGCCTCGTCGTCCACCACGATGCCCGGCGGTTGCGCGCGGATGATCGCCGCGCGCGGCGGCAGCGGTTCGCTCGCGAAATCGAGCACCTGGCCGTCCTTCAGCAGCCGGGCCTCGAGTTTCTTGGGATCGATGGCCTGCACGGTCGTGCGCTCGTCGATGGCGTGGGCGGCGGCCGTGGCGGCGCTCTGGCCGAGGACCATGAACACGGGCTCCATGCGGATGCTGCCAAAGGCGATGTGCGAGGCGCTGAGGCAAGTGGGCGCGAGCAGGTTCACGCATTCCTCGGCACGCGGGCGCAGGCTGCGGTAGCTGATCGGATAGGGGCGCACGCGCACCTGCACGTCGCCCTCGTTGCGCACGTGGCCTTCCTGGGTCACGTAGCGCTGGATGTGGTGCGAATCCATGTTGTAGGCGCCCATGCCCACGCTGTCCGTCGCGACCTCGGCGCGCGTGCAGTTCTTCTCCGTCATCACGTAATCGCTGATCATGCGGCGGGCTTCGCGCACGTAGAGCTGGCGGGGCCAGTTGTCGTTGTCCGCAAACTCGTCCTTGGCGAGGCCGAGGCGCTGGAACTCGGCGCGGATTTTTTCCGGCACGCGCGGATGGTGCGCGTAGGTCCACATCAGGCCCTTTTGCCAATCGACGTGCGCCTGCACGATCTTGGCGCGCGTGGCGTAGTCAGCCTCGGGGTAGTCCCAGTTCTGGCCGATAAAGTCGGTGCTGATGGCAAAATTATTGTTCGTGTCGGTCTTGCGGTTGGGCATCCAGACCGGGTTCCACGAGATGCGGTGATCGCCCGCCTCGACGTTGCGCAGGGCGAGTTCGAACCAGCGTTCGTCGTAGTTCGCGGGTTTCTCCCAGGCGCGGCGGTTCTCCGGCACGTCGGTCGTGGTCAGGCGGAAATTATAGGCCTGCACCTTGCGGTCGCCGGAAAACTCCTCGCCCGGCCCGCCCGCCTCGATCCCGGGTAGCAGGCCGCTCGTCGGATCGCCGGGCGTGACGTAAGGATCAACCTGCTTGGTGAACTGGTGGCTGACCGCGTGCCCGACCTGCACGCCGTTGATCGTCTCGCCATAGACGGCGTTGGCCTCGCGGCCGACGTGGTAGCTCACGCCGGCCTTGGCCAGCAGATCACCCTCGTAGGTCGCATCGATGAACATGCGTCCCGCAAACGCGCGCCCGCTCTCCATCACGATGCGCAGGATGCGCGCGCCGTCCTTGATCACGCCCCGGCCCGGCGCGAGGTCGAGCCGCTCGCCGCGGACGACGGTCACGCGGTCGGCCACCTCGCGCAGCAGGTCGTCGAAAATCCTCGTCGCGACGTGCGGCTCGAAGGTCCACATGGTCTTCTCGTCGGCGCCGGTCGTCTTGCTACGACGATCAAAGTAATCGGCGCGAGTGTGCCGCGTCCACGCGGCGGGATTTTGGTAGTGCTGCCAGACGCGGCCGTAGAATTCCCGCGCGAGGCCGCCGATGGCGCGCTTGTTGCCGATGTCGGTCGCGCCCAGGCCGCCCGTCGTGAGGCCGCCGAGAAACTGCGTGGGCTCGACGAGCACGGCGGTCTTGCCCATGCGCGCCGCCTGAATCGCGGCGGCCACGCCGGACGACGTGCCGCCGTAGATGACGAGATCAAAGGAGGCGGGCGTGGCGGCGCGGAGCGACATCGTCGCGGCGAATAGGATCGGAAGGAGGAAACGCATGGGGAAATTAAGGTGAATCGACGATGTTGATCCTATTTGGCCGCCGCGACGAACACCGCGCAGACCGGCACCGGCACCGCGAGACTCTGCCCCGTCGGCGTGAGGCGGCCGGTCTTGGGGTCGATGCGAAAGACGACGACGGTGTCGGAGCCTTGGTTCTCCGCGAGCAGCCATCCGCCGCTCGGATCGATGGCGAAGTGCCGCGGCGTCTGGCCCTGTGTGGACTGGTGCTCGACGAGCGTGAGCCGGCCTGTCGCCGCCTCGATCGCATAGACGACGATCGTGTTATGGCCGCGGTTGGAGCCGTAGAGAAACCGGCCGCTCGGGTGGGCATGAACCTCCGCCGTGCTCTGGCCGCGCTGCACCGTCGCGCCGGTCGGCAGCGTCGAGATCGATTGCGCCGCGATGAGCGCTCCAGACTTCGCCTCGACGGCAAACACCGCCATCGTGCAGAGCAGCTCGTTGATCACGTAGGCAAATTTGCCGTCGGGCCGGAACGCGATATGCCGCGGCCCGGAACCGAGAGGCAGCTGCGCGAACGGGTGGGCCGCGGCCTCGAGCGTGGCCGCGGCCGGGTCGACTTGATAAATCATCACCTTGTCGATGCCGAGATCGGGCGCATAGGCGAAGCGGTTGCCCGGCGCGATCGTGATGGCGTGAGCGTGCGGTTCCTTCTGACGGGCGGCGTTCACGCTCGAACCCGCGTGCCGGAGATGCGAACGCGCCGGGCCGAGCCGGCCGTCGGTCGCAATCGGCAATGATACAACGGTGCCGCCGGCGTAATTGGCGACGAGCAGACAACGTCCCGTCGCATCGACTTCGAGGTGGCACGGGCCGCTCGAGCCGATGCCCTGTTCGTTGAGGAGGGTAAGCGTCCCGGTGCGCGCATCCACGGCGTAGGCGGCGACGCCGCGATCCGCGTCCTTTGTCGCATCGGCCCGCTCGTCGATCGCGTAAAGAAATCTACCGCTGGGATGCGCCGCGAGGAACGAGGGCGAGCTGCACTCCGCCGCGAGTTCGGCCGCCGCAAGCCGGCCCGTGGCGGAGTCGAATTTGGCGCGGTAGATGCCCTTGCTCTTCGGGCCGGTGTAGGTGCCAAAGAAAACGAAGGACTCGGTCGCCGTGGCGACCGCGAGCATCGGCGTGACGAAAAGCGCGATCAGGCGGAGGAGATTTTTCATGGGGCGGAACTAGCCGGAGCGGAATCGCGGAAAAAAGGCCAGCGTTTGCGCGCCGTGCGAAAAGTTTTTCTGGCACTAACCCATCGCGAAGCATTTCGTGGAGCTGTCAGATCGCTATTATCCTGCCCGCCACGCGCCGCGGCGCTCAACCCCTCATTAATTTATCATGATCACCTCCACTCCCAGCCTCTGGCGCCCATTCCTTGCCCTCCTCGTCTTCAGCGCCGTGTTCCTCGGCGCAGAGGGTTCACTCGCAGCCGCCGACGCCACCGGCAGCATCACCGGCAACATCGCCAACACCTCCACGGGTAATCTTCTCTCTGGCGCGCGCATCGAGGTGCCCGCCCTCGGCCGCGTGGTGCTCAGCGATGACACCGGCCGCTACGATCTCGCCGGCCTGCCTGCGGGCACGCACGAACTCGTCGCGACCTATCTCGGCCTCGATCCGATGAGGGTCTCGGTCAACGTCACCGCCGGTCAGCGCGCGGTGCGCAACTTCGATCTCACGACCGGCATCTATAAACTACAGGCGTTCACCGTGTCTGGCGAACGCGAGGGCAATGCCGCCGCCCTCACCGCGCAGCGCAACGCCACCAATCTCAAGAACGTCATCGCCATCGACGCCTACGGCAATCTGCCCAACATGAACGCGAGCGAACTCGCCGTGCTCCTGCCCGGTGTCGCCGGCAACCTCTCCGACGAGGGCAATGTCGTCGGTTTCACCATCCGTGGCATGCCGCCCGCGATGAACACCATCACCATCGACGGCGCGCTCATGGCCAGCCAGGGCGGCGCTGCTCGCGCCACGCGCATCCACACCATCACCGGCTCCATGTTCGACTCGCTCGAACTCACCAAAGGCCACACCCCCGACAAGGAATCCGGCTCGCTCGGCGGCACTGTCAACCTCAAGAGCCGCTCGCCGCTCAGCATGAAGGAAAAGCGCCGCGTCACCTACAACTTCTCCACACGCCTCGCCCCCTCCTTCTCGCAGCAGATTCCGATGCGCGAGGATCACCCCGTGCACCCGCTGCTCAACGTCGCCTACCAGGAGAAATTCTCCATCTTCGGCTCGGCCGATGAAAATTTCGCCGTCGCCGTGAATCTCTTCTACAGCGAGCAGGCCGTCGGCTTCTTCAGCACCACGCGCGATTTCCAAAACACCCCGAACCAGCCCGCGTATGTCTGGGACTATCGCACGCAGGACAACTACAACAACCGCAAGCAATCCAGCATCAACACGAAGTTCGACTACCGCCTTTCGCCCAACACCAAGGTCTCGCTCAACCTGATCTATAATGACGCGATGGAGCGCTTCCGCCTGCGCTACCTCTTCCGCGCCTTCACCGGCAACCAGAACACCGTGCCCAGCGCCACCTCCGGTGTGATTCCCGGCTTCACGAATCGCATCACCTCGGTGCGGCCGATTGCCGCCTCGACCATCGATATCACCTCCCAGATGTCGAATTTCTTCCACCGTCAACGGCACGCCGACATCGGCGTCGAGCAGACCTTCGGCCCCCTCCAGCTCGACTACAATGCCGTCGCCAGCAACGACCACATCAACGGCGGCGGCGGCGACGGCGGCGTGCTCGTCAACCGCGTCACCAACGTCGGCTGGACCCTCGATCGCACCGCCTCCGATCTCTACCCGCGCTTCATCCAGACCGGCGGTCCCGACATCGCGAACCCCGCCAGCTACCGGCCCAACAGCCTCAACTTCGCCGACAACTTCGACGCGCACGAGATCCGCGAGATTCGCGGCAACGCCCGCTACAAGCTGTCCACCGATTTCCCGCTCTACCTCAAGACCGGCTTCCGCCTCCGCGAAGAAAGCGTCTCCGGCGAATCGCGCGGGACCACGCGCTACATTTTCACCGGCACGAACTCCGGCCAGCTCCCCACCGACCCGACCATCGAGACCTTCGGCAATCACAAGACCGGCCTGCGCATCCCGGCATGGAATGCCAACGCCGTCAGCCGCGGCCGCGTCCCCGTCGATTCGTCGCTCTGGCGGGAAGACGTCTACTTCCGCGAGATGACCCGCTTCACCAACGCGGACGGCGTCGAAGAGACGGTCACCGCCGGCTACGTCATGGCCCAGGGCTCCGTCAAGCGCACCGGCTTCATCGTCGGCGTCCGCACTGAGCGCACCGAAGACGAAAGCTACGGCACGCCCCGCAGCCGCATCCCGAGCACGGCCGCCCAACAAACCAACGATCCCATCGGCTCCGCCCAGCGCGACTACGCCGGCAACCGCCGCACGCTGAAGGGCGACTACACGAAATCGTTTCCCAGCGCCCACCTCACGCAGGACCTCACGCCGAACCTCAAGGCCCGCCTCAGCTGGTCGAACAGCTTCGGTCGCCCGCCGCTCTCCAACCTCACCCCCCTGGAGACCGTCAATGAAACCAACCAGACGCTCACGATCAACAATCCCAGCCTCCGCCCGCAGATCGCCGAAAGCTGGGACACGAGCCTCGAGTATTATTTCGAGCCGGTCGGCAGCCTCTCGGTCAGTTGGTTCCACAAGACGATCGACGACTACTTCGTGAACAACGTCGAATCCGGCACCGTCGGCCCGGGCGCCGACAACGGCTACGCTGGCGAGTATTCCGGCTTCACGCTGCTCTCTCGCGCCAACCTCGGCACCGCCGTCGTGCAGGGCTGGGAGTTCAGCTTTCAGCAACAGTTCACCTACCTCCCCGGCGCACTCAAAGGCCTCGGTCTCTCCGTGAACCTCACCGTGCTCGACACCCGCGGCAACTTCGGCGGCACCGCCACCCGCCGCACCGGCGAGGTGCCCGGCTTCGTCCCGCGCACGGGCAATGTCATTCTCTCCTGGAGACACCGCGGCTTCGGCGCCCGCCTCGTCGCCAATCGCACCGGCGAATACATCAACGCCTTCACCAACGGCAGCCCGGGGCGCAACCAATACATTCGCTCCCGCACGACCGTGAACGCCGGCCTCGCCTATCAGTGGCGCCCGTCGGTCAGTTTCTCCGTCGACGTGCAGAACGTGTTCAACGCCCCTCAGCAGTTCTTCCGCGGCAATCCCGATCAGATGTCCGAGACCCGCATCCCCGGCACGACCGTGACATTCGGCGTCAGCGGACGCTTCTGAAACTTTCGCCGCGTGGGGGGAGGCGCGCCACCCCACGCAAGCTAGCGTTGATTCCCGACCTACCGGGGTGTGCTGGGTATTGCGCGAATGTGCCTAGCCTATTGGCCCATTCGCGCTGTTAAGGGTTGAACATTCATTGCTGTTACAAGCAACTTGCGGCTGACCTCCGCCGTGCAAAAGACCCTAGCACCCAATCCCCCCCTCCACCCCGAAACAGAGCGCCTGCCCGATCTAAAGGTGCAGACGTTCACACTGCACACTGGGCGCTCCAGTTGCCACTCCACGCCTCCGTCCCCACCTCCGCCCGCCCATCCCAAACGCACCGTCCTCATCGTCGACGACGAGGAGGCTGTGCGCACGCTCGTGCGGGTGCTCGTTGAGCGACGCGACGCCCAAGCCCTGCTCGCATCCGACGGAGTCGAGGCCCTTAAGATTTACGCCGCCCACTCCGCCGAGATTGGCGTGATCCTCACCGATATCCACATGCCGAATCTCAACGGCCTCGGCCTCATCCGCACACTCCGCGCCAAAGGTGCTCCGCCGCCCGTGGTCGTCATGTGCGGACAGCTCGACGAGAACCTACTCGCCGCCCTCACCGCCGAAAACGTCGCCTGCGTGCTGCCCAAGCCTTTCCAAATCGCCGAATTCGAAGCCGTGATCGCGCTGCTGCCCGCGCCGGTCGCGACCGCCTAGGCCCGCCGCGCCCCGCGCATGACGCGCAGCGTGTTTTCCCCCCAGAGCTTCGCCAGTTCGGACTCACGCCAGCCGCGGGCGACCAGCGCCGCCGTGATGTTCGGAAAGTCGGCCACATCGCGCAGGCCGTCAAAACCGCCGCCACCGCCGTCGAGATCGCAACCGATGCCCACGTGATCGATCCCAGCCACAGCGACCGTATGTTCGATGTGGCGGATAAAGTCCTTGAGCGTCACGCGCGGGTTGGGCCAAGCCGCGCATGCCACATCGTAGTCGCGATCCTCGGCGGCCAGCGCCTCGGGCGTTGGCACCGTGTCGGTGTAGCGCATGAGCACTTCCGCGCACGCCTGGGTGCGGAGGTTGCCGGGAGCGTCCACGAGAGAGATCGGCAGCGCGTTGATGTGCAGCACGCCACCCTTGCGCGCCAGTTCGCGCAGGAGATCGTCGCCGATGTTGCGTGGATGATCGCAGCAAGCCCGCGGGCCGCTGTGCGAAAGCACGACGGGCGCGCGCGACACCTCCAGCAGATCGCGCAGCGCACCGTCGCTCGCATGCGAGGCGTCGAGCACCATGCCGAGGCGGTTGCACTCGGCCACGACCTCGCGCCCAAACGGACTCAGCCCGCCCCACTCCGCCCCGCGCGGATCGGTCGAAGAGTCGGCGAGCTCGTTGTTGGCCATGTGCGTGAGGCCGAGCATGCGCACGCCGAGCGCGTGGAATTTGGCGACGTTCGCCACGTCGTGCCCCAGCGAGTAGGCGTTCTCGATGCTCAGGTAGATCGCGCGCTTGCCCTCGGCTTTGAGCCGCGGCCCGTCTTCCGCCGTGAGGGCAAGCGAACAGGTGCTGGCGTTGGCGCGAATCACCTCGTGAGTGCGATCGAAGCACCGCACCGCGCGCTCATGCACGACGCGCCACGCCTCAGGCGTCCGCGCCATCTGGCCGACATAAACCGCCAACACCATCGCATCCATCCCGCCCTCGCGGAGCCGCGGCAGATCGATCTGCGAATGATCGGTCGCGTGGTCGTGCCGCGCGGAGAAATCCCACCCCTCTCGCATCAGCGATGCCGTCGGCGTATCGCTGTGCGTGTCGAGGGTGAAGAGCCGCTCGTGGAGGGCGCGGGCGTCGGCGTTCATGTCGAGGCTGCTGGGTTGCGGGTGGGCGGGCGCGTCCCCGCGCCCGCATGGATCGAATATCCTAATACCAACGTCCCATAGCTTATAGACTATAGATTGGTGCGCCAGAGTTTACCTGATCGGCGAGCCAGCGGTGGATGAGACCCGCGACTTTGGCCGGTTGGGTCCATTCGCGTGAGGCGGCGAAGAGGTGATCTTCCAAGC
>JAUYAK010000098.1 GCA_030693515.1 Opitutaceae bacterium
GCCAAGTGCCTCGACATCCTGCAGAGCCTTCCGAGCGTGGACACCAGACGCCTCGCCGCCTACGGTAACAGCATGGGCGCGTTCGTGACCGTCGCGTTGTCGGCGAAAGAATCGAAGCGCCTCAAGGTCGCTGCGATCACGGCGGGCGGCGTCTCGCCGCAGTCCTCCTTCTATGCCTCGGAAGAACAGGCATCCCAACTGCGCGTTCCCCTGTGCATCCTGCACGGGGGGAACGATGGCACCGTAAAGCCCGAGACGTCCGTCAAGCTCAAGGAACTCCTGGACAGGAACGGAGTGCCCAACGAGCGGCATCTCTTCGAGGGCATCGGCCACAATCTCCATCAGGACAAGGCCGACGACGTTTATGCCCTCATGAAAGCGTGGTTCACGAAACACGGCGTGTTGAAGGAATGACCCGGCTATTACTGAAACCCCCAAGACCGAAAAGGACCGAACATGATCCACCAACCCTTCGTTCACCGGCTGAACTTGCTTTCGAGCGCTGTATTGCTTGCTGCCGTCGCGCTGCTTGCCACTCCGCTTTGCGCGCAAGACGCGCCCAAGAAGAAATCCATGCCCGACCGCCCCGCCGCCGCTGACCGTGGGAGCGCTCGCTCGCCACGCTCGGAACCGCGGGATTTTACCGGCACCGAAGTCAAATTCAGCCCTCCGCTCGGCGTAAAACTGCTCGCGGACGTGCCCTACCGCAAAGGCAATCCGGTCTGGCGCGTGGACCTTGCTCTTCCAGATGCGTCCCACGGACTGCCGCGCGCGGTCATCATCAATGTTCACGGCGGCGGGTGGTCTGCCGGCGACAAGAATGGCGGCCGCAGCAGCATTTGTTATTGGGCCCAGCGTGGCTATGTCGGCGTCAGCGGGCGCTATCGCCTGCTCGGTGAAGCCCCCTTCGGCGAGGGCCTTCATCTGGTTGAGGCCGTAGCGGCACGTCCTCGGTTTTCGTCAGATTGACCAGCCCGCAAAATCGGCCACGGTTTCCTCCGTGAATCTGCGCCATCTCAGGACCAAGTTCTCGCGGCTTAATTTGACCGAAGCCGCGCGGGAGGCGACTGCCTTGAAAGCGCAATTCCGTCGGGAAGACGATGAGCTTATCCGCGCGGGGCGTGGCGCCGAAGTGGTCGCCGATCGGAGGAAGAATCTTGGCCTGTCCGAGTCGGGCAAAACCAAACTGCTGACCGTGAATGGCGTGAGAATCAAACCGTAGCGCACCCGTGCGACGCGAGGCCGGATGTGGGCGACGTTCCAGGATTTCGCGTCGGCGGTTCGTCGGATTCACGGGCCAAGCGCACCAACGCTCTCGCCGATGTGCGCTCCGCCGGCTTTATCTTGGTCGGCTTTGTGATGAAGTTGGGCCATGCAATCGCCGGCATGGATTCAGCGCTGGCGAATGAACCCGACGGGACTCCGACGCGCTCGCTCGGTGGCGATGACCTCGACTTCCGCCTTGGATTCGGTTCGCTGCCGGCCTAATGTGCATTCCATGATTCGGACTACAGCCAAGCCGACGAAAAAGCGCGCGGCGGCCCAACGGGCCGGCGGCGCACTCGCGCGCAAGGCCTCGGTGCGGCAGGGGGCCGTGCCGCCGCCCGCGGACGAAATCGCGCGTCGCTTGGAACCGTTTTGCCGCGCCCACGGGATCGTTCGGCTGGATATTTTTGGCTCCGTCGCCCGCGGGGACGCGCGGCCCGGCAGCGACATCGATCTCATCGCCACGTTTCGCGAAATCCCCGGACTGCGTTACTTCGGCATGGAGCGCGAACTGGCGCGCCTGCTCGGCCGCCGGGTTGATTTGCTGCTGGCGGAAGACGTGGCGGAGATGACCAATGCGCACCGCCGCGCCACGATTGAGCGCGACCGGCGGACGATCTATGCCGCCTAAACCCGAGAAAGATCAGGCCGCCTACGTGCAGGACATGCTGGACTCGGCCAAGCAGGCCGCGGGCTATGTGCGTGGGCTCGGCTTCGATCAATTTTGGGACGACCATAAGACGCGTGACGCAGTGGCCATGCGACTGCAGGTCGTCGGCGAAGCCGCCCAGCAGATCACGGCGGAGACCGCGGCGAAGCTGCCGCGGGTGCCGATCCACGAAATCCGCGGGCTGCGCCACCGCATCTCGCACGACTATGGCGGCGTGAATTTCCGGGTGGTGTGGAAAACAGTGCAGGAAGATTTGCCGCCGTTCATCTCGGAATTGGAAAAATATCTGCAACGACTGCGCATTGCGGCCGATCTGGCGCAGAGGATTCACGCGACTCCGCGCCAAGCGCCCGAAGCTCCGCGTCCGCGACCAGGCCCGCGGATGGGAATGTAGCCGGCTGATTCGCGCGGCGGTTTATTTCACACCAGGCTTGGCCTAGTCGCCGACAGCGCGGCAAACTGCCTCACCTGCTCATCGTGCGGCAGCTCCGCGAGAGCCTTCATGCGATTCAGCCCGTAGCGGTGGGCTTCATCGGCCGTGGTGAGGTTCAGCAGGTGCGCTTGAATCGGCTCGGCGAGCTGGAGCAGTTTCATGTGGTGCGTGATTGAACCGGGCGCGAGACCTTCCTCGGCGGCGAGCTTGAGCCGGTTCAATCCGCGCTCGGCGTCCAGTCGGCGCTGCCATGCACGGGCACGGTGGATCGGGTGCAGCGTCGGAGGCGACTCCGGTTTTGGCGCGGGCGCACGCCGCGCGACGCCCAATTCACAGCGGAACGGTGTCAGCAGCGTCACGGGTTTTTGGGCACCGGACACCGGCGCCAGCGCGACATTGAGCGTGAGGACCAGCGCTCGGCCCGTGGCAACGGAAGCGGCGAGGGCCGTGCGCTCTTCGATGACGAGCCGTTCGGACATGCCTTCAATCAGCCGTGCGACGCGCAGTTTCAGGCGCAACTCCAACAGACGGATACACGCGCCGACTTTGGCCGCGGGCTGGGCGGAGGGTCGCACTTCGACCCGTTCGAGAAACAGCATGATGAGATCGCGCTGCTCATTCGGCGTGAGCGTCGGCAGCAGTTCGCCAAATTTTTCGAGCGCGGCGCCAACGCGTTTCGTGTCGATGTCGCCTTCCTCACTGGCCGCGAGTTCGAGCCGGACTTGCTCGCGCTCCACGAGGAGCCGCTGTTTCTCGGTTTGCAGGGTGCCAGCTTGTTCGCGCAGGACTTCGTCGAGCGCGGTGAAGTTTCCCTGCACAAGGGCCTTCGCGCAGTTGCGCAATTGATCGGAAATGGTGGCGAGTCCCTTTTCGGCCTCGCTGAGCCGCGCACGGAGCGGAGCGCGGTCCGTCTGGCGGCGTTCGCGCGCGCTGGCGGTCGTGGTGGCGAGAACGTCGGGGTGCTGGCTGCACGCCCCGAGAAAGCCGACGACGGCCGTTTCGAGCGCGGTGGCGGAGACGTGTCGCACCGGGCAATGCGCGTCGGAGCGTTCCTTGTGAGCGTAGCCGCAGGTGTAGTAGCGGTAGGGCTTGCCGTCGGGATCGAGTTTGCCGCTGGCGTTGGGGATCATCGCCCGGCCGCAGCAGCCGCAGTGCGCGACACCCTTGAGCAGATGAAAATGCTTGTCGCGGTTGCGGAACCGTCGCGCTGCGGGTTGGAGCGCCGGGCGGATCGCGGCGTTGGCTCGCTCCCACAGGTCGTCGGTGACGAGCGCGGCGTGCAGGCCGGGAAATTCCTTGCCGTTCATCCGCACGCGACCCGCGTAGAGCGGACGCGTGATGAGGCGGCGGACAATGTCCGAGCGAAAGCGCTTCTCGCCGACGTTCTTCTTCGTGCCGTCGCGTTTGTTGAAAATGCGCGCGCGGGTGCGGAGTCCCTCGTCGTTAAGCGTGTTCGCGATTTCTGTGAGCGACACGAGTCGCGCGGCCAGTTCGAAGATGCGACGGAGCGTTGCGGCTTCGGTCGGATGGGGCGTCAACCCTTGCGACGCTTCGTCGTAGAGATACCCGAAGGGCACCTGCCCGCCCGTCCAAAACCCGCGCTTGGCCTGCTCGTTGAGCTTGATGCGGATCTTGTCGGCGGTGTTGAGGCGCTCGTATTCCGAGACGCACATCATGAGATTGTTTTTCAAGCGGCCCGACGGCGTTTCCTCGGAGAGATCTTCGGTGGGGCTGACGAGCTTGCAGCCGTGCTTTTGCAGGAACGCGCGGAACGGCCCCCATTCGTCGGTGCTGCGCAACACGCGTTCGAGTTTGAAGATCAGCACCACCTTGACCTCGCCGGCTTCGATCAGGCGTTTGAGGGCCTGAATGCCGGGCCGGTTCATCGAGCCGCCGGAGTAGGCCGGATCGGAAAAGCACGCGACCTCGAACCAACCCTCGGCGGTGTGCGTCGCAAGATGGTCGCGGCAGACCGCCGCCTGACTGTCGCAGGAATCAAAGCGTCCGCCGACTTGGTTGGCGGTGGACACGCGGGTGTAAATGGCCACTGGCACTGGCTGGGTGCGGGTGCGAGTGGCGGTGGATGATGGGACCGAAGACATGGTATGGTAAAAACCTCCGTTTTAGATGAGAGGGGCGATCCAATTGGCCTCGGCCCCAGGTTGATTGGTTTCGCTCAGGCGCCCGGGCTCGCCGGTTCAGAAAAACATGCGGCCTCGAACCAGCCGTCGCTGGCGTGTTGCGCGATGTGCTCGCGGCAGATTGCAGTTTGAGTCGCAACGGAACCGAAGCGTCCGCCGGCCGGATTGGTCGTGGACGCGCGGCTGTAAATGGCCACCAGCACCGGGTCGGAGCCGGCGGAAGCGGACGCGGAGGATTGGGTCGTAAACATGGCCGGAACTATCGCACATCTCGCGAAAATCTCACGCGCAGAATTTTAACGGCACGCGAAACCGGGTGTTTCCGCGGGCGTTTCGGGCTTCCGGCGCCGACCCAAAACGAGAACTTATTTCGTCACCGTTAAAACAGCGTTTTCACTCGTAATTTCTGTGCAGCGAGTTGCGCAATTTTAATCCCGTATCACGCGGTTCGTGATACGGGAAAAATGGCGGAGAGGGAGGGATTCGAACCCCCGGAACCTTGCGGTTCACGCGCTTTCCAAGCGCGCGCATTCGACCACTCTGCCACCTCTCCGGTGTTCGGACGGCCGCCCACAAGTGGCGTCCGCCGATGGACGAGGGGCGAAAGAAGGTCACCGGCCTGCGGTGGTCAACGGTAAATCCGGCGTAGTCTCCCCCGTGGCGCGGCCTCAGAAATCCACGCCCGCTGTCACGCGATAGCTGCGCGGCTCGTTCAAGTAGATGCGGAGGATGCCATCCTCGCGGGTGTTGCGGCGGCCGATGCCGGTGAGATAGGAGTTGAAGGCGTTGCGCACGTTGAGCTGGAGGCTCATCGGGAGCTTGGTGCGCGGCAGGATGAAACGGTGGCCCACAAACCAGTCGGCGAAGATGGTCGGCGTGCCCCAGAGCGGGCGGCCGTCGAAGGAGGAATACTTGGTGAGGTTGCGGCTCTGGTAGCGCACGGCGCCGCCCACGAACGCGCCGCGGAGCCGGCCTTCGGAGAATTTGTAACGGGTGGTGACGTTGGCCTTGTAGGGGCGCGTGCCAAAGGGGTTGTTCTGGAGGGTGCCCATCGCGGCGAGGCTGTCGTAGGCGATGGCGACCTCGCGGTCGATGGTGGCGAGGAGCGCGGCGTTGCCGGCGGCCGCCTGCTTCCACTGCGGGATGTGCTGATCGAAGTAGGTGTAGATTTCGTTGAAGAAGTTCTCGCGCTGCCGGCGCGAGTAGGAGACGCCGAGGCGGAACGTGAGATTCTTCGTGGGATTGCCGACGAGTTCACCTTCCCAGCCGACGGTGCGGGCGTCGATGATGCCGGCGTTGAAGAACACGATCTGGTCGTCGTATTGCTGGTTGGTGAGGGCGCGGGCGTTGAGGAGGGCGTTGTAGATGTTGACGATGTTGGTGCCGCCCAGGCTGGAGGAGGTCGCTACCGAGAGGCCGTCGGGGATGATGGCGGCATCCTTGGTCTGGAGCGTGAGGTAGCGCTGGAAGCGGAGGAAGAAGCGGTCGTCGCCCAGCAGATCGATCATCACGCCGTAGTCGTGGCCCATGCCCTCGGTGGGCGGCGGGGTCTTGCCCGTGGGGAGGACGGTGCGGTCGAGCTTGGGCGTGCCGTTGTTGCGCGAGTAGTTGAAAAATACGGAGAGCCGCGGAAAGGCGTGGAAGACGGCGCCGGTGCTGAAGGTGGTGGGCTTGTAGCGGTTGACCTCGCTCGTGCCGTCGAAGTCCCACTCGTTGAGCACGACTTTGCGCGACGTGTAGCGCGGATCGTTGCGGTCGGTTACGCGGCCCTGGTTGGCTGAATCGAAGGTGATCGCATCCACCCGGTAGCCGAGCGTGGTGACGAGGCGGTCCTTCCAGAAAAAACTCTGCGCAGCCAGCATCAGCGCACGGTCGTCCTGGACGGTGTGGGTGTTGGATTTCTGGCGCGTGGTGTAGGTGGAGGTGACCGGCGCGCCGGCGACGGTGAAGGTGGGCACGGGGGAGGTCGGGTTGCCGGCGTAATAGGTGGCGAAGTCGCCCTCGGTCACGTAGCGGCGGCGGAAGAGGGCGTTGGCGGCGGCTTCGGGGGAGGCGACATTGCTGAGAGCCACGTTGTTCGCATCGACGACGATCTGGTTCATCCAGCGGCGCTGGCGGTCCTGGCTCGACTGTTCGGCGAGGCCGGCGATGCGGTGCCTGCCGAACCATTTGCCGGCATTGGCCTCCCACGCGGCGCTGAGGCGGAAGACCTCGTTCTGATCGCGGAACGGATCGCGCGTCCACTGATCCTCGAGGTAGATCTGGCGCACGCGGGAGTTGGCGACGATGGCGCCGGCGGCATCGGGGATCGTGGGATTGGGATCGCCCGTGAGGAAGACGTTGGGGTTGGCGTTTCCGTTGGTGATGATCCGGTTCTTGTTGAAGAACCACGCGGCCTCGAGGACGACGGTCTTGCTCAGCCGCTGCTGAACCTCGAACGAGGCATCGTAGAAATCCTGCCGGCGGAGGCCGCCCGGGCCGGTGAGGTTGAAGGCGTAGCCCATCAGCGCGGGCGAGACGAGCGTCGGGCTCGGGGCGCGGGCGCTGAAGAACTCGTTCCGCAGGTTGAACACCCGGTTGTCCTGCTCGAAAAACGTGTAGCGGTTCGTCGCGCCGAAGGACGTGAGCAGGCCGGCGATGGCCGGGCCCTCGGTCACGGGGCGGTTGGCCGTAAGCCACGTGGTGATGGAATCGGTGGCATTCCACGGGACGTTGACAGAGTTGACGGCCTGCCCGCCGCCGTAGGAGGCGCGGACTTGGGTCTGCGCAAAAGGCTGGTAGGTGACGGAGCCCGCGAGGCGCTTCTGATCGTTCACGGTCCATTTGCGCCAGCCTTCGGAGTCCTGGTAAAGGCCAAGCAGGCGGACGCCGAGTTTCCGCGGCACGAGCACGCGATTGAGGTCGGCCTCGTAGCGGTGGTAATTCCACGAACCCTGCATGGTCTTCAGCGAGGTGCGCGTGCGGTTGACCTGGGCGCGTTTGCCACCGAGGGCGACGGTGCCGCCGGGGGCGCCGAGGCCGAACAGGATGGAGTTGGGCCCGCTGGCGAGCTCGGCGCGCTCGACATTGAAGAGATCGACCGGCACGGCCGACTGCACGTAGTTGACCGACGATGAGCCCGCGACCCCGCGAACGCGGAAACGGAAATCATTGCCCGTCGAGTCGCGCCCGGGCGGATTGTTGAAGCCGTTGGTGGAGTCCTCGAACTCACCTTCGACGTTGGTCGCGTAGCCGAGCATCTCCTGGAGATTGGTCGCCGCGATGTGGGAGAGAAACTCGGGCGTGAAAGGCGAGACCGCGGCAGGTGTGTCCTTGAGGCGGGAATTGAGGCGCGAGCCGCTCGTGGTGTTGCCTGCCTGGTATCCGACGTCGTCCGCGGCGCGCACCTCGAAAGGCGAGAGCTGCACGGCGATTTCGTCTTTTTCGGCGGGCTTGGGCGGGAGCAGGGCAGGTGCAATCTGCGCGGGGAGGGGTGCGAGGGACACACTGAGAAGGAAAAATGCAGGCAAAGCCCGCAGACCGAGACGGGGTAGGCGGTTCATGGGTGGGGTGAGCCTCTCGTAGCACACCCGCCGCTGAATTCAAGCGGCGGAATCGCCTGCGAGTGGCGGTAAACGCGGCGGCGACCCGGGCTACTAGTCCGGCGCGCGGTGTGCTTTTCTCGAAAAGCGACTTGCGCGGCGGGAGGGCGGGGCCAAGCCTGCGAAAGATTTTCATTTCCGCCTCCTCCACCTCACCACGTTCCCATGGTCACCGCTAACAGCGAACTCGGCTACAACAGCAAGGTTGAGGGCGGCGTGATCGTCTCGCGCGCCGATGCGGCCATCAATTGGATCCGCACCAACTCCATGTGGCCGATGCCGATGGGCCTCGCCTGTTGCGCGATCGAGCTGATGGCGGTCGGCGGGGCGCGGTTCGACATCGCGCGCTTTGGCGCCGAGGTGATGCGTTTTTCCCCGCGCCAGTCGGACTGCATGATCGTCGCCGGCACCGTGACCTACAAAATGGCCCCGCAAGTCCGCCGCATCTATGACCAGATGGCCGCGCCCAAGTGGGTCATCGCCATGGGCGCCTGCGCCAGCTCGGGCGGCATGTATCGCAGCTACGCCACGCTCCAAGGCGTCGATCGCATCGTGCCGGTGGATGTCTATGTCAGCGGCTGCCCGCCGCGGCCCGAGGCGCTGCTCGATGCGTTGATGAAGTTGCAAACCAAGGTGCGGTCCGAGCCGTCGGCCAGCCGTCTGCTCTCGGCCTGAACGCGACCACGAATCGCCTCCGACCTATTCGATGTCCGCCGACGCCCTCACCGCGCTCAAAGCGAAATTCCCGCAGGCCACCGACCGCGCCTCCGCCGATCACCCGGCGGTCAACGTGCCGCTCGGCGATCTCGTCGCGGCGCTCGGCTTCCTGCGCGACGAGTGGGCCTTTGATCTTCTGATGGATGTGACGGCGATCGACTGGGCCGAGGGTGCGGCGCCGCGCTTCACGGTCGTCTATCACCTGCTCTCCACGACTCGTGCCGGTAGTTACGTGCGCGTCGCGGCGAATTGCGCGGGCACCGACGCCGAACCGACGGCGCCGAGCATCGTCAGCCTCTGGCCCGGCGCCAACTGGCACGAGCGCGAGTGCTTCGACATGTTTGGCATCAAGTTCGAGGGACATCCCGACCTGCGCCGCATTTTGATGTGGGACGGCTATCCGTTTTACCCGCTGCGCAAGGAATTTCCCCTCGCCGGCATTGAGACCGAGCTGCCGGTCGCCGACATTCAGGAGGAAACCGGCACGCGTGTCATCGCGGCGCCGATGATGGGCGGACCGTTTGTCGCTTCGGCCGGCGAGATGAATCTCACCGACGCTGAGCCGCGCGCCAAGGACGAGAGCTGGGCCGACCGCGCTACTCGCCCCGACCAGACCCCGCTCCGGCAGGTGAAAGACTAACCGCGATGGCCTCCGAATTTTCCTATCCCGATAGCGCGGCCAAGGCGGCCGCCGGTGCGCAGGCTGCACCCGCGGAATTCCAGACCGAGAAGATGTCGCTCTCGATGGGGCCGTCGCATCCCTCGACTCACGGTGTGCTCCGCCTCCAGATGGAGCTCGACGGCGAGATCCTCACGAAGGCGGATCCGGTCGTCGGCTACCTGCACCGCGGCGATGAGAAGATCGCGGAGAACATGACTTACAACCAGTTCGTGCCCTACACGGACCGGTTGGACTACCTCGCGCCGCTCGCCAACAACATGGCCTACGCCATCGCGGTGGAGCGTCTCGCTAAGCTTGAGGTGCCCGCCCGTTGCCAGGCCATCCGCGTGCTCACGGCTGAGATGGCGCGCATTTCCGCGCATCTGATGGGACTTGGGGCCTTCGCTCTCGATGTCGGCGCGTGGAGCGTGCTGCTCTACGCGCTCGAGGAGCGCGAAAAACTCTACAAGCTTTTCGAGGAGCTCACTGGCGCGCGCTTCACCACCAGTTACACCCGCATCGGTGGCGTGACGCGCGATGTGCCCGAAGGCTGGCTCGCCCGCACCAATGCGTTCTGCGATCAGTTCCTCCCGATCCTTGAGGAGATGCTGAAGCTCCTCACGCGAAACAAAATCTTCATGGACCGCACGGTCGGGGTCGGCGTGATCTCGAAGGCCGATGCCTTGGCCTACGGTCTCACCGGTCCGAATCTCCGCGGCTCCGGCGTCGGCCTCGATCTCCGGAAGGACAAGCCTTACTCCGGCTACGAGCAGTATGAGTTCGACGTGCCTGTCGGCACCAAGGGCGACTGCTACGACCGCTATCTCGTGCGCGGCGAGGAGATGCGCCAGTCCGTGCGGATCATCCGGCAGGTCATCGGAAAATTCCCCGACGGCCCCTGGTATGCGACCGATGCCAAGCGCATCTTTGCGCCGCCGAAGGACAAGGTGATGAGCTCGATGGAAGAGCTGATCCAGAATTTCATGATCGTGACCGAGGGGCCGCAGATTCCGGCCGGCGAAGTCTATTTCGAGGCGGAGAATCCCAAGGGCATCCTCGGCTTTTTCATCGTGAGCAAGGGCGGCGGCGTTCCGTATCGCCTGAAGATCCGCTCCCCCTCGTTCTGCAACCTCTCGATCCTCCCGAAAGTCTGCGTCGGCAATTTGATTTCCGACGTCGTCTCGATCCTGGGCTCGCTCGACTTCGTGATGGGGGAGTGCGACCGCTGATGGCCTCCGCGATTTCCAGTTCGATGAATCTCAAGCCCGCCACTCTCACGCGCATTGACGAGCTGATCACCCACTATCCGGTCAAACGGAGCGCGGTGCTGATGCTGCTGCACGCCATCCAGGAGGATGTCGGCTTCATCTCGAATGAGGCCATCGAATGGGTCGCCGCCAAACTCGAGCTCCAGCCGATCAACGTGTATGAGGTCGTGACGTTCTACCCGATGTTTCGGCAGAAGCCGATCGGCCGCCGGCACATCAAGGTTTGCCGCACGCTCTCCTGCGCGCTGCTGGGCGGCTACAAGACCTGCGCAACCTTCGAGCAGGAGTTCAACACCCACCGCGGCGAAATTTCCCCCGACGGCGAGGTCACGATCGAGTTCGTCGAGTGTCTCGCGAGCTGCGGCACCGCGCCTGTCGTGATGATCGACGACGACCTCCACGAGAACGTGGACGGCGCGAAGGCGAAAAAACTGAGCGACCAAATCAAGGCTGAGGCATCGGCTCGGCGCTGACGTTTTTTGTTCCGCACCCCCAAAAACAAACCCATGAAAAAGCGCATCGTCCGCATCGCCCCGCTCAAGGCAGGTATCGTCCTCGGTGTCCTCTACGCCCTCCTGTCGGTTTTGATGGTTCCCATCTTTCTGATTGTGGGAATGACGGCGGCTGCGGCCGCCAAGCAGGGCGGGCAGGACGTGCCCCTCGGCTTCATGTTTGGTGCCGGTGCTTTGCTCCTCCCGGTTCTCTATGGAATCGCCGGCTTCATTGGCGGAATCATCGCCGCCGCCGTTTACAATCTGGTCGCCAAATGGACCGGCGGCTTCGAGGTGACCGTCGAGAACGTCGCCTAAGGTTTCCCGCTGCTCATGCCCGCTCCCGCCCAACGTCGGATCATCTTCAAGCACATCGGTGCGCCGGGTTACACCAACGACCTCGCGTGCTACGTGCAGCACGGCGGCTACGAGATGCTGCGCAAGGCGATCACGATGCAGCCCGCCGCGATCATCGATGAGGTGAAGAAGTCCGGCCTGCGCGGGCGCGGCGGCGCGGGTTTCCCCTGCGGCGTGAAGTGGGGCCTCGTCGATCGCAAGAGCGGCAAGCCCATCTACCTCGTGGTGAACGCCGACGAGTCCGAGCCCGGCACGTTCAAGGACCGCTACATCATGCACGACGATCCGCACCAGCTGATCGAGGGCATCATGATTTCCGCGTGGGCCAACAACGTGAAGCAGGCCTACATCTACATCCGCGGCGAGATGCCCCACGGCGCGCGAATTTTGGAAAAAGCCATCGCCGACGCGCGTGCGGCGAATTTCGTCGGCCCGAAAATCCTCGGCACCGACTACGGCTGCGAAATCTACGTCCACCGCGGCGCCGGCGCCTACATCTGCGGCGAGGAGACGGGCCTGATCGAATCGCTCGAGGGCAAGCGCCCCTATCCGCGGATCAAGCCGCCGTATTTCCCGGCCGTGCTCGGCCTCTACCAGTGCCCGACGATCGTGAATAACGTGGAGACGCTCTGCCACGTGAAGCACATCGTCGAGATGGGTGGCGACAATTACGCGAAGATCGGCACGCCCAACAACACCGGCACCCGCATCCTTTGCGTCAGCGGCCACGTGCAGAAGCCCGGCTATTTCGAATACGAGGTCGGCAAGATCACGATGGGCGAGCTGCTCAACGAGGTCTGCGGCGGCCCGTTGCCCGGCCGGACGTTCAAGGCCGTGATTCCCGGCGGCTCATCCGCCAAGGTGCTTCGCTTCGGCGAGACTTTCACGCTGAAGAACAAGGACGGCTCCTCGCGCACGCTCACGGTCGAGGATATCCCGATGGATTTCGACACGCTCGCGGCCTGCGGCACGATGGGCGGCTCCGGCGGTGTCATCGTGATGGACGACTCGGTCAACATGGTCGAGGCCCTCGCCAACATCAACGCGTTCTACGCCCACGAAAGCTGCGGCCAGTGCACACCCTGCCGCGAAGGCTCGCTGTGGATGAAGAAAATCACGAACCGCATGGTGCACGAGAACGCCCGCGCCGAGGACGGCCAGCTCCTCAAGAGCGTCGCCGACCAAATCGCCGGCCGCACCATCTGCGCCTTCGGCGAGGCGTGCTCGTGGCCGACGCAGAGCTTCGTCGCGAAGTTCGGCGACGAGTTCAAAGGTTACGCCGACGCCAAGAAAACCGCGAAGCCCGCCGGCGCCCTCGACCTCGTCTGACCCAATTCAAATTCATTAAGCGCCAAGACGCGAAGACGCTAAGATCAAACAAAGCTCCTTTTCCACTTATCCCTTTTCTCCGACCTTTGCGCCTTTGCGCTTCAAAAAGAATTTTCCTGAGATGATCGCACCTCCCAAACCCGACCTCGTCACCGTCAACATCGACGGCAAGGAGATCGCTGTGCCGAAAGGCACCAATGCGATTGAGGCCGCGCGCCTCGTCGGCGTGGACGTGCCGTATTACTGCTACCATCCGAAGCTCACCATCGTCGGCAACTGCCGGATGTGCCTCATCGAGATCGGCATGCCCGCCGTCGATCCCGCGACCAAGGCGCCGATCATGGACCCGGCGACGGGGAAGCAGAAAATCAACTGGATCCCGCGTCCGCAGATCGGCTGCGCGACCAACGCCTCCCCCGGCCTCCACATCCGCACGCAGACCCCGCAAATCAAAGACTGCCGCGAGGGCGTGATGGAGTTCCTGCTCGTCAATCATCCGCTCGACTGCCCGATCTGCGACCAGGCCGGCGAGTGCAAGCTGCAGGAGCAGTCCACCGGCTACGGCCGCGGCTACTCGCGCTACATCGAGCAGAAAAACGTGAAGCCCAAGCGCACGCAGCTCGGGCCGCGCGTGATGCTCGACGACGAGCGCTGCATCCTCTGCTCCCGCTGCATCCGTTTCTCGAAGGAGATCGCGAAGGATGACGTCCTCGGGTTCATCGACCGCGGCAGCTACTCGACGCTCACCTGCTATCCCGGCAAGAAACTCGAGAACAACTACTCGCTCAACACCGTCGACATCTGCCCCGTGGGCGCGCTCACGAGCACGGATTTCCGGTTCAAGATGCGCGTCTGGTTTCTCAAGCAGACGAACAGCATCGACACCGAGTCGTCCGTCGGCGCCAACACCGTCGTCTGGTCGCGCGAAGGCCAGATCTACCGCATCACGCCGCGCCAGAACGACGGCGTGAACGACACGTGGATGGCCGACAGCGGCCGTGAACTCTACAAGCAGGTGAAGGCTGATACGCGCCTCGTCTCGACGACACTCGATGGCCGCGCCGCGCCGCTCGACGCCGCCCTCAAAGCCGCCGCCGATTTGCTCGCGGCGGGATCGGTCGCCGTCGTCGGTTCCGGCCGCAGCTCGGTCGAGGAGCAGTTTCTCACGAAGAAACTCGCCGCCGCGCTCAAGGCCCCGGCTTATCTCGTCAGCCGGGTGGGGGAGGGCGACCAGCTCCTCATCTCCGCCGACAAGAATCCCAACATCCGCGGTGCCCTCGTCACCGGTCTCATCGCCACGCTGCCCGCGGCCAAGCTCGCCGAGCTTGCCGCTCACATCGACGCGGGCCGGATCAAGACCGTCGTCTCCGTCGGTGAAGACCTCGCCGTCGCCGGCCTCACCGCCGCGCAGCTCGCCAAGGTCGCCGTCGTCTATCTCGGCACGCACGCCAACGCCACCAGCGCCGCGGCCCGGGTCGTCATTCCGACGCTGACGGTTTTCGAGAAGGGCGGCACCTTCGTGAACCAGCAGTTCCGCCTCCAGAAATTCGCCAAAGCCGTCCCCGGCCCGGCCGGTGCGACCGACGATCTCGCGGTGCTGGCGAAGCTGGCTAAAGTCGCCGCGACCGATCTCGCCTCCGTGTGGACGCTGCTGGCCGCGGAGGTGCCGGCGCTCGGCACGATGAGCTTCGCGAATATCCCCGACACCGGTCTGCTCCTCGACGCCACGCCCTTTGCGGGGCTGCCATTTGTCGAGGGCGAGTCGCTCCATTACCAACCCGCGGCCAAGGTAGCCGCCACCGCCTGATCATGCGCTCCATCGCTCTCTTCAGTCTCGGCCTCGGCTTCGTTATCATGGGCGCGGGGCTGTTTGCGCTCACCCTGCGCAAGCCGGCCAAACCGGCGCCCGCCAATCCCAACGCGAAGCAGCAGCGCGAACTCGCCGTGCTCGCTGAGGAAAAGAAAAAGATGCACATCGCCGCGGCCTGCGCCGCGGGCTTCGGTGCCGTCCTCATGGGCGTTTCCTTTCTCTGATCGATGATCGAATTCTGGCAAAACCTCCATCCGGTCGTGCAGGTCGTCCTCAAGGGCCTCGCGGTGATCATGGTCATCTTCCCGATCGGCGGCGCCTGCTCGATGGCGGAGCGCAAGGTCTCCGCTTGGATTCAGGGCCGCCCCGGCCCCAACCGCGCGATCGTGCCGTGGATTTCCTGGATTCCGATCCTCGGGCCATTTTTGCAGCGGCTCGGAATTTTCCACGTATTGGCCGACGGCGGGAAAATGCTTTTCAAGGAGGACGCGCTGCCGGGGCACGTGAACAAATTCTACTTCGTGCTCGCGCCCATCGTCGCGATGATCCCCGCGCTCACGACCGTGACGGCGGTGCCGTTCGGTGCGTATCTCGACCAGACCGGGCAGATCATTCCGATCGCGCTCGCCAATGTGGACATCGGCCTCATCGCCGTCTTCGCCGTCTCGTCGCTCGGAGTCTATTCGCTGATTCTCGCCGGCTGGGCCTCCAATTCGAAATATCCCTTCCTCGGTGGCGTGCGCGCCTCGGCGCAGCTCATCTCGTATGAGCTCTCGATGACGCTCTCCGTCATCCCGCTCTTCCTGTGGGTCAATGCCCCCGGCCGCGAAGCCACGTTCGGCTTTGCCCGCCTCGTGGAATTCCAGAGCGGATCTTGGGGTGGCATCACCTCGCCCGGATGGGGTGGCGTCTGGTTCATCTTCATCATGCCGGTGTCGGCGTTTATTTTCATCACCGCGCTCTTTGCCGAGACGAACCGCCAGCCGTTCGACATGCCCGAGTCCGAGGCCGACCTCGTCGGCGGTTTCCACACGGAATACGGCGCCTTCAAATGGGGGCTCTTCTTCGTCGCCGAGTATGCGCACATGGTGATCGGATCGGGCGTGTTCACGCTGATGTTCCTCGGCGGCTGGAATCCGCTCCCGTGGGTGCCGCTCGCCGATCTCGTCGGCTGGCTGGCGCAGCTTGCGCCGATCCTCGCGCATCCGATCGCCGTCGGCCTGCTCTCGATCGGCATCTTCCTCGGCAAGGTGCTCGCGCTGATCTTTTTCTTCATGTGGGTGCGCTGGACCGTCCCGCGCTTCCGCTACGACCAAGTCATGGAAATCGGCTGGAAGAAACTCCTCCCGCTCTCCATCGCCAACCTGCTCGCCTACGCGATCGGGATCGCGCTCATCCAGCAATAACCACCGCGCGCCATGGCCACTGGAACCCCCCTCGAACGCAAACCGCTCACCTTCGCCGAGCGCACCTACGTCCCGCAGATCCTCTCCGGCCTGAAGACGACTTGGCAGCACCTCGTGCGGCCGAAGGAGACGCTCGAGTATCCCGAGCAGCGCCCCGCCATCCCGCCCGGCTACCGTGGTGTGCCGACGCTCGTGAAGGATCCGCATGGCCGGGAGAAGTGCGTCTCGTGCCAGCTCTGCGAGTTCGTCTGCCCGCCCAAGGCCATCCGCATCACGCCCGGTGAAATCGCGCCCGATGCGCCGACCGGCCACGTCGAGAAGGCGCCGAAGGAATTCGAGATCGATATGCTGCGCTGCATCTACTGCGGCATGTGCCAGGAGGTCTGCCCCGAGGAGGCGATTTTCCTGCAGAATCAGTTTTCGATGACCGGCTACACCCGCGAGGAGATGGTCAACAACAAGGCCCGCCTCTACGAACTCGGCGGCACGCTGCCCGACGATCACTTCAAGTGGGATAAGAAACTCGAGGCCGAGAAACACGGCAACGCGCACTGAGAAAAACCAAGCCGATGAATTTGAAGCGCAAAGACGCCAAGACGCTAAGCTCGAACCAGAAGGTTTCTGGCGGGGCTTCCTTTGCTCCGTCCTTCGCGCCTTCGCGGCTTCGCGCTTAATCCGAAAATGGGCCACCTCCTCTTCAACGTCATCGCCTTGTTCACGCTGATCGCCGCGGTGGGCGTCGTCGTGAACAAGAACGCCGTCAACGCGTCGCTCTGCCTGCTGCTCTCGCTGGTGGGCGTGGCGGGCCTCTTCGTCGGCCTCGAGGCCTATCTTTTGGCGTTCCTCCTCCTGCTCGTTTACGCGGGCGCGATCGTCGCGCTGTTTCTCTTCATCGTCATGCTGCTCGACACCAAGGGCGACGCGCGGCCGACGCTCAATCGCCTGCCCGCCGCCGCGCGAGTCCTGGCTGTCGGTCTGGTCGGCGCCGGTTTTGTTTCCTTTCTCACCCGCGGCCGCCTGCCCGAGCCTGACCTGACGAAGGTCCCCGCGCTTGGCGCCGACCTGAAGCTCTACGCCTACCAGCTCTTCACGACCTACCTGTTGCCCGTGCAGATCCTCGGCTTCCTCCTGCTCATCGCGATGATCGGCGTGATCGTGCTCAGCAAGAAGTTCGAGGGCCTGGAGGACATCAAATGATCCCCGCCACGCTCAACGGCTACCTGGCCATCGCGGTCGCGCTCTTCGCCATCGGGCTCGTCGGCGTGCTGGTCCGGCGCAACACCCTCGTCGTCTTCATGTGCCTCGAGCTCATGCTCGTGGCCTCGACCCTGGCGCTGGTCGCCTTCTCGCGGTTCAACGGCACGATGGACGGCAACGTCTTCGTGTTCTTCATCCTCACGGTCGCCGCCGCCGAGGTCGCGGTGGGCCTCGCCATCATCGTCGCGCTTTTCCGCAAGCGGCAGACGATCCAGATCGATCAGCTCAACACGCTGAAGCACTGACGCTCCCATCATCGCCACGGAGAACACAGAGCCCAGACACAGAGAGCACAGCGCCAATCCATTTTGATGAATCAGATTCACCAGCGCCGCATCACTGCCGACAACCCCGGGGCCTCCGTGTCTTCGGTGGGCCGCGCTCTGTGCCCTCTGTGGCCCTTGGTTGATTCTTGTCGCCCATGACGATGCTCCAGCACGCCATTCTCGTTCTCGGCCTGCCGCTCGCCTCGGCGGCGGTCATCGGGCTTTTCCTCCGCCGGTCCGGCGGCGTCGCGGCCGCCATCTCGACCGCCACGGCCGCGGCCATCTGCGTCCTGTCGCTGATCCTCGCCTTGGGCGGCGAACGCTTCGAGGCGTCGATGACGTGGCTTCAGCTCGGGGACTTCACGCTCTCGCTCGGCATCAAGTTCGACGACCTCGCCGCCCTGATGCTCGTGATCGTGGGCCTCGTGGGCCTCTGCGTGCATGTGTTCTCGCTCGGCTACATGCACGACGACGCGAACCGCGCGCGCTACTTCGGCGGCCTCTCGATCTTCATGTTTTCGATGCTCGGCATCGTTTTTGCCGACAATCTTTTCATGATGTTCATCTACTGGGAGCTGGTCGGTTTCAGCTCCTGGCTGCTCATCAACCACTACCTGCACAAGCAGTCGGCGGCCGATGCGTCGAAGAAGGCGTTCATCGCGAACCGTGTCGGCGACTTCGGCTTCCTGCTCGGCATCGTGTGGTGTTACGCGCAGTTCGGCACGGTGAACCTGACCGAGCTGGCCAAGCTTGCTGACGGCGGCGCGACCATCGCCGCGGGCATCCCGCTGCTTCTCTTCTGCGGCGCGGTCGGCAAATCCGCGCAGCTCCCGCTCCAAGTCTGGCTCCCCGACGCGATGGAGGGCCCCACGCCCGTCTCCGCGCTCATCCACGCCGCCACGATGGTTGCCGCCGGCATCTACATGCTGTGCCGCATCAACGCCCTCATGGTGGCCGATGCGCTCACCGTCATCATGTGGGTCGGCACCGCCACCGCCCTCTACGCCGCGCTCTGCGCCATCGTGCAGAGCGACATCAAAAAAGTCCTGGCCTACTCCACGCTGTCGCAACTCGGCTACATGGTAGCCGCCTTTGGTCTCGGGGCAGCCAATTCGACTCATTACCACGGCGACACCCCGCACACCGTGCTGGTCGAATTCGGCGTCGGTGCGGCGATGTTCCACCTGACGACGCACGCCTTCTTCAAGGCCCTCATGTTCCTCGGTTCCGGCTCGGTCATCCACGGCTGCCACCACGAGCAGGATATTTTCAAGATGGGCGGGCTCGCGAAGAAGATGCCGCTCACCTTCGTGACCTTCACGGTCGGTGTGCTCGCGATCATCGGGATGCCGCTCCTCGCCGGCTTCTTCTCGAAGGACGCGATCCTCTTCCTCGCTTACGTCAACAGCACGCCGGTCTTCGTGCTGCTTGCGCTCACGGCGGTGCTCACGGCGTTCTACATGGTGCGCCTGTGGAAGATCGTCTTTCTCGGCGCGCCGCGCAGCGAGGACGCCGGTCATGCGCATGAGGGCGGTCTCACGCTGACCGCGCCGCTCGTGCTGCTCGCCGTGCTCTCGATCGTCGGTGGCTACGGTTGGTTCTATGCCGACGTCTTCGGCGGCGCCTTCGAGGACGTGATGGCGCTCGTGCCCCACGCGGAAGGCACGGACCACATCGTGATTCTCTCCACGAGTCTGGCCGTGATGCTCCTCGGCGGATTGGCCGCGCTCGCCTTCTACAAGACGACGCCCACCGACACGCTCGCTGACAAGGCCCATGGGGCCTTCGGTGCGCTCACCGCCCTGCGCAATTCCTTCGACCGCGCCTACGACTATTACGTCGCCAAGGTCCAGCAACGCTTCGCGATGCTCGTGAACTTCCTCGAGCAGATCCTCCTCGCGGGCGTGATCGTGCGCGGACTCGCGGCGGCCGTCGGCTTCTTCGGGCTCGGGGCGCGCGCGCTGCACACGGGCAACGTCAACGCCTACGCCTACTGGTTCCTCCTCGGCGCGGTCGCGCTCTGGGCCTTCGCCGCGGGCTGGATCACCCTTTCCTGACGCAATGAGCCACCTGCCTTTCGATCCGTTGCTCGTCGCCATCGCGGCCCCGCTCGCGCTGGCGCTCGCCATTGCGCTGGGGCTGCCCAAGCGCTGGTCGGTGCGCCTCGCGTATGCGGGATTCGCGGTGCCGCTGGTGATGGCCCTGCACACGTGGTGGCATTTTTCGGCGCAGACGCAGACCGCCGGCTACGCTTTCCTCACGAATTATTCCACCGGGCTCACAGGCCTCGGCATCTCGCTCAAGCTCGGCCTCAACGGCATCTCGCTCCCGCTCTTCGTGATGGCGGGCATCGTCGGCTTTGCGGCCGGCCTCTACGCCATCCAGTCCCAGGCCGAGCGCCTCAAGATCTACCTGATGCTGCTGCTCATCATGCAGGGCGGCCTCATGGGCGTGTTCGCGAGCGTGGATATTTTCTTCTTCTACTTCTTCCACGAACTCGCGCTGATCCCGACCTTCATCATGGTCGGCGTCTGGGGCGGGCGCGACCGCGGCTACGCGGCGATGAAGATGACGATCTACCTCACGGCCGGCGCGATGATCTCCCTCGTGGGCCTGATCGCGCTCTATGTGAAGAGCGGCGCGACGACTTTCGATCTCATCGAGCTCAAGCGCTACCTCGCCTCAAAGCCGCTCTCCGAGATCACGCAGAAGAATCTGTTTGCCGTGCTTACGGTTGGCTTCGGCGTGCTGGTGTCGCTCTGGCCGCTGCACACCTGGGCGCCGCTCGGCTACGGTGCCGCGCCCAGCTCCAACGCCATGCTCCACACCGGCGTGCTCAAGAAATTCGGCCTCTACGGCCTCATCCAGATCGGCCTGCCGCTGCTGCCCGCGGGCGCGGTGCATTGGGCCCATCCGCTCGCCTGGCTCGCCGTGCTGGGCAACGTGCTCATCGTCGGGCTCATCACCATCGCGCAGCGCGATCTCAAGCAGATGCTCGGCTACAGCTCGGTGATGCACATGGGCTACGCCTTCCTCGGCATCGCCGCGGGCACGACTCTCGGCGTCGGCGGCGTGGTGCTGATGATGGTGGCGCACGGTCTTTCGGTGGCGCTGCTGTTTCTGCTCGCGACGAGCGTGCATCACCGCACGCACACCTTCGCGATGGATGAGATGGGCGGGCTGGCGCAAAAGACGCCCGTGCTCGCCGCGCTGTTTGTCGCCGCGACGTTTGCCAGCATCGGCCTGCCCGGCTTCGCCAATTTCTGGGGCGAACTCACCATCTTCGTGGCGCTGTGGAAATTCTCCCCCGCCATCACCGCCTGTGCCGTGGCCGGCGTCGTCATCTCCGCCATCTACGGGCTGCGGGCGGCGGCGCGCATCTTCTTCGGCCCGCCGACGGATCACATGACCGCGATTACGGCGAAGTTTCCGCCGGCCGACCTCCGCTGGGCGGAGCGCATCCCGGCTCTCGTGCTGCTCGCCGCGCTCCTCTTTGTCGGCTTCTGGCCGAAATCCCTGAGCGATCCCATCAACGCCGCGCTCACGCCGGCCGCCAAAGTGGCGGCGGCGAAATAACCTTTTCCCGCGATGACCCTCGAAGCCGTCAAAGCCGCCGCGGAATCCAATGTTTGGACCGCCATTTTCCCCGAGCTGATGCTCGGCTGCATCGCGCTGCTCCTGCTCGCGCTCGAGATCATGCTGCCGAAGCGCCTGCACTCGCTCATTCCCGATTTGGCCGCGGCCGGTCTGCTCGGCACCCTCATCGGTTTCCTCGTCAACTGGGACAGCGCCTCGGTCGGCACGACCACCTTCAACGGCCTGCTGATCCACAGCCCCACGGGCCAGTTCATGCGGGCGTTTTTCCTGCTCGCGGCGTTCTTCGTGTGCCTGTTGGGCCGGATCGCGCTGGCGAAGCAGCGGATGCCGCGCGTCGAGTTCTTCCACATCGTGCTCGTCGTGACGGCCGCGATGATGCTCCTCGCGCAGTCCAACCACTTCGTGACGCTCTTTGTCGCGCTGGAGACGCTCACGATCGGGCTCTACATCCTCGTGGCCTACCACCGGACGAGCACGGCCTCGCTTGAGGCGGGTTTGAAATACCTCGTGATGGGGGCGCTCAGCTCCGGCATGCTGCTCTTCGGCATCGTGCTGCTCTACGGGGTGGCGGGCAACGCCGCGCTCCCGGGTCACACGGCGCAGGGGATGAACTACGCGGAGCTGGCCCGCTTCCTTGCCGCCAATCCCAACAATTTCGTCGCCTGCCTCGGCATCGTGCTCGTGCTCGCCGGCGTGGCGTTCAAGATTGGCGCGTTTCCCTTCCAAATCTGGGTGCCCGATGTCTATCAGGGCGCGCCCACGCCGGTGACCGCGTTTCTCGCCGTCGGCTCCAAGGCCGCGGGTTTTGCGGTGCTGCTCGCGCTCTGCGGGCCGGGCGGGGCCTTTGCGCCATGCGCCTGGCTGACCGAGCCCATTTTGATGGCGATGGCCGTGGCGACGATTCTCTTCGGCAACATCGCGGCCCTCACGCAGCACAACGTGAAGCGCCTCATCGGCCTCTCCGGTGTGTCGCACGCGGGCTTCCTGCTGCTCGGTGTGGTGGCGGCGCGCCAGGTGCCGTCGGCGGTCGGCGCGATTCAGTTTTACCTGCTCGCCTATCTCATCGCGTCGTTTGCGGTGTTCGGCGTGATGACCCACCTCGCGGGCGCCGAGGATTCCGATCAGGAGCTCGACCACTATGCGGGGTTGGCCAAGGAGCATCCGTTCCTCGCGACGGTGCTCGCGGTGGGCCTCGGCTCGCTGGCCGGCATCCCGCCGCTGGCGGGCTTCATGGGCAAGTTTTTGGTGTTTGTCGCCGTCTTCAAGGCGGGCCACGGCACCTCGCTCATCATCGCGGCCATCGGCGTGGTGATTTCGATCTACTACTACTTTGGCTGGATCAAGGCGGCGTTCTTCGAGTCGTGGGCGCCCGCGGCCGATGCCGCGCCGGCGCGCCCCGCGCGGACGCCCGTGGGCCTCGCCGCCGGCCTCGCCCTCGGCACGCTGGCCGTCGCGTCCGTCGTGCTAGGCTTCTGGCAAGGGCCGCTGGGGTCGTGGCTGGTGCTGAAGTAAACGGCGGCCTGCGGTTGTGATTCGGCGCACCCGAAATCAGAAGAGTTAGGCCAGGGCATTTTCCTTCCCGATGAAAACTTCACCACAGAGACACGGAGGCACGGAGAAACCAATGCCTTCGGATCGAGTGCTTCTCTGTGTCTCCGTGTCTCTGTGGTGAAGCAGCTCAGCTCCGCAGGAATATCGGTTGAGACCTTTCGGGAGGCCTCGGCAGCCCCGGCCGGCTGATGCGCCGTGCACTTCGGGAGCAATCCTGACCGAAAAAGTGGCGCACCCGTAGGGAGTCGAACCCCAAACCTTCTGATCCGTAGTCAGACGCTCTATCCAATTGAGCTACGGGTGCGTGAAAGGGGGCTAGAAGGAGCAAGGAATGGACGCGGAGCGCAAGCGAGAATTTGGCGGCTCTTTTGCCCGGGCGTGCCCACGGCCGGCGGAGCGGGGTTACGCCGCCACTGCCAGAAAATTGCGGTAGATTTGCAGGCCGTTGGCCTGGCTTTTCTCGGGGTGGAATTGCGTCGCGAAGACGCGTCCGCGCGCGATGGCGGCGCAGAAGTTTCCGCCGTAGTCGCACTCGGCGAGCACCAGCGCGGGATCGGCGGGGGCGCAGTGGAAACTGTGCACGAAGTAGAAGGACTCGCCTTCGGCCGCGAGGCCCGCGGCGAGGGGCGAGCGGGGTTGGGTAAACCGGATGGTGTTCCAGCCCATGTGCGGGATCTTGAACTCCGGCGGGCGGCGGAAGCGCACGACGCGGCCGGGGAAAACGCCGAGGCCGGTGATGCCGCCTTCCTCGGAGTGCTCAAAGAGCGCCTGCATCCCAAGGCACACGCCGAGAAACGGCCGATCGGCGCCGATCCAGTCGCGCACGGTGGCGTCGAGCTGTGAGGCGCGGAGCGAGGCCACGCAGTCGCGCAACGCGCCCACGCCGGGCAGCACGAGGCCGCACGTATCGGCGGTCACGTCGGCCGGCGTGCGCACGACGCGGATGGATGCACCTACTGCCTCCAGCGCCTTGGTGACGCTGCGGAGGTTGCAGATCCCGGTGTCGATGACGGCGATCATGTGATGGGAGGTGGGGCCCGTTCTCCGAACGGGCCTGGGATGCAGGCCGCGATTCGGAGTCTGAAACCCAGGCCGGCTCGGAGAGCCGGCCCCACCTAGATTTTCCCTTTCGTCGAGGGCAGCTGATCGGCGGCGCGGGGCTCGATTTGCGTCGCGAGGTCGAGCGCGCGGGCGAGGCCCTTGAAGATCGCCTCGGCCACGTGGTGCGGCTCCTCGCCATAGACGAGCTGCACGTGCAGGTTGCAGCCGAGCGCGTTGCTGAAGGCGCGGCAGAATTCCTTCACGAGCACGATGTTGAAATCGCGCACGAACATCGTGGGTGCGGTGGCCTCGTAAACGAGGTGCGGCCGGCCGCCGACATCGACGACGATGCGCGCGAGCGATTCGTCCATCGGCAGCAGGAAGAAGCCGTAGCGCTTGATCCCGAGCTTGTCGCCGAGGGCTTCCTTGAAGGCCTGGCCGAGCACGAGGCCGACGTCCTCGACAGTGTGGTGGTAGTCCACCTCGACATCGCCCTTGGCCTTCACCGTGAGGTCGAAGAGGCCGTGCTTCGCGAAGAGCGTGAGCATGTGGTCGAAGAACGGCACGCCGGTGTCGATCTGGGCCGTGCCGCGGCCGTCGATGCCGAGGGTGAGCGTGATGTCGGTCTCCGCAGTTTTGCGGGTGACGGTGCTTACGCGTTGGGAGATTTTAGCCATGCGTCGAGGGTTTCGCTGAGGACGGCCATTTCGGCATCCGTGCCGACGCTGATTCGCAGGAAGGGCGCGGTCAAGGCGTGGCTCGGGAAGTGGCGCACGAGGACTTGGTGCGCGCAGAGGAAATCGTAGGCGGACTTTGAGACGGCGGGGCCGGTCGCGCCGCGGGCGTCCTGGGGCTCGGTGAAAACGAAGTTGGCCTGCGACGGGTAGGTGAACCAGCCGCGGCGCGCCGTGAGATCGCGCACGAAGCGGTCGCGCGTGGCGACGACCTTGGCGACCACGCCGTCGTAGTAGGGCTGGTCGCCGAGCGCGGCGACGGCGGCGGCCTGGGAGAGGCGGTTGACGTTGTAGCTGTCGCGCACGCGGTCGAGGAGGCCGATGACCTCGGGGTGCGCGAGGGCGTAGCCGACGCGGATGCCGGCGAGCGCATAGGCCTTGGAGAGCGTGCGGACGACGACGAGGTTCGGATAACGCGCGAGGAGCGGGAGGGCGTTTTCGCGGGCGAAGGGCGCGTAGGCTTCATCGACGACGAGCAGGCCGCCATAGGAAGCGAGCACGCGCTCCAGCTCGGCGTTGGCGAAGGCGACGCCGGTGGGGGCGTTGGGCGACGTGAGGAAAAACGCGCGGGCGGACGAGGCCGCGATTTTCTCCACGGGCAGGCGCATCGTGCGATCGAACTCGATCACGCTCGTGGCTCCGTCCTGAATGCCGACGAGCACCGGATAGAGCGAGTAGCTTGGCAGGGTGAAGCCGGCCGGGGCTTGCTGGGTGCAAAAGGCGCGGATGAGAAGATTGAGGATGTCGTCGGAGCCGTTGCCGACGCAGACGTGGGCTTCGCTGAGGCCCTGGCCGTGCAGCTGCGCGATGGTCGCGCGCAGCGGTGAACTCTTGGGGTTCGGGTAGAGCCGCAGCGTCGCGCCGGCCTCGCCCAGCTCGCGCTGAATCGCCTCGGCCACGCGCGGGCTCGGCGGATAGGGGCACTCGTTGGTGTTGAGCTTCACCCAGCCGGGCTCGGTCGGCTGGAGGCCGGGCGTGTAGGCGTGGAGTTTCGCGATGTGCGGGAGCGCGAGGGACGTGGGCGACATGGAGGAAGAACGGCCGATGATTCGGGAAACGCGTCCGACGGCGAATCGATTTTCTCCGCGCAGGAGCACAGTGCCGGTGCTTGCCGGTGGGGCCGGCTCTGCGCAGCCGGACTGGGTTCCGCATCGCGAATCGCCCAGCAACTCAGGCCCGCTCGGAGAGCGGGCCCCACCGCGGAAAGTGGCTTACTGCGCGGCGGCGGTTTTCACCGCGGCCGGCGGCGCGTTGAACTTCACCTTCTCCTCATCGCGTTCGATGTAGGGGATGCCCTTTTCGAGCCACTCGGGCGCCGGCGCTCCCTTGAGATAGTGATCGAAGAACTGGCTCATGCGCTTCGCCCAATCCTTCTGGTCGGGGCGGCGGCGAAGGCCGTGGAACTCGCCGTTGTAGTTGAAGAGCCAGGCCGGTTTGCCGTGACGGCGCAGGGCGAGAAAAAGCTCGATGCCCTGATACCACGGAACGGCATCGTCGGCGTCGTTGTGCAAGATGAGCAGCGGGGTCTCGACTTTGTGCGCTTGGAAGACGGGGGAGTTATCGAGGTAGGCGCGCGGGGCCTCGGTGAGTTTCTTCCCGATGCGACTCTGGGTCTGCTCGTATTGGAACTGCCGCGGCAGGCCCGTGCCCCAGCGGATGCCCGAGTAGGCGCTCGTCATGTTGCCGACGGGCGCGCCGGCCTCGGCCGCGCGAAAACGGTTTGTCTGCGTGACCATGTAGGCGATCTGGTAGCCGCCCCACGAGTGGCCCTGGATGCCGACGGCTTTTTCATCGACGAAGCCGCGCTCGATGAGCGCGTCGAGCGCCGGCAGCACGCAGCGGAGCGCGCTCTGACCGGGGCGGCCCGTGCGATAGACGATGTCGGGCATCAGCACGCAGTAGCCGTTGCTGACGTAAAACGGGACGTTGATGCTCGTTCCGGGCGCGGGGTTGGTGAAGTTGTGCACGTTCTGCGAGAGGCGCTCGTAGATGTAGATGATGACCGGATATTTTTTCTTCGGGTCAAAGTTCGCCGGCGTGTAGAGCGAGGCCTGCAGCGGAACGCCGTCGGCGCTGCGGAAACTCATCAGCTCGCTGCGGCCCCACGTGAACGCCGCGAGTTGCGCGCCGCCATCAGTGAGCTTCTTCGGCGCGGCGAAGGAGGTGTTTGTCACCTGCACGTCGGGATATTCCTCGAACCGCGTGGTGGTGATCATCAGGACATCCGCATCGCGGGCGCGGCCGAGGTAGCGGTGGTTCTTGTCGTCCCAGAGCAGGCTCTCGGGCGCGGTCGTCGCCGTGAAAGTGGTGCGGAAAAATCCGCTCGCGCGCGTCTCCTCGCTCTCACCGCGGAGCACGAGAGGCTTGGCGGGATCGAGGCCGCGCTCGTCGTCGTCCTCATCGATCGGATCGATGCGCTGGACGCGGAGCTGGACCTTGGTGGCGCGGCCGTAGCCGGCGGTGAGGTTGCGCGCGGGCCGGCCGTCGGGGAAAAGCTGCCAGACATCGTGGCGCTCATAGGCGAGGAAGGATGCGCTGTCCTTGGTCCAACCCGCCGCGCCGTGGGGGCTCGGCGGCTGCGGGCGGTCGTCCAGCTCATTGTGAAACGCGGCGCGGACCTTGGCCGTGAGCGAACGCGATTCGCCCGTCGCGGTGTCGAGCACGTGCCACTGCTTGCCTTGGTAATAGGCGGCCCACTTGCCGTCGGGCGACCAGAGCAGGGCGGTGCCGCCTTCGCTGCGGAGCTTGGTGATCGCGGGCTTGCGCGCGCCGGTGGCGGCATCGACGAGATGCACGTCGGTGTAGCGGCCGTCGTAATCGACCAGCGGGCGGTAGGCGCGGTCGTCGTAGCCGAGCACGCGCCGGCCATCGTCGCTGGTCGTGATCGTGGCCAGGGTGGGATCGGCGAGCTGCACGTAGCTCATGGTCGCGAGATCGAGCGCGCCGCGGTAGGTGCGGTTGCGGTCCTGCGTGGCGCGCACCTTCTGCATCGGCTGCACATAGCCGTCGCGCCAGTGCCAGAGATCGGCGGTGACCTTCTCGTCGTCCGGCACGGCGCTCGCGGCGCCGGCTGCGGGGCGTGCCGCGCGGCTCGCGCTGGCCACGGGCACGTAGAGTTTTTTGCCGTCGCGGGAGAACGAGGCGCTCGCGTTGCCGCTCACGGCGAGGGTGGCGGGCAGGCCCTTGGTTTCGGCCGATACGACCGCGACGGCCGCCGAGGTGCCGCGGTCCCAGAGGTAGACCTTGTAACGCGCGGGCGTGCGGCTCGCGGCACTGCTGCCCGTGCCTTGTGACTCGGTGTCGCTGACGAACACCGCTTGCGTCTGCTCGCGATCCCAGGTCAGCCGGCTGAACCGCCCGCGGCCGGAGAGGAGCGCGGCCGGCGCGGCGTCATTGCCGGGCGTGGCGCGATAGACGCCGTTGTCGGTCGGAGTGCGCGCGGAGACGATGTAGAGGAGCGTCCCGCCATCACGGGCCAGCGAGTAGTCGGTCACGTGGGCGAAGCTTCGCTCGGTGCCCGCGGCCAGGTCACGAAGCACGAGATCGGTGCCGTAGGTGCGCTCGCCGGTAGTGGCGGCAGGCGTCGTGGTGCGACGGGGTGCGGCGGCATCGGAGAGAGCGTTGGCCGTGGCGTCATCAAATTCTTCAGGGTCGTCGTCGGGCGCGGCGGTGGGTTCGGCGGCTGGCGGCGCGGCGGGGCTGTCGGGTTTCTTTTCCTCGGGCTTCGGTTCCTTCAAGTAAGCGACCCATGCGCCGCCTTTGGCGGGGACTTGAAAGCTCTTCACGTCGGCCACCCGTGTCACCGCGCCGGTCGCGAGGGAGAGCATCACGAGGCCGCCCTTGGGCATCTCGTCGGGTTTCTTTTTCGCTTTCTTCGCCGCGGCCACGTCGCCCTTGGGCGGGTGCGTGGTGGCGACGAGGAATTGTCCGTCCTGGGTGAAGGCGAGGCGGATGTTGCGCGGCGGGGGCGGCGCCTCGGGGTTGGCGTTCTCCTCGGCGGGGGCCGAGGTCGGCGGCGGGATCGCGCCGACGGGCACGCGGTGCTCACGGCCGGTGGCGACTTCGCGCGCGATGAGATCGCCGTCGCCGTCCTGCGGCATGAACGAATAGGCGAGCCAGCGGCCGTCGCGCGAAAGTTGCGGTGTGGCGATGCTGCGCCACGAATCGAAATCAGAGTGGGCGAGGGGGCGGGGGGCCGGTTGCGCGCCCAGGAGGACACAGCAGCCGATGAAGCCGAGCGCCCAGGGCAAGGCGTGCGCAGGGAGGCGGAGGGGTAGCATGATGGGCGGAGCTTGGCCCCTGTCGCCGGTTGCCGGCAATGCGTGAATCGTGCGACCTGCCACGGGCGGGCAGCGTGCCGGCGCGCCGCACTTTCGTGCGCGGCCTCCTTTGCGGCTGGCCCCAGGGCGGCGGACGGCTTTACTCGTGGCTTACCCTGGCTCGCCTGCGCGGGCTGCCCACCCCTCCGTTGTTATGCGATCGCTGAAGCTTTCCTGTCTTTTTCTGGCCTCGTGCTGCGCCGCGACGGCATGGGCCGCGACCCCCGTGGCCCGCTGGGATTTCAACGAGGAGGACACGTCGCGGGCGGTCGCCGTCGGCGCGGTGCAGCGCGATGTGCCGGGGCCGCGCCCGCCGATGTTTCCCGATTTTGAGCGGCGCAACACCGCCGCGAAGTTCGGCGGCGCCGGCGCGCACCTCGCGCTCGCAGACTCGGGACCGGGAAGCGTCTTCGACTTCACCCACGGCGACGCCATCACACTGGAGGCGTGGATCGAGGTCGAGGGCCACAACGCCAGCGACAACCTCTACATCATCGGCAAGGGCCGCACCGGCGCGCCCGGCTTCGCGGCCGACAACCAGAACTGGGCCCTGCGTGTGCGCTCCGTCGGCGGCAAATTCGCCGTCAATTTCCTCTTCGCCACTCCGCGCGACCCCGCGGCCAAACAGCGCGACGGCCATTGGCACCGCTGGACCTCGACGCGCACCTTTGCCCCGGGCAGCGGTTGGCATCACCTCGCGATTACCTATCGCTTCGGCGATCCGGCGAGCATCCGCGGCTGGCTCGACGGCGCGCCCACCGACGGCAAGTGGGACATGGGCGGCCCCACCACCGCCGCGCCCGTGGTGGACGACGACGCGATCTGGATCGGCTCCTCAATGAAGGGCGCGGCGAACGCTAGTTTCCGCGGCTCGCTCGATGGCGTCGCGATCTACCGCGAGATTTTGCCCGACGCGGAATTGAAGACGCGCTACCGCCGCGTCGGCCCCGCCACGATCGCCGCCAAGCCCGCGCCGGCGGTGATGCCCGATGTCGGCGCGATTCCGGCCGGGCGCGTGCTCGCCACGTTTCACGAGGGTATGCCGACGCACGATCGCTGGCTCAACGAAGGGGAAAAGCTCCCCGCCGAGACCCTCCGCTGGTCAGCCCGCGAATTTCTGCTGCCGCGCTTTCCCCTGCGCTACGACGACTGGGGCATCCGTGCGAGTTGGAAGGCCCCCGTGCTCGCACGGCTCGCGGCCGATGTCTCGCTCCCGCCCGGCCAGCACCGCGTGGTCTTCCGCGCCCGCGGCCTCGCCCGGCTGTGGGTCGATGGTGCGCTGATCGCGAGCACTAAGCCCCATCGCCCCGACTCCGGCGGCTACGATCCGGTGGAGCCCGTGCCCGCGCCGCCGGCGCCCGGGTTGCGCTCCGTGGCGTATGGTGTGCAGGAGGTTTTCGGGGAAATCACGGTGAAGCCGGGCGCACCGCAGCGCGTCGTCGTGGAGAATATTGTCGGCGGCCGCCGCTACCGCGTCGAGCCGGGCGAGTTCACGGTCGCGGTGGAGACGCCCGACGGCCGCACGTTCAACGTGCTGCAACCCGCGGCGGCCAAGGCCGAGCCCGTGCCCCTGACCGACCCCGCGGTGACCGTCGCGCTCGCGCGCACCGAGGCTGAGCTAGTGGCGTTTGATGATGCCACGCGCCGCGCCGCCGCCACATCGCAGGAGGCTTTCTGGAAAAAGCGCCACGACACCGCGCGCACCTGGGCCGCCACGCAGGCGGTGCCCGTGCCCGCCGGCGCGCCGCACCCGATCGATGCCTTCATCGGCGCCAAGATCGATCGCGCCGTGGCCGAGGCGGCGAAGACCCCGGCGGCCGAGGCGAAGCATTTCCACGAAAACGTCCTCCCTATCCTGCGCGATGGCTGCTTCCGCTGCCACGGTGAGAAGGAGAAGGGCGGCCTCAAGCTCGACACCCGCGCCGCCGCGCTCGCCGGCGGCGAGTCGAAGATTCCCGCCCTCGTGCCGGGCAACGCCGCCGCGAGCGAACTCTTCGCGCGCATCATCCATGCCGACGAGGAGGAGCGCATGCCGGCCAAATCCCCGCCGCTCACCGCCCCGCAGATTGCCACGCTGAAGGCCTGGATCGAGGGCGGCGCCGTGTGGCCCGCCGCGCCCCTCGCGCCGGAGACCGTGGCGCGCGCGCCGGTCGTGGACGATGCGGCGTTCCTGCGCCGGGTTTACCTCGACACGGTCGGCGTGCCGCCCGGCGAGCGCGAGGTGCGGGCGTTTCTCGCCGACCGCGCGTCCGACAAGCGAATACGCGTCATTGATCGCCTCCTCGCCGACGAGCGCTGGGCCGACCATTGGGTGAGCTACTGGCAGGATGTGCTTGGCGAAAATCCGAACATCGTGAAGCCGAGCCTCAACAACACCGGCCCCTTCCGCTTCTACCTCTACGAGGCCCTGCGCGACGGCAAACCGATGGACCGTCTCGTGACCGAATTGATCCTGCTGCGCGGCAGCGAGCGCGAGGGCGGCAGCGCGGGCTTCGGCCTCGCGGCGGACAACGACGCCCCGTTCGCCGCCAAGGGCCACATCGTCGCGACGGCGTTTCTCGGCATTGAGCTCCAGTGCGCCCGTTGCCACGACTCGCCCTACCACAAGACCAAGCAGCAGGACCTTTACTCGCTTGCGGCGTTCTTCGAGCGCAAGCCCGTGACCGTGCCCGCCTCAAGCACGGTGCCCGCGGCCTTCTTTGAAAACAAATCCCGCGAGTCACTGATCAAGGTCACGCTCCCGCCCAAGCAGCCGGTGCCGCCGGCGTGGCCGTTTGCCGGCATCACCGGCGCGACCGACGACGCGTCGCTCGACGCCTTGGTGCAAAACCCGCGCGACACGCGCGAGCGCCTCGCCGCGCTCGTGACTGCGCCGCACAACACCCGCTTCGCCCAGGTGATCGTGAACCGCGTGTGGAAACGCCTGCTGGGCGCCGGCATCGTCGAGCCTGCGCACGATTGGGAAGGGCGCGAGGCGAGCCATCCGGAGCTGCTCGCGTGGCTCGCGCGCGAGTTTGTTGCGCACGACTTCGATCTGCGGCGCATTGCGCGGCTCGTGCTGACGTCCCAGGCCTATCAGCGGCCGGCCACCGGGAAGAATCTCACCGCACCCGCCAGTGCGCGCTTCTTCGCCGCGCCCGATGCGCGCCGGCTCTCCGCGGAACAGGTGGTCGATTCGTTCTTCGCCGTCGCCGGCCAGCCGATGCAGACCGAGGAAATCACCCTCGATCTCGATGCCCGGCGTCCGGCGGATTCCTTCATCTCGCTCGGCGCGCCGCGCCGCGCGTGGATGCTCGCGAGCCTCTCCAACGAGCGCGACCGGCCCAGCCTCAATCTCCCGCGTGCGCAGGCTGTGGTGGATGTGCTCGAGGCCTTCGGCTGGACGGGCGCGCGCCAGAATCCCCGCACCGATCGCGAGGCCGAGCCCAACGTCCTCCAGCCCGGCGCGCTCGCCAACGGCACGATGTCCGTCTGGCTCACCCGCGTCGCGCACGGCAGCGGCCTCGCGGATCTCGCGGTCGAAGCCACTTCGCCCGCGGGGCTGGTTGAGGATGTCTTTCTGCGCGTCCTCGGCCGCCGGCCGACCGCGGCGGAAAGCGCGCCGCTCGTGCGCTCGCTCGGCGAGGGCTTTGGGCAGCGGCTCGTGCCCGCCGCCGAGGTCGTGGCGCCGAAGTCGCTGCCTCCGCTGCCGCCGCTCTCGTGGTCCACGCACCTCATGCCCGAGGCGACCAACGTGATGCTTGAGATGGAGCAGCGCGCCCGCACGGGCCCGCCGCCCGATGCCCGCCTGCGCCCCGCGTGGCGCGAGGCCTTCGAGGACGTGGTGTGGAGCCTCGTCAACACCCGCGACTTCGTGTGGCTGCCGTGAAAATCAAAGTGAAGACAGTCACCGATTGGGACACAGAGGGCACGGAGGAGACACAGAGATCACAGAGGAGGATGCAGTGCTCTGTGACCTACGGTTCGACCTCTGTGCGCTCTGTGACATAATTAGTAGTTTGATATTTCAGTTTCCATTTTCCGCCATGAACCGCCGCGACTTTCTCACAACTTCCACCGCCGCCTCCGCCGCCGTTTTGCTTCCGCGTCTCGCGCGCGGCGCCGCTTCCGCTCCCGCCGCCGCGCTCCTCAAGGGCAAGGCCGAGCACGTCATCTCCATCTGGCTCGGCGGCGGCATGTCGCAGATCGACACCTTCGATCCCAAGCGCCGCGGCGATCCCGCGAAGAAGATCGCGGGCGCCTATTACGATGCCATCGACACCGTCGTGCCCGGCGTGCAGGTGTGCGAGCATCTGTCGCGCACCGCGCAGCTCATGGATCGCGTGACGGCGGTGCGCACCGTCTTTCACGATGTGATCGACGAGCATGCGGCCGCGACCAACCGCATGCACACCGGCCGGCCCGTGAGCGGCACGGTGGTTTATCCTTCGCTCGGCTCCGTCGTCGCGCACGAGCGTCGCGCCGTTTCCGAGGGTGTGCCGCCTTACGTGCTGATCGGTTATCCGAACCTCACGCGCGGGCCCGGCTTCCTCGGCGCGCGGGCGGGCTACCTTTACCTCACCGATACGAGCCATGGCCCCGCGGGTCTCACGCGGCCCGAGAGCATCGGGCTCGAGCGGCAGGCGCGGCGCGAGGCGCTCCTGTCCGGCCTGCGCGCGCAGGCGCCGGCCGCGGCGGGAGCGCGCGCCGATTACGAGGCGGCGATCGATCAGACCCTCCGGCTCGGCAGCCCTGACTTCATGCGCAGCTTCAAGCTCGACGAGGAAAAGGCCGCGCTCCGCGAGGGCTATGGCGGTGAGTTTGGCCAGCGCTGCCTGCTCGCGCGGCGGCTCGTCGAGCGCGGCGTGCGCTTCATCGAAGTCTCGCACAACCTGAATTTCGTCAACGGCACCGGTTGGGACGTGCACAACGGCGGCATCAAGCAGCAGCACGTGCTCATCGCCGATCTCGATGTCGCGCTCTCCGCGCTCATGCGCGACCTTGAGGCGCGCCGCCTCCTGGATCGCACGCTCATTGTCATCACGGGTGAGTTTGGGCGTCCGCCCGAGTTCGACAGCGGCGGCGGCCGCGGGCACCAAGGTCGGACGTTCAGCTGCGTGCTGGCCGGCGGCGGCCTGCGCCACCGCGGCGCTTACGGCGAGACCGACGAACTCTCCAAGAAGATCGTGCGCGACCCTGTGAGCGTGCCGGACTTCTTCGCGACCATTCATGCCGCGCTCGGCATCGACTACACGAAAAACCTCCACGACGGCGACCGCCCCGTGCCGATCACCGACGGAGGCAAGCCCATTGCGACGCTCTTCGGCTGATGAGGAGAAGAGTGGACGGCTCGGCCGATCTTATGCTTTGTCTGCGCGCAACGGATTTCCACCCCACCGTGTTATTTCGCCCGATGCGCCCCGCCCTCAGCGTTTTTCTCCTGCTTGCCGCGTTGCCGCAGTTATGTGCCGCGACGCCCGCCGATCTTGAATTCTTCGAGAAGAAAATCCGCCCGCTGCTGATCGAACGCTGCTACGAGTGCCATGCGGTAGAGAAAAAAGTGAAGGCCGGCCTGCGCCTCGATCATGCGGCGGGCTGGTTGCAAGGCGGCGATTCCGGGCCGGCGATCGTGCCGGGCAAAGTGGACGAGAGCCCGCTCATCAAGGCCATCCGCTACACCGGTCTCGATTTCGAGGAGATGCCGCCCAAGACGCAGCTGCCCCGCGATGAAATCGCGCTGCTCGAGGAGTGGGTGAAGCGCGGCGCGCCCGCGCCCGACGAGCCCGCGCCGGTCGCCGCTGCGAGCGACATCGCCAAAAAATCCGGCCTCACCGTCGAGGAGGGCCGGAAGTTTTGGTCGTTCATCCCGCCGGCGAATCCCCCGGTGCCTGCGGCCTCGGCCCTGCCGGCCGCCCTGCGCGCCTGGCCCCGCACCGACATCGATCGGTTTATCGCCGCGGAGTGGGGGAGCAAGGGTCTGCGTCCCGCCCCTGATGCGGAACGCGCGGCGCTGCTGCGGCGCGTGACCTTCGATCTCACGGGCCTCCCGCCGGAGCCTGCGGCGATCGAGGCTTTCGTGCGCGATGCGCGGCCGATGCCGGCGGCCTTTGCGGCGGTGGTCGATGGCCTGCTGGCCTCGCCGCACTTTGGCGAGCGCTGGGGCCGGCGCTGGCTCGACGTGGCGCGCTTCGCCGAGTCGAGCGGCGGCGGGCGCACGCTGATGTTCAAGGACGCCTGGCGCTACCGCGACTACGTCGTCGAGGCCGTCAATCGCGACCTGCCCTTCGACCGCTTCATCCGTGAGCAGATCGCGGGTGATTTGCTTCCGGCGGCCACGCCCGACGAACGCCGCCGGCAGATCGCGGCGACGGCGTTTCTCACCCTCGGCCCGACCAACTACGAGGAGCAGAACAAGGATCAGCTCCGCATGGACATCATCGACGAGCAGCTCGACACGATGGGCAAGGCCTTCCTCGGGATGACGATCGGCTGCGCGCGCTGCCACGATCACAAATTCGATCCGATCCCCACGCGCGACTACCATGCGCTCGCGGGCATCCTCCGCAGCACCCACACGCTGCACAACTACACCGACAACGTTGCGCGCTGGGTCGATGCCGATCTGCCCGTGGAGCCCGCGGCCGAGCTGGAGATCGCCGCCCACACCGCGAAAGTCGCGGCGCTCGAAAAACAAATCGCGGCCGCGCGCAAGGTCGCCACCGCCGCCAGGCCCGCCTCCCTCGCCACGCTCCCGGGCCTCGTGCTCGACGACCAGCGCGCGAAGATCGTCGGCGGCTGGAGGACCTCCACGGCGGTGAAGCCGTATCTCGGCGACGGCTACCTGACCGACAACAACGAGGAGAAGGGCCAGCGCACGATCACGTTTTCCCCGGCGATTGCGCAGGGCGGCCTCCATGAGGTGCGCCTCGCCTACACCGCGCAGGCGAACCGTGCGTCCAACGTGCCCGTCACCATCCTGCACGCCGATGGCGAGACGACGGTGACCGTGAACCAGCGCCAGGCGCCGCCGCTCGACGGGCACTTTGTCCGTCTCGGGCAGTTTCGTTTCGAGAAGGACGGCGCGGGCTACATCCTCGTCTCCACCGAGGGCACCGATGGCTACGTGATCGTCGATGCGCTCCAGCTCATTCCGGCCGAGGCCGCGCCTGTCGCGCTCGCGGGCACGGCCGACGGCCCGAAGAAGGCCGCCAAGAAAACCGCGGCCGAGCCCGCCGATCCGGCCGCGCGGAAGGCCGCCGCCGACCTCCGCGCGCTCGAGGCGGACCTGAAGAAACTCGTCGCCTCCGGCCCCAAGCGCCCCGTGGCGATGAGCGTGCGCGAAGCCACCGGCGAGATTGGCGATACCGAGATTCGCGTCCGCGGCATCGCCCGCAGTCTTGGGCCCAAGGTTCCGCGGGGTTTCCTCCAAGTCGCGATGCGTGGCGAGCCGCCGTCGTTTTCCCCGACCGAGAGCGGCCGACGCGAACTCGCCGACTGGATGGCCAGCGCGGACAATCCCCTCACGGCGCGCGTGACGGTCAACCGTGTCTGGGCCTGGCTCCTCGGCGCGGGCCTCGTGCGCACGGTGGATAATTTCGGCACGACGGGTGAGCCGCCGTCGCATCCCGCACTGCTGGATCATCTGGCGCAGCGCTTCGTGGCCGACGGCTGGTCGGTGAAGAAACTCGTCCGGGCCGTCGTGCTTTCGCGCACCTACCAGCTCGCCGCCGCGCCCGCGCCCGATGCGGCGCGGCTCGACCCGGACAACCGCTTCTTTTCCCACGCGCCCCGCCGCCGCCTCGAAGCCGAGGAGATTCGCGATGCGATGCTCTGGGCCGCCGGGCAACTCGACCTCACCTTGGGCGGGCCCAACATCGGCTCGGGCAAGGCCGCGCCGGGCGGGGCGATGGCGACGAGCGAATACGGCTACGTCTTCACCGATACGCGCCGCAGCCTCTACACACCGGCGTTTCGCAACACGCGGCTGGAGCTGTTCGAGGTCTTCGACTTTGCCGACGTCAACGCCTCCGTCGCGCAGCGCGCCGCGTCCGCCGTCGCGCCGCAGGCGCTGTTCCTGATGAACCATCCGTTCGTGCTCGAGCAGGCGCGGCACGCCGCGGAGCGGACGTTGCGCGAAGGCGCGCCCGATGATGCGACGCGCATCGACCGCGCCTACCGCCGGGCCCTCGGCCGCGGGCCGACCGCGCGCGAAAAGGCGATCGCCCTGCGCCATCTCGCCGTGGGTTCGCCCGAGACTTGGACCGAGTTTCACCAGGCGCTCTTCGCGAGCGTTGATTTTCGTTACCTCAATTAAGCCTGCTTTCCCCATGACCCCGCTCCCGCTCTCCCGCCGCCAGGCCCTGCAACAGCTCGCCTGCGGCTTCGGCTACCTCGCCTTTGCCGGTGTCGCCGCGCAGGCCGCCGCGCGTTCGAATAGCCGCGCGCCCGGCGCGGCGCCGCATCACCCCGCGCGCGCCAAGCGCGTCATTTTCCTCTTCATGGGCGGCGGCGTGAGCCATCTCGACAGTTTCGACTACAAGCCCGCGCTCTATACGCACGACGGCAAGATGATGGAGTTCCTCGACCAGCGCGCCATCGCCAAGACCGGCATGGGCGCCACCGGCCGCGTGATGAAGCCGCTCTGGGATTTCAAGCAGCGCGGCCAGAGCGGCCGCTGGGTCTCGGAGCTGTTTCCTCATCTCGCCCGCCATGCCGACGACTACTGCGTCGTGCGCTCGATGCACACTGAAGGCGTCGCGCATGGCCCGGCCACGCTGTTTCTCCACACCGGCTCGACCAACATGATTCGCCCCTCGATGGGCTCGTGGGTCAACTACGGCCTCGGCACGGAAAACGAAAACCTCCCGGCCTTCGTCTCGCTCAGCCCCACGCTGGCCAACGGCGGGCCGCGCAACTACGGCAGCGCGTTTCTCCCGTCCGTCTATCAGGGCACCGCCATCGGCCGCTCCGGCCAGAAGGCGGTGGAGGCCGGCCTCCGCAACGTCGGCAATCCCGCACGTGACGCCGCGGCGCAGCAGCGCCACTTCGAGCTCGTGCGTGCGATGAACGCCGAGCAGCTCCGCGCGCGCCCCGGCGACACGGAACTCGAGGCCGTCGCCAGCTCGTTTGAGCTCGCGTGGCGGCTGCAGAATTACGCGCCCGACACCCTCGATCTTTCCAAGGAGACCGCCGCCACCAAGGCGCTCTACGGCATCGGCGAGGAGCCGACCGACGACTACGGCCGCCAGTGCCTCATGGCCCGCCGCCTCGCCGAGGCCGGCGTCCGCTACATCCAAGTCAACTACTCGGACAACACCAACAACCCCGCCTGGGATCAGCACTCCAACATGCCCAAGCACCTCGACCACGCGGTGCGGGTGGACAAGCCGGTCGCCGGTCTCCTCGCTGATCTCAAGTCGCGCGGCCTGCTCGACGACACGATCGTCTGGTTCGGCAGCGAGTTTGGGCGCACGCCCTTTGCCGAGCGCAACGGCACCGGCCGCGATCACAACCCCACGGGCTTTTCCGTGCTGCTGGCGGGTGGCGGCTTCAAGCCCGGCTTTGCCTATGGCGAGACGGACGAGTTCGGGCATTTCGCCGTGGAGAACAAGGTCCACATGCACGATCTCCACGCGACGATCCTGCACCAGCTCGGCCTCGACCACGAGAAGCTCACCTTCCGCCACGACGGCCGCGACTTCCGCCTGACCGATGTGCACGGTCGGGTGGTGCGGGACATCTTGGTGTAGCCTGACCTTGGTCAGGCCTTGGACGGGCGTCGGCCTGGGCAAGCTCAGGCTCTACAAAGCGAAAATACGATCGAGCCGCCCCACCATATCGCGCGCCGTCTCAACGTCCGCGGCTTGGTTGCCCGGCTGCTCCGTGATCGCCCAGCCGGTGTAGCCCGCGCGGTCGAGCGCGGCCATCACGGCCGGCCAGTTCGTGTCGCCCTCGAGGAGCTTCGGGCGGTCGCTCGCCTTGGTCGCGGCATTGGCGGGCGCGGTGCGGAAATCCTTCACGTGGATCCGCACGATGCGTTTCCCGAGCGCGTCGATCCATTTTTCGGCGGGGTGGCCGGTCCGGCCCACGTTGCCGATGTCGAAGTGAAAGCCGACCCACTCGCTGTTGATCGCGTCGAGGTAGTCCACGGCCTGCTGCGGCGTGGTGATGAAATTGTTGCCGACGTTCTCGATGGAGATTTTCACGCCGAGATCACGCGCGACGGGGATCGCCTTCCTGATTTCGGCGATGGAACGCTCCCAGCATTCCTCGTAGGTCGAATCGCCGGGGCGGACGCTCGCGCCGCGCACGATGCCGGGCACGAGCAGGACGCTGCCGGCGCCGTAGGTTTTGGCGTCGTGCAGGCTGTGGATGAGGCCTTCGAAGCCGAGCTGGCGCGTGGCCGCGTCGGGCGCGGAGAGCGGCTTCACCCAATGGATGTGGTCGCACACACTGGCGGCCTGCAGGCCGGTTTCCTTGAGCGCGGCGAGCACCTCGTCGCGGTTCATCGCGCCCATGGGCTCGACGCCTTCGAAGCCGGCGGCCTGCATCGCGCGGAATTTTTCGAGCACGCTGCCTTTCACCCCGATGGTGGAATACATGATCGCCTTGCGGAGTTTCCGCTTGGGCGCGGCGGCGGCGAGGGCAGGGGAGGCAAACGCGGCGGCGGTGGCGCCCGCGGTGACGGAGAGGAACGTCCGGCGGTTCATGCGCCGACGCTCGCGCCGCAGCCGGACGACGGCGAGCTTGGAATCGCCGGATGCTTTTGAAGTTTGCGCCCGCCGTCCGGGCACCGACACTCCGTGGCACCCCTCCCCTCATGAAGCACGTTTCCTCCCCGGCGATTTCGCGTCGCAAGTTCCTCCGTCGTTCCCTGGCCACGGCCGGCGTCATCGCCGGCGCACCCGCGTTCCTCCGCGGCCAGAACCTCAACAGCAAGCTGAACATCGCGTTCATCGGCGCGGGCGGCCGCGCCAACACCAGTTTCAATGAGCTCACCCTCTCCGGCGCCGCTGCGGCTTCCGCCGCCGCGAAGAAGAACTCCGCGCGCGCCTTGGCTGACCTGGGCCGCGAGCCCGGCCCGCACCCCGACGAAAACGTCACCGTCCTCTGCGACATCAACCAGCAGACGCTCGACGGCGCGGGCCTGCGTTTCCCGAAGGCCCGCAAGGTCGTCGATCTCCGGCGTGTGTTTGATCACGCGAAGGAGTTTGATGCCGTGGTCGTCTCCACGGCCGAGCACACGCACGTCTTCGCCGCGTGGCTCGCGCTCACGCACGGCAAGCACGTGTATTGCGAGAAGCCGCTCGCCTACAATATCTGGGAGACGCGCCTCCTCCGCGAGACTGCCGCGAAATATCCGAAGCTCTCCACGCAGATGGGCAACCAGGGCCACGCCTCGCAGTCGCGCCGCACCATCCGCGAGATCCTCGACACCGGCGTGATCGGCCCGGTGCGCGAGGCCCACGTGTGGGCCGATCGCGCTTGGGGTTTGCAGGACGCCGCGTCCGCCGAGAAATTCGACAAGCCCCACGGCTTCTACCTCGGCACCCAAATCACGGAACGCTTCAAGGAGGAGATGCCCGTGCCTTCGTATCTCAACTGGGATCTCTGGATCGGGCCCGCGCCCATGCGGCCATTCCACGCGACCTACTTCCCGGGACCGCGATGGTATCGCTGGTGGGACTTTGCCAACGGCACGATGAGCGACCTCGGCAGCCACGACAACGACGTGCCCTTCACCGTGCTCGACCTCTGGCGCACCGACGCCAAGGGCAACCGCGTGCTGGCGCCGATCTCCGTCGAGGCTTCGTCGCCCAACGTCCCGACGCCGCATCCCGAACTCGCGCCGGCGACGCTGAAGGCGACCTTTCAATTTGCCGCGACCGGCGCACAGCCTGCACTCAAGCTGGTGTGGCACCAGGGTGACTCCAAGCCGCCGGGCTGGACGCCAGCGTGGGGCAACCGCTCGAGCATTTTCATCGGCGACAAGGGCATGCTCCTCGGCAACGGCCGGCTGCTCCCCGAGGAAAAGTTCAAGGGCTTCACGCCGCCGCCCGCGCGCCTCCCGCGCTCGCCCGGCCACTGGATCGAGTGGGTGGACCACGCCAAAGGCAACGGTCCGGTGCCCGGCTCGAATTTCCAATACTCCGGCTGGACCACCGAGTGCAATCACCTCGGCAACGTCGCCTACCGCGCCGGCAAGAAACTCGAGTGGGACTATGCCGCGCTGCGCGCGACCAACGCGCCCGAGGCTGCGCCCCTGATTCGTCGCCCCTCGTTTCGCTCCGGCTGGCAGGGGATTCTGCCCGCCTAGCGCGTCTGCTCTTCACCTGTTGCCCAATCCTATCCGCCCCTTTCCCATGCCCTGCCGTCTGCTCCTCTCCCTCGCGTTGGTGGCCTGCGTTTCGCTCGCCGCCGCGCCCTCCTACGACCAATCGCGCGTCCCCCTCGAGGTCGATGCGCCGCGGCCCGGCCTCGCGAAGATCGTGCTGCTCGCCGGCGGACCAAGCAGCAAGGCGATGGCGCACGAGTATTTCGCCGGCTGCGCGCTGCTGATGGAGTGGTTGAAACAGCAGCCTGGCGTCTGGCCCGTGATGGCGCGCGACTGGCCGAAGAACGAGCGCGTGCTCGAGGGCGCGAAGTGCGTCGTCTATTTCGGCGACGGCGGCGGCAAGCAGCCCTTCGCCACGCCCGCGCGGTGGGCGAAGCTCACGCAGCTCATGGAAGCCGGCACCGGCCTGGTGCTCCTCCATCAGGCGATGGATTTTCCCGCCGGTCCCGACGGCGCGAAAATCAAGGACTGGCTCGGCGGCGTCTTTCACAGCGACATCGGCAGCCGCGGCCACTGGGACATGGAGTTCAAGTCCATCCCCGCACACGAAGTGACCCGCGGCGTAACGCCCTTTGCCGCGCCCGCCGACGGCTGGCTCTACAACATGCACTTCGCCCCTGGCGTGGTGCCGCTCCTCACCGGCGCCGTGCCTGACAAGTCGCGCTCCACCGCCGATGCGAAGAAACACCCGGGCCGCGACGAAGTGATCGCCTGGGCCTATGCGCGCCCGGATGGCGGCCGCGGCTTCAGCTTCACCGGCGCCGACTTGCACGCGAGCTGGGCCTACACGAGCCAGCGCACCCTCGTCCTCAACGGCATCCTCTGGGCCGCGCGCCTGCCCGTGCCTGCGGGCGGCGTGCAGGTCGCCCTCGACCCCGCCCAGCTCGAACTCAACCTCGACGACAAGCGCGCCGCCCTCGAGGCCGCCGCCGCAGCCGCTGCGGCCAAGAAGAAAAAGAAATAGAGCCTGCGACCCTTTTTTCCGGCGCTTCCTGCTCTGTCCCGCGTCTTCCTAACCGCGCCTTTCTATGCTCCCCCTCCGCCGCACCCTCGCGCTCGCTGCGCTCCTCATGGTCCCCGCATTCGCGCAAATCCCCGGCGTCACGCTGCCGCCCGAGGATGGCAAGCTGCGCATCATCGCCTTCGGCGCGCATCCCGACGACTGCGAGATCCAGCTCGGTGGCGCCGCCGCTCTCTGGGCCCGCGCCGGCCACCATGTGCTGCTCGTCTCCGTCACCAACGGCGACATCGGCCACTGGCGCGAAGCCGGCGGCCCGCTCGCCCAGCGCCGCAAGCAGGAGGTCGATGCCGCGCACCGCATCCTTGGCGTGCAGGGCGTCGTGCTCGACAATCACGACGGCGAGCTCGAGCCCACGCTGGAGAATCGCCGCACGCTCACGCGCCTCATCCGCCGGTGGAACGCCGACCTCGTGCTCGGCCCCCGCACCAACGACTACCACCCCGATCACCGCTACACCGGCGTGCTGGTGCAGGACGCCGCGTTCATGGTGACCGTGCCGTTCTTCTGCCCGGACGTGCCGGCGATGAAGAAGAACCCGGTGTTCATGTATTACACCGACCGCTTCCAAAAGCCCGCCCCCTCGCGCGCTGATGTGATCGTGAGCATCGATGATGTTGTGGCGAAGAAACTCGATGCCCTCGCCGTCATGATCTCGCAGTTCGCCGAGGGTGGCGCCAACGGCCACGCCGGCCTCTATCCCGCCGACCCCGCGGGCCAGGCGCAGCGCCAGCGCCAGGTGCGCGATAATTTCACGCGGCGATTTCAATCGACCGCCGTCCGCTTCGCGAAGGAACTCGCCGCCTGGTATCCCGGCGATGCCGCGCACAACGTGAAGCACGCCGAAGCCTTCGAGATTTGCGAATACGGCACGCAGCCCGACAAGACGGAGCTGAAGCGGCTGTTTCCATTCCTGCCGTAGAGTCAGGAAGGAGCGTTAACTCGGTTTGTGAATCGGGCCTTGTTCCCCCAGTTTTTCCTACCAACCGTCATTGTTCATGCGACGAACTTCACAATCGCCGTCCGCAAAGCCGATTGCCGCAACCGCGGTGGATTTGTTCTGCGGTGCCGGAGGGCTGACCCGCGGACTGCTTGATGCCGGCATTTCTGTCGCAGCCGGCTACGACGTGGATGAAGCCTGCCGCTTTCCTTACGAGCACAACAATGCCGGGGCTTCTTTTCAGAAGGTCAGTGTTGCCGAACTCCCAGTCGAGACACTGGGCGCGCATTATCCGCCCGGCCATGCCCGGATCCTCGTCGGCTGCGCCCCGTGCCAGACCTTCTCCAAATACACGCAGGGTCTCGACAACGACGACGATCCAAAGTGGACGCTGCTCGACCACTTCGCCCGTCTCGTGCGCGAGGTGAAGCCCGACATCGTCTCCATGGAAAACGTGCCCGAACTCCAACGGCACGCCATCTTCGGCCGTTTCCTTGGTATGCTTGCCGATGAGGGCTTTCACTTCACCGAGGACCGCGAGAAGCAGGTCGTTTATTGTCCTGACTACGGTATCCCCCAGCACCGTCGTCGGCTTGTGCTCGTCGCCTCACGGCTCGGCCCCATCGAACTGATTCCGCCGACCCACACCGGCAAGCGCCAGCGCAACGTCCGCATGGCGTTGAGCAAACTGCCGAAGCTGGAGGCCGGCGAAATGTGCGTTACCGACCCTCTCCATCGCACCAGCGAGCTTTCTCCCCTCAACCTCCGCCGCATCCGGCACTCCAAGCCCGGTGGCACTTGGCGTGACTGGCCGTCCGAACTCGTCGCAGTCTGCCATCGCGCAGAATCCGGTAAGACCTACCCTGGCGTCTATGGCCGCATGGAGTGGGACAAACCTTCACCGACCATCACCACGCAGTTTTTTGGTTTCGGTAACGGACGCTTCGGGCACCCCGAGCAGCAACGTGCAATCTCTCTCCGCGAAGGCGCGATTCTCCAGTCGTTCCCCAAGCGCTACCAGTTTGTGGAGAAAGGTGGCGACTACTGCTTCAAGACCATTGGGCGGCTCATCGGCAACGCCGTGCCTGTGCGGCTGGGGGAAGTTGTCGGGAAAACCATCAAGCATCACTTGAGCGACAATGCAGCCCAGTAATCCCTTCACCTTTGAAATCTCGCTCAGTGTTCTGAACCATCTAGGCCGGAACCTTTATCGCAGCTTTGCAACCGTGCTGGGCGAGGCCGTTTCAAACGCTTGGGATGCAGATGCCCAGAACGTCTGGATTCATCTTGATGCAGACAAGAACAGCTTCTCGATAAAGGATGATGGGATTGGGATGACCGCAGAGGACTTCCAGAACAAGTTTCTCAAAATCGGATACTCCAAAAGGAAGAAAGGCCATAGTCGTTCGTCGAAGGATCGGCCATTCATCGGGCGCAAAGGTATCGGAAAATTGGCGCTGCTCTCGTGTGCCGAGCGGGTCATTGTCGTTTCCAAGGTCAAGGGAGGTGCATACGTCGGAGGGACAATCGACAACCGACAATTGGACGTTGCGATTACGAACGATTCGACGCCGGAGCAATATCCGCTCGGGGCACCCGATATTACTGCATTCGGCCACCACACAGTGGGCCATGGGCATGGAACGATAATTCGCTTCGAGGGCCTCAAAGACGGGGTGAAGCGCAGTTTCGCGTTCCTCAGCAAAGTTATCGCGCTCTACTTCCGATTCTCGCTGCTCGACCCCTCTTTTAAGATATTCCTCAACCGTGAGCGCATCACGCATAAGCACCTCCAAGAACTCGCAGATAAAACTGAGTTCCTCTGGATTTTTGGCGACTACGAAGATCCCTACGTGCAGGCCCTCGAAAAGGCGTTTTCAAAAAATCCGCGAGGCTACGAGCGCAAGCACGTAAAGCAGGCGGGAGTCACTGGTTTCGTCGCATCCGTCGAGAAGCCCCGAGATCTCTCAATCATGGGCACGGATGAGCGGGTTGGCGTGGATTTGTTCGTCAATGGACGACTTCGGGAGCATGACATTTTGAAGCACATTCCTACTGCACGAATTGCTCAAAGCTACCTTTACGGACAAATTCATTTCGACGGTTTGGACGACGACACGGATCGCTTCACGAGCAGTCGCGAGGGAATCGTTGCCGATGATCCAAAATTCCAAGCGTTTTTGGATTCGTTCAGGAAGGCCGTCCTAAAAATCGTCGATGAGTGGGACGGGTTGCGCCTCAAACGGGGAAAGGATGGCGATTCAGAGAATGATTCCGTGCCCAAGACCAAGCGAGCATCCATCGGCCTCTACCATGCCGTTGCGAAGGACTACGAGCCAGCGAAGAGAACGAAAGCAACCGACAAGGTTGATGAGTGGGTTGAAGCTTTGAGCGAAGATGCCTCTTTCAACTTCGAGTCTTACGCGGAGTGTTTCATTTCGGAGAATCTTGTCCGGAGATTCATTCACGAAGAAGGCATTGCGCTCACGCCCGAAGCTCGGGCGGAAGCCGACGACCGAAAGAAGAACGAGGCTAAGAGCAAGGACCGTGGCAACATCAGCATCGCGATTCGCAAGAAGGCGGACGACTTGAGCTATCTGTCGATGGACTACTTGGCGCACCTCGTGGATGCGGGGGACAAATCCAAGCGTGACGCACGACTGATTCGGGACGCTGATGAGTTTAAGCCCATGCGCGATGCAATGGCTCACACCGCACTACTCACAGACGAAGCGAAGAAGCGATTGGCAGCCGTGAGGGAGAATATCAAGGCACGGGTGAGGGCCTTGCTCGCGGGCACGAAGTAGGATTGCACACTCGTTGCGGCAGAGGACCTCTTTTTCTAATATGAAACTCTTTCCTCAGCTTCTACTTTCTCTATTCGCGCTCTCTGTCCTTCGCGCGCCCCGCCCAACTTCCTCGTCATCCTCGCCGACGATCTAGGGTTCTCCGAACCCGGCTGCTCCGGCGGTGGTTGGGCAACGCCGGGCCCGGCGGCTGCGCGCTGGGTGTCGCGCGCAGCCTGACTCGCACGGTGCGGATAGACGCCGGTCTCCGCTCAGAACCGGCCGTTCACACCGACGTTCACCGTGATGAAGTTGTAGATGATCGTCGACGGCTGGTTCCGGAAGCCGCGGTAGATCACCTGCGGCTCGTTGAAGAGGTTGGAGACATCGCACGTCAGGTTGAGCTTCGGGCTCAGCTGGTAGGAGAGGCCGAGGTTGACGGTCTCCATCGCCCGGCGCCAGCGGTTGCGGCCTACCGTCGCGGCGGAATACTCGACGATGTAGTCCCCGGTCCAGTTGTAGAGCACGCGCGTGCCGAAACGCTTGTAGCGCCAGGAGAGCATCGCGTTGCCGGCCTTGGGAATGAAGCCGACGACCTGGCCCCCGCTGAGATTGAGCGCGCCGCCGAAATTTCCGTGCGTCTCGAGCGTGGTGTAGTTGAGCGATCCGCTCAGGCCCTTGAGCAGGCCCGGGAGAAAGGTGAACTGCTGCTGGTAGCTGAACTCCCAGCCCTGCACGAAGGCGGTGCCGGCGTTGGCCGACGTAAACTGCGTGAAGTTGGCGTAGTCGCCGTTGTAGCCGTTGTCGTTGCCGGAGGTGACGGTGCCGATGTTGATGTTGCGGACGATGTAATCCCTGATCGTCTTGTGGAAGAACCCGACGGAGAAATTGCCGACGGGCTCGAAGTAGTAGTCGAGCGAGGCGTCCCAGTTCTTCGCGTTTTGCGGGAGCAGGCTTGCGTTGTTGATGGTGAGCGACTGGGCGTTTTCGTTGACCGTCTCGTTGGGGAAGAGTTCGCCGAAGCCCGGGCGGCCGAAGCTCGTGGACCAAGCGACGCGGGCCTTGAGGTCCGGCGTGATGTCGTGGGTCAGGTGGATGCTCGGAAATGACTTGGTGTAGCTGCCCCTGATGACGCGGCGGGTGTTCGCGTAGTCGCTGGTGACGGCCGCGACCGGGTTCGCCACCTGCTGCGCCGTCGTGCTGCCAAAGCGAGCGCGCACCCAGCCGAAGCTGTCATCCTCGGTCTTCTCCATGCGGACGCCGCCGAGGAAACTCGTGCGACCCAGCACGCCTTCGCGGCCGAATTTCCCCTGCGCCATCAAGTAGCCGGCCGTGACCGTCTCAGTGACGCTCCGCGTCCCGGTGTAGCGCTGCTGGAGGCCGTAGTAGACATCCTCCGACCACAGCGCCGGATCCTTCGGCGTGCGCTCGGAGATGAACATCGAGGTCGTCCATTGCGGCATCCGGCGGCCGGTCTTCACCTGGTCATACGTGACGATGCTCGGATCGGAGGGCAGGGCGGTGGTGCCGAGGTAATTCCACCGGCGGCTGAGGCTCTCGGTCTGCGCGAGGGTCTCGCGCCACTGCGCGCCGGTCTTCAGCGCCAGCGGCACCGCGGTCGGCAGCTTGTAGAGCGCGTTGAAGCGGGCTTCGCGCACGCGCTGGTCGTTGTGGCCATTGCTGTTCAACAGCTGGCCCGTGGGACGGTAGTTCGCCGGGTTCGTGAAATCGGGCCCGCCGTTCTGGACGAAGCGCGGGTGCAGCTCCGAGTCCGTGCGATCGAGGATCCAGCCGGCGCCGGTCAGGCGGTGGGTGAGTTCGCCGCCATGGCCGTTGCCGTTGTTGAGGTTCGTCCGCGCGTAATACGCCGCGTAGTCGAGCTGCAGCGGGCCGAAATCCTGCTCCGCGGCGAGGTCGAGCCGGCGCATGCGGACCGCGTAGTTGTTCGGGCCGCGATTCTGCATGTCGATGATCGACGTGGCGACGGGACGGATCACCGTGACCTTGTCGGTGAAGCCGGGGACGACGCTCGTCGTGGCGCTCGGCACGGTGTTCTGGTTCTGGGAGCTGTAGGCGCGCGTGATGTAGCGCCGGCGGAAGTTCTCGTAGTTGTCGTTCATCGTGGCGTTGACCGACACGCGCGTGCTGGCCGAGAGGCGGTAGTCGGTCTTCACATTCACGCTCGCCTGCTTGCGATTGTTGTAATTGTCGAAGGTCTGGTAACTCCAGACATAGGCGGGCTGCACGGTGGTGTTTTGGTAGTCGCGATCCGCCTGGTGGAAACCGACGGCGTTTTCGCTGTAGAAAAGGTTCACGTTCACGCCGAGGTTCTTCTTCTCGCCAAAGACATCGAAGACCTCCTGGTAGCCAAAGTTCAGCAGTGGGTGCGCGCGATGCTGCTCCCGCAGCGGAATCTGATCGGTGAAGGAAGGCGCGATGCGCGAGGAGAAGCTGTAGGTGAGGCGGCGTTTTTCCCTCATGCTGAGGGTCGAGCGGGACTTGAGGTTGACGGTGCCGCCGAGCGAGTCGGCATTCTTGTCGGGCCGGTGGCCCTTCACCAGCTCGAGCTGATCGAACAGCGCGCCGGAAATGCTCTGCATCTCGAAGGCGCGGCTGCTGCCGAGCGAGGTCACCAATCCGCCATCGATTGTCACGGTGTTGAGCCCGGCGCCCATGCCGCGGATGTTGAAATTGTAGGCGAGCCCTTCGTCGGTCGGGCTGCCGGCCACACCGGGCAGCCGCATCAGCACTTCGCCGGCGCTCATGTTGGGCAGATTGCCGAATGAATCCATCGCGACGACGTTGGTGTGGTTGGGCGCATTGCGCTGCGCGGTGATGGCCGCGGCTCCGCCCTCGCGCTCACCGGTGACTTTGAAGGCATCGAGCTTGTAGATGCCGGTGGTGAGATCGAAATCGCGCGCGGCGCGCTGGCCCGGCGCGACAACCACTTGGATCCGCACTGTATCGAGGCCGATGTAGCTGACCTCGATTTCGTGCGTGCCGGCCGGCAGCCCGCTGAGCACATAGCGGCCCGTCTCATCGGCGAGCACCGTGCGGCCGAGCGCCGGCACGTTGACGCGCGCGCCCTGGAGGAGGTTGCCCGTCGCGGCGTTGCTGACGGTGCCGGCGATGACGGCGTTGTCGGCGGCGCGCAGGAGCGGAGCGGCGAGGCCGGCGAGGAGGAAAAGCAGCGAGGCGAATTTGGCCTCGCGGAGAGACCAAGAAAGCAGGCAATGGGGCAGGGCGGCTAGGTTCATGGGAACGAGCAGTGGGGTTGGGGTTTCCGAGTCCGCGATGGGGATTGGGCTCGGGCGGATTTCAGGGGCCTACGGGCGTGAGGTGTCGGATGCCGGGTGTGATCACGCAAGACCAATGATGCCGGACGCTACGTCGGCGGAAGCCCGGGCGCTTGCCTTCGTCGGCCCGGGGCGCGTTGATTGCCTCTCCCCATGAAGCCCACCATTGCTGGCCTCGCTGTGCTGGTCCTCGGAGCCGCGTTGCACGCCGCCCCGCCCAACTTCCTCGTCATCCTCGCCGACGATCTCGGCTTCTCCGATCTCGGCTGCTACGGCGGCGAGATCGCGACGCCGCACCTGGATGCGCTCGCGCAGGGCGGGCTGCGTTTCACCTCGGCCTACAATACCGCGCGCTGCTGGCCTTCGCGCGCCGCCATCACCACCGGCTATTATGCGCAGCAGGTGCGGCGGGATGTCGTCACCGGCGTCGCCAGCGGCGGCGGCAACCGCGGCGTGCGCCCGGCGTGGGCACCCTTGGTCACCGAATTTCTGCGCGCCGCCGGCTACCGCAATTACCTCGCGGGCAAATGGCACATCGACGGCCGCCCGCTCGGCAACGCCTTCGATCACAGCTTCGAGATCGGCACCGGGCAGAACAATTTTTTCAAGGCCCCGGGCAACACCGACGACGAACGCCAGCTCACGCAGACGCCCGATTACTACGTCACCGTCTCGACCGCCGACCACGCGATCAAATACCTGCGCGAGCACGCGGAGAAGTATTCGAGCCGGCCGTTCTACCAATACCTCTGCTTCACCGCGCCGCACTTCCCGCTGCACGCCCCCGCGGCTGACATCGCCAAATATCAGGACACCTACGCACGCGGCTGGGATGTGATGGCCGCCGAGCGCCATGCGCGCCTGAAAAAACTCGGCCTCACCCACCAGCCCGCGGCCGCCTTCGAGCGCGACGTCGGTGCGCCCTATGCCTTCCCCGCCGACATCGCCAAGCTCGGCCCGGATGAGGTCAACCTCCCCGTGCCGTGGAGCACGCTCACGCCCTCGCAGCAGAAATTCCAAGCCGCCAAGATGGCCATCCACGCTGCGATGGTGGACCGCATGGACCAGGAAATCGGCCGTGTGATCGCGCAGCTCAAGGCGATGGGCGCCTATGAAAACACCCTCATCCTCTTCGCCTCCGACAACGGCGCCAGCGCCGAGATGATGGTGCGCGGCGACGGCCACGATCCCGCGGCGCCGATGGGATCGGCGAAAACCTACCTCTGCCTCGGCCCCGGCTGGTCGAGCGCGAGCAACACGCCCTTCCGCCGCCACAAGACCTGGGTCCACGAGGGCGGCATCGCCACACCGCTCATTGCCCACTGGCCCGCCGGCATCAAGGCTCGCGGCGAGCTGCGCCGCACGCCCACGCATCTCATCGACGTGGTGCCCACGCTGCTCGAACTCGCCGGCGCGAAAGTCCCCGCCACGATCAAGGGCCATGCCGTCCCGCCCGCGCCGGGCCGCAGCCTCGTGCCGGCGTTCGCGAAGGACGTGACCGTTCCGCACGATTACCTCTGGTGGGCGCACGACGGCCACCGCGCCCTCCGCGCTGGCGATTGGAAACTCGTCGCGCTCAAGGACGGTCCGTGGGAACTCTACGACCTCGCCACCGACCGCGCCGAGGCGAAGAACCTCGCCGCCGCGCGTCCCGAGAAAGCGCGCGAGCTCGCCGCGCTGTGGGAGAGGCACCTTGAACAAACGAAGGTTCTCGCGCTGACCGATCCCGCAGCCGCTGCGCCCGAAGGAGCCGAGAAAAAGGCGAAAAAGAAGCAGCCATGAACCGCAGCCGCATCGCTTTCCTTCTGGCTGTCGCGACGACGGCTTGTGCCCAACCCGCCCGCGCGCCGACCGACTACCGCAACTGGGCCCTCATCCGCGGCGGCAGCGCCGAGCGTGGCCGCGCTATTTTCCACGCGCCCGATCGCGTGGCGTGCGCGGTGTGCCACTCCATCGACGGCTCGAATTCCAAGGCGGGCCCCGACCTCCTCGCCGTCGGCGACGCGTTGCCGCGCCGCGATTTGATCACGGCGCTGCTGGAGCCCAACGCCACCATCGCCGTCGGCTACGGCGCGACCATTGTCGAGACCAAGTCCGGGGCCACGCACCTCGGCGTCATCAAGCGCGCCGATGCCACCGGCGTCGCCGTTATGGGTGCGGATGGAAAACTCATCCCGGTCGCGGCCGCCGATCTGAAATCGCAGCAGCCCAGCCCGCTCTCGCTCATGCCCGAGGGGCTGCACGCGGCGCTCTCGTTGCAGGAGTTCGCCGACCTCATCGACTACCTCGCGAGCCTGAAACAGCCGGCAAACTCGCTCACCGCCCACCGCGGCATGCCCGACGAGATTCCGCCCTTGGCGAAACTCGCGACGCTGCGCCCGCTGCTCCCCGAGGCGTTGCGCTTTCCTCACACCGTCGTGAAGCAGCCGGGCGACGTGCGCCTCGGCCTCACGTGGTTCGGCCAGATTCCCGGCGAGGAAAACGCCTTTCTCGTCGCGCACCAGTCGGGAAAAATCTGGCGGCTCGAGCGCGGCCCGGAGGGCTTCACGAAGACGCTCTTCGCCGATTTCTCCGCGGAGGTCTTCAACCGGCGCGGACCGAACGGCCTGCTCGGCGTGGCGTTTCACCCGCGCTTCCGCGAGAACCGCCGCTACTTCGAGAAACACCAGATCGTCGAGGGCGACGCGATCGCCACCCTCGTCGTTGAGCGCCGGGCGTCGGCGGATTTTCGCACGGATTCCGGCGAGCCGCCGCGCGTGCTGATGAAGATTCCCGCCGTCACGCAAAACCACACGGGCGGCACGGTGGCGTTCGGACCCGACGGCATGCTCTATTGCGCCATGGGCGACACGGGCCCGCAGCAGGACCCCAACGGCCACGGCCAGGACCTCGGCCTGCTCCTCGGCAAGATGCTGCGCATCGACGTCGACCGCCGCGATCCCGGGCTCGCCTACGCGATCCCGCCCGACAATCCGTTTGTCGGCCGCGCGGGCGTGCGGCCGGAAATCTGGGCGCTCGGATTTCGCGAGCCGTGGCGTTTCAGCTTCGATCGCGCGACGGGTGATCTCTGGGTGGGCGATGTCGGCCAGGACCGCGTCGAGGAAGTCGCGATCGTGCGCCGCGGCGAGAACCACGGTTGGAATGTCGTCGAGGGCTTCGAGCCGTTCTCAAACCTGCGCCGCCGCGAGGGCGAGCTCTACGCACCGCCCGTCGCCGCCTACCGCCGCCGCTACGGCAACTCGGTCACGGGTGGTCATGTCTATCGCGGCGGCGAGTCGCCGTCGTTCGACGGCGTCTACATCTTTGGCGACTACACCTCGCGGATGATTTTTGGCCTCACGCAGCGCGACGGAAAACTGGAGTCGCTGCGCCACATCGCGACCGCGCCCGAGAGCGTCACGTCGTTTGCTCAGGACGAGCGCGGCCGGCTCTATGTCCTCAGCTACGAAGGCATGATCTTCGAGCTGGATTTGTCGGGCGCGGAGTTCGAGCGCGCCGCGCCGGCGGCCAAGGCAAAGACGATCGCTTGGGAGCGCCGCGCGTTTCCGCTGCCCGAGTCGATTTGGAGCGTCGAGGCGATCGACGCGAACAACGACGGCCAACGCGAGCTCATCGCGATGGGCGTGACGCAGGTCTACGCCATCGAGCACACGAGCTGGCGCACGAGCACGATCTTCGACGCCAAGGACGGCAAGCTCCTCTACTGCGTCGCCCTTGACGCCAACGCCGACGGCGCCACTGACCTCGCGCTCGGCCGCTACCTGATCCCGTGGATCGAATCCCGCAAGCCGCCGGTCGCGGGCAAAGCCGCGCCGCCGGCACCCGTCGGTCCCGACTTCAGCGTGGCGTGGCTCCAAAATCCGCGCCGCGGCGGCGGCAACTGGAAACTCCACGTCGTCGATCGCGAGCTCAACGGCATCCACGGCCTGCACGCCGCCGACGTGAACGGCGACGGCCGCACCGACGTGATCGCCGACAGCATCAGCGGCCCGGCGTTTCCCAACAGCGTGGCGTGGTTCGATCTCGCAGCCCCCGAGGGATCGCACCGCGAGGTCGTCACGAGCGCAGGGGCAGACGGCCGGCCGCACTACCTCGACTTCGCCGACATCGATGGCGATGGGCGAGGGGACATCTTGCTCGGCGACTCCGGCGGCGGGACCTTCACCTGGTGGAAACGCGGCGCGCCCGGGGAGCCGTGGACGAAGCACCGCATCGCTCATGAGAAAGGCGCGACCAATCTCCGCGCCGTCGATGTCGATCGCGATGGCCGCATCGACGTCGTCGGTGCCGCTGGCCACGGCAAGGGTGTCTTCTGGTTTTCCGGCCCGGGTTGGGTGAAGCACGTCATTGACGCCGATCTCGCCACGCCGCACGCGCTGGCCGTCGGCGACTTCGATGGAGACGGGGATATCGATGTCGCGGTCGCGTCCTACACGGCCTTCATCACGTGCTGGTATGAGAACGACGGCCGCGGAAAGTTCACGCCGCACGACATTGACACCGGCAACAAGCAGCAGGCCTATGATCTCAAGGCCACCGACCTCGACGCCGACGGCCGCCTCGATCTCATCCTCGCCGGGCGCGAGTCGAAAAATGCGGTGGTTTATTTCAACCGCAGGCCCTGATTCGAAATCCTGGAAAACGGGTTCCCGCAGATCCGAAAATCAGCAGAGTCCAATTTGGGGTGCCCTGATTCTGCGGGAGGTCATACGAACGTCCGTTGAAGTTTGGACTGTAGAAAGGTGGGGGCGCTTCTCCGCAGGCGGCCGGGATTCCCGCCGGCGAATCGCCCTGCAACCCAAGCCGGCTCAGAGAGCCAGCCCCACCTCGGAATAGTGTGATGGTCACGGGCCGTTGGTATCAGACTCCGCCGACGTGGAACCGCAGCTCGGCGGGCTTCGCGGTGTCCTCGGGTGTCGTCCCGGGTTTTTGTTCGAAGCGACTCCGGAGCGCGTTGCCCTGCGAATCTTCGAGCCGCGGGTGGATCAAAATGCGGTGCTCGCCTTCCGTCCACGCCGCTTGCGGCGTGAGCCGCCAATGTTGCTCGCCGGCGGCCAGAGTGGCGTGGCCTTTTACTTTTTCGCCGCGCGGCGAGACGATCACCAGGTAGCCGACCGCCTGCGCGTCGATCGGCGCATCGAGGGCCACGACGACGGCGTTGCGGGTGCCCGCCCGCGGAGGTTGGACGGACCAGCGGTGCGGGTCGGGCGCTGCCGTGCGGGCGGGGCCGATGCGCCACGTCTTCAGCGCGCGGGCGTCGAGGAGGAGCGTGACGTGATCGCCGTAGCGCAGCGGGCGGCCGGCCTCGTCATGGGCGCGCAGTCCGCTTTTCACCCGGCCGGGATGCAGGAGGAGCGTGAGCGTCTTGCCGTCCGGCGACCACAGTTCCTGTTGCAGAAACGGCCGGTCGATCTCCGGGCCGTCCGCCGCGCGCAGAGCGAGACGCTCCAGAATGCCGGGCGCGGGGGCGGCGGGAAATGCGATGGAAAGGCGGAGCAAGTTCTCGGGAATCTCGCCGCCGGACGGAAACACGCGGGGAGCACCACCGAAGGCGGCGAGGCTGTTCACGAAGATTGCGACCGCGAAGGCGAGTGTGCGCATGGCGGGTCAGTTGCTGACGGGCGGCGGAAAGCCCTCTTCCCGGTTCAGCCGCTCGTGCAGCGGCAGGAGAAAACCGGTCTGCACCGGGCCGTTCGCCTTGTAGGAGTAGCCGGGGAAATTGTATTCCGCGACGAAGTCCGAGCGCCGCAGATACAGGCCCTTGCCGATCGAGACCAGCTCGCTCGCGCCCGTCTCCGGGTTGCGGCGGAGGGCGACGAAGCGCCCGGCATCCTGATTGTCGATGCGGAAGACGCCCGCGAGCGGCAGCGGCGTCGATCGCACGCCGCGGATCTCGCCGAAGGGGACCATCTCCTTCAGGCCGGCGCGGGCGTTGGCGGCCTCAAGTTCCGTGAGCGGGACCGCGTCGGACGAGCGCATGGCGTTGGCGACGAGCACGAATTCCATCGGCTGGCCGTTTACCTCGGCGGTGTAGGCGAGCAGCCCGTTCGGCGTGTTGCCAAAGCCCAGCTCGGCGATCGTCTTGCCGGTGAGCTTGGCGCCGTCCTTGATCGCCGCGACGGGGAAGGTGACGAGCGGCGTGCAGGTGTAGGCCGCGATGAGGTGGGGCTCGCCGCCCAGTGTGACGAACGTCATCGCCCGGATCGGCGCGCGCGTCTCGGTCTGATCGTGCGTGGCGTGGTAGATGGCGACCGCGGTCACGCTCTGGCCGCCCGTGAAGGGATATGCGGCGACGCGAAGCGTGGACGAGAAGTCCGTGTTCGCGAGGCCGGCCACGTAGAGTTTGCCGCCGTGCCACTTCATGTCGGTGACCGTCAGGCTGCGCAGCGGCGTCTCATCCCAGAATTTGAGGTCGCCCTTGGGCGCGTCTTTCAGAGGCAGCGACGTGGACTTGGTTGCCGCCAGATCGAGCCGTTCGGCCCGGCCGTCGGCGCCGAGTCGCACCAACGCGGGACGCTGCGCGGCGCCGGTGACGACGGCGACGTAGGCGTCGCCCGTGCCTGGGCGCATCGCGAGATCGATGATCGCGGCGGGCGCTTCGCCCAAGGCGCGCGCGAGGCGCCGGTCGAGATCGCGGATGTTGAAGTGCCCGCCGGCCGGCGCACTGGCGGGCGGCAAGACGAGGGCATGGATGGCCGACGCCTTCCAGTCCGCCACGAACAGGACGCCGTCCGGCCCGAAGGCGAGTCGGGACACCGACTGCACGTCGGCCGCCGGGACGCGGAGGACTGCGGCGAGTAGCAACAGGATGGTGAGCGGTGTTTTCATGGCGGGCAGGAGACGGGAGCGGGGAGGGAGGTTCATTTGGCGGAGAGTTTCTGCGGTTGATTGCGGTTCATAACGATCGAGGAGCGGGTGGGCGTGGGTGGTTTTAGTTGAGATCAAACAGGAGAGCTTCCGTCGAATGCGTGGCGGTGAGCGTGAGCGGGCCGGGTTGCTCGGTGCTGGCGCCGTCGCCGGCGGCGAGCCGGGTGCCGTTGAGCGTCAGCGCGCCCCGGGCGACTTGGAGCCAGGCACCGCGTCCGGCGCGGAGGTCGTGCGTGACGGTTTGTCCGGGCTTGAGCAGGAGGCGGTGGATGTCGGCGTCCTGCTGAATCGTCGCCGAGCCGTCGCGTCCGTCGGCGGAGATGAGAAGCACCTTGGGCGCGTCGAGATCGCCGGCGGCGGGCTGCCACTCGTGGTAGCGCGGCGGGAGGCTGCGCGCGCGCGGCTGGATCCAGATTTGCAGCAGATGCGCGGGATCGGTGGCGCTGGGGTTGAACTCGCTGTGCGTCACGCCGCGCCCCGCGCTCATCAGCTGGACCTGGCCGGGCCGGAGGATGCGGCCGTTGCCCAGGCTGTCCTTGTGCTCCAGCGCGCCCGCGAGCAGGTAGCTGAAAATCTCCATGTCGCGGTGCGGATGTGTGCCGAAGCCTCGGCCCGCGGCGATGACATCCTCGTTCAGCACGCGGAGGGAACGAAAACCCAGGTGCGCGGGCTCGTAGTAGTCGGCGAAGGAGAAACTGTGCTGCGCCTGCAGCCAGCCGTGGTCGGCGCGGCCGCGTTCATCGGCCCGGCGAATCTGCAGTTCGGTCGTCGTGCTTTTCATGGGCACAGCATAGCGGCATCGCGGGCGGCCGGCTAATGCCAAGAAGTTTGCCTGAGGCTGCCGTTTGGTAAGGCTCGCCGCGAATGGAACTCCGACAACTGCGCTACTTCGTGGCGGCGGCCGAGGCCGGCAACATCAGCACCGCCGCGAAGAAGATCTTCCTGACGCAGCCCGCGTTGAGCCGGCAGATCAAGGCGCTGGAAGGCGACATCGGCCAGCCGCTGCTGGAGCGCCGCGCGCACTCCATCCGGCTCACGCCCGCCGGCGAGGAGCTGCTGCGCGCCGCGCGGGAGTTGCTGCTCCATGCCGACCAGGTGCGCGAACGCATCCGGGCCTCGGCGCAAGGCGTGCGCCTGCGTGTCGGCTACGCGCCCTCGCTGGCCAGCGGCATCCTGTCCGCGGCGGTCGCGGATTTTTCCCAGGCCCACCCCGCCGCCCGCGTGGAGCTGTTCGATCTCACCCCTGGCGAGATGCTGGCGGGGCTCGACGACAACAAACTCGACATCGCGCTGACGGTCGCGCGGACCGGGAAAACGCCGGGATTGAAATGGACGCACCTCGCGCGGGCGACGTGGCGGCTGGCGGTGAGCCGCCAGCATCCACTCGGCCGGCGCCGGCGCCTCGCACCGGCGGACGTGGCCGATGCTCCCCTGCTCGTCCTCAGCCGGCGCGACTATCCCCACTATTGGGACACCGTCACCGCCTGGCAGCGCGAGCACCGGCTGCGCCTAAAAATCGCCGGCGAATACGACGGCGCGGAAAGCCTCATCGCCGCCGTGGAGTCGGGCCTCGGCGTCGCGTTCATCACGACCCGCGCGGCCCGGAACTACGCCAGCCGGGTTCACATCAAGGCCGTGACGCACGAGCCGGAGCCCGTGTGCATCGCGGCCGGCTATCGCGCCGAGCGGAGCGGCGACAAGCCGCTCGCCGTGTTCATCGAGAACATGCGCCAGGCGGCGCAGTCGTTCGCGTGAGCGCGGTTTGCCGCGTGCGGGAACCCGGTTTCGTTTCCCCTCGTTGTCCGCCATGATCGCGTTGCCGAGGAGCGCCGCCAACCTTTTCCCTCGCGCCCCGGCGGCGCGTCCTTATCCCTGTCTCTTTGCCTTTCCAATTCCCCGCATGAACATCCTCCGCTCCCTGTTCCTCGCCGCGTTGGCCACCTCCGCCGTATTCGCCCAGGCTCCCGCCGAGCCGAAGGCCAAAGCCAAGAAAGCCGCCGAACGTCCCGCTCAGGTCGGCCCCGCCATCGGCGAGAACAAGGCCACGCCCGTCAGCCGCCTCAAGGTCCCGCCGGGCTTCGCCGTGGAGCTCATCTACTCCGTGCCCGGCGTCGAGCAGGGCTCCTGGGTCAATCTTTGCGCAGACGACCGCGGCCGCATCTACGCGAGCGATCAATACGGCGGGCTCTACCGCTTCACGCCGCCCGCCCCGGGCCAGACGCTCGAGCGCTCCGCCGTCGAGCAGATGCCCGCCCAGATCCGCGCGATCAACGGCATGGTGTTCGCCTTCGGCGCGCTCTACGTCGGCGTCAACGACTACGAGCAGAAGTTCCAGAGCGGCGTCTATCGCGTGACGGACAGCGATGGCGACGATCGCCTCGACAAGGTCGAGCTGCTCCGCGCGTTTCAGTCACGCGGCGATCACGGCGTGCACGCCATCGTGCCGACGCCCGACGGCCAGGCGCTCTTTCTCATCTCCGGCAACAACGCCAAGCCCACCGAATTTGCGCCGACCTCCCAAGTCCCGCGCCACTGGGGCGAGGATCACCTGCTGCCGCGCATGCCCGACGGCCGCGGCCACAATCGCGACGTGCTCGCGCCCGGCGGCATCATCTATCGCTTCACGCCCGACGGGAAAACCTTCGAAGCCTACGCCTCCGGTTTTCGCAACATCTTCGACGCTTCCGTGAATCGCGACGGCGAACTCTTCACCTACGACGCCGACATGGAGTATGACTTCAACACCTCCTGGTATCGCCCCACGCGCATCAACCACGTGACCAGCGGCGGCGAGTTCGGCTGGCGCAACGGGGCGGGGAAGTGGCCCGAGTTCTACCCCGACAACCTCGGCGCGGTCGTGAATGTCGGTCCCGGCTCGCCCACCGGCACCGTCTTTGGCTACGGCGCCAAGTTCCCGGTCAAATACCAGCGCGCGCTCTTCGCCCTCGATTGGAGCTGGGGCAAGCTCTACGCCGTCCACCTCACGCCCGACGGCGCGAGCTACACCGCGACCAAGGAGGAGTTCATCTCCGGCACGCCGCTTCCGCTCACCGACGCGATCATCAACCCGAAGGACGGCGCGATGTATTTCGCCATCGGCGGCCGCCGCGTGCAGTCCGGCGTCTATCGCGTGACCTACCGCGGCACCGAGTCCACCGCCCCGGACACGGAGAAACCCGCGCCGAGTCCCGCGCGTGAGCTGCGCCGCTCGCTTGAGGTTTTTCACGGCAAAGAGGACCCTGCGGCCCTCGCGAAAGCCTGGCCGCATCTCGCTCACTCCGATCGCCACATCCGCTGGGCCGCCCGCATTGCGATCGAGCATCAGCCGGTCGCGACCTGGGCGGACAAGGCCCTCGCGGAGCGCAATCCTGCGATCCAAGTCGAGGCGCTGCTCGCGCTCGCCCACGCCACGGGCGTGTGCCCGTCGCATCGCACGGCCGAGACCCCTCCCGTCGACACCGCCCGCCGCGCCGCCCTCCTCGCCGCGCTGATGAAGATCGACCACGCCACGCTCGACGCCACGCGCCGCCTCACGCACCTGCGCACCATCCAGATCGTGCTCAACCGCTTCGGCCAGCCCGACGACGCGACCGTCAAGGCACTCATCGCGAAACTTGATCCGTTGTTCCCCGCCGCCAGCCCCGAGGCCAACTGGCTGCTCTGCGAGACCCTCGTCTATCTCCAGGCCCCGACGGTCGCCACCAAGGCGATGGCGCTCATCCAGGCCTCACCCACGCAGGAGGAACAGATCGAGTATGCCCGCTCGCTGCGCATGCTGAAGGCCGGCTGGACGACCGCGACCCGCACCGCGTATCTCGAATGGCTCCTCAAGGCCGTGAACTACCGCGGCGGCGCGAGCTTCGACAAGTTCATCGAATTCGTGCGCAACGACGCGCTCGCCACCTTCACCGACGCGGAGAAAACCGCGCTCGCTGACCTCATCGCCCGCAAGCCCGAGCGCAAAAGTGTCGTCGAGAACCTCGGCGACGTCTTCGCCGGCCGCACCGCCACCAACTGGACCCTCGACGAACTCAGTGCCGCGGCGAAAAACGGGCTGCAGCGCCGGAGCTATGAGCGCGGCCGCAAGATGTTCGGCGCCACCGCGTGCTTTGCCTGCCACCGCTTCGGCAACGAGGGCGGCATGACCGGCCCCGATCTGACCGGCGCCGGCGGCCGCTACAGCGCGCACGACCTGCTCGACCAAATCATCAACCCGAGCAAAGAGATCAACGAGCAGTTCGTGCCCAGCGTGCTCACGAAGAACAACGGCGAGACCGTCGTCGGCGTCGTGACGAACCTCCAGGGCGACACCGTCACGATCACCACCGATCCCTCCGAGCCCAACAACCTCACCCGCGTGGACCGCAAGGAAGTGAAGAGCATCGAGCCCTCGAAGATTTCGCCGATGCCGCCGATGCTGCTCAACATGCTCACGAAGGACGAGGTCCTTGACCTCGTCGCCTACGTCCTGAGCGGCGGCGATCCCAAGCACGCGATGTTTGCGCGATAGCCGAGGCCTCCTGCGCGGTCCACCCTTTCGCGGCGCCGCGCCGCGGCGGTCACCGTCAACCTCAGAGGGCGTCGAAAAAGGCGCTGGCTCGGGTAGCGGCGGGCGTCCCTGCCCGCCGGTTCAGGGCGTCCGCTCAAACTTCGGCGGGCAGGGACGCCGTTGCTACGCAAACGCCCGCAAGCGCACTCCTGTCGCAGAGCCTTTTTCGACGCCGTCTCAGACGTTGGGGTGTTGCCTTGGGGTGGCGGGCGCTTTTGGTTCTCAGCCGTTACCCCATGAAGACCCCGGCCCGCTTCCGGGCGCTGGCGTGCGCTGCGCTTTTCGCCGCGCCCCTCGCCGCTCAAATTCCACCGCCTGCGGCCTCGCCGACCTCGGGCGAGACCGTCCAACTCTCGCCCTTCCTCGTCTCCACCGCGGGCGACGACGGCTACCGCGCCGCCAACACCCTCTCCGGCACGCGCATGAACGCGTCGCTCTTTCACACGCCCGCCGCGATCTCCGTCCTCACGAAGGAATTTCTCGACGACATCGGTGCGGAGAACGTCGCCGACATGCTCAAGTTCGCCACGAGCTCCGACAACGACCGCACCGACTCCGGCAACCTCGCGCAGGCGTGGGACGTGCGCGCCACCATCCGTGGCTTCACCGAGTCCGTCATCACGCGCGACTATCTGCCCAACTTGGTGCAGAACCGCGGCATCCTCGCCAACGACCGCTTCAACGTCGATCGCGCCGACGTGAGCCGCGGGCCCAACTCCATCCTCTACGGCGCGAGCCGGCCCGGCGGCGCGTTCAACCTCAACTCCAAGCGCGCCGTGCTCAACGGCCGCCAGAAGGCCGCGCAGTTGCTCGTCGGCCGCTTCGCTAAGAAACGCAGCGAGGTCGATTTCGCCTTTCCGCTCATCAAGGACAAGCTCGCGCTCCGCACCAACGCCATGTGGGAGGACCGCGAGGGCTGGTTCGAGTTCGAGATGCTCAGGGCCAGGGGCGTCGCGGTCGCCGCCACGTATCAGCCGTTCAAGACCACGCAGGTGCGCGCCGGCGTGGAGCGCATGGCCCGCGAGCAGGTGACGCCGGGCAATTTTCCGCACTCCGACTTCGGCTACTCACGGTGGGTGCTGAACGGCGCGCCGCGCGCGCCCAATCCGCTTCAGCCCGCCACCAACCCGGCGCCGTCGCTGCTGCGCGTCATCAACGCGCTGCAGGCCGTCTACGCGCCCCAGATCCGCGCGCAGCCGTTCCGCCTCTCGACCACCGGCGCCGATATGCGCCCCGATCTCGCGGGCACGCAGGGGCCGGGTTTCTTCGAGACGATCAGCGCCGGCGCCGCGCCTTCCGGCGGCACCATCGACGATCCGTTTTGGGGCCGGGCGTTCCCCGCCAACGCCTACCTGCCCGGACCCGGCCGCAGCACGAACAACGACTACACACTCGCCTCCGCCTTCATCGATCAGCGCGTCGGTCCCGTGAGCATCGAGCTCGGCTGGTCACGCACGGAATATTACCGCGGCTTCACGCAGGCCAACCTCAATGCCATCGGCGATCCCAATCCCGTGCTGCCCGGCGCCTACTTCGCCGACGGCGACTCGGTGATCGCCGCCGGCCGCCTGCCCGGCACCCTCCTGCCCGACATCGCGCGCACCAATCCCTTCGCCGGCCTGCCCTACGTGCAGGGGCAGGCGCAGCGCCAGCTCTTCAACCAGCGCGTCGAGACGTGGCGCGCCACCGTCGGCTACGAACTCGATCTCTCGCGCCGCCGCGCGTGGCTCGGGCGGCATAGCCTCGCCGCCGCGTGGCAGAAAGAGCGCAGTTATTTCGGCAACGGCGTCATCGCCGAATACAACCTCGCGCCCGGCAACACGCAGCCGATCGACTCCGCGACCAACACGATCCTCCGCCGCACCTACCTCGAGTTCAACAAACCCGGCGGCGCGCGCGGCGGCCTCGACGCGTGGGCCAACCCGATCCCGGAGTCGCTGGGCATGAAGGCCGGCTTCGTCTTCAACAACCTCTACCCGTGGGTCGCCCAGAGAAACACCAGCGGCATGCTCGCGTTGCAGAGCCGCTGGGCCGGCGACCGCGTGGTGTTCACCGGCGGCTACCGCCGTGACCGCGCCGAGGTGATGGACGCCAACGCCGGCGGCACGCGCCTGCCCAACTCCACCAACGCGTGGCTCGTCCGCCCCTACCGCTTCGACAAGGCGACGCGCACCACGAACACCGGCGCGACCAAGACCCTCGGCGCCGTTGTCACCGCGCTGCCGTGGCTGGGGCTGTCCTACAACCGGTCGCAGAGCGTGTTTCCGCAGGGCGCCTTCAAGGATATCTTCGCCAACGTGCTCCCGCCGATCGAGGGCGACGGGCAGGACTACGGCGTGCGCCTCATGCTCCTCGGCGGCCGCCTCTCGGCCAATGTGAACATTTATCGCGCCGACGGCGTCAACCAGTTCCAACCCGCGCTCAACGCGCCCAAGAACAACATCTCCACGGCCTCAAACGCCGCGCTCACCACGCTCCGCGCCCGCGGCCAGCCGCTCCCTGCGTCCGTCACCGCCGCGGGCATCACGCTCCTCAATACCGAGTCGCAGGCTCGCGACGCCTCCGACCTTGCGGGCCGCGGCACCGAGATCGAGATCACTGGCCGCCTCGCGCCCGGCTGGAGCATCACGCTCAACGCCGCCCGCAACCAGCTCAAGCAGGCCAACATCCTCTCTGACTCGATGGCCTTCCTCGGCAGCGTGAAATCCGAGTGGGAACGCAGCACCACGCGCCTCGACGACACGCCCGCCGTCGTCGCGACCTTCGTGCGCACGCGCGACGGCACGCCGCAGCGCGACTTCGTCACGAACCCCGCGACGTTCGCCGACGTCTACGCCTACAGCCTCTCCGTCGCCGAGCCCTTTTTGCGCGGCACGGGCAAGTCGCCCTTCGCGCACGTCGAGCACACGTTCAATGCCTTCACGAGCTACCGCTTCACCGCGGATGCGCCGCGACTCGTCCGCGGTGTGCGCGCCGGCCTCGGCGCCAACTACCGCGGCCCCGCCGTGATCGGCTACGATGCGGCGAATCGCGACGCCATCATGCTCGGCGCCAGCGCCATCACGTGGAGCGGCATGTTGGGCAAACGCTTCGCGCTGCGCCGCGGCCAGTCGCTCGACCTCCAGCTCAACGTCGAAAACATCTTTGGCCAGGAAGACCGCCTCCCGTATTCCGCGACCGCCCCCGGCGTGATCCTGCGCTACCTGCTCCCGCGCGTGCGGCACTCGTGGACCATGCGGGCCACGTATGGATTCTGAGCCGACTGCGCCGTGCGGGTGAGGGTTCGTTGTTTCGCGCGTATGCCGTCCATGATCTCGCCCGCCTTTCCTGGCCGATTCCTCCGCTTTTGCTGACGTTCGCCGTCGGTGCCGTCGCCGCGTCCACCGCCGCGCCGCTCGACTACGACCGCGACATCCGCCCGAACCTTTCCGGGCACTGTTTCTCGTGAGACTGCTTCGACGAGAGAGGGCGCAAGGGCCACCTTTGCCTCGATCTCGCCGAGTCGGCCTACCGCGAGCGCGAAGGCGTCGTGCGCGTCAAGCCCGGCTACGCCAACGAGCTTCATACCCGCGGCCGCAGCTACATCCTCTGGAACGCCATGCTCCGAAAACGCTTTCCCCTCCGCGGCAACCGCGCCGTCGATGTGCAGCTCAACTTGAACAACCTTTCAACCAGGAGGACATCTTGCCCTACAGCGCCACCGCCGCCGGCGTGAGCCGCTGGTTCCTGCAACGCCAGCGGCAGAGCTGGAGCGTGCAGATGGCGTATGCGTTCTAGCGGGGTTCACATGACAGCCTGACAGTGTCGGTGCCCCCGGGAAAATTCTGCCAGTTCAATGCGCGAGCCTCGACCGTGCGCTTCGGCCGCTCCTGGTTCAATTCCTGTTCGCCTGATCTTGCGCTCTTTGCAAGACGTCCGCCAAGTCGAGTTCGAGCGCGTCGGCAATTCGCACGAGCGTGTCCAGCGTTGGGTTTCGCATTCCGCGCTCAACGTAGCTCACCATCTGCTGCGATAAACCCGCGCGCTCGGCAACCGCTGACATGGAAAGCCCGCGATGGGTGCGCTCCTCGGCAAGCAACCGCGCCACGTTTGCACAGATTTTCTGCCATCGCTTCTCTTTCGCTCGATACACACCTCCCCGCTAACGGGGGAAGCGATTGACAACGCATCTCACGATAGTGAGGGTAATTCCCTCCCCCGGTTCGTCAGTCATCCAGCCCCAATTCGAAGGATTCTCCCCATGCATGCGTTCCGCAAATTCCCCCGCCTTGTTGCCTTGTTCAGCAGCCTGCTGTTTGCGGTGTGCCCCGCATTCGGCGGCTACTACGCCTACGTTGCCAACACCGGTGGCAACACGGTCTCAGTAATCGATACGAGCAGTGACACCGTGGTGGCTTCGATCACGACCGGTGCTGGCCCCATCGCAGCCGCCGTGAATCAGCTGGGCACTCGCGTTTATGTCGCAAACACCTTCACGACCACGATGACTGTGATCGATGCACATTCGCGACTTGTGCTCGCGCAAGTCAACGTGGGATCGAATCCAAGGGGTGTGGCCGTCAGTCCAGATGGCTCCCGCGTTTATGTCGCGGTAACCGGAACCAGTTCAGTCGCCGTGGTCGATGCCGGTTCGAATGCGGTCATAGCCACCGTGCCTGTTTTGTCCGGCCCCCACAGCCTTGTTGTTTCGCCTGATGGTTCGCGAGTCTACGTGGCCAACAACGTGGGCTACAACACCAACGTGACCGTCATTGCCACTGCCACAAATTCGGTGGCTGGGCATGTCGGTGTCGGCTCCGCACCAGTTGACCTCGCCTTGAACGGTGATGGAACCCGGCTCTACGTAACCAACAATCAAGACTTCACGATGTCGGTTGTTGACACGACTCTGGGTCCCGTCGGGGCGAGAATCGCCACGGTGTTTGCCGGGCATGGAGTCACCGGAGTAGCCCTGGCGCCCGACGGCAGTCGCGCGTTTGTGACTCGAGCTGGGATTCATGGAAACAACGTTCTCGTGTTTGATACGGGATCGTTGGCAGTGCTGCGGACGATCGCTCTCGCTGGAGGTCCGCAAGGGATTGGCGTCACTCCCGATGGGGCAAAAGTCTATGTCGGCGTTAGCGAGCTCAACGCTGAGGCGGTGATTGATGCTGCGACCGGCGTAGTCCTGCGCTACATTCCCGTGGGCGTCTCACCTTACTCGTTTGGAAAATTCATCGGTGCGGCCTGCAGTTCACCCGTGATCACGAACGTCGCTGTCAGCCAAAACCCAGCCCCGGTCACGACCGCTGCTTTTTCCCTGAGCGCGACTGCGACCAACGCCACCTGCGACATTGGCGGCGCAAATTATTCCGTCACCGACGCATCAGGGACAGTCGTAGCCTCCGGTTCGATGCTCGCCGCAGATTCAAATTTCGACAGCCAGGCGGAAAACGTCACGGCGCTGATTGCGCCTTGGCAGGCTCCCCTCAGCCCTGGCGTATACCGTTTCTGCGTATCGGCGACCAACTCAGCCGGCATTTCCGGAGACGCCGTTTGCGTGCTGGTCGCGGTTTACGACCCGAACGGAGGATTTGTCACTGGCGGCGGCTGGTTCGTTTCAGCGCCCGGGGCCTATCTGCCGACTCCTGCAGTCAGTGGGCGATCAACGTTCGGGTTCGTTTCGAAATACAAGAAGGGAGCTTCTATCCCGGAGGGAAACACTGAATTCCAGTTCCATACGGTCGGCCTGAGATTCTCCAGCAGGTCCTACCAATGGCTCGTGGTGAACCAGAACGACAGGAACGCGCAGTTCAAGGGCATCGGCACGGTCAACGGAATCGGCAATTTCAGTTTCATGATTTGGGCCTACGATGGTTCCACTTCGGTCGCGAGCCCGGCTGACACATTTCGGATAAAGATTTGGGACATGGAGGACAACGACGCCGTGCTCTACGATAACGGAGTGAACCAGCCGATCTCCGGTGGAAACGTCATCGTTCATGCCGCGAAGTAGGAATCCTCGCCCGGTTTGGGCCTCGCGTTCAACGCAGTCATTGCTGATGAAGAGGCGCATGAAACGCTCCTGCGTGTCGGTGGTCTCGGACGTGGGAGTTTCCTGATATTGTTCGGCCAAGGGGTGGTATGTGGGCTGGGTTTTTTGTTCGTCACGGGGGCGGGCAATTTGGATGATAAGGCCGTGAATCCTCGTGGAACAATTCGTCAGAACGCCTCTCGGCGTTGGTGCGCGGCCCTGATGCTTGCCGCTTCGCCCCCGGCGCTAGCCGCCCCGCTCGACTACAACCGCGACATCCGCCCGATCCTCTCGGAAAACTGTTTCTCCTGCCACGGCTTCGATGAGAAAGCCCGCAAGGCCCACCTCCGGCTCGACGTCGCCGAATCCGCCTACTCTACCCGCGAAGGCGTCACCCGCATCAAGCCCGGCGACGCCGTCGCGAGCGAGGTCTGGCAGCGCATCATCAGCCCGCATGACGACGAGGTGATGCCGCCGCCCGAGTCGCACCTGAAGCTCACCGCCGCTCAGAAGCAGAAACTCAAGGCGTGGATCGAGCAGGGGGCCGTTTACGCGCCGCACTGGTCGTTGGTCGCGCCGGTGAAGTCCGCTCCACCTCCGATAACTTTTGCCGCGGAAGGAGGGACAGAAAGAACGAGAGACGGAGAGATCAAGAATTCTCCCCCTCTCTCCGTCTCCTCCTCTCTCCCTCTTGCCTCGAATCCCATCGACGCCTTCGTGCGGGCGCAGCTGGCCGCCGAAAAACTCACCCCCGCACCCGAAGCCGATCGGCCCACGCTTATTCGCCGCCTCGCGCTCGATCTCACGGGCCTCCCGCCGTCCGCCGCCGAGGTCGCTGCGTTCGTGGCCGATCGTGCGCCCGAGGCCTACGGGCGCCTGGTGGATCGCCTGCTCGCGAGCCCGCACTTCGGCGAGCGGCTGGCGCTCGACTGGCTGGACGCCGCGCGCTACGCCGACACCAACGGCTTCTCCATCGACGGCGGCCGCCACCTCTGGCTCTGGCGCGACTGGGTGATTCAAGCCTACAACGACAACAAGCCCTACGACACTTTCCTCGTCGAACAGCTCGCCGGCGATCTGCTGCCCGAAGCGACCGAGGCGCAGCGCATCGCGACCGGCTTTCAGCGCAACAACATGGTCACGCACGAAGGCGGCACCATTCCCGAGGAGAATCTCCTCAACTACAACGCCGACCGCGTGAAGACCCTCGGCGAAGCCGTGCTCGGCCTCACGTTCGCCTGCGCCCAGTGCCACGACCACAAATTCGACCCCATCACGCAACGCGACTACTACTCGCTCTTCGCCTTCTTCAACACGCTCGGCGATCGCGGGCTCGACGGCAACGCGGGGGTCAATCCCGGCCCCAGCATCAAGGCCCGCACCGTCCTGCAGACCGACGAAGTGCCCGCGTTGCAGCAGGCGATCGTGGCGCTCGAACAGAAGCTCGCGCGCCCGGATGCGGCGATCCTCGCTGCGTGGGAAAAGCGCGAGCAGGCGCGCCTCGCGGCGCGGGGCCGCGATTTGCGCGTCATCCCGCTTCGCGCCGTAAAAGTCTCGACGCCCAACCGCGGCGCAGGTTTTGAGGTCACGGCCGACGGCCGTGTGCGCTTGCGCAATCCCGGCGATCTCGCCGCGTTCGACATCCTTGCCGAACTGCCGCGCGATGCCGGGGCGATCACGGGCCTGCGTTTTGTCCTGCATCCGCAGGAGGATTTGCCGCTGGGCGGGTGGGGGAACGGCCCCACGCGTCCCGCCGATCCGGCGGCGAAGAAGAAAAAGGGCGCGTCGATGCCCGAGCAGAAAGGCACCTTCAAACTCACCGCGGTCGCGCTCTCGGCGGACAGCGTGCCTGGCGATCAGGTGAATCTCCACAAGCTGGAGCCCATCGCCCGCGTCACGGCCAGTTCGTGGGAGCCGCAGAATCCGGCCGCCGGGGTGCTCGACCCGCGCAACGACTCCGGCTGGTCGCCCGAGCTCGCCACGGAGGGCCCCGTCCACCTCACCGCCACACTGGCGCGTCCGCTCGATCCGGCGGAGGCGCCGCACCTCACCGTCCAGCTCAACTTCGGCGCGGGCCGCGGGATGATCCCCGGCCTCATCGAGGTCTGCGCGATCACCGGCACGGACGACGGCACGGATTTGCCCGCCGAAATTGTGGCCGCGCTGGGCACCCCGGCCGCGCAGCGCACGACGGATGCCAGGGCCGCGCTCTGGCGGCACGGTGCGGCGCACGGCGAGGAACTCGCGCGCGACCGCATCGCTCTGGCCAATCTTCGCGACCGTCTCGCCGCGCTCACCGAACCGTTCACCACCATGGTCATGGAGATCGCCGCCAAGCCGCGCGACACGTTCATCCTCAACCGCGGCGACTATGCGCAACCCACGGTGCAGGTCTCCGCCGCCACGCCCGCCGCGCTGCCGCCGTTGCCCGCTGGCGCGCCCGCGAACCGCCTCGGCCTCGCGCATTGGATTGTCGCGCGTGAGAATCCGCTCACGGCGCGCGTGGCGGTGAACCGTTTCTGGAAACTGTTTTTTGGCACCGGCCTTGTCGCCACGCCCGCCGACTTTGGCGCCCAGGGCGAGTGGCCGAGTCATCCCGAGCTGCTCGACTGGCTCGCGGTCGATTTCATGGAGCATGGCTGGGACGTGAAGCGACTGGTGCGCCTCATCGTCACGAGCGCGGCCTACCGCCAGTCGTCCGCCGCCACGCCCGCGCAGCTCGAGCGCGACCCGCACAATCGCCTCCTCGCGCGCGGCCCGCGGTTCCGTTTGCCGGCGGAATTTGTGCGCGATCAGGCGCTGGCGGTGAGCGGCTTGCTCGTGCCGCGGCTGGGCGGTCCGAGCGTGAATCCCTACACGCCCGGCGACCTCTGGCGCGAGGTCAGTCACTACGGCAGCTCGCCGGCGACCGCGCAGACGTTTGTGCAGGACCACGGGGAGAAGCTCTACCGCCGCTCGCTCTACACGTATTGGAAACGCACCGCGCCGCCGCCTTCCATGATGGCCTTCGATGCGCCCAATCGCGAAGTCTGCACCGTCGCGCGTGGCAACACCACCACGCCCCTGCAGGCCCTCGTCACGCTCAACGACCCGCAGTTCGTCGAGGCCGCGCGCGCCTTTGCGGAACGGATCATCGCCCGGCCCGGTCAGGACGCGGCGCGCCTGGGCTGGGCCTTTGCCGAGTGCCTATCCCGCCCGCCGCGCTCCAAGGAACTCGGCGTGCTCGCGGTCGCGCTGGAGCGCGAGCGCGCCCGCTACGCGCAGGACGAAGCCGCGGCCCGCGCCTACCTCGCCGTCGGCGAATCCCCGCGCAACGAATCGATCCCGCCGGCCGAGCACGCCGCGTGGGCGCAGGTCGCCACGACGCTCCTTAACCTCAGCGAAACCATCACGCGGAACTGAGGCAGGAAAATTGAAAAAGCGGGAAATCGAAAAATTGAGAAACGCCGCGCTTCACTGCTGAACCAGCTTCATTCGCCGCTTTGCTTCAGATCAGTTTTCCACTTTCCCGCTTTCCCCATTTTCCAATTTTCCGATGCAACCCGCCCACGATTATCTCCGGCACCTCACGCGTCGCACCTTCATCGGTCGCGCGGCGCGCGGGATCGGTGGCGCCGCCCTCGGCTCGCTCCTCTCGCAAAGCATCGCGCGCGCGGTCGAATCCAAAGCGGGGGGCCAGCCCGGCCTTCCGCATTTCAAGCCGACCGCGAAGCGCGTTCTCTGTCTTTTCCAGAGCGGCGGCCTCTCGCACGTCGATCTCTTTGACGACAAGCCGATGCTCCATCGGCACGCTGGCCAGGAGATTCCCGCCTCGGTGAAAGGCACGCAGCGTCTCACCGGCATGACGAGCGGGCAGAGCGCCTATCCCGTCGTGCCGCCGCTCAAGTCCGGCAAGCTGTGCGGCCGGCACGGCACCTGGATCAGCGACCTGCTGCCGCACACGCAGACGATCGCCGACGATATCTGCCTCATCAAGAGCCTGCACACCGAGGCCATCAACCACGACCCCGCGATCACCTACCTGAACACCGGCAACCAGCTGCCCGGCTACGCCAGCATGGGCGCGTGGGCGAGCTACGGTCTGGGCAGCGAAAACGCCAATCTCCCCGCCTTCATCGCGATGGTCTCGCAGGGCACCGGAAAAAATCCCGGCCAGCCTATCTTTTCGCGCCTCTGGGGCAGTGGTTTCCTGCCTGCCTCGCACCAAGGCGTGGGTCTGCGTCCCGGCGCCAATCCCGTCCTCTACCTCAACAACCCGCCCGGCGTGGACCGCGCACAGCGCCGCGCCGTGCTCGACGATCTCGCTGCGCTCAACGCCGCCCGCGCCGCCGAGCTCGGCGACCCCGAGACCCTCGCGCGCATCGACGCCTACGAGATGGCGTTTCGCATGCAGACGAGCGTGCCCGAGCTGACCGACATCTCCGGAGAATCCGCCACCACGCTCGACGCCTACGGCCCCGAGGTGCGCAAACCCGGCAGCTACGCGGCCAACTGCCTGCTCGCGCGCCGCCTGCTGGAGCGCGACGTGCGCTTCGTGCAGCTCTTTCACCGCGGCTGGGACCAGCACATCGCGATCGCCCGGCAGCTGCCGAACCAGTGCCGTGACATCGACCAGCCCACCGCCGCGCTCATTAAGGACCTCAAGCAACGCGGCCTGCTCGACGACACGTTGGTCGTCTTCGCGACCGAGTTTGGCCGCACCGTCTTCAGCCAAGGCAAGCTCGGCGACCCCGCCGCCGGTCGCGATCACCACGGGCGCGCGTTCACCGTCTGGCTCGCGGGCGGCGGCATCAAGGGCGGCATGACCTACGGCGCGACCGACGATTTCTGCTACAACATCACGGAAAACCCGGTCCACCTCCGCGACCTGCACGCGACGATTTTGCACTGCCTCGGCATCGACCACGCGAAGTTCACGCACAAATTCCGCGGCCTGAACGTGCGCCTCACCGGCGTCGAGGAAGCGCACGTGGTGAAGGCGATTCTGGCGTAAACATACCGTCCAACGTCTGTGCTGGGCCGGTAATAATTCACCCAGTCGGTGTCGTGCTGCAGCGAGATCCGGTTCATACAGAGCGGGCGCGGGTGCCGCTTACGGAAAAGCGAGGCAGCGAGTGGTCCGTCGCCGCAAAAAAAATCCCGCCGGCGGATGCGCGGCGGGACGAGGGGGGGAAGAAAGGGGCAGCGGATTACTTGCCGAGGCCCTGCATCAGGCCCTTGAGCATGCCGCCCATGTTGCCCATGTCGAATTTGGAGTAGCCGGCGGGCACGGCGAAGAGCGACTCGGGCAATTTCTTCTTCTCGATGGCCGTCACTTCCATGCGGTGCGTCTCCTTGCCTTTCTTGTCTTTGCTCACGATGCGCAGCGGGAAGAGGCTCTTGCCCTGGAGGGCGCGCTCCCAGCCCTTGGGCGCGGAGCCGCGGCCGCCCGCCATCGGGTTGCTGCCTGGCATCATGAACGAGCCGAGGCCCTCGGCCAGCCACATGTCGGTCGCCTCGCCCTTATAGGTGGAGATGTATTTCGTGGCGGTGTAGCCGAGGATTTTATCGGTCTCGTTGGTCTTTTCGAAGGTCGCCTCGTCCTTCACTTCCTTCGCGGCTTTCTCGGCGGCGTCCTTCAGCGACATCGTCATATACATCCGCTCGGATTCCATGACCATCATCATCTCCATTTTGGCCAGATCCATGACGGTGTAGCCGCTGGCGTCCTTATCGCCCTTCATGTCGATCCGCATGCGCGAGTCCTTCACGCTGTAGTTCATCTCGGTGGCGCGATTTTTCCCGTCGGTGGTCTTGAAGTTGACGGTGCCTTCAAACGTGGCGGCGCCCAGCGCGGGCGCGAGGAGGAGGGTAACGAGAGCGAGCAGTGTTTTCATGGGAGGTAGGAGATTAGGTCCGGGAAACAAAGGGGAACTGGGGTGCGGCGCAACAGCCGTTTCGCGGCTTGCTTCGCGCGCGGCGGGCCGGTGCATTCGCGGCATGGCTCTCTTTGGCACTCTCGCCACCCTACGCACCCAGGCGCCCCGGACGCCGGCGATTGCCGCCGCTTTCGATTACGCGGAGGACGTGCTGCGCGCGGGCTCGCCGGCGCAGGCGCGGCTGCGCGCGCTCGGGGCCGGCGCCACGGAGAAGATCGAGCTCGCGCACGGCGCGTTTGCCATCGAGCAGGCCTATGAAACCAAGCCGCGGGCGGAAGGCTTCTTCGAGTCGCACCGGAAATACATCGATCTCCAGCTCGTGGTGGAGGGCGACGAGGTGATGGAGGTCGTCGATGCGTCGCGCATCGCCGTGCGCGAGCCCTACAACGCCGACCGCGATCTCGTGATTTACGGGGACGCCGCGGGGGCCTCGGTGTTGCGGGTGTCGTCGGGCCTCGCGGCGATTTTTTTTCCGGCCGATGTGCACATGCCCACGCTGCGGTCGGGCGCGTCCGGCGGCCTCGTGCGCAAGACGGTCGTGAAAATCCCCGTGGCCTGAGCGCCCGGCGGCCGGCCCACGCATGAACTACCGCCATCGATACCACGCCGGCAACTTCGCCGACGCGATGAAGCACGCCCTGCTCATCGGTCTCGTGCGCGCGATGCAGGCGAAGGCCAAGGGCGTGTTCCTGCTCGATACGCACGCGGGCCGCGGCGGCTACGATCTCGCGGGGGCGGCGATCGGGGATTCGCTCACGCGCCAGCCCGAGTGGCCCGATGGCATCGGACGGCTGTGGACCGAGCCGGAAACGGCGCTGCCGCCGGCGGTCGCGGAACTGCTCACGCTGGCGCGGGCCTACGATGCGCAGGCGGGCAACACCACGCCCGCGCCGCGCCACTATCCCGGATCACCGTTGATTCTCCGCGCGCTCCTGCGGCCCGTGGATCGACTTGCGGCGTGCGAGCTGCAGCCCGACGAATGCCTCGCCTTGCGCGCCGAGCTGCGCGGACCGGAACGCGTGGCGGTGCATGAGATGGATGGCTACACGGCGCTGCGCGCGCTGCTGCCGCCGCCCGAGCGGCGGGCATGCACGCTGATCGATCCACCGTTTGAATCTCAGGACGAGTTTGCCCGGATCGCGGCGGGGCTGCGGGAGGCGCTGCAGCGGTTTGCGGCCGGGGTGTATGCCGTCTGGTATCCGCTGACGGCGCGGGCGCGGCTCGACGATTTTTTCCACGCCATCCGGGCGCTCAATCCGCCGCCGACGCTCGCCTGCGAGCTCGGGATCGCCGGTGAGGCTTCGGCGCTGAAGCTCCAGGGTTGCGGGCTCCTCGTGATTAATCCGCCGTGGCGCTTTGAGGCCGAGGCACAGGCGGTGCTCGCGTTTCTCGCCGAGGCGCTCGCGCGCGAGCCGGGTGGCGGCGCCCGCGTGGAGTGGATCGTCCCCGAGCGGTAGTGCGTCAATCGAGCCCGCGCGCGGTGAGATCATCCTCGTCCCAGCCGAAGTAGTGGCCGAGTTCGTGCAGGTAGGTTACGCGCACCTCGTCGCGAAACACCGCGGGATCCTCCCCGGTAAACTCCCACAGGTTCTCGAGGTAGAGCAGGATTTGCGGTGGCGCGGGCTGGTCGTGCGCGATCTCCTGGCCGTGGGCGCTGCCGGTGAACAGGCCCAGAATGTCGTCCGTGAAACCGTCTGCGAGCACGTCGGCCGAGGGTTTGCGCTCGTAGTGGACGGCGACGCCGCGGGCGAGGGCCCGCAGCTCGGGCGGGAGCTGGCGTTGCGCGGCGCCGACGGTGTCGGCCGCAATCTTGGTCAGGTGGTCGTAGTCCATCGCGTTGTTCACGAGCGCAGCTCGGCGGAGAGATCGAGTTTTTCGAAGCGCCCGCCGAGCCACCACACGCCGCACCAGACCTCGCCGACGAGCACGGCCAGCCCGGTCAGACCGGCGATCGCCAGCGCAGGGGCCAGGCCGATCAGCCAGTGGAGCGCCAGCACCGTGGCGGCGGCGACGGCGCCCGCGGGGAGCAGAGCCGCGACCATCGTGAGCAGCTGGGCGAAGAAGAATATCATGCGCTGGCCCATCACCTCCGGGCCGCCGCCGCGCGTGCGCGTCGCGTGAAACCAGCTCGGAAAGACGAGCGCCGCGGCGTTGGGCACGAGCAGTTGCAGGAGCGCCAGCGCGGGCGTGAGGAGGGCGAGCACGATGGCGCCCGTGGTGTGCGCGGCCAGGGTGTGCGCGCCCTCCGCGCCGGCCTCGGGCCGCAGCAGAATCGCGATGGCGAGCAGCAGCAGCCACATGATGCCGGTGAGAAGCACGGCGGGCGTGAGCAGCTCGCCGAGGACGATCTGCCAGCCCGCAAGGGGATAGGTTTTCAGGATATCGGCGTGCCCGAGATCGCTGCGGATGTCCTGCCGCGCAAACTGGGGCCCGACGATCAGGACGTAGGCGGCGAAGATCACCAGCGGCACGGCCGCGCCGGTGGCCAGCTCCGGGATGATCGTCTGGCGGTCGAGCCAGATGCAGCCCGCCACGGTGAGGGCGGCGGCCCCCAGCCACACGCGGCCCGTGAAATACGGCCAGGTCGAGAGCAGGTTCTTCCAGAGAAACGCGATCTCGGGCCGGCCGGTGCCGGGCAGGCGGAACGGCCCGTTGCGGCCCTTCGCCCATGCCGCGCCCGGGCTCCGGCCGGCGTGGCGTGCGGCGATGCGGGCCGCGCGCTGTTGCGCGTAGTCCACCGCGGCGTCTTCAAACGCCACCGCCCGGCGCACGACCCACAGGTAGTGCAGGCCCACCATGGCGATGGCGGGCCCGATGGCCTTCAGAAACGCCGTCGCGTCGAGGGCGAGAAAGGGCGTGACGACGAGCTGGATGGGGGTGAGCAGCCAGGCGAGCGGGGCGGTGTCGGCCAGCGCGATGGCGAGTTCGGCGAGCGGGCGCAGGCCCGCCTCCACCGCCGGTGCGCTGGCCAGCGGCCCGGAGGAGATGCGATAGAGTGTCACCCCCGCCACGCCTGCGATGGCCGCGCCGATGACGAGCCGCCGCCGCCACAGGACGGCGCCTTTTTCCGCCCACTGCGTGAGCGTGAACTGCGCGCCGCTGAAGTGCAGGCTCAAGGATGAGAACACGAGCCACCAGCCCACCGCGTGGGTAAAGGCGTTGCCCCCGAGGATTGTGGCGCGATGCGTGAAGAGGGTCATCACCAGCGCGCCCACGAGGCTGCGCAGTTGCGCGCTCAGCAGGCGGAAGTGCACGAGCGCGGTGCGCTTGATCGGCGCGGGAAACAGGAAGGCGATCTCGGCCTCGGTGAACCCGAGCGCGGCGCGTTGCGCTGGCACGAGCCACATGAGCGTGAGAATGGCCAGCAGGCCGAGCGCACCGAGGGCGGTCATGGCGGGCAGCCAGTTGGCGGGCACCTGCGCCTGCGCCGCTTCGAGGGCTTGCAGGGCCTGGGGGTTCAGGTTGCGCGGGGTCGCCGGCGGACCGAGCCCGCGAAAGAAAAAGAAGTAGAAGTAGCCGAAGCCGACGACCGCCCCGATCAGGTATTTCGGCTGGCGCAGCCGCCGCACGCGCGCCAGCACCCAGTTTTTCGCTGAGGTGAGGCGCAGGTAGATCAGGGCGTCGAGCATGTGCCGGGCGGGATCAGTCTTCCGTCCCGCCCGTCGCCCGGATGAAGACTTCCTCGAGATTCACGGTTGCGGTCCCCGGGCTGAAACGCGCGCCGACCTCGGCCAGGGTGCCATCGGCGATTTTCTCGCCGCGCTTGAGGATGAGCACATGGGTGCAGACTTCCTCGAGCAGGTGCAGGAGGTGGGAGCTGAGCACGATGGCGGCGCCGGCGCGTGCGCGGGAGATGATGGAATTTTTCATCCGCCGGATGCCGAGCGGGTCGAGCCCGGTCAGCGGTTCGTCGAAAAACAGCACCGATGGCTGGTGCAGGAGCCCGCAGGCGATGGCGAGTTTCTGCTTCATGCCGCGCGAGAGTTCACCGGGCAGTTGGTCAGCCTTCTCGGCGATTTCAAATTCCTCGAGCAGGGGCTGCGCGATGGATTCATGGTCCGGCACGCCATAGATGCGGGCCACAAACGCCAAATGCTGGCGGACGGTGAGGTAATCGAAGAGCCGCGGCTCGTCCGGGAAGAACGCCAGGGCGCGCTTGGCCGCCACCGGGTCGACGGCGAGGTCGTGGCCGGCGATGCGGATTTGCCCACGGGTGGCGGGGATAATGCCGGCGAGGCAGCGCAGGGTGCTGGTTTTGCCGGCACCGTTGGGGCCGACCAGCCCCAGCACTTCGCCGGGTCGCACGACCAGCGACAAGTCCTTCACGGCGGCGAAGGTGCCGTAGTTTTTTGCAAGCTGGCTGACCTCGATCATGGCCGCGCACCGTGCGGCCTGCCTGGGGGCGCGGCAAGCTTTCGGAAAAATCACGTAACCGTGGCGGACACCCGGCGTCTTGCGCGGGGTCTGGCATTGCTGGACCCATCCCCCCTAAACCCTCCTGTCAGTAACCCAAAAACACGTTCGATCCCATGAAGTCCCTTAAGATTCTTATTTCCGTCATCACGCTCGGCCTCTTGGCCGCTGCGACCTCCGCTTCGGCGGCCGAAAACAAAGGCAAGGGTCAGATGACCCCTGAGCAGCAGGTTGCCAACCTCGAGCAGGCCGTCGGCTCCCTGAGCGCCGACCAGAAGACCAAGATCACCGCCATCTACGCCAAGGCCGCCGATGCAGTCCGCGCCCTCCCGAAGGAAGAGCGCAAGGAGAAGTCCGGTGGCATCACCGGCAAGGCTCGCAGTGAGGTGCGCGCGGTCCTCACGGCCGACCAGCAGGCGAAGTTCGACGCCATGGGCGGCGGTAAGAAGAAGAACCAGTAATTTCAGTTTCCCGACCTTTTTGTCAGGGGTTGGTGTTAGTGCCGCCGCGGATCGCAGCCCGCGGCGGCTTTTTTATGCCCGGAGAAAACGTTGCGGCCCGACCCGCGCCCCGGCCACCGTGCGCCCATGGCGGATAATGTCGTGCGCATCATGATCGTGGGCGGGGGAGCCGCCGGCTTCTTTGCGGCCATCACCTGCGCGGAAGCGCTTGGGGCGCGTGGCGAGGTGGTGCTTTACGAGGCCACGGCCCATCCACTGGCCAAGGTCCGCGTTTCGGGCGGCGGGCGGTGCAACGTGACCCACGCCTGCTTCGAGCCGCGCGAGCTCGTGAAAAAATACCCGCGGGGCGGGCGCGAACTCATCGGGGCCTTTCACCGCTGGCAGCCGCGCGACATGATCGCGTGGCTGGCCGAACGCGGCGTGGAGACCAAAACCGAGGAGGACGGCCGGATGTTTCCCGTCACCGACGACTCCGCGACCATCGTCGATTGCCTGCAGCGGGCTGCAGCTGCGGCCGGCGTGCGCATCGTCACCAGTCTCGGGGTGCGCACCGCGGAACGCGCGGGGGAGGGATTCTGGGTCACGCTCACCGACGGTTCGGGCCTGCGCTGCGACCGTCTCCTGCTCGCGACAGGCGGAAACCGTTCCTCGGCAGGCTTTACCATCGCTGAGAAAATGGGGCACACGATCGAGCCGCTGTTGCCCTCGCTCTTCACCTTCCATCTCGATGATCCGCGTCTGATCGGGCTTTCGGGGGTCTCGCTCGAAAACGCCGCCGTCAGCGTGCCCGGCACCAAGTTGCGCACGGACGGCCCGCTGCTCATCACGCACTGGGGCCTGAGCGGTCCGGCGATCCTGAAGCTGTCCGCCTGGGGGGCGCGCGAGCTCGCCGCGGTCAATTATGAATTTCCTATCACGCTCAACTGGACCGGCACGCACACGCGCGACACGCTCGTCCGCGAACTCACGGCCGTGCGGGAGAAAAATCCGAAAAAGCAAATCACCACGTGGAGCCCGCTCGCCATGCCGCAGCGGTTGTGGGAACGCCTAGTCGTCGCCGCCGGCATCGCCGCGACGACGCCGTGGGCGCAGATCGGCAACGCCGCGCTCGGCACGCTCGCCACGCAGCTCACCGCGGCCGAGCTGAAGGTCGTGGGCAAGAGCACCTTCAAGGAGGAGTTCGTGACCTGCGGCGGCGTGCGTCTTTCCGAGGTGGATTTCCGGACGATGGAGAGCCGGCTGTGCCCTGGCCTGCACTTTGCGGGCGAGGTGCTCGACATCGACGGCGTGACGGGCGGCTTCAATTTCCAGTCCGCCTGGACGACCGGACGCATCGCGGGCGAGGCGATGGCGGGCGGCACCTGATTCTTTCGCGATGCCGGGCTATCTCCAACTCCTGCTGCTGGTCGTGCCCGTGTTCGCCATCATCGGCGTGGGCGTGGTGGTGCGGCGCGTCCACTGGATCGAGGGCGAGGCGGAGACCAGCCTCATCCGGCTGGCGGTGAACGTCTGCTATCCGTGCCTCATCTTCGAGTCGGTCGCGGGCAACGCCGCGCTGCGCGAGGGGGGCAATCTCCTTTGGCCGCCCCTGGTGGGCTTCGCGGTCACGGCCGTGAGCCTGCGGATCGGCTTGCTGGTCGCCCGTGCGATCGGGCTGCAGGTGGGCACAGGATTGCGCACGTTTGCGCTCGCCGTCGGCATCACCAACTACGGCTACCTGCCGCTGCCGATTATGGCCGGCATCTGGGGAGCCGACAGCCGCGCGGTGCTCATGGTGCACAACGTCGGCGTCGAGATCGCGATCTGGACGGTCGGCCTGCTCACGCTGAGCGGCGAGTCGCTGCGCGACGGCTGGCGTCGGATTCTCAGCCCCGTCGCGATCACGCTCGCGCTCGCCGTCGGGAGCAACCTCTCCGGCCTCACCCCGCACCTGCCCAAAGTTCTCACCGATACAATCCACGCGCTCGGCGTCTGCGGCATCCCGCTCGGCCTGATCATGACGGGCGTGAGCCTGGCCAGTTTCGTGGACAAACCGCGCGAACTCTTCGATGCCAGGGTCTCGCTCGCCGCCGCGCTGCTCCGGCTCGGTGCGCTGCCGGTCGCGATGCTGTTGCTCGCGAAATTCCTGCCGTGCTCCGTCGAACTCAAGCGCGTGATCGTGGTGCAGGCGGCGATGCCCACGGCGATGGTCCCCGTGATTCTCGCCCGGCTCTACGGCGGCCACCCCCGCACGGCCGTGCAGATCGTCTTTGGCACGACAGTCGTCGGCCTCTTCACGATCCCGCTGTGGATCGCCGCGGGTCTGGCGTGGGTTGGAGTATGACGAGGTGGGCGGAGGAGCATGGAGGCTTGCCGGGGTTGGAGTCCCGCGGCATTGCAGACGGGCGTGGCCAACTTTTTTGCAAAAGCCGCCGAGTCACATGCGCATTGGCGGCTCATCTTCCCTGACTTGGCAGACCCTTTCGCGGGGCTCCGCGACGGACTTGTTGTCCGATTCACTGACAAGCCGGTTGCGTTCGAGAAGACGGTAAATCTTGTCATCGTCGCGGGTGTTCAGGAACTCCATTTGCTCGGTTTGGCTACCGGGAAATTGGTCGTTTCCAACTCTGATCCAGCGCCCGGCCACGGTTTGTATCTCGAAAATATCGAGCGCTATGAACATTTGCTCCCGAAGATTGTAGAGCTGCCCGCAGCGAATCGTCTGACAGTGAAGGCACACCTCGAACTGGAGCTAGGGGATCTGGACTGCGTTCTTCGTCCGATGACTGAGGCGGATTTTCTGCTCGTGCGACAGATAGTTGATGACGGGCGCAAGCCGAAGCTCAACACCCAGCCAAAGGCGGGTCCGAAAACCGATGGTTCCGCGACTACCTCATGGCCCGGCCTGCTCGCCCATCCGCTCTCGCCCGCGGTGATTGAGATTTTCGATACGGCGGCGGGACTGGTCCAGCGCTCCAACAACAGCCTCGTGCTGCGCAGCGATCACCTCCTCGACGCTTTGCTCGCCGTCGGCATGAGTGATCTGCGGAGCGGCTCCGCCAATAACACCGGCGCGGCGGTGCATTTCCTCCAGCAGCTATCCGCGCGCAACGAAGCCTTCGTGCAACGCCGGCTTGAGAGGGCAGGTGACGCTCAGCGTGCGTCGGCGAAGCAGGTGCCGGGTTCGCCTAGCGCGGCCACCGTGTTGGAGCGCGCGGTCGCGTTCGCGCGCGAGACGGGCCGCGAGGGCAACCGCGTGGCGGCCCGGCATCTGGTCGCGGCGTTGCTCGACTACTGCGTTTCGGTCCAGAAAAACACCAGCGCCGGTGAAGTGCTCATCACCGCTGGCTACGACCTCGCCGAACTCAGGGCCGAGTTTATCGGCAGCCTCATTACCAGCGGTCCCGAGGACGAGCGCGAGGCATGGCGGCGGTTGTTTCCTACTCCATCGCCGCATGCTCAGTCCCCATCGCCCACCGCCCTGCCGCCGTCACCGGACGATCCGCGGACGCTGCTGCCGTCGTTCAACGCGGATTTATCGAGCGGCGAGGACAAGCTCGGGATGCGGCCCGACATCGAGGCGATGGCGAGCCTCGTCGTCTCGCAGACGTTGCAGCCGCCGCTGTCCATCGGGCTTTTTGGAAACTGGGGATCGGGCAAAAGTTTTTTCATGGGCAAGCTGCGCGGTGAAATTTGCCGGCTGGCGCAGGGCGAAGACGCCGCGCGCGGCGGCGCCTACTGGCCCAACGTCGTGACGGTCGAGTTCAACGCGTGGCACTACGTGGATGCGAATCTCTGGGCGAGCATGGTCTCGCACCTCTTCGGCGAGCTGCGGCGCTGGGGGACGGGCACCGGCGCAGCGGAGAAAACCATCGCGGACGAAATCAAGAAGGAGAAAGACAAGGCGCTGAATAATCTGAATGTGGCGAGGGAGGCGCGCGATGCCGCGAAGAAGCGCTTAAAAGAGGCCCAGCTCGCCCTTGCTCAGGCGCAGGGCAAGCACGACAAGGCCATCGCTGACGTGCGCGACCACAACGACAAGCTGAGCCGGCAGCTGGCGCGCGACTTGTGGGGAGAGATTGCCGACAAGTCCGGGTTGAAGGCCGCGATGGCCGACGCCCAGAAAAAATTGCACGCAGGGCACCTCGCCACGACGGAAACGGTGGAGTCGGTCGAGCGCCTCCATGCCCAGCTCAAGGAGCTGGGCGAGACGGGCGGGCGGCTGCGTGCCACGGCGCTGACCATGCTGCACGGCGGCAAGGGACGCGGCGCGCTCGCGTGGGTCCTGGCGGGCACCGTGGTGGCGTTGCTCCTCGGGGTGAGGGGCGTTTGGAAATTCGATTTCGGCCCGCTGGCGGGTGTGGTCGCGCAGTCGGTTGCGATCGTGATTGGCGCCACGCAATGGATCACGCGCAGCGCCCGGCACGTGGGCGATTTGATCAAGCCACTGGCGGAGGTGCGGCAGAAAATCGAGGGCGCGTTTCAGAAGGCCAAGGACGACCGCGACCAAAAGGTGGCGCAGTTCAAGAAGGACGTGGAAGTTTCGATGGTCGAGGTCACGGTCTCCACGCAGGCGCTCACGACCGCCGAGCAGGCGGTCGCCGAGGCGCAGGCCGCGGTGAACGAAAGCCCCACGGCGCGCATGATCAGCCGGTTCATCGAGGGGCGCGCGGCGAGCGACGACTACCGCAAGCACCTCGGCATCGTCTCCACCATCCGCGAGGATTTCGATCGGTTGAGCGGCCTCATCACCGCGCACAACGAGGCGTTGCGTGCGCCGATAGCGGAAGCGACACCCGCCGCGGTGGCGAAGGCCACGACCGATCTGGGCATCAACCGCATCGTGCTCTTTATCGACGACCTCGACCGCTGTCCGCCGGCGCGCGTGGTCGAGGTGCTGCAGGCGATCCACCTGCTGCTGGCCTTTCCGCTCTTTGTCGTGGTGGTCGGTGTCGATTCGCGCTGGGTCGAGCACTCGCTCGCAGTGCAATATCCCGAGCTGCTCAAGCGGGCCCACGCTGCGGGCCAACGCGAGGCCAAGCTTGCGACTGAAGCGGAGGAACCGCCGGCGCGGCCGAGCGACTATCTTGAGAAAATTTTCCAGATACCCTATCGGGTGCGCCCTATCGACGACACCGGCTGCCGCAACTTGATCGACGCGCTCGTGACCGGAGATCGGGACAGCGCGAACGGGGCGGGGAAATCGCCGCCGAGTTTGCCCTCGCCCGGCGCGGGCCCGGAGGACACCAGGGCATGGACGGAGAAAATTCCTCCGCTGCCAACGAACGACACCAAGCTGCCGTCCGGCACGTCGCCGGGCAGTGCTCCGCCGCCACCGGTTCCCGCGCACCAGCCCCAGCCAGTCGTGCCGCCAAGGCTCCTCATCGAGTCGCTGCGCCTCACCGAGCCCGAGATCACCACGATGAAGTGGCTGGCACCGCTGATTGGCCGTTCGCCGCGCGCGACCAAGCGTTTCGTCAACATCTACCGCTTGCTCAAGGCCGCGGTGCCTCAGGCGGAGCAGCGCGTGTTCGCCGCAGGTGGATTCCGGGTGCCGATGCTGCTGCTGGCGGTGGCCGCCAAGGATCTGGGATTGGCGCAGAAAATCCACGCTGCGACCGGGCGTGCCAGCGCGGATCTGAGGGAAGCGCTCGCGAACCTGAGCCCGCAACTGACGGACCCGGTGGCGGAGAAAATCCCGGAGCCGCTTCAAGTTACGGAAAATGCGTGGAAAGAAATGAAACCCGAAGATTTCTCCTACTGGCAGCGCCGCGTGGCGCAGTTTTCCTTCGAGGAGACCGCGCGCGGTGTCAGATAAGGCGAATTACGGCGAGGCGGCGGCCCGACCGGCGTGCGATCCGGGCCGCGGCTTGAAACGCGGCCCCATTTTCCAACGGCTCGCGCGTTGACCGCGCCGCGCCGCGCCGACTTGCTCGCCGACTATCATGGATTGGATCACCGACCCGAACATCTGGATTTCCCTGTTCACGCTCACCGCGCTCGAGATCGTGCTGGGCATCGACAACATCATCTTCATCGCATCCTCGCGGGCAAGCTGCCCGAGGAGCAGCAGGCGCGCGCGCGCAAGCTCGGCCTTTCCCTCGCGCTCATCACGCGCGTGCTGCTGCTCCTCAGCCTCACGTGGATCATGGGGCTGACCAAGCCGCTCTTCACCTTGCCAGTGATGAACCAGCCCATCTCCGGGCGCGATCTCGTGTTGCTGCTCGGCGGGCTTTTCCTGATCTGGAAAAGCGTGCGCGAGGTGCATGAGAAGCTCGAGGGCGTCGATGGCCATGCGACCGCGGGCCGTGCGCGCGCCACCTTCGCCAACGTGATCGTGCAAATCCTCGTCCTCGACATCGTCTTCTCGCTCGACTCGGTGATAACCGCGATCGGCATGGCCAACGAGATCGGGGTGATGATCGCGGCGGTGGTGATCGCGCTCGGCGTGATGCTGATCTTTGCCGGCGCGATCAGCGACTTTGTGAACCGGCATCCGACGCTGAAGATGCTCGCGCTGAGCTTCCTCATCCTCATCGGCGTGGCGCTGGTGGGCGAGGCGCTGGGCCACAAGATTCCCAAGGGCTACATCTACTTCTCGATGGCTTTCGCGTTTGCGGTGGAAATGTTGAACCTGCGACTGCGCTCGAAGGAGAAGGCCAAGCCGGTCGAGTTGAACCAGCCGTATCGCTGAACGCAGACGGGGCGAGGGACCGCCCGCGTCGAGCTCAGTAGAGCAGGGCGGTGCGGCGGCGTTCCGCGAATTGCGCGCCGGCCTTTTCCCAGCGCGCCTTGATCGCGGCGCGGGTCTCGCCCGCCTGGAGGGCGGTGATGGTCTCGTCGTCGCCCATGAGACGGGCCATGTCGGCGACCTTGAATTTGTCGGGATGCAGGCGCTGGATCACGAGGGCGAGTTCGAGGCCGATGTCCACGACCGGGCAGGCGTCGCGGTCGGTGAGGATCGCGCGGACGCCGCCGCAGGACTGGTCCTTGTATTTCAACGAGGCCGCGGGGCCGGAGTAGAAGGCCATCTGGGGCGTGAAGGTCACCGCCTCGAAACGCACGCCGGGGATCGCGGCACGATTCAACTCGGCGGCGAGGCGCGCGCCGTCGATGTAGGGCGCGCCGACTTGCTCGAAAGGCTGCGCCGTGCCGCGGCCCATCGAGACGGATGTGCTCTCGAGCAGGCAAAGCCCGGGGTAGAGCGTGGCGGCGGCGAGGCTCTTCATGGACGGCGAGGGGTTGATCCATGGCAGGCCCGTGGCGTCGAGCCAGGTGGTGCGCGTCCAGTTTTCACAGGCGACGACGGTGAGATCGGCGCCGAAGCCGCGCTCGGCGTTGAAGAGGCGGCCGAGCTCACCGAGGGTCATGCCATGACGCACCGGGATCGGGTGAAACCCGATGAAGCTGGGGGCGCGCGTCTGCACCGGGCCCTCGAAGTTCACGCCTCCGATGGGGTTCACGCGATCGAGCACGAAGATTTTTTTCCGCGCCGTGGCCGCGGCTTCGAGCGCGGCGCCGAGCGTGGCGGAGTAGGTGTAGAAACGTGCGCCGATGTCCTGGATGTCGAAGACCAGCGCGTCGAGTTCGCGCAGGTGCTCGGGCTTGGGCGCGCGGGCGCGGATCACGGCCATGTCGTAGTCGGCCGCCGACATGCCAGGGGTGCGCTTCGGCGTGTCGCCGTAGAGGCTGTAAACGGGGAGCTTGGTTTTCTCGTCGATGGTGTCGCCGACCTTTTCGTCGGCCACGCCGCGGATGCCGTGCTCGGGGCTGAAGAGCGCGACGAGCTGCACGTCGCGCGCTTCATGGAGGAGATCGATGGTGGGGCGGCCCTGGCGGTCGCGGCCGGTTTGGTTGGTGATGAGGCCGATCTTGAGGCCGCGGAGGCGGGCGAAATCCTCGCGCACGAGGACGTCGATGCCGTTGAGCACCGCGCCGGCGTCGCGGCCGATCGCCTCGGCGGCGAGGGTGCCGATTTCGCGACGGAGGGGGACGGCGTCGCCCTTGCCGTCGGGATGCACGCGGTTGCTAAAGAAAATCACGAACGATCGGGCCGCCGGATCGATCCAGACGCTGGTGCCGGTCCAGCCGGTGTGGCCGAAGGTCGTGCCGGCGGGAAACCAGCGGCCGCGCGGGCCGGAATAGCTGGTATCGATGTCCCAGCCGAGACCGCGGCGGCTGGAGCCGTCGTTTTGCACGCGGGTCATTTCGGCGACGCTGGCGGGGGAAAGGATGCGCGCGCCGTCGAGTTCGCCGCGGTTGATCAACATGCGGCAGAAGCGCGCGAGGTCGGCGGTCGTCGTGAAGAGACCGGCGTGGCCGGCAACGCCACCCATGCGCCGTGCCGTGGGATCGTGCACGACACCGTGGATCATTTTTCCGTCGACCAGTTCAGTGGGGGCGATGCGGGACAGCTTTTCGACGGGCGGGAGATAGCCGGTGTCGGCCATCCGGAGTGGCGCGAAGATCTGCTCCTGCGCGAAACGGTCGAGGGTGTGGCCGCTGACGAGGCGGACGAGTTCGCCGAGGAGGATGTAGTTGATGTCGGAGTAAACGAAGGCGCTGCCCGGCACGCTGCGCGGCACTTCGGCGCACGCGCGCTCAATCGCAGCGGCGGTGCCGGTCCAGGCGGGTGTGGCCGGGATGCCCGGACGCAGGCCGGACATGTGCGTCATCAGGTGGCGGAGGGTGACGGCATCTTTGCCGTGCGCCGCAAAGGCCGGCAGATAGCGCGCGACGGGCGCGTCGAGGTCGAGTTGACCGCGTTCGAAGAGCTGCATGACAGCGGTCGTGGTGGCGACGACCTTGGTGAGCGAGGCGGCGTCATAGATCGTGTCCTCGGTGGCGGCTTCGGGCGCGGGGGTGAGCGCGCGCTGACCGTAGGCGCGGTGGTGGGCCGTGCCGTCGCGCTCGATCCAGAGCACGCCACCGGGGATTTTCTTCGCGGCGATGGCGTTGGCGATGGTGTGATCGATGGCGGCGAGCTTGTCGGGTTTGAACGCCGGAGCTGTGGACACGCTGCGCGGGGTGGGCGGTGCCGGCGGATCGACCACGGCGGACGTGCCGCAGCCGGCCGGCAGGAGGAGCGCTGCGGCGATGGCCGGGAGCGCAAGGAAGAGACGCAGGGGGTTCACGCGGGCGGGGTTGGGCGGGGGCGATTCACACGGACGCGAGAATCTTTTCGAGGAAGACGCGGTTGGCGCGGGCGTTCTCGGTCGTCTCCGCGGCGGTCGCGCCGATCTTGCAGCACTCGACCATCACGGGGCCGTTGAAGCCGGCGGATTTTAGTTTTCGGAACACGCCGGCAAAATCCACCAAGCCCGCGCCAAACTGGATCATGACGTCGGGCTTGCGCTGGCCGGCGGAGTCGGTCGCGACCGCGCAATCCTTCGCGCAGAAGCCCGTGACGTGCTCGGCAATGGGCGCGAGTTCGGCGATGGGATCCTTGCCGGTGTAGTAGATGATGTTGCCGGCATCATACCATATTTTGAAGTTGGGGTGGCCGACGGCCTTCAGGGCGGTGCGGATTTCGTCGGAGGCACCGCTGCCACCGCCATGGGGCTTGAGGACGAGCTTGATGGAGCGCTCCTGCGCGAAGGCGGCGGCGTCGGCCATGACTTTGAAATACTGGGCGAAGTGCTCGGGCTTATCGACGCCGAAGGTGAGGGCGAACTCGGCCCCTACCGTGTGCGCATTGGCGAGCTGCTGGCGGGTGTCGGCGATGGCCTCGGCAAGGGGCACACCATTTTTCACCCGCAGTGCGGTCATGTTTACGGTGAGGCTGCGCGCGGCGATTTTCTGTTTCAGCGTCGCGAGATACTCCGGGGTGGCGGCGGACCCGGTGAACGGATCGGCCTTGGTGGGCGTGAGCAGCCCGGTGGTGCGGTAGCCGGCGGCCTTGATGCCATCGAGCGTCTCGTCGTAGGTCCACTTGGTCCAAGGGCGGTTGAAGCATCCGATGGTCCAGCGGGAGGCGGACGAACCGTGAGCGGCGTGAAGGGCGCCTCGGTTCACGAGAGCCACTACGGCTCCCGCAGATGCGGTGGCAAGAAACGAACGACGGGAAACTGGCTGCTGGCTGTGGGTCATGGGGCGGGGAAGGAAGTCGAGCAGACAGCGCGGGCTGACGCCGGGCAATCCCGAAGCAGCTCTAGGTTGATTGGGCGATGGATATTTTGAATAGCGGACCCTGCCGGATCGTCCCAAAGGCAGCCACCATAGCTCCACGAATCAGTTTGCCCTCCCGGCGACCGGTCGTGTTGGCTCCCCGGCGGTCATCACCCAATAATCGCACTTCACCCAAAATGAAAATCCGTCTGCTTATCGCCACTGTCGCCTGCGCCCTCGCGGCCGGCCCGTTCCTCCAGGCCGCCGAAACCGAGACCGAGCTGAGCAAGAAAATGGACAAAATGGGCGGCGCCTTCCGCGCCCTCCGTCGCCAAGTCGCCGACTCTTCCAAGAATGCCGACTCGCTTGCGAAGCTCGCGACGATCAAGGAAAACGCCATGGCTTCGACGAAGCTTGAGCCCGCGATGAAAGCCGACAAGCCGGCCGCCGAGCAGGCGAAGTTCGTCGCTGACTACCAGGCGGAGATGAAGAAATTCGTCGGCCAGATCGAGAAGGTCGAGGCCGCCCTCAAGTCCAACAACAACGCCGAAGCCGAGAAACTCGTCGCCGCCATGGGCGATGCCCAGAAGGCCGGCCACAAGGCGTTCAAGAAGGAAGACAAGAAGAAGTAACGTCGCGCGGCCCACTGCGCCGCCTGTCTATTTCCCCGACGCCGCCGGAATTATCCGGCGGCGTTTTTGTTTCTTCATTCGCGATGGGTCCGATACCCCGGAGCTTGCTCCGGCTTGGAGGGATGAGAGGTTGAGGGATGGAGAGTCGGTATATCCACAAGCCGCACAACGTCACGGTGCTGATGTATCACTTGGTGTGTGCGGCGAAGTATCGGCGAGTGGTGATGAGTGCGCATGTGGATGAGGTGCTCAGGCAGGCGTGTCTGGAGATCGAGAAGCGGTGGGAGCTAAAATTTCTGGAGCTTGGCCTGGATCGGGATCACGCGCACTTTCTCATCCAAACGGTGCCGAGCTACAGCCCGAGCCGGATGGTGCAGCTTGTGAAGAGCGTGATTGCACGGGAGGTGTTCGCCAAGGTGCCGGAGGTGAAGGAAAAGTTGTGGGGCGGCGCGTTCTGGGGCGAAGGTTACTTCGCGAACACGGTGGGCCAGCACGGGAGCGAAAAAGTGATCGCGGCCTACGTGCAAGGGCAGGGCGGGAAGAGTGAGTATCGAACGTTGCACAAGGGGCAGTTGGATTTAGGGCTGTCTTGATCAAATGCCCCGGAGCTTGCTCCGGGGATGTTTACTTGGACATCTCTTGCGAGTCTGTGCTTCCTCCGGCCATTGAAGTGGACCTTTGGTTGCCGAGGGCAGAGTGGGCGTGAGCGGCTCAAAATGTTTCGATGTAGTCGAAGATAGCGGTGGTGATTTCCGCGTTCGCCGCGGCCAGCTGGGACGTTCGCGCTCGTCGCCTGAACTCTCTGAGCCGGGATCAGGCAGTTTAAGGGGTAGTCGCCAAAAGGCGCGCCGTTTGGCGTTCGTTGCTGGGGTGAAACATAGCACGAGGCATATCGTCGACCGTACGGCGAACCAAACGGTGCGGTTGGATTTTGGGCACCAAAGAGACGGGGTGAAGTCGATGCGGATTGGCTTTACCGACCGGTGCTTGACGGCGGGGTGGTGGGGTGGACGTGGCTTATCACGGAGCGGGGCTTGCGCGAGCAGTTGCGCGCGGTGTGTTGCCGCTACCCCGACGAGTCCGAACGCCTACAGATCCCCGTGCGACACGGCGCTGGGTTTCATCGGCGGCATCCTGTGCGGCGCGGACAGCTGGCGCGGTCGCGCATCCGGCGCACGATCCGGCGGTGGCCGAGATGCTCAGCATCGAGGCGATCCCGAGTCAGTCGACGCTCTCGCGCCTATTTGCGCAGTGCGGCCGTCGCCGCGCCGGCGAGGCGTTGTCAGGTTGGCATCCGTGGGCGTTGGCCGACCTCCCGGGCTGGAACGAGGACTGCACGCTCGATTGGGATTCGTTTTTGCTCATGCACGAAGACGGTCAGCAGGCAGGCGTGCGCGTGGGCTGCACCTGCAAAGGCCTGAAGCCGTGCCATCGGCCCATCGTGGCCGCGCTGGCGGGAAGTGCCGCAGGTCGCGCATTTTGGCTGCGGCCGGGCAATACCGCCTGTGTCAGCGGGGCGGGCGCGTTCCTCGGCGATACGCGGGGCGCGTTTGCTCACGGCGGTCCGCGTGGCCTCGGTGCGCGCCGACAGTGGCTTTTGCACCCACGGCATGATCGTCGAACTCGCGACGCGTGGGTTGAAGTGTGTATCCTGACGGCGGCATTGCGCGCGCCGGTGCGCACGCTCTGGCGGTATGATGACGCCGCGTGGACGCCGACCGCGGTTCCGGGGATCGAGGTGTAGGAGGTCACGCACGACGGCGTCCGCCTTGCGGTCCTGCGGCAGCGCATCGTCGAACGACCCCACGCCGGGGGAAAGCAATTGCTCGAGCTGCCCGGCTACAGGTTCTAGGCGCTGCGGATCAATCTGCCGCCGAGCGTGTGCGCTCTCGGGGTGTGGCGCCGTTACAACGGCCGCGCCGACATCGAAAACCGGATCAAGGAACTCGGCGCCAAGTTTGGCTTGAAGGGCCTGTGCGGCCGCCCGTTCTGGGCGACCGAGGCCGCGTGCCATCACGCCATCTGCGTCTACAACCTCTGCGTCGGCCTGAAGCGCCGGCGCGGCCAGCCCCAGCGGGAGGAACTGACCACGCTGCGCTGGCGGCTGTTTTCCTGCGCCGCGGTCTTCCGCTACGCCGCTGGCAAGCGCACCCACAAGCTCGCCGTCGCCACGCCCCAGCGCCGCGCTGGGTGGCACGTTCTGCTCCGGCAAATCAGTGCCGAGGACGACAGCGATGCAGTTGCCGCCCTTTCTGCCAGAGCCGGTCCGCGCCAACTTATCCGGCCATCAATTGCATGATCCCGGCGGATGATACGATGTGTTTTCCATTGATTATTAGTAATTTAATACCATCGAAGTGCATAACCGTGAGTTGAATAAACCAATCGAATCACAAGCTTACAGGAGTGCGGGAAAGTTTTGGGTCGCGCTGTGTCCAAAATGAACTTGCTAGCATTTATTATTCAATAGGATGCGTATCATAATAAAAAAAACCAAGAAATGCATTGACGAAGAGGATTCCGTTTGGTTTGTTGAACGTCCTTTCAATTTTGTGCTCTTTGAAAACTAATTTGTGCGATTGATAGATTTAGCCCAAGTAAGCTAATATTAAAAATTAAGAGTAGTAATTGAATCACTAGGTTCAAAATTCACCATTTCGGAGAGTTTGATCCTGGCTCAGAATGAACGCTGGCGGCGTGGTTAAGACATGCAAGTCGAACGGGTTTAACATTGTAGCAATACATATGTTAAGCTAGTGGCGAACGGGTGCGTAACACGTGAACAATCTACCGTTTAGTGGGGAATAGCTCGTCGAAAGACGAATTAATGCCGCATTTTGTTACATATCACATGATATGTAAACCAAAGTTGGGGACCGCAAGGCCTGACGCTAAACGAGGAGTTCGCGGCCTATCAGCTAGTTGGCGAGGTAACGGCTCACCAAGGCAAAGACGGGTAGCTGATCTGAGAGGATGATCAGCCACACTGGAACTGAGAAACGGTCCAGACACCTACGGGTGGCAGCAGTTTCGAATCATTCACAATGGGCGAAAGCCTGATGGTGCGACGCCGCGTGAGGGATGAAGGTCTTCGGATTGTAAACCTCTGTCACCGGGGAGGAAACTGATTGACTTAAAAC
>JAUYAK010000056.1 GCA_030693515.1 Opitutaceae bacterium
TGTCGGCCTTGAACGTGGCGACTTTCGCGCCCGGCGCAGAATTCTTGAGCACGTCACCCGCTCCTTCGTCGAGGCGCAGGCGCAGCTCGAGCCCGGTGGCGGGCACCGGTTGCGGTTTGTTTCCGTCGGCGAGCCACGCGGCGGTGAGTTCGCGGGCGCGCGAGCGGCGGGCCTCGAGTTTCTCCTGCAACCCGGCGCGCTGCCCGAGGATGAACTCGGCGGACGCTTTGTTCTCAGCCTTCGGGAGGCGCAACACCGGCAGCGGCTCGGAGATGTTTAGGTCCCATGGTTTTTCGGCGGTGTTGCCCAGAAAGGCCGCGAGGCCGTAGTGGTCCTTCTGCGACACGGGATCGAACTTGTGGTCGTGGCACGCCGCGCAACCGGTCGTGAGACCGAGGAAGGTCGCGCCGAACGCCTCCACGCGATCGCGCGTCTGGTTCACATAGACTTCCTCGGTGATCGTGCCGCCCTCGTTGGTCGTGGGGTTGCTGCGCACGAAACCCGTCGCGGCCAGCTCGTCGAACGTGCGCGCTGGCAGGAGGTCGCCCGCGAGTTGTTCGCGCACAAACGTATCGAAGCGCTTGTTGGCGTTGAACGCGCCGATCACGTAGTCGCGATACGGCCAGATCGCGCGGTAGTTGTCGAAGTGGACGCCATGCGTGTCGGCGTAGCGCACATAATCGAGCCAGTAGCGCGCGCGGTGCTCGCCGTAGCGGGGGCTCGCGAGCAGGCGATCGACGATCTTGGCATAGGCGTCGGGGGACTTGTCGGCGACGAAGGCTTCGACCTCAGCGGCCGTCGGCACGATGCCGGTGAGGTCGAGCGTCACGCGGCGGATGAGCGAACGGCGGTCGGCCTCGGGGGACGGGGTGAGGTTGTTGGCGGAAAGTTTGGCGCGGATGAAAGCGTCGATGGGATTCGCAGGAAGACCGAGTGAGGAAGAGACGGAGTGAGGAGAAGATGAACCAATCCCTCTGTCTCTCCTTCCCCCTGTCTCTCCTTCTCGCACGGCGGGCACCGCCGGCCGCACGGGCGTCACGAAGGCCCAGTGCTCCTGATACTCCGCGCCCTCGGCGATCCAGCGGCGAAGCGTGGCGATTTGATCGGGCTTGAGGGTCTTGTGCGCCTCGGGCGGCGGCATGATTTTTTTCTCATCCTTGGACTCGATGCGCTGGACGAGCGGGCTCCGGTCCGGCTGCCCGGGCACAATCGCCGGATCGCCCTCCTTGCGCGGGCGCGTGGCGTGCTCGAAGCGGTCGAGCCGCAAGTCCGCCTTGCGCGACCCCGGATCGACGCCGTGGCAGGCGTAGCAGTTGTCGGCGAGGATGGGCTGGATGTGGTCGTTGAACGAAAGCTTCACCGGCGCCGGTGCGGCGGCGACCGCGGTCAACACGCACGCGGCCAAAATGCAGGACGGAGTGATTGGGCGCATCGGACAAAAGCGAAAAAGGTTCGGGTCAGAAGACCAGAGGCAAATACTAACGAGTGGCCGACCCAGATGCTAGCACTGCGGTAAAATTTTTCGGCGAGGGCCAGCGACGCGCCGTATGAAAAACGCGCGGGCGCGACTGCGCCCGGGCGTGATGATGAATCGAAACCAAGTTCCGGTTCGGGCCGGTAAGACCCAATCAGAACTGCATCGACACGCGGGCCTGCAGCACCAGACCGTCGTCGCGGGTGACGTCGTTGATTTTGTTGGTCAGATTCCGCGCGTTGAGCTGAAACGTGGTGGGGATCTTTGCGATCTTTGTGGTGTAGCCAACGAAGGTGTCGAAGAGGGTTTCGGCCTTTACCTGAATGCCGTAGATCTCGTTGTCGGACACCTCGTATTCGCCGGTGTGTCGCACGCCAGCACCCACATAGGCTCCGCTGAACTGTCCGGTGCGAAACGTGTATTTGCCGATGACGTTGGAGGAAAATTCGGGAGACTTCGCCAGGCGGTGCTTGAAGAGCTTGTCGTATTTCCGGGCGTTGGGCTCGCTGATGCCGATGTTGACTGTGTTGACGCTGGGGTCGGAGACGACCTTCGCCTTCATGATGTAGGTGAAGTTCGCGAGGACTTGGAAGTTGGCCGTGGGCGTCCAGACGAGGTCGGAGTCGATGCCTTTGCTGAGCTGCAGACCGCCGTTTTGGTTGAAGCGGACAATGCCGCTGATCGGCATGCCGGGACCGTTGCGCGGATCGGACACGTTCTTTTGGATGTCGGCGACCACCACGCCGTCGCGATTGATTTCAAAATACGAAATCGTGCCGGAGAGCTTTTCCCCGAAGAGCGCGCTCTTTAAGCCGATGTCGAAGCCGTCGCCGGACTCACTGGCGAGCGGCTTGCTTTCGCCGATGATCGGCACACTGGGGCCGGTGGACTGGAGATACACGTCGTAGTCGTTGGAGAACTGGAAGGTCTCGCTGAAGCTGGCGAAAGCGTAGAGGCCGGGGACGACCTGGCCGATGACGCCGAGGGATTTGGTGAGCTCGCTCTTGCCCGTGCTGACGAGGCCGGTGGTGTTCTGCTTCACGCTGCGCACGCCGGCGAGCAGGTTGAGCTTGTCCTTAAAAGCAGAGCCGCGGTAGCTCAGATACCAGTCTTGGTATTCGGTGGGTTTCGATTTCACCTGAGTGATGCCGCTCGAGATGAGTGGCTTGATCTCGGTCCATGGATTGATGAAGTTATAAAATCGGTCGAGCGTGCCTTGGCCGGTCGTCGTGCCGCCGCTGGGCGTGGTCCGAGTCGGGGCTTTGCTGCTGTCGATGCTGGCGCCGCCGTTATTCGTCCAGCTGCGGCGGGACTCCAAGCCGGCCACTAAACGATGCTTGATCCCGCCGGTTTGCACCTCCTGCGAAAAATCGAGCTGCTGGGTGTCGCTGACGGCGTCGAGCTTCTGGACCTGCGCGAACACATTGAGGGAAGGGATGCGGCCGTTGGCGTCGAGCGGGCCGGGATTGGTAAACGCGAGGGACCGGGCGAAGTCGCTTTTGTCTTGGCTGCGCACCCAGTGATATTGCACCGAGGTCTTGCTGAAGGGCGTGAATCGGATGCTCACGTCGGAGAGCGTATTGACGCCGTCGAGCCGGGAGTCGGGGCTGCCGGAAGTGAACTTGTCACCTTCGGGCGAATAGCGGCTCCAGTTTGTGCTCGAACCGATGTAGGGATAAGTGATCTTGCCGTAGGCGCCGAAATAGTCGGGCGCCCAGTTGTTAACCAAGTAGCCGGAGCCTGCGGGTGCCGTGATGCCCCAGCGGTTGGAAATCACCGTCCGCGCCGCCGCATCGTCCGCCGCGCCATACCTCGTTTTGATGTAGTTGAGCATGGTTTGATCGGGATTGACCACCTGCTGATAGTAGAGGGGGTTGACTAGGAAATTCCAGGCGCTGACGGCGGAGTAAGCCTGCTTGTAGCTCGTGGAGTTAAACTCGGCCTGCACTTCGATCTTGTCGTTGGGCCGGGCGACGAATGAGGCGGCATACATGTGGTAGCCGGTGTCCTGCTTGAGGCGGGTCTGGCTGTTATTGGCGGCGGCGATGAACCGGTAGGAAATTCCGTATTCGCGGCTCACGACGGCTTGGGTGTCCACCAGACCTTTGAGGAGGCCGTAGGAACCTACGCTGACTTCGGTAATCGTGCGGTTCACATTTTCAGGCCGCTTCGTCACGGTATTGGAGACGCCGTTGGGCGAGCTGTTGCCGTAGAAAAGTCCGACCGGGCCTTTGGCGAGTTCGACGCGGTCGACGTTGTCGGAGGAGACATAGCCCGGACCATTGGAATTCGCCGCCACCTGCACGCCATTGATGAAGTTGGGCAGTTGGAAACCGCGCAGCTTGAAAGAGCCGTTCTGCCGCGTCTCCTGTTTATTGACCGTGACGCTCGAGGTGTAGTCGTAGACATCGCGGATCGAGTTGTAGCCGAGGTCGCGGAGCAACTCGCCCGAGATGATCTCGATGGGCTGCGGCGCTTCGTAGAGGGAAACGCCGATGCGGGACGTGGTGACCGTGCTGAGCTTGCGGTAACCGGAGTCCTTGCTGGTGCTGACGGAAAACGGACTGAGCACGACGGCTTCGTCTTTGCCCGGGGCTGCGGGTGTTTGGGCCTCGACCGCGGTTGCGGCGGCGAGCCAGCCAGCAAAGGCGGCGAATAGAGTGCGAGTGGATTTCATGGGTTGGGTCTTGGGTGTGGGTTTGGGTTGCGGGTCGGAAACAGGTCCGGCCTCCCCGGCGCGCGGCGCGGCTTCGGCGGTGCGCTTGCGGCTGACGACGAGGGCGCCGGTGGCGGCGTCCTGCGCGGCTTCGAGGGCCGTGCCGGCCAGCATGCGTTCGAGCGCTTCGCGCGGCGTGAATTCGCCGGCCACCGCCTTGGTGGTGGCGCCACGGACGCGATCGACGAGGTAGACGATCGGCGTGCCGGCAACGGTGGTGAATTGCTTGAGCGTGACGGCGGCGTCGCCGCGGGGGAGGTTAAACGTCCGCTTCTCCGCCGGGGCGGTCACGGTGGTCGCAGCGCTGGCGACGACGGCGCTGCACAGGGCGGCGACGGCGAGGGGCGCGGGGACGTGGGGCGACAGCATGCGGAGGAGCAGGACTACTCCTGTAACGCAGCGGCGGACGAAAAGACCTGCTCGCGGCGGAGAGATTTTTTTCTGCGGTAACAGTGTAACACGGTGCTTTAGCCCGCGCCCCAAAACCGAAGACGATTGACCACCGATGGCACGGATGAGCACGGACAAATCCCGCGGAGCGAAAACCCATCCGTGTTTATCCGTGTTCATCCGTGTGATCCGTGGTGAATCCCGGTCCCTTGCAAAGCGCGGGCTGAAGCACCGCGCTACCTCGGGCGTCACGCTCCAAGTGCATGTCGAGCGTCAGCGGGTGCGCCGCAGGAGGATTTCGCTTTCGCCGCGGCGTTCGCCGATGATTTCGCCGTCACGTTCGAGGAGGCGCACGAAGGCCTCGGCCTCGTCGAGAGCGAAGGTGCCACCGATACGGCGGTCGGCGAGTTTTTCGTCGGCGAGGATGAGTTGGACGCGACTGCGGGCGTTGAAGCGTGCGATGACGTCGGCCAGCGGGGCTTCGGCGAAATCGGCGAGCCGGCTCTGCCACGCGAGCGCGGCGCGGAGGGCGGCAGGATCGACTCGCTCGACGATCGGCACCGGAGCCTGATTCGGGATGTGGAGGCGCTCGCCGGCGCTCAGAAATGTAGGGCCGCCGCTCGGCGGCGTGCCGTTTGCAGAATCACGATGGTCCGGCTTTGGACGCGCGCGGCCGGCGGCGAGCGCCGGACCTATGCTGACTTTGCCCTCGGTGACGATGACCTCGACGCCTCCATCAGCGGCGTAGCGGACGTTGAACGCGGTGCCGACGGCGCGCACCGCCACGTTGCCCGCGCTCACGACAAAGGGCCGCGCGGCATCGTGAGCCACGGCAAAGTGCGCCTCGCCCGCCTCGAGTTTCACGCTCCGCACCGCGGGCGTGAATTGCACGCGCACGGCAGTCGCGGCGTTGAGCTCCAGGGTGGAGCCATCGTCGAGCCGGGCGCGCTCGTAGCCGGCGACGGAGGTGACGTAGCGAGTCTCAGCCGGCGGGCGCAGCTCTTGCCAGCCGGCCAAAGCGCCGATCGCCAGCGCGGCGGCGACACCGCCCCACGCCAGCGCACGCGACCAGCGCCGGACCGGGCGCACCATGCGGGGCGCAGCGACCGCGCCGGACGGCGGAAAAGGCACGACCGGGGCTGCGCGCCCGAATGTGGTGTTTAGTTCCGCGCGGTAGGCGGGCATTTCGCCGAGCAGCCCGAGGGTCTGCTCCAAGCGCGTGATGGCGGCGGCGTGGCGCGGATCGGCGCGGAGCCATTGGGCAAACTCGCGTTCGCGGGCGGGTGAAAAGCCGTCGGCGCGCTCCGCCAGCCACGCGATGGCGGCGTCCTCGTTGGCCAACCCGGACGGAAAATCGTGCGAGGGATTCATAGGCGGGTGGCGTGGCCGTCCGGGTAGCGGGCGGCTTCAGCCCGCGCCGACCGGGATCCGATGTTCGCACCAGGCGCGGGCTGAAGCCCCGCGCTACCATCGGCGGGCGCGGCGTCCACCAAGCCGCGGGCCTCGAAGAAGCGCGCGCAGTCACGCACGCCTTTGAGCAGGTGGCCTTTGACGGTGCCGAGGGAAATGTTGAGCCGTTCGGCGATTTCTTTGCCGGAGCAGCCGTCGAGGTAGCGCAGCAGCATCACCTCACGGCAGCGTTCCGGGAGCGTGCGCAGCGCCTCCGCGAGCGCCTCGCCTCGCTGCCGACGCTCAAGGGAATCAACCACGCTGGGCGCCTCGTCGAGCGGCGGCATTTCTATCACGTCGTCGAGATTCTCGAAGGGCTGCACCCGGCGGCGGCGGAAGAGATCGATGGCGGCGTTGCGCGCGGTGGTGAAGAGGAAGGCCTTGGCGTGGACGAGCCGGCCGGGATCATCGACGCGCAGCAGCCGGGCATAGGTCTCCTGCACGAGGTCGTCGTGGTCGGGCAGCGTGGGAAACCGCCTCGACAGATAGGCGCGCAGCGCCGGCTCGTGCGGTTGCACGTGCTCGGAAAACCAGCGGGCCTGCTCGGCGGAAGACATGGGGGTTACAGCTCCGGCGAGGCCGGAGGGTGCGGGAGTTTTTTATCGGAACCGGTGCGAAGCGTGTCGAGGGGCTTTCCGGGGGAAACCGGCCGCGAAAACTTTTTTAAAAACGGACCAGGTCCAAATCCCGCCCGCTGCGTCTAGGGGCAGGCGCGCTTCAACTCAAAATGCCCTCGATCACCCGCGCGCCTTCGACTCCGGTGAGCTTCGCATCGAGGCCTTGGAACTTCACGCTGAACGCGTCGTGGCGGAGGCCGAGCTGGTGGAGCATCGTCGCGTGGAGGTCGTGGACGGTGCAGACGTTTTCCGTCGCGGCGTAGCCGAGATCGTCGGTCGCGCCGTAAACGATCCCGCGCTTCACGCCGCCGCCGGCGAGCCACATCGACATCGACTTGTTGTGGTGATCGCGGCCGGTCGGGCCCTTGTTGCCCTGCGACATCGGCGTGCGGCCAAACTCCCCCGTCCACACGACCAGCGTGTCGTCGAGCATGCCACGCTGCTTGAGATCGGTGATGAGCGCGGCGGAGGCCTGGTCGGTCTCCTTGGCGCGCAGCGGCAGCTCCTCGTTGAGCAGGCTGTGGTGATCCCAGTCGCGGTGGTAGAGCTGGATGAAGCGCACCCCGCGCTCGGCGAGCCGGCGCGCGAGGAGGCAGTTGCTCGCGAATGATCCATCGCCCGGCGTGCAGCCATAGAGGGCGAGCGTGCGCGCATCCTCGCCGCGCAGGTCGGTCAGCTCGGGCACGCTGGCCTGCATGGCAAAGGCCAGCTCGTATTGCGCGATGCGCGTCGCGATCTCGGGATCGGCGACGAAGGCGTCGTGCGAGCGGTTGAGGGTGTTGATGGCGGCGATATCGGCACCCTGCTGCGCGCGCGAGACGCGGCCGGGGTTGGTGAGATAGTGCACGGCATCGCCGCGCCCCTGCAGCTGCACGCCCTGAAACTTGCTCGGCAAAAAGCCGCTGCTCCACTGCCTCGTCGCAATCGGCTGCGGCGGCCGGCCGGGGCCGGTGGTCACCATCACGACGAAGCCGGGCAGGTTCTCCGCCTCGCTGCCGAGCCCGTAGTTGATCCACGCGCCCATGCTCGGGCGGCCGGCGATTTGCGAGCCGGTGTTCATGAACATGTGCGCCGGGTCGTGGTTGATGGCGTCGGTCGTCATCGAGCGGATGAGGCAGATGTCGTCCACCACGGATCCGATGTGCGGGAGCAGCGTGCTGATCTCGGTCTGGTTTTTCCCGAACTTGGCGAAGGGGAACTGCGGCCCGTGGCAGACGAGCTTCTGGCCCTGGAGCTGCGCGAGCTGCTGGCCGCGCGTCAGGCTCTCGGGCATGGGCTCGCCGTGCATCGCGGCGAGCCTCGGCTTCGGGTCGAAGGTCTCGAACTGCGACGGCCCGCCCGCCATCGTCAGCCAGATCACGCGCTTCACTTTCTGCGGCAGCGGGAGCGGATAAACTACCCCGCGCGCGGGGGCGGCGTGCAGCGACGATGACGTTTTCCCGAGCAGCGAAGCCAGCGCCACCGCGCCCACGCCCTGCGAGACGCGGCCGATGAAAGCGCGGCGGGTTTGGAAAGGCGTCGGCAAAAAGTTCATGGCGGATCAGGATCGGGTGATGAACTCGTGGAGGTTGAGCAGCACCCGCGCGACGTGCGTCCACGCGGCGACCTCGGCACGGTCGAGACCGGCGGGCAACGGGGATTCTCCGGTCGCAAGCAGCGCAGCGGCGGCGCCGGGATCGGCGCGATAGACGCGGAGGTGTTCGTCGAGCAAAGCGGCGGCCGTGCGCAATTCCTCGGGCCGTGGCGCGCGTTGCAGGGCCCGCTGCCACGCCCAGGCCAGCCGCGCTTCGCGGGTCGCGCCGCCCTCCCCGATAATGCGCGCGGCCAGGGCGCGCGCCGCCTCGACGTAGGTCGGGTCGTTGAGCAGCACGAGCGCCTGCTGCGGGAGGTTCGAGCGCGTGCGCTCGGCGGCGCACTCCTCGCGGCTCGGCGCATCGAAGGCGAGCAGGCTCGGGTGCAAAAACGAGCGCTGCCACCAGACATAGAGCCCGCGCCGGTATTGAGCCTCGCCGGAATCGGCCGCGTAGTCGCGCGGAGGGAAGTTGAGATTCTCCCAGTAGCGCGCGTGCTGGTAGGGTTTCACGCTCGGTCCGCCGAGCCGTGGCGAAAGCAGTCCGCCCACGGCGAGCGCGTGGTCGCGCACCAGCTCGGCCTCGACGCGGTGGCGGCCCTGCCGCGCAAACTCTCGGTTGTCGGGATCAGCGGCGAGCGCTGCGGGCGTGGCCGTGGAGACCTGCCGGTAGGTCGCGCTCATGACGAGGGTGCGCACGAGGTGCTTCACGTCCCAGCCACGGTCCATGAACTCGCACGCGAGCCAGTCCAGCAGCGGACCGTTGCGCGGCGTCTCGCCCTGCGCGCCGAGGTCGGCCGGCACGCCGCTGAGCGCAGTGCCGAAAAACTGCTGCCAGAGCCGGTTCGCAACCACGCGCGCCGTGAGCGGATTCTCCCGCGCCACGAGCCAGCGCGCGAGATCGAGACGCGTGAGTTCCCGGCCGCCGGCGTCGGGCTGCGGCAGGTAGGCCGGGAGCGCGGGCTTCATCACCTCGCCCGACTCGTCCATCCAGTTGCCCCGCGGCAGAACCCGCACCGTGCGGCGCTCCGCCGGTGGCAACGCCTCCGTGACGAGACAGCGCGGCAGGGCGTCGGCAAATTCCGTCCGCACGCGCTCCGCCGCCGCGAGCGCGTCGAGCTCGGCGCGGGCCACGGGGGGAAATTTTGGCGCGGAAGTGCTCGCTCACGGCGGCCTTCTCCTTCGCCGATCGTTTCGCCGTTTCCTTTTTCAAGGCCGTGGCCACGTCGCGCGGCGCGCCCTGCGTCGCTCCCCCGCCCTCCCAAGCCCGCTGGGCCGCGTCGATCTCCCGGGCTCGGGCGGCGACGGGCCGGCGCGCCTCGGCCACCGCGGCGTCGAGCTGGGCGAGCCGCGCCTCCTGCTCCGGCGTAGTGACGAGCATCCCCTCCTCGCGCCGGCCGACGGCCTGCTCCTTCACGTCCGCGAAAAAGGCCCCGAGTGCATAGACGTCGCGCTGCGAGATCGGGTCGAACTTGTGATCGTGGCACTGCGCGCAGCCGGTGGTCTGCCCGAGCCACGCCGTGCCGATCGCGCGCACGCGGTCGGCGACCATGCGCGCCTCGTAGTCCTTGGGCTGCGCGCCGCCCTCCTCGGTGGAGAGCAGGAGACGGTTGAAGGCCGAGCCGACCCGCGTCTCCGTGTTCGCATCCGGCAGCAGGTCGCCCGCGATTTGCTCATGCGTGAAGCGGTCGAAGGGCTTGTTGGCGTTGAAGCTCGCAATCACCCAGTCGCGGTAAGGCCAGACGTTGCGGGGATTGTCGCTGTGGTAGCCGATGGTGTCGGCAAACCGCACGACATCGAGCCAACCGAGCGCCATGCGCTCGCCGTAGTGCGGGCTGGCGAGCAGGCGATCGACGAGGCGCGCGTAGGCGTCCGGCGCGCGGTCGTTTTCAAACGCCGCCACGTCCTCCGGCGTCGGCGGCAGCCCGATTATATCGGAGTGCAGCCGCCGGATCAGCGTGCGGCGATCCGCCTCGGGCGAGGGTTTCAGGCCGACCGCGGCGAGGCGGCGCGCGACGAGTGTGTCGATGGCGTTAGCGCCGGATGGAATCGCCGCCTTCACCGGGGCTTCATAGGCCCAATGCTTCTGGTAGTTCGCACCCTCGTCGATCCAGCGCGCGAGCACGGCCTGGTCGCGCGCGGAGAGAATTTTGTGCGAGTCCGGCGGCGGCATGATCTCGTCTTCGTGCTTCGACTGGATGCGCGCGACGAGTTCGCTCTCGGCCGACTTGCCCGGCACGAACGCGCCGCGCTTCAACGCCGCCTCGCGGTCATCGAGCCGCAGCTTGCCTTTCCGGTGCGAGGCATCGGGCCCGTGGCAGGCAAAGCAGTTGTCGGAGAGAATCGGCCGCACATCGCGGTTGAACTCGATTTTCCCAAGCTGCGCGGCCACGCCCAAGCCAGGAGCGGAGAGCAACAGCAGGACTGCGGCGAATGCCCTCATGCCTCTTTCCTTTCTCAGGCCAGAATCCCCTTCACGATCTGCGCCGGCACGACGCCCGTGAGCTTTTGGTCGAGGCCCTGGAACTTGAAGCTGAACTTCTCGTGGTCGAGGCCCATGAGGTGCAGGATGGTTGCGTGCAGGTCGCGGATGTGGACGGGGTCCTTCACGATGTTGTAGGACATCTCGTCGGTCTCGCCATGGACCGTGCCGCCCTTGATGCCGCCGCCGGCCATCCAGATCGAGAAGCAGCGCGGGTGGTGGTCGCGGCCGTAGTTCGTCTCGGTCAGCGTGCCTTGGCTGTAAACGGTGCGGCCAAACTCGCCGCCCCAGATCACGAGCGTGTCGTCGAGCATGCCGCGCTGCTTCAGGTCCTGCACGAGCGCGTAGCAGGGCTGGTCCACGTCCTTGCACTGCGCGGCGATGTCGCGCGGCAGCGAGCCGTGCTGGTCCCAGCCGCGGTGGAAGATCTGCACGAAACGCACGCCGCGCTCGACGAGCCGCCGCGCCATCAGCGCCGAACTCGCGAAGCTGCCCCGGACGCGCGCCTGCTCGCCGTAGAGCGCAAACGTCGCCTCGGACTCCTGTGACAGATCGGCGAGCTCGGGGATGCTGGCCTGCATGCGGAAGGCCATCTCGTATTGTTGCGTCCGCGTCTGGATTTCCGGATCGCCGACGGCTTCGTAGCTGCGGCGGTTGAGCTGCTCCAGGCCGTCGAGCATCGAGCGGCGCAGCTCGCGCGGGATGCCGGGCGCATCGTTGAGATAGAGCACGGGATCGCCGCTGCCGCGGAAGGAAACGCCCGCGTGCTTGCCGGGCAGAAACCCACTGCCCCAGAGCCGCGCCGAGATCGCCTGCACATTGGAGAACGGGCTCGTGTGCTTCGCATGCAGCACGACAAACGCCGGCAAGTCCTGGTTGAGCGATCCGAGCCCGTAGGCGAGCCACGAGCCCATCGAGGCCTTCCCGTTCTGCATCGAGCCGGTGTAAACGAGCTGGTTGGCGGGCTCGTGATTGATGGCGTCGGTCTTCATCGAGCGGATGATGCAGATGTCGTCCGCCATCTTCGCGATGTTGGGCAGCAGCTCGCTGATCCAGGCGCCGCTCTGGCCATGCTGCGAAAAATTGAAGCGCGCGGGCGCGATGGGAAACGCCTTCTGCCCCGCCGTCATGCCGGTGAGCCGCTCGCCCTGGCCGGCCAGCCAGTCCTTGAGGTCTTCCTTGAAGCGACCGGCGAGGGCGGGCTTGTAGTCGAATAGTTCAAGCTGCGAAGGCGCGCCGATGAGCGAAACGTAGATCGCGCGCTTGGCCTTGGGCGCGATTTTCCACGGCTCGGTCATCGCAGTCTGGAGCGTGGCGGCGGCCGAGGCATTCGCGCCAAGGGCGCGCGGGCCGAGGAGCGCGCCGAGCGCGGCGACGCCGAGGCCCGTGCCGCTGCGGCGGAAAAACTGCCGGCGCGTGAGCGCGGCGTTGTAGGCCTCAAAGGTGGCTTGCCAGTCGGGGGGGAGATTCATGGCGGCAGGATGGTTGGGGCGGGTCACAGTCCCGCCTACTTGGTCAGTGCTTCGTCGAGGTTCATCACCTGGCTCGCGACGAGCGTCCAGGCGGCGAGTTCGGCAGGGTTCAGTTTTTCGTCGGCCGGGGATTCGCCAACTTCGATGAGCTGGCGGGCGAGCGCGGGTTCTTTTTTGTAGGTCGCGAGCGCGGCGTCGTGCGTGCGGCGGACGACCGCGCGCTCGTCGCGCGTGAAGGTGCGCCCGAGCAGGCGCAGCGCGATGGCATCGAGCCGCGCGTCGAAGCGCGTCGAGGCGTGCAACGCGCGTGTGGCGAGCTGGCGCGACGCCTCGACAAAGAGCGGCTCGTTGAGCGTGACCAGCGCCTGCAGCGGGGTGTTGGTGCGATCGCGGCGCACGCAGGAGACCTCGCGGCTCGGGGCGTTGAGGATGTCCATCGCGGGCGGCGGCGCGGTGCGTTTCCAGAGCGTGTAGATTGAGCGGCGGAAGAGGTTGTCGCCGACATCGGTTTTGTAGAAGCGCGTCGTCGATTGCTTCATCGCGACCTCCTCCCAGATGCCTTCGGGCTGGTAAGGCCGCACCGGGCGGCCGCCGAGCTTCGCGACGAGCAGGCCCGAGGCGGCGAGCGCCTGATCGCGGAGCTGCTCGGCGTCGAGGCGATGACGCGGTCCGCGCGCCAGCAGGCGGTTTTCGGGATCGCGCTCGAGCAGCGCGGGGGTGACGGCGGCGGATTGCCGGTAAGTCGCGCTCGTGACCATCAGGTGCACGAGCCGCCGATAATCCCATCCGCTCGCGCGGAACTCGACCGCCAGCCAGTCGAGCAGCTCCGGGTGCGACGGCCGCGCGCCCATGATCCCGAAGTCGCCCGTGCTTTCGACCAGGCCCGTGCCGAAGAGATGCTGCCATGCGCGGTTGACCGTCACGCGTGCGGTCAGCGGGTTCTCCGGGGCGACGACCCACTGCGCCAAGCCCAAGCGGTTGCGCGGCGCCTCGGCTGCCAGCGGCGGGAGCGCGGAGAGTGTGGCCGCGGGCACTTTTTCGCCCGGCAGGCTGTATTCGCCGCGATTGAGGATATGCGCGAACGGCTCGGATTCCTTTTTCTCCTCCATTACGAGCGTCACGCCGCCGCGCGCCCGGAGCGCGACCTCCTCGGCCAGGAGCCGGTCAAGCTGGGCGGCGACCGCCAGTGCCGGAGCGTCCACGGCGGTGTTAAAATGTCCGCGGAGGAGTTTTTTCTGCGCGGCCGTGCGCTGCTCCGCTTCGGCGGCAAGCGCCGCGCGGGTCTCGAGGACGTCGGCGAGGGCCTTGGCGTCGGCCACGGCGAAGCCGCGCGCGAAATGCCGCAGGTCCTGCACCCACACGGCGCCGTCGGAGAACGCCACCCCGGCGCCATCGCGGGAGCCGAGCCGCAGCGATGCGGCCGGCACGATGTCGTGGGGAAAGCTGCTGACCTCGCCGGAATTCGCGCCGGCCTTGCCGTCCACAAAAAGATCGATCGCGCGGCTGCGGAGCGAGCCGGCGTCGTAGCTGAGGAGCAGGTGGTGCCACTCGCCAGGCGTCAGTGCCGCGCTGGCGACGCCGCGCGCGGTCACCCCGCCCCGCTCGTCGATGAAGAGCAGCCCCGGCTTGCCGTTCTCAAGAAACACCTCCCAGCCGCCACCCTTGGTGTCGTGCGCGAGCGACGAGAGCAGCGTGCCGCTCGGTGCGCCGTCCACGCGCACGAGCAGCGCAAAGCTCTCCGAGGCCTCGCGCCGCATCGCGACGGGCGGACCCACGACGAGCCCCGCGCCCTCAAGGCGGGTGGCCGGACCGTAGGGACCGGCCATCGCGTCCGCCGCCTCGGCCGCGACGAGCGGCAGGTGCAGCCGCGTCGCATGATCGACCGGCGGCACGGGCAATGTCTTTGCCGCGGCCAGCCACGTAGAAAAATTTTCCTCCGCCTCGGGCGTGGCGGCCCGCTGCTTCGCTTCGCTGCGCAGCGCCGCGATCTCCGCCTGCAGCGCGGTCCAGCGCGTGCGATCGGCGACCGCCGGGATGAAGAGGTTCGGGCGCGTGTCGGACACGTTGCCGTCCATCGCGGGCATGGTGTTGTTGCGGAAAAACGCGGCGAGCGAGTAGAAGTCGCGCTGCGTGATCGAGTCGAACTTGTGATCGTGACACGCGGCGCAACCGGTCGTGAGCCCGAGCCACACCGTGCTCATGGTCTCGACGCGATCCTTGGCGTAGATGGCCTCGTATTCGGCGGCGATGGCGCCGCCTTCGCTCGTCGTGGGCAGGCAGCGGTTGAAGCCGGAGGCGACTTTCTGATCGAGCGTGGCCTCGGGCAGAAGGTCGCCGGCCATCTGCTCGATGGTGAAACGGTCGAACGGCATGTTCTGCCGGAACGCGTTCACCACCCAGTCGCGGTAGGGCCAGATCGAGCGGTAATTGTCGATGTGGATGCCATGGGTGTCGGCGTAGCGCACGGCGTCGAGCCACTGCCGCGCGAAATGCTCCGCGCTCGCATCGCTCGCGAGGAGCCGATCGACCGCGCGCGCATAGGCGGCCGGCGACGGATCGCGCAAAAATGCCGCGGTCTCCTCCGGCGTCGGCGGCAGGCCGGTGAGATCGAGCGTCACGCGGCGGAGCTGGCGCGCGGGCGATTCCGGCGCGGCTGGCGGGAGTTTTTCTTTCTCGAACCGCGCGAGGACGAAGGCGTCCACTGGATTTACGATTTGGAATTTACGATTTACGATTGAAGGCACCGGCGGCCGGACTGGCGCGAGGAGCGACCAGTGTTCCTGGTATTCCGCGCCCTCGGCGATCCAGCGCTCCAGCAGCGCGATTTCCGCGGGCTTGAGCGTCTTGTGCGAATCAGGCGGAGGCATGATTTCCTCCGGGTCCTTGGTCTTGATGCGTTCGATGAGCGCACTCTCCGCGGGTTTCCCCGGGGCGATGGCGGGAAGATCGTCGCGCTGGGCGGTCGCATACTCCGCGCGGTCGAGCCGGAGCTTGGCCTTGCGCGTGCCTGAGTCAGGGCCGTGGCAGTGGAAGCAGTTCTCCGCGAGGATGGGCTGGATGTGGTCGTTGTAGCTGAGCTTTGCAGGCGCCGCCGCCGCGGCCAACGGCGCGACCAGCACCGGCCACAGCGCACGCCACGACGATGACACGAAACAGGGAATGACAGACGAAGAGGGGAAACCGGCCATGGGGAGAAGCGGAGACTAAGAGATATTTTCGCCTGCTGTCTACTCGCGGCATGGAAATCACCGCGGCCGGTCCGGGAAACGGGGTTGAACCCCGCGACTCCCGGCCGACACTGCGCACCATGCGTCTCCCCCGCTCCACCCCGCTTCCGTTCCTGAGCCACCTGCGCTGCGCCGCCGCCGCCATGCTTGTGGCCGTCTCGCTCCTCGCCAGCGCGCTGCACGGTGCGACGCCGCGGCCCAATGTGATCCTCTTCATCGCCGACGACGTGAGCTGGGACGACCTCGGCTGCACCGGCAACCCCGCCGCCCGCACGCCTCACCTCGACCGCCTCGCCACGCAGGGCCGCCGCTTCGACGCCGCCTACCTCGTCGCCAGCAGTTGCAGCCCGAGCCGCAGCAGCATCGTCACCGGCCGCTACCCGCACAACAACGGCCGCGCCTCCGAGCTCCACCAGCCCATCGCCGCCCACCTGCCGTGGTTTCCCGCGCTCCTCCGCGAGGCCGGTTACTACACGGCGCTGAGCGGCAAGCACCACATGACGGCCGAACCGCCCGTGGCCGGCGCGCCCGCCGCGGCCAAGCCTTTCGACCACGTCGATGCCGGCAAGGCCCCGGGCAACAGCGGCGGCCACGCCAACTGGGTGAGCGTCACGACCCAACGCCCGAAGGAGAAACCGTTCTTCTTCTGGTTCGCCGCCCTCGACGCCCACCGCGACTGGGACGGCGACAGGGAATGGCGTCCCGAACTCTACGGGCCGAAACACGACCCCGCCGCCGTCCGGGTGCCGGCCTACTTGCGCGACGACGCCGCCACGCGCGACGACCTCGCCTCCTACCATAACGAGATCACGCGCTTCGACTACTTCGTCGGCCAAGTCGTCGCCGTCCTCGAGCGGGAAGGCACGCTCGCCAACACCGTAATCCTCGTGCTCGCCGACAACGGCCGCCCCTTCCCCCGCGCCAAGACCCGCCTGCACGACTCCGGGATGCAGACCTACTTCATTGCGCACTGGCCCGCCGGCCTCGCGCGTCCGGGCACACCGACCGCGAGCATGGTCAGCACCATCGACATCGCGCCCACCGTGCTCGAACTCGCGGGACTCGCCGCGCCGGCGACGTTTCAGGGCGTCAGTTTCGCTCCTGTGCTCCGTGATCCCGCGGCCATCGTGCGCCGTCATGCTTTCTCCGAGCACAATTGGCACGACTACGAGGCCCACGGCCGGTCCGTCCGCTCCGAAGGCTACCTCTACCTGCTCAACCATCGGCCCGCCTTACCGTGGCAGGGGCCGGCCGACTCCGTGCGCAGTGCCTCGCATCTGGCGCTGCGCGCCGCCCGCGATGCCGGCAAACTGACGCCCGCGCAGGCCGACGTGTTTCTCGCCCCCCGGCCCAGCGAGGAACTCTACCACACGGCCACCGATCCGCTCCAAATGAAGAACCTCGCCGCCGATCCCGCGCATCGGGCCGCCAAAATCCGTCTCGCGAAACTGCTCGCCGATTGGTCCGCCGCGACGGGCGACACGGTGCCGGCCAAGCTCACGCCCGACGGTTTCGACCGGGAGACCGGCGTCGCCGTGCGCGTCTCCGACGCTCCCAAAGGCAAAGCCACCAAGGCCGCCGCCCGCGGCACCCCCGCCGGCAGCGAACGCAACGCCGCCTTCATCAACGCCCCCGGCCCGCGCTGACAGGGTGCGGGCGTGGTGCGAGTCGGGCGCGTTGCCGAGCTTCCGCACCCACCACTGGCGGAGGATCGACCGGAAGAAACTCATCGCGTTCGCGCGCCGGCACCCGGACATCATGTCCGGGCGGAATTTTGAGAAATGACTGAGGTGGGCGGGCACGTCCCTGTGCCCGCATTCGGTCACTTTGCGATTTACCGCCATGCGGGCACAGGGACGTGCCCGCCCACCTGGCCGAAAATCTGAGACTCAAGGACGATCGGACTTACATCCCCGCCAGCAGCCGCCGCAGCGTCTCGTCCACGAGCTTGGGGTTGGCCTTGCCCTTGGCGGCTTTCATCACCGGGCCCTTGAAGGCGTTGATCGCGCTGTCCTTGCCAGCCTTGAACTCGGCGAGGGCCTTGGCATTCGCCGCGATGGAATCGCGGCACCATTGCTCAAGCTCGTTGTTGTCGGTGGGCGCGGCCTTGAGTCCGCGCTTCTCCGCGATCGCCTCCGGCAGCTCGCCGGTCGCAAACATCTCGGTGAAGATTTCCTTGGCCGCCTGGTTGAGCACGGTGCCGGCCTCGACGAGCTGCACGAGCGCGGCGAGGTGCGCGGGGCGGACCTTGGACGAGGCGAGCTCGATCTTCGCGTGGCCAATTTCACGCAGGAGATCGTTGGCGATCCAGTTGCCGACGGCCTGGGGTTTGCCGGAGAGCTTCGCGGCTTCCTCGAAATAATCGGCGAGCGCGCGGTCCCAGACGAGGACGGACGTGAGCGTGTAGGGCAGCGCGTAGTCGGCCTGAAACCGGCGCTGCTTCGCAAACGGCAGCTCCGGGCACTCGGCCTGCAGGCGTGCTTTCCACGCGGCATCGACCGCGACGGGCAGCAGGTCGGGATCGGGAAAGTAGCGGTAGTCGTGCGCCTCCTCCTTGGTGCGGAGGGACTGCGAGGTGCCGGTCATGCCGTCGTAATCGCGCGTCTCCTGCACGATGGTGCCGCCGCGCTCGATCACGGCGAGCTGGCGCTTGATCTCGTGCTCGATGCCGTCGCGCACGAAGGAGATCGAGTTGAGGTTCTTCAGCTCGACCTTGGTGCCGAGCTTCGCCTGGCCGACGGGGCGGATGGAGATGTTGGCGTCGCAGCGGAGCTGGCCCTTCTCCATGTCGCAGTCGGAGATGCCCCCGTAGATCATCGTGGCGCGGATCGAGGTGAGGTAGGCGTAGGCCTCCTCGGCGCTGTGCATGGCGGGATCGGAAACGATCTCCATGAGGGGCGTGCCGGCACGGTTGTAGTCCACGAGCGATTCGGTCGCGCCGTGGTTGAGCTTGCCGACATCCTCCTCGAGGTGAATGCGTGTGAGCGGGATGTTTTTGTGCGCGCCCATGACGTTGCGCGCGGCGCCGGGCAGCTCGATCTCGACGGAGCCGCCGAGGCAGATGGGCTGGTCGTATTGCGAGATCTGGTAGTTCTTCGGCGAGTCGGGATAGAAATACTGCTTCCGGTCCCATTTGCAGACGGGCGCGATCTCGCAGCCGAGGAGGAGGCCGGCCTTGATGATGGCGTCGAGCGCGGCCTTGTTCATCACCGGCAGCGCGCCGGGCAGGCCGAGCACGACGGGATCGGTGAGCGAGTTGGGCTCGTGGCCGTAGCCCGCGGCGACGCGCGTGAAGACCTTGGATGCGGTCTTGATCTGCACGTGGACTTCAAGGCCGATGACAGCCTCGTAGTTGATCGAGCTTTGAGACACAGAGGGCACGGAGTGAGTCACGGAGGTCACAGAGCAAGGCGCTTCAGGCCGCGGGTCAGAATGGTTGAGCGGAAATTAAGCAGAAGACCAATACGGCAGCGGGAGAATTTCAAATAAGTGAGGACTTGCGCATCGTGAACATCGAGCAGGGTGTCCACGGTTTTAAGTTCAACGACAACAAGCCCGCCGACTAGAAAATCGAGCCGATAGGCATCATCGATCACCAAATCCTTGTAGGTGACGGGACAGTGCTTCTGCTCTTCAAACTCAAAGCCCCGCAGCCGCAACTCATGCGCCAATGCGCGCTGGTAAGCAGACTCCAGCAGCCCCGGCCCAAGTTCGCGATGCACCTCAATCGCCGCACCGATCACCTGCTCAGTGAGCTGATTAATTTCTGGATTCATCTCGGTGAACTCCGTGTTTCCTCTGTGCTCTCTGTGGTAAAAATCAGAGGTTAGGATGTTTGGCGTTCCACTCGTGCCCGCGCTCGTAGGCTTGGGCGAGGGCGAGGAGGTTGGCTTCCTGGTAGGGCTGGCCGATCAGCTGGAGGCCGATGGGGAGATTGGTTTTCGTGAAGCCGCAGGGGACGCTGATGGCCGGGAGGCCGGCGAGGTTCACGCCGATCGTATAGATGTCGCAGAGATACATCGCGAGCGGGTCGCTCTTCTCGCCGAGCTTGAACGCCGGGATCGGCGAGGTCGGCGTGAGCAGGGCATCGACCTCCTGGTAGGCGTTGAGGAAATCCTGGCGGATGAGCGTGCGGACTTTTTGCGCGCGCAGGTAGAAGGCATCGTAGTAGCCCGAGCTGAGCACGTAGGTGCCGAGGATGATGCGGCGTTTCACCTCGGCGCCGAAGCCCTCGGCGCGGGACTGGAAATAGAGATCGACGATGTCCTTCGCCTGGGCCGAGCGGTGGCCGTAGCGGACTCCATCGTAGCGCGCGAGGTTCGAGGAGGCCTCGGCGGTCGCGATGATGTAGTAGGTGTCGAGGCAGTATTGGGTGTGCGGCAGCGAGACCTCGCGGATTTCGCAGCCGAGCTTTTTGTAGAACGCGATCGCCTGCTCGACCGCGGCGCCAATCTCGGGATCGAGGCCGGCGCCGAAATATTCCTTCGGAATGCCGATCCGCCACGGGCCGCGGCGCGCGGCGAGTTCGGCGCGGTAATCAGGAATGGCGGTCTTGAACGAGGTGGAGTCGCGCTCGTCGTGGCCCGCGATCGCACCGAGCACGATGGCGGCATCCTCGACCGTGCGCGCGAAGGGCCCGATCTGATCGAGCGACGAGGCGTAGGCGATGAGACCGAAGCGCGAGACGAGGCCGTAGGTGGGCTTGAGGCCGACGACGCCGCAGAAAGACGCGGGCTGGCGAATGGAGCCGCCGGTGTCGGAGCCGAGCGTCGCGATGGCCGAGCCTGCGGCGAGCGCCGCGGCACTGCCGCCCGAGGAACCGCCGGGCACGCGCGCGAGATCCCAAGGGTTGCTGGTGGGGCCGAAGGCGGAATTTTCCGTCGAGGAGCCCATCGCAAACTCGTCGCAATTCAGCCGGCCGTGGAGCACGGCGCCGGCGTTTTTAAGCTTGGTCGTGACCGTCGCGTCGTAGGGCGAGACGAACTTCGCGAGCATTTTGCTCGAAGCGGTGAGCGGCTGATCCTTCACCGCGATCACATCTTTCAGGCCGATGGGGATGCCGTCGAGCGGACCGCACGATTGGCCGGCGGCACGGCGGACATCGGAGGCCGCGGCCTGGGCCAGCGCGGTGGCCTCGTCGGAGGAATTAAACGCATGCACGCGCGGCTCGGTGGCCCGCGTTCGCGCGATGACGGCCGACGTGAGCTCGACGGCGGAGATTTTCTTGGCGGCGAGCTGAGCGGCGAGCTCGGTGATGGCCTGGAGATGGAGTGGGAGTGTCATGCGGCAAAGGGCGGGTCACAGACCCGCCCTACTCTACGACCTTGGGCACGGCGATCATGTTCTCGCGCTGGGCGGGGGCGTTGCGGAGCGCGTCGGCGACCGTCAGGCCGGGGCGCGCGACATCGTCCTGCCAGACATTATGCACCGCGAAGGCGTGCGCGCTCGGCTCGACGCCGGCGACGTCCACCTTGGCGAGCTGCTCGATGTGATGGAGCACGCTGCCGAGCTGCGCGGCGAACTGCGCCTTCTCCTCGGGCGTAAGAGCGAGACGCGCGAGCTTCGCGACGTGATCGATGTTGAGCTGGGGCGCGGAGGACATGCGGGCGACGGGTTACTTGCGGACCTGGTAGGGCGTGGTCGCGGCCACCTCGTCCTGGATTTTCTGGAAGACGGCGTTGACCTCCTCATCCGTGAGCGTGCGCTCGGCGGAGCGGAACACGAAGCTGAAGGCCAGGCTCTTCTTCCCCTCGGGCAGGCCGGCCCCGCGGTAAAGATCGAAGACCGCGACGCTTTCCAGGGCGAACGCCGGGCCCACGGCGGCGCGGGCGATCTTGGCGAGGGACTTCTGCACCTCGGCGGCGGGTGCCGCGACATCGACCACGAGGGCGAGATCGCGCAGCGCGGCGGGGAACAGGCTGAACTCGGCGAAACGGCGGCGGGCCGCGCCGCCCGCGAGTCGCTCGGGCAAGATGGCAAACAGGCCGGCGTAAACCCGGCCCTCGAGGCCGAGCGATTTCACCAGCGCGAGATCGAGCAGGCCGAAGCGGGCAAACCAACCGTGGGCGATATCGCCGGCGGCGGCCGCGTGCGCATCCTGCCAGCCACCGAGACCCGCCGCAGCCACGACGGGCTGGCGGGCAAAATCGATCCCCGCGAGCGACGCGAGCGCGGCGAGGTGATGCTTGGCGGTGAAGAAATCCGGCGCCTCGCGCTTCAGCCACGCGCGTTCGCCGACCGGCTCGGCGAGGACAAACGCGACCGCGGCGCACTCGACCACCTGGCCCTGGCGCTCGACAAAGACGCGCCCCGTCTCGCACAGGCGCGACGCGACGACGCCGCGCGACTGGTTCAACTTGAGCGATTCGAGCAGGCCGCTGACGAGCGTCGGACGCAGGTGCGACTGATCCTCGGTGAAGGGATTGGACAGAGCGAGTTCCTGCGCGGCGGCAGCGGAAACCCACGGCGCGATCTCCTTGGCGGGGCGGAGCGTGTAGTTCACGCACTCGTGGAAATCATGCCCGACGAGATAGTCGGTCGCGCGGCGATTGAAGGCCGTGATCGGATCGTCGTCGATGACAAGGCCGGGGGCGCTGACGACGGTGGCGGGGATTTTCTCCGTGCCGTGCAGGCGCAGCACCTCCTCGACGAGATCGATCGGGCGGTCGAGATCGTCGCGCCAGCTGGGGATCGAGACGGTCCAGGCCGGGCCGCGGCGGTCCGTGGGCTCCTCGCGGGTCACGGTGAGTTCGAGCGACTCGAAGGCCGCGCGCATCTCGGCGGCGGGAATATCGAAGCCGAGTTTTTCGGTGATGTAGTCGTGCGTCACGACGACCTCGCGCTGCCACGGCGCCTCGCCGCCGATCGTGAAGACTGGGCCGACGACGGAGCCGCCGGCCGTCTCCAAGATGAGGTCGATGGCGCGCCAAGCGGCCTCGAGCGTGCCGTGCGGATCGACGCCGCGCTCGTAGCGGTAGGAGGAATCCGAGCTGAGGCCGAGGGTGCGGGAGGTGGCGCGGACCGAGTGGCGGTTGAAGAAGGCGCACTCGAGCACGAGGTCGGTGGTGGCGGCGGAAACGCCGGAGTCCACACCGCCCATGATGCCGGCGACGACGACCGGCTTCGCCGCATCGGCGATGACGAGCATGCGCTCCGTGAGCGGACGCACCTTGCCGTCGAGCGTCGTGATCGTTTCGCCCGCGGCGGCATGACGGACGATGATCTGCGCGCCACCAAGCTTCTTCGCGTCGAACGCGTGCAACGGCTGGCCCGACTCGAGCATCACGAAGTTGCCGACATCGACGACGTTGTTGATCGGGCGGAGACCGACCGCGCTGAGCCGCTGCTGGAGCCACGCGGGGCTCGGGCCGATCTTCACGCCGGTGATGATGAAGGCGCTGTAGAGCGGGCAATCCGCGGGGGCCTCGACGCGGACGGACGCGAGCAAGTCGGGCCGTGCCGGCGCCGCGGACACGTCGCCGCGGAATTTTTCCTGCGGGTAGAGGAGCGGGAGCTTGAACCACGCGGCGAGTTCGCGCGCGATGCCGAGGTGGGACTGGCAGTCGGGACGGTTGGGCGTGATCTCGATGTCGAGGACGGTGTCGCCCGGCGGGAGGACGGAGTTGATGGGCGTGCCGAGCTCGGGCCGGCCCTCGAGGAGGAGGAGCCCGGTGCCGGCGGGGAGGCCGATCTCATCGGGGCCGCACAGCATGCCCTGCGACTCGTGGCCGTATTTCTTCGCCTGCGTGATGGTGAACCCGCCGGGGAGGACGGCGCCGGGGAGCGCGACCGGCACGCGGTGGCCGGGGTCGCAGTTGGGCGCGCCGCACACGATGGTCTTCACGCCGCCGGCGGGTCCGACATCGACGGTGCAGAGGGAGATTTCCTTCTTGAGGTTCGGGAGCTTGGCGCGGGTGAGGATCTCGCCGACGACGACGTTTTCCAGCTTGGGCGCGCCGGTGGTGAGGACGCCTTCGACCTCGAAACCGAGGAAGGTGATCGCACGGGAGATCTCGTCGACGGAGGCGTCGAGGGCGACGTAGTCGCGGAGCCAGTTGAGGGAAATTTTCACGGAAAGAGGATTAAGCGCGAAGACGCCAAGTCGCTAAGATCGGAGAAAGAAAGCATGCACTGATGGCGATCGATTCTTTGCGACTTCGCGTCTTTGCGCTTCAAATATTTCAGGCGAATTGTTTCAGGAAGCGCAGGTCGTTTTGGTAGAAATAGCGGATGTCATCGATGCCGTAGAGGAGCATGGCGAGCCGCTCCAGGCCCATGCCGAAGGCGTAGCCGGTCCAGACCTCGGGGTCGTAGCCGACCTCGGCGAAGACCGTGGGATCGACCATGCCGCAGCCGCCGATCTCGATCCAGGGCTTCTTCACCTTGGGCAGGTGCGTGGCCGTGAGATCGACCTCGAAGCTCGGCTCGGTGTAGCCGAAGTAGTGCGGGCGGAAGCGGGTCTTGGTGTCCTTGCCGAGGAGCGAGGCGAAGATGTAGTCGAGCAGGGCCTTGAGGTCGCGGACGGTGACGCCCTTGTCCGCGTAGAGGCATTCGAGCTGGTGGAAGTTGGCGCTGTGCGTGGCGTCGGTGGTGTCGCGACGATAGACGCGGCCCGGCGAGACGATGCGGATCGGCGGCGAGCCCTTGAGCATGGTGCGGATCTGCACCGATGACGTGTGGGTGCGGAGGAGGTATTTTTCCGTCGGGACCTTTTTCGAGACATTGCCGAAGCGGGCGTTGGCCGGGAAATAGAACGTGTCCTTCTCGTCGCGCGCGGGGTGGTGGACGGGGGTATTGAGGGCGTCGAAGCAGTAATACTCGGTCTCGACCTCGGGGCCGTCGGCGATGGTGAAGCCGACCTTGCGGAGGATGCGGCACATCTCCTCGCGCACGAGGGTGAGCGGGTGGCGCGTGCCGGGACCGGCATCGATCGACGGCAAAGTGGGATCAATCGCGGGCCCGAGCTGGGCGGCGAGCTCGGCGGCGGCGATGCGCGCGAGGGCGGCGTCGAGATGCACTTGGAGCCGGCCCTTGGCCTCGTTGATGAGCTTGCCGGCGATGGGCTTCTGCTCCTTGGGGAGCGCGCCCATCTGCTTCATGAGGGCGGTGAGCTCGCCGTGCGGGCCGACGTAGCGGGCCTTGGCGGTCTCGAACTCCGGCCGCGCGTTGAGGGCGGGAAACTCGGCGGCGGCCTTGTCGAGGAGGGCGGAGAGTTGGTCTTGCATGAAAGGAAGCGAAAGACTCCCGCGAATCACGCGGATGAATGCGAACAGTTTCGTGGAGCTGGCCGGCGGAGTGGAGGGCGCAAAAAAGAAGGACGGCATCCCGCGGTGCGGGACCCGTCCTCCGAAATCCTAGTGGAGGCGAGCCCGCCCGGGGCTCGCGTCGAAGTCTGCTCAGGCCTTCTTGGCCGCGGCGGCTTTGGCCTTCAACGCCTCCTGGGCTTGCTGGACCAGGCCGGTGAATGCCACCTCGTCGCGAATCGCGAGATCGCTGAGGACCTTGCGGTCGAGCTCGATCTTGGCGGCAGCGAGGCCCTCGATGAAGCGGCTGTAGCTGATGCCGGCATTGCGGCACGCAGCGTTGAGTCGCACGATCCAGAGGGAGCGGCGGTCGCCCTTCTTCTTGCGGCGGTGGGCGTAGGCGTAAAGCCACGCGTGGTGGACAGCTTCTTTCGCATAGCGAAAGAGCTTCGATTTGTTGCCGAAGTAGCCCTTGGCATACTTCAGCATTCTCTTGCGTCGACGACGCGACGCGGGAGCGTTGGTTGCACGAGCCATGTTAGTTTTCCTTTATTAGGTTAGTCGCCGCAGGTCGGCTGGGAAATCACCCGCGGACGAAGTTGTAGGTTGAGGACCGCCGGAGCGGGCCGACAAATCAGAGCCCGAAGGGCAGGCAGCGCATCAACGGCTTGGCATGGCCCGGGGCCACGAGCTTGTCGCGGGAGGCGCGGCGCTTTTGCTTGGTGCTCTTGGCACCGAGGAGGTGACGGAAGCCGGGCGTGCGACGCACGAGCTTGCCCGTGGCGGTGAGTTTGAACCGCTTGGCGACGGACTTCTTGGTCTTTTGCATGGAATGAAAGGTCGAAAACAGAGACGCCCGCGCCCCAAGGCAAGGGCAATTTTCAATCCTGCCCGCTTCACCCGCCGCCATCCCCTACCGGCCCTCGCGCTCGATCAACCAGCCGATCAGCCCCTGCGCCAGGCCATGGCAGGCCGGCCGGGACCGGCCATCCCACACCGCCAGGCGGCGCAACCCGCCCGTGACCGCCGGCGGCAGATCCCCGGGAAACCAATGATGCCAGAGCCCCGCCAGACGGCCCGCCTCGCGCGCCGCAATCAGCGGGAGCAACCCGTCGCAGACGAGGTTGTCCAGCCGCGTGCCACCGACGGCACCGTCGCAAACCGCATCGGCCAGCCCCTCGCGCAACGCGGCAAACCCATGGGCCCGCCGCACCTCGCGCGTCGCCGCGCCGTCCAAATCGATCGCCGGCAGGGCGCGCGCGAGTTCGCGCACGCGCGCCGGCCAGTCGGGCCGCGCCCGCACCCAGGCGGCGTATTGCGCCAGGCGCACGCGCGGATGATTGGCCGGGCGCACGCCTTGGACGCTCCACGCCTCCGCCTCGGCCGCCAACGCCTCGTCGGCCGCCACCGTGCGGCTCCCCCACTCCGCCAGCGGCCAGCGCGCCGCCACCCGCAGCATCGGCGCGCGGTTGAAACGGTAGCCCAAAATCTCGAGCGCCGCATGATGGCAGGCGGCGTCCCAACCCAGGCGATCGAGGCGCAGACGGGCAAAGTGGACCTTCTGCCGCCACCGCATCTCGGCGTGCCGCGCCAGCAGCGCCGTGAGTTCCGGCAGCGGAAGCGGTCCGAGTTCATCAACGACCCGCGACGCCGGGCGTTGCGCGAGCACCTCGACCGCCTCGTCCCCGGCAAACTCCTCCAAAGCCCGGTGCAACAGCGGCAGCAGCACAAGCACCGGGATCACGCGGCCCTCCGCCCCGAGCGTGACCTGTTCGCGCTCCGGCGGGAAAAGCACCACATGCAGCACCACGCGATCGTAGGCTGCGTCGCGCGCGTGACCGTGCGCCTGCCAGTCGCCGGCGCGCAGGTGCACCTCGACATCGCCGGTGATCTCGCGGGCGGTCGCGCCGCCGATGCGCAACCGTGCGCCGAGAAAATCCGGACCGCCGAGCAGATTCCACTTCCCCGGGTGCAGGATCCGGACCGGGTGTCCGTCGGTCGTGAGCGCCCCCGCGCCATCGAAGTCGCCGCGCAGCCAGATTTTCTGGAGCAGTTTCTCGGGAAACGAAAAGGCGCCGTAAAGCCCCTGCACCTCCGCCACAGCCGGGGATTCAGCGACGGGGACGGCGCACATGGCCGCGAACCCTGCACGCCACAGGAAAGCCCGACAAGCGCGATGTTTCGCAGACGCAGACGATGGGGCGGGCTTTCAGCCCTCGCTATGTTTTCGGCCTTTTATTTACCTGGAGCGTTGCCCCAGGCGGGGATGAAGCCGCGCCGTTGGCGCTGGGACGGGCGGCGCTGGCGGTGGTGAGTTCGGCGACGAGGGCGGAGAGGAGGTTCGCGGCGGTGCCGCGGGAGGCGGCGAGTTGTTGCTCCAACGCGTCCACCAAGGTCATCAGGTGCTCCACTTTGGCTATGATCCGGCGTGGTTCGGAGACTGTCATGACGCTGGTTTGCTCGACACTTGGGACCACACATCAGATAGAATTTTCAACTCCGCTTCGTGCTTCACCAAGCCAGCGTAACTGCGATGTCTGGCGTTAGCCCGCCGGAAAGAAGGATGAAGTAGAATCGCTGCGACATTAATCCCGGGTAGCGATGTGACGCCTACGACTGCGCTGTGTGCTGCGTCGATTGCTTTGAAGGATTTTGCCGTTTTCCATGGCTCGCACTCACTCATCAGGCGCGCCAACAAGGCGGGGGCGTCTCGTCCGAGACAAACAATCCCTCTCGGGCGAACGGCGGCGATCTGCGCGTTCATTGCTTTCGCGCAGCCATCAGCGAAGTTTGAATCCTTCCAGCCGGGCGAAGCACCAGTGTTTTTCTCCCCCTCTCGCACGCCGAATAAAGCGTTGGTGAAAAAGCAGTCTTCGATCGGAATCTTGGCTTCATTCAGTAGGTCCAATAGGATTTTACCGGTCCCTGACTTGATGTCGGCGTCCACGTCGCTGTCCAAGGCAGTAAGGTTATCTTCGCATCCCCAGTCCTGCCCGACGAACAAGAGCCTACGCGGTGTGATTTGCGTGCTGAGGCACCCGCTGTGAAACGAGCCGGATACGACCGGAAAGAATCCGCACCCGGCGATTGGGTAGCCCGGTGGCAACTTGCAGGTTCCCTTTGGGTAACAAGGGACAAGCCGGTCACATTGATTGAACAGTTCCTGTGAGGTCATTACCTTGCGGGCGGGTGATCGGTGAGTTCGGCGACGAGGGCGGAGAGGAGGTTCGCGGCGGTGGCGCGGGAGGCGGCGAGTTGTTGCTCCAACGCGTCCACCAAGGCCATCAGTTACTCCACTTTGGCCACGATCCGGTGCCCACTGAACCGCAGATGCCCGACTACGCGGTGATGTCGAGTTGTCCGAACGCTTGGTGCCACGGTGTCGAGAGGTGGACGAATTGAAAACGGGGATGCACCTTAGCTTTGAGTAGCTGGTAAACCTTTTCGCATTCGGCGTCTGCGGTGAGGTAGTGGGTGATCTCAGGCGTGACGTCCGCCTGGGCAAACATCTTGGTGTCGTTGGGGATTATCGTGCGCTGAGTGATTTGCTGGGGCAGGACTCCACGAGACTCGAAGACCGCCCGGGTGAACTCTCCGGCCCGCTGCGCATGGTCCACGTTGAAGGGCACGACGCGAAAATACCGCAACGGTAGATTGGCGATGGCATCGCGCACCGCATATTCAGCCAAGCCAATGGTCGAGACGTGGAGCGTGTGACCTCCCTCCACCAGAAACTTCAAATAGGCCTGCGCCGCCGGATGCAGCGTCTCGTTCGACTTGGCCCAACGGATGAAATAGCTCGTATCGCAGAGCACACCATGGACGACTGCCGGGGTTTTAGGCATGAGCGCCTCCGCGCAGTTCGGCCAGCCACGCATTGGCGTCCGCTACGTCGGTCCAGGCCGGAGCCGCGCGATGGAGCAGACCGTCCAGATACGTCTGCGAATACGCGCCGTCTTGATCCAACAGCTCGATGAAGCGCAGCGAATTTGGATCCATCTCGAAGGTCTGGAGGTTTTGCCGCCCAGCGACACGGACGCCGAATTTCTTGTAGAGCAGGTTCTTTTCGCCCTGCCTGAGATAGTCCTTTTCCACCGCGATGCGCAGCGTGCCATGCTCCTTGGTGTCGAGGTGGATGTTGGGGCTGTTCTTCCCTCCCGCATTGGTCAGCTCGCCGTAGAGATAGAATTCCGCCTCCACCCAGACCTGTTCGCTGCGCTCGTAATGTGTCGTGCGGTCGATCCGCAGGCTCTGCTGGTTGGCCAACAGGGTGACGACGTAATCCTTTTCCCGGGCGACGCGTTGGAGGGACTCGAGCGCCGCCGCCGTGCGTTCGTGCAGAAAATTGATGTGCCCCTCGGTCCCGACCTGGGCGATGACCGCGCCAAACGCGATCACCGTCTGCATCACGGTGCGGAAGCGGTGCCGCACGGAGCCTTCGCTGATTTCGTAGCTGATCACTGGCCGCTGGGAACGCTTTTCCGTGGGGAAAAGCAGGTCGGCGGCCTCGCCCAGAATCGCCCGAATCTCTTCGATATCGACGAGCGCCGGGGTGAGCGCTTGGGCTCCCACCCGACCCTCGATGTGAATCTCGATTTCTCCAAGCGCGTTCATGGCTGACGAGAAGTTGCGAAATGGCCTGAGAATGCCAAGCGGTGATTCATACCACTGTGAGTTCGGTGGGAGCGCGATGGGGATGCTGTTCATCTTCGCCTGATTCATCTTGGTCTGCGCGGAACAGGTGGTTACGGACCTTATCGGCGGTGAGGTCCTTCCGGACTGGCCACTTGACCTCGGAGGCGAGGTCGGCGGTGGACGGGGCGGAAAGGGAGGCGGACTTGGGGCAGGCCATGCGGAGGAGGAAAAGCGCGGAGCCAACGGAAATCGCCGAGGAAACGGCGGCGCCATCGCGCCGGAACTGCGCACCTGAGGCAAGCGCGAGAACTCCCGGAATTCCGGCCGCTAAGCCTCCGCCCGGTGGCCGCCGCCCGTGCCCCACCCTACTTTGCGGTTGTTTTCGGCACGGGGCGGCGCTGCACTTTCGCCCGGTTGGGAGAGGTGGCAGAGTGGTCTATCGCGGCGGTCTTGAAAACCGCTGGGCCGCAAGGTCCCGGGGGTTCGAATCCCTCCCTCTCCGCCATTTTTCACCCGCTCCGCCGGGCCGCTTCAACAATTCGCTCGCGCCGGCTCCCTCCCGCCGGAAATGTCGGCGGCGCGAGGTGCACCCCTACCCCATGCCTTTCGTTTCCATCGCAAGACGGCGCGCGCCGGGCTGCACCCGGCCCATTCCAGCGCGGCCCACGCCGGCCGCCGTTGACCGCGTGCTTCACCGGCACCGCCAGGCCCGATGAGGATGGTTCCAGCGAGCCCATCTCTGGTATTGAGTGGCGGCGGCGCGCGGGCCGCCTATCAGGTCGGGTTCTTGCGCGGTTTGGTGCGACAGTTTCCCACGGCCACGTTTCCAGTGATCACGGGCGTCTCGGCGGGCGCCATCAATGCCGCCCATCTGGCCAACTGCACCAAGCCCACGCCCGAATCGGTGGAGCGCCTCGTCGAGCTCTGGCGCTCGCTGACGGTGGATCAGGTTTTTCGCACCGACCTCTTGTCCCTCGGTTCGCACATGGTGACCTGGGCGCTGCGGTTGATCTCGGGGGGCCGGGTCAGATTTGGTTCATCCTCGTTCCGCGGCATGCTGGACACCCTGCCGCTGCGGGAGTTTCTGCAACGGGCGCTCGCAACGCCGGACGGGCGGCTGCATGGCATCACGGAAAACCTCCGGAGCGGCCGGCTCGACGCGATCGGCATCACCACGACCAACTATGGCACCGGCCAGTCGGTCACTTGGGTGGAAGGCCGCGACGTCGTCGATTGGGAACGCCCCGGCCGGCGCAGCCGTTTGACGGCGCTCACGGTCGATCATGTCCTCGCCTCGTGCGCGCTGCCGCTGCTCTTCCCCGGTGTGAAGATCGAGCAGCGCTGGCACGGTGATGGCGGCGTGCAGCTCACCGCGCCCCTCTCCCCGGCGCTGCACCTGGGTTCCGATCGGATTCTCGCCGTCTCGACGAGCTACAACCCCACGTCGGCCGAGGCGGATAATCCCACCACCGAGGGCTATCCGCCGCCGGCCACCATCGTCGGCCTGCTCCTCGACGCCATCTTTCTCGACATGCTCGACTGCGACGCTCAGGTGCTGCGGCGGACCAACCGCATGATCCGGCTGGTCCCCGACATCAGCAGCACCAACCTGCGCCCGGTCGAACTTCTCCTCGTTCGCCCGTCCCAGGATCTGGGGCTGCTGGCCAACGACTACGAACATGAGCTGCCCGCGGTATTTCGTTTCATGATGCGCGGGCTGGGCACCGAGCGCACGCGGCGCGGCAATCTGCTCGCCACGCTCCTTTTCCAACCGGGCTACATCGCGCGCCTGCTCGAAATCGGCGAGCGCGACGCGATGGATCGGCACGACCAGATCGCCCGCTTTCTCGCCGTTTCCGGCGCCAGGGAAGAAGCCCGCCCGCTGGCGTGACTTGAGCCGGCCTCCGGGGAAGCGGTTGCAATTCCGCTGGTTCCCCACGAACATTAACGCAACCCCGAGCGGCAACCCCCTGCCCAGCCCACATCTCCATGACGGCCCAGCGACTCACCCACCATTGGGACAATCTTGATCGCGACACGATGCGCGCGCTCCAGGGCCGACAATTGCACCAGTATCTGCGCGACTGCGTGGTGCCATTTTCGGCGCACTATCGAAAACTCTTCGCCCAACACGGGCTGAGCGCGGCGGATTTTCAATCGATCGAAGATCTAAAGAAACTCCCCTTCACCTCCAAAGAGGATTTGCTGCCGACGCCCGAGCAGCCCAGGCGTTCGCTTGAATTCGTGCTCGCGCCTGAGCCCGCTGCACTCTCGCGCCGGCCAGGAGTGATTTTGCGGGCGCTGCTCCGGGGCAAGGCCCACGTGCAAGCCCGGCTCGAACGGGAGTGGCGGCCGGTCTTCATGACGAGCACCACGGGCCGCTCGAGTGAACCGGTGCCGTTCCTCTACACCCAGCACGACATCGCCAACATGGGGCTCGGCAGCGGCCGGATCATCGAGCTGGCCGGCGTGCAGCGGGAGGAACGCATGATCAATCTCTTCCCTTTCGCCCCGCATCTGGCGTTTTGGTATATGCACTACGGCGGGATGGACCGAAACATTTTCGCCCTCGCGACGGGCGGCGGCAAAGTCATGGGCACCGACGGCTGCCTGCGGGCGATCCTCAAGCTCGCGCCGCAAATCCTCGTGGCCATGCCCACGTTTCTGTATCACGTGCTGCAGCATGCCGTGGAGCAGAAACAGCGCCTCAAAGGCCTGCGCCTCCTCGTGCTCGGCGGAGAAAAAGTGCCCGACGGCACGCGCCGCAAGCTGGCCGAACTCTGCGCGCAGCTCGGCTCCCCCGACGTGCAGTTCATCGTCACCTACGGTTTTACCGAGGCCAAGCTCGCGTGGGCGGAATGTCCGGTCCCGTCGGGCACGCCACCGCCGGGCTATCACCTGTATCCCGACCTCGGCATCGTCGAAATCGTGGACCCCGCCAGCGGCGAACCCGTGCCCGACGGCACCGGCGGGGAGATCGTATGGACGCCGCTCGGCCAGCGCGGGACGGTCGTCCTGCGCTACCGCACCGGCGACCGCAGCGAGCACGGCCTCACCTACGAACCGTGCCCGTGTTGCGGCCGCCGGATGCCCCGTCTCGTCGGCCGAATCTCCCGCGTATCCGAAATGCGGGCGCTGCGTTTCCAGAAAATCAAAGGGACCATCGTGGACTTCAACGATCTCGAGAACGCCCTCGATGATCTGCCCGGCATCGGCACCTGGCAGATCGAACTGCGCAAGGAAAACGACGACCCGCTGGGGCTCGACATCATCGTCCTGCACCTCGCGCGCGATGCGGACGCCGACGAAGCGGCACTGACGGGCCGCGTCCGCGATCTGTTCAAGGCGAGCTTCGAACTCACCCCCAACGCCATCAAGTTTCACACCATGGAGGAAATCCGGAAACTCCAGAAGGTGGGCGTCGCCCTCAAGGAGCAGAAAGTGGCGGACAACCGGCCGGACGCCGCCAAGCAAGGCGCGTCATGAGCGCGCCGGCCGTGTATCTCGTCGCCGGCGCGCGGACCCCGTTTTGCAAGGCGGGCACGCTGCTCGCGGAGGCCGATGCGGTGGAGCTGGGGCGGACGGTGGCCGCGGCGGTGCTCGCCCAGACCGGCCTCGACCCGGCGCAGATCGATGAGACGATCTTCGGCTGCGTGGGCCAGCCGATGGATGCCATGAATATCGCCCGCGTGATCGCCCTGCGGGCGGGCGTGCCGGAATCCGTTCCCGCCTACACCGTCCATCGCAACTGCGCCTCCGGCCTCGAAGCCATCACCCAAGCCGCCGATCGGATCCTGCTGGGTCGCGGGCATGTTTATCTGGCCGGCGGCACTGAGAGCATGAGCCACTATCCGCTCCTGTTTTCCGATTCCGCCGCGCGCAAATTCGCCACGCTGGCCCGCGCCCGCACCTGGGGCCAGAAGGTCTCCGGGCTGCTCCAGTTCCGGCCGGCAGATTTCGCGCCGCGCGTCAGCCTCCTGCTGGGGCTGACCGATCCGGTGTGCGGACTCAACATGGGGCAGACCGCGGAAGTGCTCGCCCGCGACTGGCTCATCTCCCGCGAAGATCAGGATGCCTTTGCGCTGCGCTCGCACACCCGGGCCGCCGCCGCCCGCGCCCGTCTCGCCGAAGAGATTACGCCGGTTTTTCCCCGCGGACAAAAGGAGCCCTCCGCTGTGAGCCTCGAAAACGGGGTGCGCGACGGGCAGACGATGGAAGCCCTCACCCGCCTGCGCCCGATTTTCGAAAAACACCACGGCACCGTGACGGCCGGAAACTCCTCCCAGATCACCGACGGGGCCGCCGCGCTGCTCATCATGAGCGAGACCGCCCTGGCACGCTCCGGGCTGAAGCCCCTCGGCCGGATCGTCGCGCATGCCGCGGCCGGATGCGCGCCTTCACGCATGGGCCTGGGTCCGGTGTTTGCCATCGCCCGCGCAGAGGCGAGCTCGGGCCTCAAGCTCGGCGACGCCGAGGTGATCGAAATCAACGAGGCGTTTGCCGCGCAGGTGCTCGCGTGCCGCGCCGCCGCCGGCTCCGCCGCGTTCGCCCGCGATCAACTCGGTCGCGACCGCGCCTTGGGCGAGTTCCCGGACGAAATCACGAACATCAACGGCGGCGCGATTGCCCTCGGCCATCCGGTGGGCGCGACGGGCGCCCGCCTCATCCTCACCGCGCTGCACGAACTGCGCGTGCGCCAGGCCCGCCGCGCGCTGGTGACATTGTGCGTGGGCGGCGGACAGGGCGCCGCCGTCTGGCTGGAGTCCTGCCCATGACGGCCGCATCGCAGATTCGCCGCGAGCTGGATGCCTCCGGCATCGCCACGCTCACGTTTGATCGCGCCGGTTCATCGGCCAACGTCTTTGACCGCGCCACGCTTGAGGAGCTGGACACCCACCTCGCATTCCTGACTGCCGCCAGCGGGCTCAAGGGCGTGGTGCTGGCCAGCGCGAAGCCCGCCATTTTCATCGCCGGGGCCGATCTCCACGCGTTCTCCCCGGCTCCGGCGGAAAGCGTGCTCACCGCGCTCGTCGCGCTGGGGCAAAATGTTTTTGCGCGGCTGGCCGCCCTGCCCGTCCCGACCGTGGCTGCGATTCATGGCGCGTGCCTCGGCGGCGGCTGCGAACTCGCCCTCGCCTGCGACTGGCGGGTGGCGAGCAATGCGAAAGCCACGCGCATCGGTCTGGCGGAGACCCAGCTCGGCATCTTGCCCGCCTGGGGCGGCTGCACCCGGCTGCCGGCGCTCATCGGCCTGCCGGCGGCGCTCAAACTGATCCTCGGCGGAAAACCCGTCGTCGGCCTCCAGGCGTTGAAGCTCGGCCTCGTCGATGATGTAGCGCCGCCGGAATATCTTCTCGCCGCCGCGCGCACCTTGCTGGCCCGCGGCCGCCGACCGGCCGCGGCACGCCGCCTGGCGCATCTCCGGCCGCTGCCCGCATTGATTGCGCGGAAATCCCGAACGATGGTGCTCGCCCGCACTCGCGGTCACTATCCCGCTCCGTTGCGCGCCATCGACGTGTGCGTTCAGGCGCTGGGCCGGCCGGTGGAAACCGGACTCGCGCTGGAGCGCACCGCTCTGCTCGAACTCTCCCGCACGCCCGCCTGCCGGAATCTTCTCGGCCTGTTCATGCTGCAGGAGCGTGCCAAAAAAATCTCCCGGCCCGAGCTGGCGGGTTTGACCTCCGCGCCGGTGCGGCGCGTCGCGGTGATTGGCGCCGGCGTGATGGGCTCCGGCATCGCCCAATGGCTCGCCGCCCGCGGGCTGTCCGTCCTCCTGCAGGATATCGACGCCAAGGCGTTGGCCGGCGGCCTGCATCGGATCGAGACGCTGGTGCGCGGCGGCGCGCGCCGGCGCCTGTTCACGCCCGCCGAGGCCGCCGCCACACTCGATCGTGTGACGCCCATTCTCCCCGACGCGCCGCTCACCGACTGCGATCTGGTGATTGAAGCCGCCGTCGAGCGGCTCGACCTGAAGCAGAAAATCTTCCGCGATCTCGAGTCGCGGACCCGCCCTGAAACGGTGCTGGCCACCAACACCTCCGCGCTCTCCATCGATGCGCTGGCTGGAGAACTCGCCAACCCCGAGCGCGTCGTCGGCCTCCATTTTTTCAACCCGGTCCACCGGATGAAACTGATTGAAGTGGTCCGCGGGGCGCGCACGTCGCCGGCCGCGCTCGCCGCGGCGCTCGAGTTCGCCAAGGCGATCGGCAAGCTCCCCGTCATCGCGCGAGATCAGCCGGGGTTTCTGGTGAACCGCGTGCTAATGCCCGCGATGGGCGAGGCGGTTCGTCTTTTCAACGAAGGTCACGCAGCCGAAACGATTGATCGTCATCTGCTCGCTTTCGGCATGCCGATGGGACCGCTGCGGCTGGCCGATGAAGTGGGGCTCGATGTGGCGCTCCACGTCCAAAAGGATCTCGCCGCCCGGCTGCCGAATTTTGTGCAACCAGACGGCACGCTGGAGAAAATGACGGCAAAAGGGTGGCTCGGGCGGAAGAGCGGCTGTGGATTTTATCTCCACGGCCCCGGCCGGCGGGCAAAAACAAATCCGGCCGCCGCCGAATTCCAGTCGGGCCGTGCGTCTGCGATGGACGGCGCTGCCATGACGGACCGGGTCATTTTGCCGATGATCAACGAGGCGGCGCGCTGTCTCGATCAGAAGGTGATCGAGGCCCCGGAGGACGTCGATTTCGCCATGGTGCTCGGCACGGGTTGGGCGCCGTTCCGCGGTGGCCCCCTCCGCCATGCCGACGCCGTAGGCGTCCCCGAAGTTGTGCGACGGCTCGAGTCACTCGCCCGGGATGTCGCCCCGCACTTCGGCCCCTGCGAGCACCTTCGCCACATGGCGGCCCAAGGCCGCACGTTTTATCCCGCACCCCCATGAAGCCCGAAGAGAACACCGAACCCAGAAGTGTGATTGACACCTCGAAGATGAACGCGGGGCAGCGGGAGACCCTCGAACTCACCGAGGCCGCACGCGCCAAGACGCGCCGGAGTTTCGGCGGCGACTTGTTCATGGGCCGGCTCGACGGAAAATCGGTGCATCCTTTCCCGCTCCAGTCCGCGGAAGACGCGGCCGCGGGCCAGCCGTTCCTGGACGAGCTCGAGTCCATCCTCGCCCACGAAGTCGACTCTGACCGGATTGATGCCGAGGGGGAGATTCCTGACGCGCTCATCGCGCGCCTCGCTGCGATCGGGGCGTTCGGCATCAAAATCCCCCGCGACCACGGCGGGCTTGGGCTGTCGCAGATCAACTACTGCCGCGCCGCCCAGCTCCTCGGCAGCGTGGACGCGAACCTCACGGCGCTGATTTCCGCCCACCAATCGATCGGGGTGCCGGAGCCGGTAAAACTTTTCGGCAATGCGGAGCAAAAGCGGACGTATCTGCCGCGGGTGGCCAAGGGCGAAATCTCCGCCTTTGCCCTGACGGAGGTCGGCGTCGGCTCCGATCCCGCGCAAATGGAGACGCGCGCGGAGCCGACGCCGGATGGCGCGCATTTTATTCTGAACGGCGAAAAGCTCTGGTGCACCAACGGCACGAAGGCCGGCGTGATCGTCGTCATGGCGCGCACGCCCGATGAGAGGGTTGACGGGAGCCCGCGGCGCCGGATCACGGCCTTCATTGTGGAAATGAACACGCCGGGCGTCGAGGTCGTCACGCGCTGCCATTTCATGGGTCTGCGCGCACTCTACAACGGCGTCATCCGGCTCACGAACGTCAAGCTCCCCCGCACGGCGATCCTCGGCGGCGAGGGCCGCGGGCTGAAGGTCGCGCTCACTACGCTCAACACGGGCCGGCTCACGATTCCCGGCGCCTGCACCGGTTTGATGAAGCGGTGCCTCGCCTACGCCACGGAGTGGTCCAACGAGCGCGTGCAATGGGGCGCGCCGATCGGCAAACACGCGGCCATCGCGGAAAAACTGTCGCGGCTCGCAAGCGAAACATTCGCCTGCGAGTCGATGGTGATGCTCACCGCGGCGATCGTGGATCGCGATGCGACCGCCGACATCCGGATCGAAGCGGCGATGTGCAAGCTCTGGGGGACGGAGGCGGCCTGGCGGGCCGTGGACGAGACCCTGCAAATTCGCGGGGGCCGCGGCTACGAGACGGCGCCCTCCCTCGCCAACCGCGGCGAGGCGCCGATGCCGATCGAGCGCATGATGCGGGACTGCCGGATCAATCTCATCTTCGAGGGATCATCGGAGATCATGCGGCTGTTTCTCGCCCGCGAAGCGCTGGATCCGCATCTGAAAGTCGCCGGCGCGGTGCTCGATTCGCGCCTGCCCCTCGGACAGCGGGCCAAGGCGGGTTTGCGGGCCGCGGGCTTCTATCTCCGCTGGTATCCGGGCCTGCTGCTGCCGCGGGGCGGTGCACCGGCCGGCGTGGCCGCGGCGTTTCGGCCGGCTCTGGATTACGTCGCGCGGACCAGCCGACGTCTCGCACGCACCCTCTTCCACGCGATGGCCGCCCACGGTCCGAAATTGGAGCGGAGACAGATTCTCCTCGGCCGCATCGTGGACATCGGGACGGAATTGTTTGCGCTCTCCGCCAGCGCGCTTCGCGCGGATGCCCTCCTCAAGCAAGGCGACGCGAAATATGGCCCGGGTGAACTGGAGCAAATCGTGTCGTGTATTTTTGGCGATACGCGCCTGCGCATCGACGCCGCCTTTCGCGGACTGCGGAACAATCATGATCTGGCCCACTACAAATTCGCGCAGGATTTGCTGGCGGGCGGTCACCGCCACTTGGGTTCCGGAATCGTGGTGAAACCCGGGGCAAAGAAAAGTCCGGCGGCCAGTTGATCCAGACATTTGCCGGCCGTGAGGTCGCGATAACGCCGGACTCGTTCAACGAAGCCTTTCAGTTGTCACGCACTCGACGGTTCTAATCCCACCCGCTCCGCCATTTTCCTGCTCGTCGGCTCAGCGCCCGACCGCTGGTGTGCCAGTTGACGTAACCAATCGACCATGGGGCACACGCCCGCGTTCGCCATGCCGGAGTCCACACCTCCCTCGGGGAGACGTCTTCCACCTCTCCGGACGCTCGACGGCAAAAACTTCCTGTCACGGCTAGGGCAAACGCGAGGCGCTCAAGGGAGAAATTCACGGCACAGGAGAAGGAGTGCACGGAATCATGCATGGAGACCGGCGTTACTCCATAAGTGATTTCGAGCTGAGGCCGGCGGCACTCCCGGCACCCGCTCCCCTGCACACCTGCGACCGTCGACGCCTGCCTCCGGGGTTCAGCTTCGGGGCTGGGGCGATGCTTTGCAGCCGGCCGGCGGGCGAACCGCCAGGCGCCTGCCCACGCATGCTGGGACGCCGAAGAACGGGCGCAGATGATCGCGCAGTTGCAGGCGAGCCCGCAGCAGCCGCACTTTCACATTGGCTTCCGACAGGCCGAGCGAAACGGCGGTTTCCCGCACGGACATTCCCTCCATGTCGCGGAGCACGAACACCAGCCGGTGCTTTTCGTCGAGCCGGTTCAACGCCGCCTCAACCAGTCGCCGCGTCTCATGCTTGTCCGCAAGGTGCCCGGGCGATTCGCGCCAGTCCGCCAGATCGGCGGGATGCGACCCGGTCTCGCGACCGGCCGGCGGCTCGGTATTATCACCGAGAGCCACGGTGGGCAGGCCTTGGCGCTTGCGCAGCACCTTGAGCGCGGCGTGGGTGCCGATGCGCAGCAGCCAGGTGGAAAAACCCGCCTGTCCGCGGAAGCCTGCCAAGTGCTCCAGCGCGCTCAGAAACGCCTGCTGCGTGACATCCTGGGCATCGTGCTCGTGGCGCGTGATGCGGCGCGCGAGAGTATAGAGCCGCCGCTCGTGGCGTGTGACGAGCGACTCAAAGGCCGCCAACTCGCCTGCCTGCGCGCGCCGGACCAGTTCGTCATCAGGCGCGCGCTCCGCCAATACACCGGCCGGGGTCGTCGGCCGGGTGCCAGCGACGCCGACGGCTTGAGACCGCAGGGGTGCATCATCCAGGTCCGAAGCGGGTGTTGTTATCGTGGCGTTGGTCATGGGAGGTGTGGAGGTTGGGGCCGATGGCCGGTAAGCGCCGCGCGAATCGACTCCAAGAGCATGTCCGGTCCCGCCTGCTTGCTCGCAAACCCGTTGGCTCCGGCCGCGCGCGCGAGTTTTTCGCAGCGCTCTTGATCGAACATGGTCATGGCGACCGTGGGCAGGGCGGGATGTCGCCGGCGCAACTGCCGGATGAGATCAATTCCGCTGGAAGCCTTGAGCTGGAGGTCGATTAGGACCAAGTCGGCCCCGGCGGTGCCGGCGATGGCGAGGGCGGTGGCCACGTCGTCGGCCTGGCCGCAGACGACCAGATCGATTTCGCGATCGATGGTTTCGATGATGCCTTGGCGGAGGACGTCATGGTCTTCCACGACGATGATGCGCTTTTTCATCGGCGGTGGGCGGCTGCGCCGCGGATGCGCGGGCCGGACGCGCCGCGCCGCTCGCTCAGCCGGCGCGGAGATGAATGAGTCGCGGTCATGGCAACCAGAATACCAAGGCGCGGCGCACCGCGCCATTGGGCAGGCGGTGGCATGCGCCTAAGCGCCCAGGGAGGGCGCGCTCGGCGAAGCCGCGGGATGGGATAGGCAAAATGCCTAGGGGCGCAGGACCGCCGTCCGCGCCCCCTCCGCCTCAAGCCGGCGGAGCGGGCGATTCCGGCGGAGCCGGGGCCGGGGCGGGCCGGTCCTGCGCCTGCACCCAGCGGATGGCAAAGCGCAGATACTCCGGCGTGGTTTTGAAGCCGAGCTTCTCCTTAATTTTGCCGCGATGCACGTCGACGGTCTTGGAGCTGAGATGCATTTTCTGCGCGATTTCCTCCGTGGCCCAGCCTTCGCCCGAGAACCGCAGCACCTCCAGCTCGCGGTCCGTGAGTTTGCTTTCAGGCGCGCCGCCGGCACTGCCCGATTGGCTGCTGAAGGTCTCGAGCAGGCGCGCCGCCATCTGCGGGCTGAGCGCAATGCGTCCGCTCAAGACGGTGCGGATCGCGGCGACGATATTGTCCGGCCCTTCACTTTTCATCAGGTAGCCGCGGCCGCCCGCCCGGAGCACGCGGGGCGCGTAAAAAGTCTCCTCGTGCATCGAGACCACCAGAGTCGGCAGACCCGGATGCAGCGCCTGGATGTCCTTGAGCAACTCGAGTCCATCCCGGTCGGGCAAGGTCAGGTCGGTGACCACCAGATCGGGCCTGAGGCGGGCGATCGCTTCCATTGCTTCGCGCACGGTGCCCACATGGGCGCACACCGTGAGGTCAGGCTCACGGTTGAGTGTCTCCACCTGGCCCAATCGCGTCATGGGATGATCGTCCACGACGAGCAGCCGCTTTTTCGCCCCCGCCGGGCCGGGTGTTTCGCTGGGCGCCGGGCTCACGGTTTCCTTTCTCGAGGATCCGCCGCGGGAGCGGTTCCGCTGGTTCCGCGCGCGGCGCGCGCCACGGTGCAGGTGACGAGCACGCCGGCGCCTTCAGGGGCATTCTCGGCCGTGAAGCGGCCGCCAATCAATTGCGCGCGGTGCCTCATCGTTTGCAGGCCCAGCCCTCCGCTCGCCGGGGGCTGCTGCGGCCAGCCCGTGCCGTGGTCCCGCACCGAAATCTCCAGGATGTGTGCGGTGGCGGCGAGATGGATGTCGATGCGCGAGGTGCCGCTGTGCTTGAGGGCGTTGTTCACGGCTTCCTGCGCGATGCGATAGAGGTGCGTGGCCAGGGTCGGGTCGTCGAGCAGCACGGCAGAGTCGGTGTCGAAGCGGCACTCGATGCGGCCATCCCGCGTGATGCGGTCGGCGAGGAGTTGCAGCGCGGACATCAGGCCATCGGGCTCAGGGGGCACCGGGTAAAGGCCGCGCGAGATTTCGCGGACATCCGCCAGCGCTTGGTCGATGAGCGTGTAGATTTGGGCGGCGCGGTCCGCCTCCGCCGCCCCGCGGGCCTGCAGGTCACGCTGGAGCAGGTTGCCGAGGAAGAGCGCCCCGCCCAGCTCATGGCCCAGGCCGTCGTGCAGGTCGCGCGCGATGCGGCCGCGTTCCTGTTCGGCGGTGGAGGTGACGGCGGCTTCGAGCCGCTTGCGCTCGGTGAGATCGCGCACGAGGCCGGTAAAGATGCGCCGGTCGCCGGCCTTGACCTCGCTGATCGCGAGGGCGAGGGGAAACACCGTGCCGTCCTTGCGCTGGCCGGTGACCTCGCGGCCGATGCCGATGATTTTGGCCTGACCGGTCGCGCAATAGCGGGCGATGTAGCCGTCGTGCTGCTCACGGTGGGGCGAGGGCATGAGCAGGCTGACGTTGCGGCCGATGACCTCGCTGGCGTGGTAGCCAAACATCCGCTCGGCCGCCGCGTTCATCGAGTCCACCAAGCCGCGCTCGTTGATGGTCAGGATGCCATCGACGGCGGTCTCGACCACGGCGTGGAGCCGCTGCTTCTGCTCGGTCAATTCCGAGGTGCGCTCCGCCACGCGGGTTTCTAGCGTGGCGTTGGCCTCGTGGAGGCGCGCTTCCGCGCGATGGCGCCGCCGGTTCTCCCGCACCAAGCCCGCCGCAACCAAGCCGAGGAATCCGAGCGCGATGATCCCGCCTCCCAGCACGATGAGCCGCATCTGGCGGTCCTGGCCGATCGCCTCCGCCTCCTGCGCGGCCAGGAGGCGGTGCTCCTCGGTCAGCAACTCGCCGAATTCCTGGCGCAGCGCCTCCTGTCCGCGCCGGACTTGCAGATGGCGCTCCGGGGCGCCGGCGGCGAGATCGCCTTGCCGGCGGAAGTCGACGGCTTCGCCGATCGAGCGCAGCTGTTCGCGCATGAGCCGCTCCACACGCGCGAACCGCTCTTTCACGCGCGGGTGTTGAATCTGGCTGCCCGCGGCGAGCACCCGTGAGTCAAGGTTTCCGGTCGCGGCATCCATCACCTCGAGAAAATACCCATCCCCCGTGAGCACAAATCCCCGCATGGCCAAAGCCGCGTCAGACAGCCGGGACTGCAACTCCAGTTGTTGCTCGACGAGCTGCTGGGCATGCCGGTTTTGCAGGCGCAACTCCGCCGCCCGGGTGTAGCTCCGATACTGCACTGCAAAGCACGCGACCACGGGCAGGATGGACAGCAGGCAAAGTGTGACCAGCGAGAGCGAGAATCTTTCCTTTCGCGGCGCTGGGCGGGGCGCGGTGCTGGGCGTTGGCGTTGCGGTGGGAATACCGCCGCATGAGAGAAATGTTTCCGCGCCCTGTCCATGCAGCATTCTGCCGAGGGGCGCTTGCCCTGAGCCTCGAGAACACCCTGAAAGCACAAAGCAGGCTCGCCAGGATCGAGGGAGTGTCATCCGCTTGAAGGCCGTCCTCCCTGGGAATTTATCCGCTCCGTCCATGAAAGCGAACCTCGCTCCAGTTGTTATGTCCGCAGTCGGCACTCCACGCTGGCCCACAACGTGGAAGACGTGCAGTGCTCCGGCGCAAGACACGCCATGACCACGATCGAATGGCTGGAGACAGGCAGCTACCTGGTGACCATCGTCGGTTTGCCGTTGGCTATTCTGGTTTTCGCATGGGAGCAGCGCCGCCAGCGACAGAACGATCAGGAGGAGATCTACCAGCGCCTGTCCGATGAATACGCCACCTTCTTGAAACTGGCGCTCGAAAATGCGGACTTGCACCTGTTGCGCAAGCAAGGGGCCGGCCCGGAATTGAACGAAGAGCAACGCGAGCGCACCTACGCGCTCTTCAACATCCTCGTCTCACTCTTCGAGCGCGCCTACATTCTGGTTTATGAAGACAAGATGGATCGGCAGACCCGCCGGCTCTGGCTCTCGTGGGAGGACTACATGCGGGAGTGGTGCCGGCGAAAAGATTTTCGTGAACTGCTGCCGGAACTACTGAAAGGAGAGGACGAGGATTTCGCCACGCACATCGCGAAAATCGCGGCGCATGAAACGGTGCAGCCCAAGTTGCCATAGGCCTGACTCGCGGTGAGGGTTCCGGGCAATTTGCGCACGTGAGGATGCGCAAACCGGTTCGGGCCTTGTTGATCGGATCAGTTCAAGTCAGGTTCATTTGTAACTTTCCTCAGGTTTGCGGCTCACCAAGACGGGGCCTTCTGCGCTCGCGCAACTCGACGTCCCGAAATCCATCCGTATATTTTCCCCGTCGTTCACACCGTTCGGCTCCACGTCCAAAATGAAATCAGCAAAAACCCATCATCCTGCGGCCAAATCTGCCGGCGTGCTCTGCGGCACGGATTTTTCCCCCAACGCCAGGCCCGCGGCCAACATCGCCGCCGGGCTGGCCCAGCGCCTGCAAACCACGCTGGAGCTCGTCCACGTGAGCGCCGCTCCGAAGCACCCAACCGCAAGCAAGGATCTGCATGCCGAGGCGGAGCGGCTCAGGCGGCAAGGGGCGGCGGTCGAGGAAGTGGTGTTGAGCGGCGCCGCCGACGAAGCGATCGTCAAGCGGGTGCAGGCCGGGTCGCATCGGCTCGTGGTGGTCTCGTCGCTGGGCCAGCGGGCCGCCGTGCGGTGGCTGCTGGGGAGCGTGTCGGAGCGGACGGCGGAACGCTCCCCGTGCACCACTCTGGTGGTGCGGAAGGCCGCGCCCCTCGAAGCGTGGTTGCGCGGCGAGCGTCCGCTGAAGGTGTTTGTCGCGTTCAACTTTACCGCCACCTCCGAAGGCGCGCTGCGCTGGGTGAAGGAGCTGCAGGCCATCGGGCCGTGCGACGTGGTCGTGGGATATGTGGATTGGCCGCCCGAGCAGCGGTCGCGCCTGGGCGGCGCGGAACCGTTGCCGCTGGAGGGCAACCTCCCCGCAGTCCAGGGGGTTTTGGAACGCGATCTGAAGGCGCGGGTGACTGAATTGCTCGGCGAAGGCCCCTGCCGCACGCGCGTCGAGGGCAACTGGGGCCGGCCCGACGCCCGTCTGGCGGCGATGGCCCTCGAGGAGCAGGCCGACCTCATGGTGGTCGGATCGCACCAGTATCGCGGCTTCGAGCGGATGTGGCACACCTCGGTGTCGCGCGGCTTGCTCCACAGCGCGCCGATGAGCGTGGCGGTGATCCCGCTTTCCACCCGCGAGAAACGCGCTGCCGGCATGGCTCCGCCGGTGCGGCGCGTGCTGGCGGCGACCGATTTTTCAGACTTGGGCAACCAAGCGATCGCGCACGCCTACTCGCTGGTGCGGGGCGGCGGCACCGTCCGGCTCGTGCATGCGATGCATCCTCATGAATTGCCGCGGGGCCAGTATCTGCAAGGCCGCGCCGATCGCAGTTTCGAGACGCGACATGCCAAGCACGTCAAGATTGCGGGGATAAAGCTGCGCGCCCTGGTCCCGGTGGAAGCAGCCGCCCTCGGCATCGTCACGGAGGTCGAAGTCATCGAGCATCGCGAAGCCGGCATCGGCATCGTGCAGGCGGCGGAACGATTTGGAGCCGATGTCATCTGCCTCGGATCGCACGGGCATTCGGGTTGGTCGGCGGGGATTATGGGCTCCATCACCCAGCAGGTGATTTCCACCAGTCGTCGCCCCCTGCTCGTCGTTCAACCGCCGGTGAAGTAAAGATCCTCGGGGCAAGCCGCGGGGCCTTTGGCCCCACCACCCATCATGTCGTCGCCTCGTTTTCCGATTCCGATCGCCGCGAGCCTGAGAGAATGCACGAACCACCCCTCGCTCACGCTCGCGGCTATACCCACCCAGCCGCGGCGAGCTTCGGCGGATCGGTGGACCCGGCTGAAAGACTGATGCAGCGGGAAGCCGCGCGATCCGTTTCGCCGCCTCCGCCTGCGCTGCCACCACCATGACCTGGCCACTCACATTAAATGCAGCGGGCGGGCTGGCGTTGTTCCTTCTCGCGATGCTGATGATGACCGAAGGCCTGAAGACCTTCGCCGGCGGCGCGTTGAAGCAGTTGCTCGGGCAGTGGACCTCCACTCCCTTGCGCGGCGTATTCTCCGGCATGCTCGTCACCGGGGTGGTGCAATCATCAAGCGCGGTGACGATCGCCACCATCGGTTTCGTCAATGCCGGCGTGCTCACGCTCAGGCAGTCGCTCGGTGTGATCTTCGGCACCAACGTCGGCACGACCATGACGGGCTGGCTGGTCAGCGTGGTCGGCTTCGGCTTCAAGATCGAGACGTTCGCCCTGCCGATCCTCGCCCTGGGCGTGGCGCTGCGCTTGCTGGCTCCCGGCAAGCGGCCGCAGGGGCTCGGCCAGGCCCTGGCCGGCTTCGGCTTGTTTTTCCTCGGTCTGGGGATCCTCAAGGAGGCGTTCGGAAGCCTGGCCGCGACCTACGGCACGTCCTTGGCCGGGGCCGGAGGCGGAAACTGGCCGGCCTTCCTGCTGGTGGGCTTCGTCGCCACCCTGCTCACGCAATCGTCGAGCGCAGCGATTGCCATCATCCTGACCGCGGCGGCAGGAGGCATGGTCGGCCTCGCAGGGGCGGCGGCAGCCGTCATCGGCGCCAACCTCGGCACCACCTCGACGGCCGCGCTCGCCGTGCTCAAGGCCACGCCCAGCGCCAAGCGGCTCGCGCTGGGCCACATCGCCTTCAATGCGATCACCGGCGTCGTGGCGCTGCTGCTGTTGCCCGTCCTGCTGGAGTTGGTCGGCTGGTTGGGCCACACGCTCGGCGCGGAGGACCGGCCGGCGGTCCTGTTGGCGCTCTTCCACACCGTTTTCAACGTGCTCGGCGTGGCGCTCATCCTCCCGTTCGCCAACCGGCTGGCCACGCTGCTCGAACAGTTGTTCCATAGCGCGGAGGAAGATCTGGGGCGGCCGCAGCACCTGGATGCCACCCTGGTCTCCACCCCTGAACTCGCGCTCCCGGCCCTGCGCGCCGAGCTCCTTCGCCTGTGCTCGCAGGTAAACGCGATCGTGAAGCGGGCGATTTCGCGCGACGACACGAGGCCGCGCGACGTGCAAACCCAGTCTGCGGCGATGCTCAGTCTCGGCACTGCCATTGCCAACTTCGTGGCCAAACTGCGCACCGAAAGCATGCCGCTCGATGTCGTGGACGAACTGGCGAGGGCGCTGCGGACCGGGCGCTACTTGAACGAAGCGGCACGCCTCGCCCCGAACGCCAACGCCCTGCGGCTCGCCGCCCGCAACCTCGCCGATGCCGGCCTGCAAGCCGCCTTGGATCACACGCTGGCGGCGATCGACCGGTGCGTCGCGCTGGCCGAGCGCACGCCGGCAGCGGCCGGGAGCGACACCGAACGCACGGCCGCCTTGGATCGATTTCAGCATGCCTACCAGCAGACCAAGGCCGCGGTGCTGGACGCGGTCATCGATGGCCGCCTCTCCTTGGAAGCCACCGATGGATTGCTCGATGACCTGAGCGCCACCCGGCGCCTGGTGGAGCAACTGGTGAAAGCCGACCGTCTGCTGCGCAGTCCCGGCCGGGCCAGCGCCATCGAGGAGGAAAGCGGCTGGGAGCAACCACCCGCGGGCGAGACGCGCGCCGACACGTGAATTTTCGCCACCGACTCTTTCCATGAAACCTCGCGACCAGAACTCTTGGCATCATTTGCCGACGGAAGAAGCCCTGCAATTCCTCGACGTGAATCTGTCCACCGGCCTGTCCGCCGCTGAAGTTCTTCGCCGGCAAAAACAGTTCGGCCCGAACCGGGTCACGGCGCGGCGAAGCACGCCGGCGTGGGTGAAGTTCATCCAGCAGTTCAACCAGCCGCTCGTTTACATCCTGCTGCTGGCGGTCGGTGTCACGGCCTTCCTCGGCGAGTGGGTGGATTCCACCGTCATCTTCGGCGTCGTGCTCATCAATGCCATCGTCGGCTTCCTCCAGGAGGCCAAGGCGGAAAAAGCCATCGAGGCGCTCGCCCAAATGGTCGCCACGGAAACGACCGTGCGCCGCGACGGCCGCAAACAGCGCATCCATTCCGAGCAGCTCGTGCCCGGCGATGTCGTGCTGCTGCAATCCGGCGACCGCGTGCCCGCCGACCTCCGGCTCTACCACGTCCGCAATCTGCACGTGGATGAATCCGCCCTCACCGGTGAATCGCTCCCCGTGGCCAAGCACGCCGACCCGCTCGCGCTCGACACGATTCTGGCCGAAAGGAAAAACCTCGCCTACGCCGGCACGCTCGTCACGAGCGGCCTGGCCGAGGGCGTCGTCTGGGGCATCGGGGATTTGACGGAAACCGGGCGCATCGGCCGGCTGATTGCCGGCGCGATCGAGTTGTCCACGCCGCTCACCAAGAAAATCGCGGAGTTCAGCAAGCTGGCGCTCTGGGTCATTCTCGCGCTGGCGGCGATCACCTTTGCGGTGGGCGTGGCGCGCGGCGCGGCCCCGGCGGACATGTTCATGGCGGCGGTGGCCCTGGCCGTGGGGGCGATTCCCGAGGGCCTGCCCGCCGCCGTGACCATCGTCCTCGCGGTCGGCGTGTCCCGCATGGCGAAACGCCAGGCGATCATCCGCAAGCTGCCGGCAGTCGAGACGCTCGGCAGCACCACCGTGATTTGCTCGGACAAGACCGGCACCCTCACCGAGAACCAGATGACCGTGCAGGAAATCTACGCGGGCGGAAAACTCTACACCGTCACGGGCGCGGGCTACGAACCCAAGGGCGATCTGCAGCTCGACGGGACGGTAATCAATGTCCTGGAGCATCCCGCGCTCGCCGAGTGCCTGCGCGCCGGCGTGCTCTGCAACGATTCGCAACTGGTGCGCGAGGAAGGCCGGCTCAAGGTGCAGGGCGACCCCACCGAGGCCGCGCTGCTCGTCGCCGCCGAGAAAGCCGGCCTGCTCCAGGCCGAGACCCACCGTGCGGCGCCGCGCCTGGATGTGATCCCGTTCGAGTCCGAGCACATGTTCCGCGCCACGCTGCACGAGGGGCCGGGCGAGCGCGTCATCTACAAAGTCGGCGCGCTCGAACGCCTGATTGAACGCTGCACCGACACGCTCGGCGCGGGCAATGCACCGGTGCCCCTCGACCAAGAGGGCTTGCATCGCGTCGCGGAAAAGATGGCTGCGCGCGGCCTGCGGGTGCTGGCCCTGACGCGGCGGCCCGCCGCGGCGCAGCACGCCACCCTGGAGCACGCGCATGTGGCCGGCGGCCTCACCTTCCTCGGGTTGCAAGGGATGATCGATCCGCCGCGCCCCGCGGCCATCGCCGCCGTGCGGCAGTGCCAGCGCGCCGGCATCGCCGTGAAGATGATCACCGGCGATCATCTCGTCACCGCCCGCGCCATCGCCGGGCAGATCGGGCTCAGGGGCCGCGAGGATCACGGTCAGCTCGTCGCCCTCTCGGGCCGCGAGCTGGAGGCCGTCTCCGATGCCGATCTGCCCGATGTCGCCGAGCGCACCGCGGTCTTCGCCCGGGTCGCGCCCGAGCAAAAGCTGCGGCTCGTGAAGGCGCTCCAGTCGCGCGGCCACGTGGTCGCCATGACGGGCGACGGGGTCAACGACGCCCCCGCCCTCAAGCAGGCGGACATCGGCGTGGCGATGGGCATCACTGGCACGGATGTGGCGAAGGGCGCGGCGGACATGATTCTGACCGACGATAACTTCGCCAGCATCGAGGCCGCCGTGGAGGAAGGGCGCGGCGTGTTCGACAACCTAACCAAGTTCATCGTCTGGACGCTGCCGACGAATGCGGGCGAGGCGATGGTGCTGCTGACGGCCATCCTCTTCGGCACGGTGCTGCCCGCCCTGCCGGTGCAGCTCCTGTGGATCAACATGATGACGGCGCTCCTCCTCGGCCTGACGCTCGTCTTTGAGCCGAAGGAACGCGACCTCATGGGCCGCCCCCCGCGCAATCCCAAGCGGCCGCTCCTCACTTTCGCGCTGCTGATGCGCACCGGGCTCGTCTCGCTCATCCTCCTGGGGGGAGCGTTCTGGCTGTTCTTGCACGAACTGCAGGCCGAGGGCGCGACCGAGGCGATGGCGCGCACCGCGGTCGTCAACGTCATCGTGTTCGTCGAAATCGCCTACCTCTTCAGTTGTCGTTCCCTCCATCATTCCGTGCCGGCCATCGGCTGGTTCACGAACTGGTGGGCCATTGCCGGCGCGCTCGCGATGGTGGGCGCCCAGCTTTTGTTCACTTACGCCCCTGTGATGAACCGGCTGTTTCACACCGCGCCGATCAGCGGCGAGTCCTGGCTCCGCATCGTCGGCGTCGCCGCGGCGGCGTTCGCCGCCGTAGAATTTGAGAAATGGATTCGCTTCGGCCGCAGCCGGGGCGAAGCTGTCATCCCGGAGTGACGTCCGACCCCGGTCTAAACGGCCCCGTCCGCTGAACCATGAAAGCCATCGAACTACTCGCCACGGTCCTCTTCGGGCTGGCCGTGTTGCACACCTTCGCGGTCAAGCGCTTCGCCCATTGGGCGCACCGGCGCCCGCCGGGCTCCGTGAGCGAGAACCTGCTGCACTTTCTGGCGGAGACCGAGGTCGTGTTTGGCCTGTGGGCCGCGGCGCTTTTTCTCGGGATTGCCGTCTGGAGCGGCTCCCTGCAGGCGGCCGTTAGCCACATCGAGGGCCTCAACTTCAACGAGCCGAAATTCGTCCTCGTCATCATGGTCGTTGCGGCCACGCGTCCGGTCCTGAATCTCGCCGAGGCGTTTATCGCAAGCGCCGCCCGCCTCATTCCGGCCCGCGAAGGCGTGGCCTTTTATATCGCGGCCCTGTTCCTCGGTCCGCTGATCGGATCGTTTATCACGGAACCGGCGGCGATGACCTTGCTAGCGCTGCTGCTCAAGCGCCGCTACTTCGACCAAGGCATGAGCCAGCGGTTCGCCTACGCCACGCTCGGACTCCTGTTTGTCAACGTCTCGGTCGGCGGCACGCTGACGCATTTCGCCGCGCCGCCAGTGCTGATGGTCGCGGCCACATGGAATTGGGATCTGGGCTTCATGCTCGAGCATTTCGGCTGGCGAGCGACCGCCACCTGCGCGATTTCGACCGCACTGGTCGCGGGGATACATTGGAAGGAGCTCAACGGATTGAAAGTGGCGCAGTCCGCCCCAAGCCAGACTCCGGTTTGGCTGACGGTCGCGCACCTGATGTTCCTCGCGCTCATCGTCGTCTTCGCCCACACGCCGGATGTGTTCTTCGGGGTCTTCATGCTGTTCCTCGGCCTGGTGACCGCCACGCCGGCGCACCAGGATTCTCTCAAGCTTCGCGAAGGCTTGCTGGTGGGATTTTTTCTCGCGGGCCTGGTCACGCTCGGGTCGCTGCAGGCCTACTGGCTCAAGCCGCTCATCGAGCGCCTGGATGGGAACGCCCTGTTCTACGGCGCGACGGGACTCACCGCCCTCACCGACAACGCCGCGCTCACCTATCTCGGCTCGCTGGTCGAAGGCATCACCGACGAGCAGAAATATGCGCTCGTGGCGGGCGCCGTGACCGGCGGCGGCCTGACCGTGATCGCCAACGCGCCCAATCCCGCCGGCATCGGAATCCTGCAGGGCGCCAAAGTGTTCGGCGGCGAAGGCATCAGCCCCCTCGGACTCTTCCTCGGCGCCCTGCCGCCCACGGGCATCGCGGTGGTTTTTTTCTGGTTGCTGCACTAGATCCGGCTCCGCGGCGGCTCGCCCCATCGGCGCCACCGCAGGGGCGGATGCCCGGAGGACCGGAGCGAACGGCATTTGGCCGCGTGGGCCTCGCGTCACCGTGCGCCGCCTCGCGCCGCGGCCGGCCGCGCCGGCGCGATAGTTTGTAACCTTAATCCCGCCGCAGGCTCTGGACCATGCACGCTTCACGCACCGCAACCACCAGTCCCCACCATGAAGAGCAGCGAGAACGGACCCATTGTCTGCGGCACGGATTTTTCCGAGAGCGCCGCGCAAGCCGCCACGGTGGCCGATGCCCTCGCGCGCCGTCTCGAAGCGCCGTTCGTGCTCGCGCGCAGCGCGGATGAACTCGGACAGTTTCCGCAAAACCTGCGCCCCCGCCTGATGGACGATGATCGCCCGCGCCTGGCGGAGCAGGCGGAGCGGCTGCGCAGCCTCGGCCTGAAGTTCGAAGTGAAATTACTGCACGGCGAGCCGGACGAGGGGATCGTGCAGTTCGCCGCCCGGTCGTCCGCGCGCCTCGTGGTGGTGGGAGCTTCCGGCACGGGTTCGGTCTGGGGCGGGCGCTGGGTGCTGGGCAGCACGGCGGAGCTCATCGCCGAAACCTCGAGTGTGCCGACCCTCGTCGTGCGCTCAACCGAGCCGCTGCTCGCATGGGCGCGCGGGGCGCGACCGCTCAAAATTTTCGTGGCGATGGATTTCACGGCGACCTCGGACGCGGCCTTGCGCTGGCTGGCGGAATGGCGGCGGATCGGGCCGTGCGAAATCACGCTCGGCCACGTCCATCGCTTGCCGGAGGAACGGGCCGAACTCGCGATGTTCGATGGCTTGGGCCTGACCGCGCTCACGCCCGCGGCGCGGGCTGACTTGGAGCGCGACCTGCGGGAAAAGGCCGGCCGTTTGCTCGGCCTGGTGCCGGCGCTCCGCATGGAGCCAAGTTCGGGGCGGGTGGATTCCCATCTGATCCGGCTCGCGACCGAAGCCGAGGCCGATCTGTTCGTGCTCGGCACCCATCAATGGCAGGATCTGCCGCGGCTGTGGCAGACCTCGATTTCACGGCGCATCCTGCGCGACGCGCCGATGAGTGTCGCCTGCGTGTCGGTGCCCGTCGCGCCCCGCGGCGCGGCGGCGGACATCCCGACGTTCAGCCGCGTGCTCGTGGCGACGGATTTCTCCGAGCGCGCCGGACACGCGATTCCGTGCGCCTACGCGGCGCTGCCGCGCGAGGGCGCCGTGTGCCTGCTCCATGCAGTCAAGCCGGGCGAGCTGGGGCACAAGGAGGAACTCGAAGCACGGTTGCGCGCACTCATCCCCGCCGCCGCCCGGACGCGCGGCGTGACGACCGAAGTGCGCGTGATCGAGCAGGCCGACGCGGCCACCGCGATCGCTGAAACGGCGGAACGATTTGGCGCGGACCTCGTGTGCATCGGCACGCATGGCCGCACCGGTCTGGTGGCGGCCGTGCTCGGCTCCGTCGCGCAGGCGGTGATTGCCCGGAGCCCTTGCCCCGTGCTCGTCGTGCGCCCGCCTCAGCCGTGATGGGCGCGCAAACTCAACCGCTTCAACTCCCATGAAACGTCCCAAAGTCGCCCAACCGAGAGTGCGCACGGCCGCGCCGGCTCCCGGAGCCATCAGGTTGAAAAGCATCCTCGTGCCGACCGATTTCTCCCCCGCATCGAACGTCGCCCTCCAGTATGCGGCCGCGCTCGCGGCGCCTTTCGCCGCGACGATCACGTTGCTGCACATCGCCGAGGTCGGCTCGATGGGCTATGAGCACGGGGCGAAGGATTTCCCCCGGATGGAATCGTTTCTCCGCCTCGCGGCGGAAAAACAGATCGCCGACTGCGTTCCGCCCGGCCGCGCGGTCGAGTTCAAGATTGGTCGCGGCTGGCCGTTTGGCGGCGAGCGCGCCGACCGCGAGATTGTCAGGATGGCGCTGCGGCAACGCGCGGACTTGATCGTGATCGCGACGCATGGGCAGACGGGCCTGGACCGGCTCATCCTGGGCAGCACCGCCGAACGCGTCGTCCGCCACGCCCCTTGCCCGGTCCTGGTCGCGCGCGCGGCGGCGCATGCGGCCGTCAAGACCAAGCCGCGTCGCCGCCAGTAATCTCGCCCTCTCTCATCGGACTCCCGCGAAACTCGCACGCAACGGTTCCGGCCACTCGCCCCTCCGCTCATGCCCCTCGTCCCGAAGAAACCCCAATCCGCCCGCCCGCTGCTGGACGGATCGAACCGCGCCCGCCTCAAACGGCGGTTGACCAGGCAGGGAAACGAACGCTGCCGCATCGTGCTCACGGGCGGCCCGGGCGGCGGAAAAACCACGGCGGCGGACCTCTTCCGCCGGGAGATTGGCGAGCGCGTGGTCATCGTGCCCGAGGCCGCCACGCTGGTCTTTTCCGGGGGATTTCCCAGGAGCACCGAGGCTTCGGCCATCAGGGCGTCGCAGCACGCCATCTTTCATGTGCAGAGCAATCTGGAGGACGTGCAATCCGCGCGCTACCCCGGGCGCATCCTGCTCTGCGACCGCGGCACGGTGGATGGCGCGGCCTACTGGCCCGGCGCCGAGGAGCAGTTCTTCACCGCGCTGGGCACGACGCTGGAGCAGGAACTCGCGCGCTACGACGGCGTGATCTTTTTTGAAAGCGCGGCGGTCGGCGGCATGGGCATCGAGGGCGGCAACCCGGTGCGCACCGAGACGCTGCAGCAAGCGGTCGCCCTCGACGCGAAGCTCCGCCAACTATGGTCACATCATCCGCGCTTCGTGCTGGTGCGGCACAACGCTTCGTTCTTCAAAAAAATCAGCTTCGGCCTGGCCGAGCTGGACGCGATGGTCGCCGAGCTCGCCGCCCGGCGCAGCGACCCGCCCGAGGCGAACTTCGGCAAACCGCGCAAGTCGTGAATCCCCCATGCGCGGCCCGCCTCCCAGCTTCGATCCACGCCTCGGATTGGGCTATGCCCTCCTCGTGGGCTGTCGCGCAACGTTGCGCGCCGGTGGGCCAGAGAGGGCGATCAGGCACGCGCGCCTGCGGCAGCCGGGCGGGCCTGATCGCCATGCTGGCGGGATTGGTCCGCCGCCTGATCGGTGGCAGGTCGGCCGCGCTTGCGGGCCTGATTAATATTCAGCTAACCGTCCGGCAGGCCCGGGCCTGAACGATGCCTTTGGGTGATCTCATCTGCGCGGCCGCACCGATTCTGCTCCTCATCTACTGGATGACGCGGCAGACGCCGGTGCCCTCCGCCAAAGCGCTGCCCCTCGCGGCGCTCGTGGCCTACGGCATCCGGCTCGCGTGGTTCGGCACCGACGCCAATCTCGTCAACGCCTCCGTGGTGGCCGGGCTGCTGGTGGCGCTCACGCCCATCATGATCGTGTGGGGCGCGATTGTCTTCTTCCGCACGATGGAGCACAGCGGCGCGATGGCGACCATTCGGCTCTGGCTGAATCATCTCACCCGCAACCGCGTCGCGCAGGTCGTCATCATCGGCTGGTCGTTTCAATTTCTCATCGAGGGAGCCAGCGGCTTCGGCACGCCGGCCGCGCTCGCCGCCCCGTTGCTGGTCGGGCTCGGGTTTCCGGCGGTGCGCGTCGCGATGGCCTGTCTCATACTCAACAGCGTGCCGGTGTCGTTCGGCGCCGTGGGCTCGCCGACGTGGTTCGGATTTGGGCAGTTGGGGCTGGGCGCGGAGGAGTTGCATGCGGTGGCGTGGAAGACGGCGCTCATCCACAGCGCCGCCGCCATAGTCGTTCCGCTGCTGGCCTTCCGCCTTCTGGTGAGCTGGCCGGAAATCCGGCGCAACCTCGCTTTCATCGCCCTCGCGCTGGCCGCGAGTGTGGTCCCGATGTTTTTGATCGCACGGGTCGATGATGAATTCCCCGCCGTAGCCGGCGGATTAATCGGGCTGATCATTACGGTGGCGCTCGCCCGTCGTCGCGTCGGTCTGGCCCATGAGGACGAGCCGGCGGCGGAAGCGGCCGGGGCGGCTCCGTCCGCAGGCGAGGTGATTAAGGCGCTCTTCCCGTTGTGGGCCGCCGTGATCGTGCTGCTCGCCACCCGGATTCCCCAGTTCGGCTTGCGTGGTCTCCTCACGGCCGCGGCTCCCGCGTGGGATTTCCCTCTCGGCAGCCTGGGCGGATTTTCCATCAGCCCGGCCTTGGTGCTGAGCCTGCACGGTATCTTCGGCACGGAAACGGATTGGACGCACCAACTCCTCTACGTGCCTTCGCTGATCCCTTTCATCGCGATTTCGGTCATGGCTTGGTGGCTGCTGGCCGCGCCAGCGGGCACGGCCGGGAAGGTGTGGCGCGAGTCGGCCGCCCGGATGCGCCATCCCATCCTCGCCCTGCTCGGCGCGCTGGTTTTCGTGCGGCTGCTGATGGTCGGCGGCGAGCAATCGGCCGTGATGCTCATCGGCCACTCCCTGGCCTCTGTCACCGGCGGCGGGTGGCCCTACCTGGCCGCCTACCTCGGCGCCCTCGGCGCGTTCTTCGCGGGCTCGTGCACGATTTCCAATCTCACGTTCGGCCCGATTCAAGATTCCATCGCCACGCGGATGGGACTGGATCGGACCACCCTCCTCGCCCTGCAATCGGTCGGCGGAGCGATGGGCAACATGGTCGCCATCCACAACATCGTCGCCGTTTGCTCGGTGCTCGGCTTGGTCAACGAGGAGGGGAAAATCATCCGGCAGACGGTGGGCCCCATGCTGCTCTATGGCGTGGTGGCCGCGATCATGGCCTATGTGCTCTGGTAGCAGGCCCGGCCTTGGATTTCCCGCGCCAACTCCGGCTTTCATTTAATTCGATCACCTCCACCCACTGTCTCACCACCTCCCATCCGTCATGCCCACCCTCACCATCGCCTTCTACGACACCAAGTCCTACGACCGCGACTATTTCGGCCGCGCCACGCAGGGCGCCGATCTTGTCCTGCGCCATCACGATTTTCGGCTGACCGCCGACACAGCCCGCTCCGCCGAAGGCGCGCAGGCGGTCTGCGTGTTCGTCAACGATCGCCTGGATCGTTCCTGCCTGACGGCGCTCGCCGCGCTCGGCGTGAAGCTGGTGGCGCTGCGCTGCGCCGGCTTCAATAACGTGGACCGGGCCGCCGCGCTCGAGCTGGGTTTGGCGATCGTGCGGGTGCCCGCCTACTCGCCCCACGCCGTCGCGGAGCACACGGTGGCGCTGCTGCTGGCGTTGAATCGGAAAATTCACCGCGCCTACAACCGCGTGCGTGAACAAAACTTCTCCCTCGGCGGGCTGGTCGGCTTTGATCTGCATGGCAAAACCGTCGGCCTCGTGGGCACGGGAAAAATCGGGCGTATCACGGCGCAGATCTTCCGGGGCTTCGGCTGCCGGGTCCTCGCCCATGAGCCCGCGCCGTCCGTCGAGTGGGCGGCGGCCCATGGCATCGCCTACACCAGCCTCGATACGCTGCTGGTCGAGAGCGACATCGTCAGCCTGCATCTGCCGCTCACGCCGCAGACGCATTACCTCCTCAACGAGGCCTCCCTCGCCCGCATGAAGCCTGGCGCGTATCTGGTAAACACCAGCCGCGGCAAACTCGTCGAGAGCGCGGCTCTGATTAAAGCCCTGAAGTCGGGCCACCTCGGCGGCGTGGCGCTCGATGTTTACGAGGAAGAGGAAGGCATCTTCTTCGAGGATCATTCCGGCGAGGTCCTGCAAGACGACGAACTCTCGCGGCTGCTCACCTTCCCGAACGTCCTCATCACGGCCCACCAGGCCTTTCTGACGCACGAGGCGCTCAGTGAAATCGCCCGCGTGACGACGGAGAACATCCTGAAACTGCGGTCGGGCGACGCCTTCCTCGCGGGCACTAATCTGTGAGCGCCATACGCAGCAGCGATCCTGCAGGCGGGCGGCACTGGGGAGCCGCGAGTGGGCCTGCACCTAAAACAGGATCGTGGATGACTGTAACCTTTGCCTCTTCGGCGGCTCAATTCATCCCGTGAGCGCAGTCTTATGAAATGCGAAGAACGGTTGCTTCTCCTGGACGAATACTGGGCCGGGACGATGGCCCACGGGACCTCCGCGGCGATGGAGGCGCACTGGGTCGGCTGCGACTCCCGCCAAGCGGCCTGCGGGGTGATCTGGCAGACCTTCGTCCGCTGCCGGGCCATCGAACCTTACGAATTGCCGGTGGAGTTTCACGACCGTCTCCATCGCGCCCTGCGCGAGCAGTGGACCATGAAACTGAACCGGCGGGCTAGCCATCAAAATGTAGCTACGAGCCAACCATGAGCGCGGCGCGTCGCCGATCATCTGCCTGCGCGGGCCGCCGCTACTCCGAAGCCTCGATCACAGCTTGAGTGGAGGTGCCTTTGGCGGGCGGTGGCCATCATGCCTCGAAACCCTCCATGTCAGCCATCGCAGCCCCTGTTTCAGGAGAATCTCACTCCCTTACGGCACGCCTCTTTGTTCCCCGTCTCGCTGATCTCAAGTGGGCCAACCACTGGCCGCCGGCCGTGCGCACACCACAATGAAACCTACTCTACACCTCACCTCGTGCCGATGAAGCAAGGGGCATATGACCACCAAGCGATCCCCTACCCTGAAACCGATTCGCCGCGGGCTATTCTCCCTGCTGCTCGGGGCGGTGGCGCACAGCGTTTTTGCGGCCCAACCCTATGTCCCGAAGGTCACCGATCCGCTGTTGGATTCATCCCACTGGCAGAAGATCGCCGAACTCGACGGAAAAAACCCGCAGTGTCTCGTCGAAGGAAAAGACGGTGCGGTGTGGTTTGGTGTAAGTCATGGCCTGATGCGTTACGACGGGATGAAGTGGGCCTCGCATGGAGCCAAGGAGGGGGCCGTCGATTCCCCCGTCACGGCGCTGTTGAGCTCCAAGGCGGGGCATATCCTTGCGGCCTCCGAGCTGGGTGTCATGAAGTTCGACGGCGCTGCGTGGACCCAGCTATTCAGGACTCCGGTCGGTTATCCTCTGCAATTCCACACCCTGTTTGAAGCCGCCGACGGCGCCCTCTGGGCCGCGACGGACAAGTGCGTCGTGAAAATTTCCGTCGATGGAACCGTCATCTTCGCCGAGAGCCAGTTTACCCCGGGAGTGGCGGCGGCTTATCCGGCGCTCCCCGTCATCACGTTGCCCCGGACACGGCCCACCGATGAGCCGCCCGACCGGCAGGGTCGCGCCGTTTACCAGACCAGCGACGGCACCATCTGGCTGGGGCTTTGCTATGGCGAAGTCATCCGGATCGACCCCAAGAAAAATGCCCTCACCGATTCCACGGCCTTTCACCAGTTGACGTCCGCCGAGGGATTCCAGCCCGGCGGGGGCGTCACTTTCCACGAAACCCGCGACGGCCGGTTGTGGATCGGCAACATGTTGTCGCAGGTCGGGATGAATCAATACGATCCCGCGACCGGACGCTGCACCTACTTTAGCTTTTCCGAACTGTTCGGTTCCGACGACATCGTAGCTTCGCTGATCGGCACCGCCGATGGCTCCGTCTGGGCCGGGGGGCTGGCCAAGATCTTCCGGTATCACGATGGGGAGTGGCGCATCTATCGCGCCACCGACGTTCCGCTCTCCGCCTCCCGCAATGTGTTGATGGAGTCTCGCGACGGCTATCTCTGGGTGCTCGGCCTCCGGGATGGCGTCCAAAAAATAGACTATCGCGGGCGTCGCTGGACAAGATTTGAGGGGCTCAACTACCAGTGCGAAACGGCCGATGGCAGCCAATGGTTCATCAGCAGCGACAACAGCGTCGTGCGCCATGACGGGAAATCGTGGCTGCGCTACGGCACGGAAGACGGTCTGATTGGCGCCCCGAACGCGCTGATCACCTCGCGCCGCGGGCTGCTCTGGGCCGCGGGCAGCCACGAAGGCAAAGCCGCCACCGCCTGCCTCGAGGGAGACCGGTGGAGTCTTAAGCTGCATGATCGCGACTCTCCGCCCTTCGGTTCCGCGTTGGATTATCGCGCGGTCTTCGAGTCCGCCGACGGATCGATGTGGTTTGCCTGTTACATCAACGCGGGTTTGGGCGGCCAGTTGCAATACGACCCGGCCCGCGGACCGCCGCACGACGACCGCGCCTGGCGGACCCATCAAAAGCTGCCCGATTTTCGCACTTCGCACGGATTTGCACAGCTTGCCGACGGAAGACTATTCTCCGCTTCGGCGCACGGCATGATGGAATACGACGGCCAACAATGGCAGCCGTTCCCTGTCCCGGGCGCCCGGCAGTTTGACGCGGTGGCCCATTCACCCGATGGCACCAGCCTGTGGATCGCCGCGCGTGGCCAAGGCCTGCTGCGCTACGATGGGAAGAACTTCACCAAGTTCGACGTCAAAGACGGCCTCTCCGCCAACGGCGTGACGGCATTGCTGTGCGAGGACAATGAACGCGTGTGGGCGGCGACCAGCAAAGGCATCAGCCACTTCGATGGCCGCGAATGGACACAGCAGGTATTCGGCGAAGGGTCCATGACCATGGGCAGCGAGAGCGGCAACTTGAAGCGTTCGCCCGACGGATCCCTCTGGATCAACCGGCTCTCGCGGGAGTGGCTGCGGCGGGTGCTTCCGGGCGCGCGGATGACCGACTCGATCACCAAGGATTTCTGGTGCGTGCGCTACCAGCCCGAGCGCGCGCCCCCCAAAACGGAGTTTACCCTGGCGCTGCCCCGGGTTTCTCAGCCGGGCAACACGGTCGTTTCCTGGCGGGGAATCTCGCCGTGGTGGCATTCCCCCGAGCGCAGCCTGAGGTATTCGTATCGGCTGGATGGCGGACCGTGGTCCCGTTTCGACCCTGCCACGAGCCACGTCTTCCTGGAGTTGCCACCGGGCCAACGTCTGATCGAGGTCCGGGCGCAGGACCGCGATCTCAACATCGAAGCCGTGCCGGCCCGGCTGGCGTTTGAAGTGCTGCCGCCCGTCTGGCAGGAGCCTTGGTTCATCGGTGTCATTGCTCTCCTGGTCGGAGCCATCGCGACCCAAACCGTCCGCGTCGTGCGCCACAGCCGGCGTCTCCGGCACAACAATCGTCAGCTCGAAGCAAACAGCCGCCAGCTCCTGGACCAAAAAACCCAGCTCGAAGGTGAAATCACCCAGCGCAAAAAAATGGAGGCCGAGGTGGCGCTGGCGCATCAGCGGCTGCTGGAGGCCTCGCGCCAGGCCGGCATGGCGGAGGTGGCGGTGAACGTGCTCCACAACGTCGGCAACGCGCTCAACAGCGTAAATGTCTCCGCTTCCCTGATCGCCGGCACCGTCCAGAAATCGAAGGCCGAGCAATTTTCCAAGGTCACCGCCATGATGCGCGAGCACGAGGCCGACCTCGCCGATTTCCTCAAGCACGATCCGAAGGGCAAGTTCGTGCCCGGGTTCCTGCAGACGCTCGCCCAAACCGCCCTCAAGGAGCGCGAACAGCTCCTGACTGAGATCGGCGTGCTGCAGCAACACGTCGGGCAGATCACCGAGATTGTCGCAAAGCAGCAGACGCATGCCGCCGCCGGCCCGATGCTGGAACCCCTCGCCCCGGCGACCCTGATCGAAGAATCACTGCGCGACATCGCCGGCAAGGCACCCAGGAACCAGCCGGCCCTCGTCGAACGACAGTTCACACCGGTCCCAACGGTGCTCGGCGTGCGCTCCAAGACCACGCAGATTCTCAGCACCCTCGTCAGCAACGCGCACCATGCGTGCGACGAGACCGGCCGGAACGACAAACGCGTCACCCTGCGCGTCGAGCCCGGGCGCCCGGGCTATGTCCGCCTCAGTGTGCAGGACAACGGCGTGGGCATCCAGCCCGAGAACCTCACCAAAATCTTCGCCCAGGGTTTCACGCGACGCAACGGCGGCGGCGGCTTCGGCCTGCACGCGGCGGCCAACGCCGCCACCGAGATGAAATCGACGCTCACCGCTCACAGCCGTGGCTACGGGCATGGCGCCACGTTCACACTCGAAATGCCGATTGCGCCGGAGTGAGCGGCGCGAGTCGCGAGTCGGCGGCGCATGGGCCGCACGCCCCCAGACTGGCCTAGAGGCGCTTCTCCGTCAGCGGCAGCATCACCCCGCGGCGGAAGAGCGTGACCTGGCCCGAGCTCGCCGAGACCGCGATCGCGATGCAGTTCGCCATCACGCTGATCGCCGCCGCCGCCGCGTGCCGGCTGCCCAGGCCGCTCGGCAGGCTGTGGGCGTTGTCGGTTGCCTGGAGCAGGCTGCCCGCCGACTCCACCACGCCGTCCCCGCGGATCACAAACGCGCCGTCGATCAAGGAGAACTCCTTCACGGTCTCGTCCATGAAAGGATTGAGGATGTTGCGGTCCTCCTCCTTGTAGCCAAAAAATGGATTGAGGACGAGGGGCTTGGAGAGCGTGGCGACCTTCGCGGTATCGCCCACCACGAAGAGACTGCCGACCGGCCGGCCCTCGCGACCCTCGACCGCGAGTTCGGTGGCCACCGCAATGACGCGCTCGAGCACCTCGGGCTTCACGTCGTCCGGCAGGAGGTCCGCGGTCGAGCCGGTGAGCAGGGTCTGGAACTCGCGCTCGATATCCACCACCACCAGCGTGTCGAACTGGTTGCTGCCCACGATGCCACCGATGCCGCACACCCGATCGTTAAAGGTCACGATGCCGCGTGTGAGCGCGACGAGGATCGCGCTGCGCAGCTGCGCCAGGCGCTGCCGCGAGAACGAGCGCACCTGAATCGTCTCGTTGAAATCGTTGCCGTCGTCGCCCGCCGTGTCGTGCGCGCCGCGCGTCACGAGGATGGTCTTCAGGTTCGAGCGCACCGCGCCGGGCTGGAGACCGCCGGTAAACGTGTCGCCAAACACCATGATCGCGCTGCAATCCGCGCCCTGCGCGACGCGCTCGGCCTCGCGGAACATGAGGCGGTTGATCCGGTTTTGCTGCGCCTGCACCGCGCGCAGGCCGCCGAAGCCGCCCACGAGCCGCTCGTGCAGCATGTCGAGGTCGGGCGCGTTGACGACATTGTCGACGAGGTCCAGCTCGCGCACGTGCCGCGCGATGGTGGCGAGCACCTGGAGGTAGTCGCGGGCGTTTTCCCCCGCGATGAGCATCACGATCAGGTGGACGCGCTCCTCGGGCAGCGCGCCGTCGTGACGGATGCCGACGCGGCTGCGCCCGACGGCGAGAATGTAGCGGCGGTTCATCTTCACCCGCACGTGCGGCAGCGCGACGCCGTGGCCGAGGTAGGTCGTCATCGTGCTCTCGCGGGCGAGCAGGCCCTTGAGCAGCGCCTCGGATTTCAGGTCCGGAAACTGTGCGACGCACACCTCAAGCAGCTCCCGCAACGCGCCCTCGAGATCGAGGCTGCGCAGATCCACGATGCGCCCGCGGGCGAGGATTTTATCGAGACGCATGGGGGCGAATAACGTGAGAACTCAGAAACACGTCAGAAAAAAGGGACCGGGAGCAGCGTCGGCATCGGTGTTTCTTCTTTCTTCTTTTTCAGAGTCTCCGCGGTTTGCCTGCTACTTCTCCCACTGCAGCGCGCCCTTCTTCACCTCGTAGACGAGGCCGAGGATCAGCACACCGATGAAAAACAGGATCGGCCCGAGGATCGAGATGCCGTTGGCGAGAAACTCCCGGTAGATGAACGTCCACGGAATCAGAATCACGACCTCCAGATCGAAGAGCATGAAAAGCAGCGCGGTGAGGTAGAACTTCACCGAGAAACGCGTATGAACCAATCCTTCAGCGGGCACGCCGCATTCGTAGGCGGTGTCCTTGATCTTGTTCGGCTTGAAACGCTGGCCGAAGAAGTGGCTGGCGCCGATCACGCCGCCGGTGATGGCGGCGGCGAGCCCGGCTTGGATGAGGAAAGGAAGATAAGCGGATGCGCTCATGCGGTGGGAACGGGACGACTTGGTCGCAGCGCCGCGGCGGTCGCAAGCGGGAAGTTTGGGCGTAAGGCGGGTCTGTGACCCGCCCTACTCACTCGACCGGAATCATCCGTGCATGATTCGTCTTGGTCGAGCCGACGCCGAGCGTCTCGGCAAACTCGAGCGTGCGGATCTCCTCGTCGACGGGCACGAAGCCTTCCTTCCGGCGGTGCGCGTTCATGCGATCGCGCGCGAGGGCGTCGAGCATCACGGGATCGCGGCTCAGCCAGAGCAGCGGCTCGGAGCGCGTGTAGAGCGAATTGAAGAACGGCCCGCCGATGAACTGGTAGTGCTCGAGGCTCGCGAGCGTGAACATCCATGTCTGCCGCAGCTCGGGGATGGCGCTCATCTCGGCGACGGCGGCGGGGGCGTTGGCCGGTGAGCGGAAGAAGCGCGCGGTGTTGGAGGCGTTCCAAAGCGTGGCGTTCACGAGCGCGCCGTTGATGCCGAGCGTGGGGTGATCGGTATAAACCGGGAGGTTGATCCAGAAATCGGCGTCGAGGAACAGCGGGGTGGCGAGGAAGCTTTTGCGGTCCTGATCCTTGGTCGAGGTGTTGGGCACGCCCTCCGTCTGCTTCTGGGCGAAGATGGGGTCGAAGCGCTGCGGGAGCGGCGAGTCGTAGAACCAGACCGAATCGTAGAAACGGCCGGACTCGAGCACGTAAACCGGGTTGCCAAAGAACGGGGTCTGGCCCGAGACGAGCGACGGCAGATAGCCGGTCATGCGCAGCCGCAGGGCGTTGAGACCGACGAGGAAAATATTTTCATTGGTGAAGCCACGGCGCTTGAGCGCGTTAATCACGGCCTTCACGAGCGGGATGGGAGTGGCCAGGCCAGGGCCTGAGTCCGCGTAGATTTTCAGGCCGACCTTCTTCTTCTCGCCCGGCACGAGCTTGAGGCCCGTCGCCGTCTCAAACGCCACAATCATCTTCTCGACCTTCTGACCATAGCTCGCCTCGTCGAAGGCCGCGAGTCGCGCCTCCCAGACGGGCTCGGTCTCGGGCGGCGCCGGTTTGGCCCCGGTGGCGGGCGTGGCGGCGGGCGAGCAGGCCAGCGAGAGGGCGAAGCCGAGGAGCAGGGCGGAAATGGGGCGCATGAATGGATGTGTCGTCTCGCAGCGCGCGAAGTTTCCTCCGTCGCGAGGGAATTTTTTTCCGCCGCGGGGCCGCAAGGGGGCGGAACTTGACAGCGGGGAGCGCGGGTTGAAAGTGCATTCTTCGTTGCTGCGTCAGTCGCGCCCGCGGAACGCCCCGTCGTTCCACGGCGCGGGAAGCGGCTCCGCCGCCCTCCATGCCCGTCATCAAGCCCACCTGCGTGCGCGACCTCAAGCTGCGCGTTAACCTCGCCGATGTGGTGGCGCGCACCGTCACGCTGCGCAAGGCCGGCGGCACGCGGCTGAAGGGCCTGTGCCCGTTTCACAACGAGAAGACGCCCTCCTTCAACGTGGATCCCGACAAGGGCTTCTACAAATGCTTCGGCTGCGGCAAGGCCGGCGACGCGATCACGTTTGTGCGCGAGACCGAGCAGCTCACCTTCAGCGAGGCCGTCGAGGCCCTCGGCAAGCGCTTCGGCGTGCCCATCGAATACGAGGCGGGCTCGGGCGGCCCCTCGCACGAGGAGCGATCGCTGCGGCAGGAAATCTTCGACCTGCACGACGCGGCGGCGGAGCATTTCTACCAGGCGTTCAAAGCGCGCGACGCGACGGGGGATTTTTTTCGCGGACTCTGGACGGAGAAGCGCAAGTTTCCCATGGAGCTCGCCGACGAGTTCAAAATCGGCGCCGCCGATGAAAACGGCAGCGGGCTCGGCGCGGTGATGCTGCGGCGGAAATTTTCCGAGGAGGCGCTGCGCAAGTGCGGCCTGTTTTTCATCTACGAGGACACGGCCCTCACGCTGCACGCACTGCGCCCGCGGTTCCGCGGCCGCCTGATGATCCCGATCCGCGATCACCAGGGGCGCGTGGTGGCGTTCACCGCGCGGCAGACCGAGCGCACGCCCGAGGACGATCCGGCGCGCGAGGCGAAATACGTCAACTCGCCCGAGACGCCGATCTTCATCAAGAGCAACCTGCTATTCAACCTCGACCGCGCGCGCACGGCCGTCGGCGAGGGCAAGCCCTTCGTGCTCGTCGAGGGCCAGCTCGACGCGCTGCGGTGCTGGAGCGTCGGCCTCAAGACCGCGATCGCCCCGCAAGGCACCTCGATCACGGAGGGCCAGCTCGTTTTGCTGAGACGCTATCACACTCAGGTCGAGTGCTTCTTTGACAGCGACAGCGCCGGGCAGAAAGCCGCGCTCCGGTTCCTGCCGATGGCGCTCAAAGCCGGGCTCGAAGTGCGTTTCCTCACCCTCGCCGGCGCAGAGAAGCTCGATCCCGATCTCTTGTTTCTCGAGCGCGGTCTCGCCGGCTACGACGAAGTGCGACGCGACGCGCAAAGCGCGATGACCTTCGCCTGCCGGGCGGCACTGCCAGACCCGATGACAGCATCGGCGGAGCAGAAGTCGCGCGCGGCGCAGACGCTGTTCGAGATCATCGCAAATTCGGAAAGCGAGGTCACGCGTTCGCAGTTTCTCGGCGAGACCTCCTCGCATCTCCGCCTGCCGCTCGCGGCCGCGCAGAAGGATTTCCAGACCTTCCTGCAGCGCCAAGGCCGGCAGATCGCCGCCCGCGCCGAAGCGGCCGGGCCACCCCTCGACTCCTCTCCCACCCCGGCGGCCTCGGCCGGCCAAACGCCCGAGCGCCATCTCCTGCTGCTTGTGCTCCACTACGAGGCCCTCGGCCGACCGCTCGGCACCACCTTGCCGCACGATTGGATCGACACCGGGCATACGGCAGGCGTGCTGTTGAACCGCTTCCTCGGCGAGTTCGAACAGGATGCCTGGCCGGGCGCCCAACACCTCGATTCCTTGCTGGAAACCGCCGAAGAGCGCGCCCTCGTCGCCCATCTCATGTTCGAGGCCCCGGCCCTCGACGATCCGGTAAAGGTGGCGCAGGAAGGGCTTCGGCAACTTCGCGCCCGTTCTCTGGAGCCCCGGCTGCGGGAAATAGAACTTGCTTTGGCGAACCCCCATGCGGACATTGAATCTGACCCAATTTCACTCTTGAAAGAACTCTCAGAACTGCAACGCCAGCTCCGCACTCCGCTCGTTTTGGCGGCGGCGGTCTGAGCTTTTTCACGTCCGCCGCCGGTCGTTTTCCTCCTTCCTGTCGTCCTCCTCCTTTCCATGTCGCGCAAGTCCAAGTCCGCTCCCGCTGATTCCGCCCAATCCGAGGCCGTCGAGGCCGCCCTCTCGAAGACCACCGACGCCACCGGCGCCGAGATGCCCGCCGGCGGCATCAACGACAAAATCCGCGGCCTCATCCGCCTCTCCAAGGAGCAGGGCTACCTGACCTTCGACGACATCAACGAGGCCCTGCCGGAGTCGGTCGAAAACCAGGAGGAAATCGACAACGTCCTCTCCATTCTCCAGAACCTCGAAATCGAGATCCTCGAGCCGGATCAGGTCGAGGACTACAAGCAGCGCATGGAGGAGGCGGAGGAGGAGGAGTCGCGCACTTCGAACAACGACATCCTCGACGATCCGGTCCGCATGTATCTCAAGCAGATGGGCCAGGTCCCGCTGCTGACGCGCGAACAGGAAGTCGAAATCTCCAAGCGTATCGAGACCGCCGAGCTCAAGGCGCAGGAGGCGCTCTTCCAGGCCGCGGCCATCGGCGGCTACATCGGCACGCTCGGCGCCAAGCTCCTGAACCGCGAGGAACGCTTCGATCGCGTCGTCATCGACAAGAAGATCGAGTCGCGCGAAGCCTACTTCAAGGGCCTCGAGAAGCTCGTGCAAAACACCCAGCACTCCGAGGCGAGCGTCGCCGAAGGCTGGGAGGAATATCTCAAGGCCCGCGGCGAAGCCGAGCGCAAGAAGGTCCACGCCAAATTCCGCAAGCGCGAAAACGTCCTCCGCTCCTACTTCGGAAAGTTTTTCTTCAAGCTCAAGGTCTACGAGGAATACCTTGAGGGGCTCGCCCCCGTGCTGCAGGAGATCGAGGCCCTCAACCACCAGCTCGATCGCGCCAAGCATCCGAAGACCAAGAAGGACGCCGCCATCGACACCAAGGCCGTCCACGCGCGCCTCAAGCAAATCGAGGCCCAGCAGCGCATCGGCCCGGCCGAGCTCAAGGCCGTCGTGGATCAGACGATGGTCCACGTCCGCGAGGCCCACCAGGCCAAGACCGAGATGGTGGAGGCCAACCTCCGCCTCGTGATCTCGATCGCGAAGAAATACACCAACCGCGGCCTCTCCTTCCTCGACCTCATCCAGGAGGGCAACATGGGCCTGATGAAGGCCGTCGAGAAGTTCGAGTATCGCCGCGGCTACAAGTTCTCCACCTACGCCACCTGGTGGATCCGCCAGGCCATCACCCGCTCCATCGCCGATCAGGCCCGCACCATCCGCATCCCGGTGCACATGATCGAGACCTTGAACAAGGTCATGCAGGTGCAGAAGCAGCTCCTGCAGGAATACGGCCACGAGCCGACGCCCGACGAGGTGGCCGACGAGATGAACCTGCCCGTCGAGCGCGTGCAGCAGATCATGAAGATGGCGCAGCAGCCCATCTCGCTCCAGTCGCCCGTCGGCGACGGCGACGACACGAGCTTCGGCGACTTCATCGAGGACAAATCCGCCGAGAATCCCTACGACATGACGGCCTACTCGCTCCTCCGCGAGAAGATCATCGACGTGCTCGACACCCTTACCGAGCGCGAGCGCCGCGTGCTCTCGCTGCGCTTCGGCCTGGTCGACGGCTACAGCCGCACGCTCGAGGAAGTCGGCAAGCAATTCAAGGTGACGCGCGAGCGCATCCGCCAGATCGAGGCCAAGGCGCTGAGGAAGATGCGCCACCCGACGCGCATCCGCCAGCTCCACGGCTTCTTCGACGCCGAGCAGATCGATAACGCGCAGAACCTCATGAAGGTCGCCGCCACGACCCGCCCGCCCGGCGCCCCCGCCGCGCCCGCGCCCGCCGGCGGCGGCTTGCTCGGCTCC
>JAUYAK010000013.1 GCA_030693515.1 Opitutaceae bacterium
GTGGCAAGAGCCCGATGTGCGGCAACAGCATCTGCCAGGACCGGCGCTTTCTGGCCCGCACCATGCCGGCGCTGGAGGCCTTCTTCCACTACCGCAACGTCGACGTCAGCACGCTGAAGGAACTGGCGCGGCGCTGGAAGCCGGCGGCGCTGGACGGCTTCAGGAAGGCCGGCGCGCACACCGCGCTGGCCGACATCCACGAGTCGATCGACGAGTTGCTGCACTACCGCCAGCACTTGCTGGCCATCTGATCGACAGTCCGGCGGCGCGGCGATCAGTCGACCGCACTGTCGGCCGTGACCACCGACAGCGGCCGCCGCGCCGCCGCGGCGCTGCGCACATTGAGCCAGGCGCTGGCGGCGCCGCAGACGGTGATGACGAGCATGCCGAGCCAGCCCCAGGAGTCGGGCAGTTGCTGGAACACCAGCCAGCCGAGCAAGGCGGCGGCGCCGATCTGGGCATAGGTGAAGGGCATCAGCGTCGCGCTCGGTGCCAGCCCCAGCGCCAGGATCAGCATCAGGTGGCCACCGGTGCCGAGCACGCCGATCAACAGCAACATGCCCCATTGGCCGGGGCTGGCGCCGGCCAGCGTGCCGGTGACGTCCAGCGGGCTGGCCAGCAGCAGCGGCAGCAAGATGGCGGTGCCGACCAGGCCGGTCCAGAAGTGGGTGGTCAGCGGGTTCTCCAGCGCCGCCAGCCGGCTGGTCAGCACCTGGAACAAGGCGTAGGTGCAGGCACCGGCCAGCGGGTAGAGCACGGCCCAGCCGAACAAGCCGCTGCCCGGGCGGATGACGATCAGCGCGCCGGCGCAGCCGCCGATCACCAGCGCCCAGCGCAGCGCCGAGACGCGCTCGGCCAGCAGCCAAGCCGCCAGCAGCGTCACCAGCACCGGCGTCAGCATGATGATGGCGGTGAACTCGGGCACCGGCATCTGCTGCAAGCCGTAAAAGCTCATCGCGCTGGTGGCCAGCAGCAGCGAGCCGCGCAAGGCCTGGAAGCGCGGATGGGCGCTGGCAAAACGCTGGCCGCGATGCAGTGCCAGCCACAAGGCCATCACCAGGGCCTGGAAGCCATAGCGCGCGGTCAGCAGCAGCAGTACCGGGAAGAAGGCGCCGAGGTGGCGCACGCTGGTGTCCAGGCCGGCGAAGCAGACTGCCATCACCAGGATCATCGCCACGCCCAGCGCCGGGCGCTGCGCGGCGCCAGCTGCGGTCACTGCAGTCACGCTGGTACCTGGATGCGGTCCTGCAACAGCTGCCACACCGGCGTCAGCCGGCCCGGCAGCGCGGGCAGGGCGCCCAGTTCGGTGCGGCTTTCGCCGGGCGAATGGAAGTCGCTGCCGCGCGAGGCAGCCAGGCCGAACTCGATCGCGGTCTCGCCATAGCGCGCCTGCTCGGCGCTGCTGTGGCTGCCGGTCATCACCTCGACCGCGGCGCCGCCATGGGCGATGAATTCGGTGAACAGCGCGTACTCCGCGGTGGGCGAGAAACGGTAGCGCGCCGGATGGGCGATGACGGCGACGCCGCCGGCACCGGTGATCCAGCTGACCGCGTCGCCGAGCGCGGCCCAGCGGTGCTCGACATAGCCGGGCTTGCCTTCGGTGAGGTAGCGGCGAAAGACCTCGTAGGTGTCGCTGCAGACGCCCGACTCGACCAGGAAGCGGGCGAAGTGGGTGCGCGAGATCAGCGCCGGGTTGCCGACATAACGCATCGCGCCTTCGAAGGCGCCGGCGATGCCCACTTGCGCCAGCCCGGCGGCCATCTGCTGCGCGCGTTCGGTGCGGCCGCTGCGTGTGGCGGCCAGGCCGGCGTTGAGTGCGGCGTCGTCGACGTCGAAGCCCAGGCCGTCGATGTGCACGGTTTCGCCGGCAAAGCTGACCGAGATCTCGGTGCCGCTCAGGTAAGACATGCCCAGCGCCAGCGCGCTGTCGCGGGCGCGGCGCTGGCCACTGAGTTCGTCGTGGTCGGTCAGCGCCCAGAGCGCGACGCCCTGGGCATGGGCGCGCTCGGCCAGGGCTTCGGGCGTCAGAGTGCCGTCGGAGACGTTGGAATGCGAATGGAGATCGGCGTTGAGTGATTGCACCCTGGGGATTCTACGGAGGCCGGCCCCGTGTCATCGGTCCAGGGTGAATCGGCGGTCGCAGCGCGCCGCCAGCGACGCGTCGTGGGTGACGAGGACGAAGGCGGTGCCGTGCTGGCGTGCCAGCTCGAGCATCAGCACAAAGACCGCGTCGGCGGTGCTGCGGTCGAGGTTGCCGGTGGGCTCGTCAGCCAGCACGCAGGCGGGCTGCGCCACCAGCGCGCGCGCGATCGCCACGCGCTGGCGCTCGCCGCCCGAGAGCTGCGCCGGCAGGTGCGTCGCGCGTTCGGCCAGCCCCACGCGTGCCAGCAGCTCGGCCGACCGCACGCGCTCGGCGCGGCCCGGCGCCCGGATCATGCGCGCGGCCATGAGCACGTTTTCCGCGGCGTTGAGCTCAGGGATAAGGTAGAACGATTGGAACACCATGCCGAGGAAGGTCGCGCGCCGCACGGGCGACGGCGCCGCGCCGCACCACTCGATCGCGCCGGCGTCGGGCGCATCCAGGCCGGAGAGGAGGTTGAGGAGCGTCGATTTGCCTGAACCCGACTCGCCCCGGATGGAGACGCTTTCCCCGGCGGCGACTTCGAGCGAGACGTCGCTCAGCACGCCGATGGAGCGGTCGCCGCTGAGGTAGGTTTTGGCGAGCGCGCGCGCGCGCAGCACGGGCTGGCTCATGGCGCGGCGGCCTCCGCGATCTCGGCGGGCGTGAGGCGGCGCAGGCGGATGTCGCGGATCGCGGCGCGCGTCATGAAGGTCGCCAGGCCGAGGGGCTGCGACTTCTCGATGTCGCCAGGGCGCATCATCACCTTCCGGTCTTTCAATTCGAGTTCCACCATCTGCTCAGTGTCGATCCAGGCCTCGATCTTCACGTCGGTCACGCGAACACGGATGCGATACCAGCGGTTGTCCTCGAAGTCCCGGGACTTGGTGGTCTCATTATCGGAAGCGTCCGAGTAATCGACGCTGGATATACCGACGAGGATGCCACCCCACCCGCCCACGATGAAGCTGCACGCGGATTTCCCGACGGGAAACGTGAGCCCGCAGAAAAAGTCCCCGCCCGCGAGGCGCATCGCCTCAAGGGTAATCTCATAGTGGGTGCGCGGCAACGCGGAGCCCCGGGTCGAGGTGACGCCTGAAAGCGTGGTGCCCGCCTCAATCACGATCGCGCCCGGGCCGCCCCGGAAAGGCGCCTCGACTTTCACGGACGACACGCCCTCAAACCCCGACTCGGCCCAGCCGGCGAGCGTCTTGCCATCAAAGAGGCTCTGCCACGCCGGTTCGGCCCCGGGGAGCACGCTGGCGGCGAGAAGAAATATCAGCGTGGGTTTCATTTTTTCACCGCCGGCGCGGTTGCCTGGAGAATCTGGGCATCCTGCAACAGCCGCTCGCGCAGCCGGGCATAGGGCACGTCTTGCACGGGAGTCTTCGCGTCAATGGCCATGACCGCGGCCGTCGCGGCCGACTGCCCGAGGATCATGAACACGGGCTCCATCCGGATCGAACCGAAGGCGATGTGCGAGCTGGAGACGCAGACGGGCACGAGGAGGTTCTCGGCCTGGCTCCGCTTCGGCAGCAGCGAACCAAACGCGATTTCGTAGGGCCCGCCGGTGGGCACGCCGATGTCACCCTCGTTCTGCACGTGGCCTTCCGGCGTGATGTAGCGCTGCACGTTGTGCGAATCGATCGTGTAACTGCCCATGCCGACAGACTCGGGCGTGGGCCGCTTTTTGCGCAGTTCATTTTCGGTCATCACATACGCACCGATCATGCGGCGGGCCTCGCGCACATAGATTTGGTGCGGCCAGCCGCCGTTGTCCTTGAACTCGTCCTTCGGCAGACCGTAGGTGCCCAGCTTGGCCCGCACGTCCGCCGGCACGCGCGGATCGGTGGTGATGAAGTAGAGCCAGCCTTTCTGGTAGCGCTCGTGCTCGCGCAGGATCTCGCGGCGGCGCTCGTAGCTGGCCTCGGGATAGTCGTAGTTCATCCCGATGTTATCGGTGGAAAACGGCCCGTGATTGTTCGTGTCGGTCTTGTGATTGGGAATCGGATCGAACTTCTGGAATGTCTCCTTCCAGCCGGCCGAGTAGATCCGCGCGAGCAGTTCATACTGCTTCGGATCGTAGCCCTCGGGCTTGGCGAAGGGGATGCGGTTCTCCGGGACGTCGGTGAGGCACATCCGATAGCAGTAGGCCTGCACCTTGTCGTCGCCTTCGCCGAAGCTCCCCGGATGCGCCGCACTCACGCGCGGGAGCACGCCACTCCGCGGATCGCCGGGCGTCCAATACGGGCTGAGTTTCTCAGGCAACACGCCGAAGTGGTGGCGATGGTGCAGCACGCCGGTCTGCACGCCGTTGTGCTCCTCGCCGTAGACGCGGTTGGCTTCACGCCCCACGTGGTAGCTCACCCCGGCGGCCGCCAGTAGATCGCCCTCGTAGGTGGCGTCGAGAAACATTTTCCCTGCGTAGGTTTTCCCGCTCAGCATAGTGATCGTGGTCAGACGGGTGCCCGTCTTCCTCACACCCTTGGCTCGGTCGAGCCACTCGTCGCGGAAAACGGGAATCTGGTGCTCACGCACGAGATCCTCAAAGACCCGCTCCGCCACATGCGGCTCGAAGATCCACATCGTGCGCTGTTCGCCGTCGATGGCAGGCGTGCCCTGGCCCTTGTTGCCATACTCGAATTTTTTCTGCCAGCGCCACGCGGTGTCGGCGTTGTAGTGCCGCCAGACGCGGTGATAAAATTCGCGCGCGAGCCCGCCGATCACGGACTTGTCACCGGTGTCGGTGTAGCCGAGCCCGCCGCTCGAGAGGCCGCCGAGGTGCCGGTCGGGGCAGACGATGGCCACGGTCTTGCCCATGCGGCGCACTTGCACGGCCGCCGTGACCGCGGCCGAAGTGCCGCCGTAGATCACCACGTCATAATCGGCGGCAGGGAGCGACGCAGCCAGCGCAAAGCCCGCGAGCGCGGCGCGAAAGAGGCGGGATGGTTTCATGCGGCCACGTGTTTGCGTCACGGTGCGCCCAGTGTCCAGCGCGCGTCGCCCGGTCGCCCCTTGACCGCGGCGGACGCGCGGCGTTGGCTCGGCGCATGGCTACTCCGCAGTTTCCTCTCCCCAGTGCGCTGACGATGACGCGGAGATCCTTTATGCTCGGTTCCGCTTCGTTCGCCGCCGCGGCGATGCTCTCGACCTCGCGCCTCGGCGGCGCCGCGGCCGAGTCCGCCCCGAAGCTGTCCAGTTATCCCTTTGCCCTCGGCGTGGCCTCAGGCGACCCGGCGCCGACCAGCGTTGTCATCTGGACGCGCCTCGCCCCCAAGCCCCTGGAGCCCGGCGGCGGCATGCCCGCCGCGCCGGTCGTCGTGTGGTGGGAAGTCGCCGACGACGAGCAATTCAACTCCGTCGTGCGTTCCGGCACGACTTTCGCGACACCGCACTGGGGCCACTCGGTGCACATTGAGGTCGAGGGCCTGCGGCCGGATCGGTGGTATTGGTATCGGTTTCGCGCGGCCGGCGAGGTCAGCCCGATCGGCCGCACGCGGACTCTGCCCCCTGCGGCGGCGACGCCGGAACGGATGCGTTTCGCCTTCGTCTCGTGCCAGCACTATGAGGCCGGCCTCTTCACGGCCTACGATCACCTGGCGAGGGAGGACATCGATCTCGTGGTGCATCTTGGCGACTACATCTACGAAGGCGCGGCGCTGGCCGGCCGCGTCCGCCGCCACAACAGCGCCGAGATCAAAACACTCGATGAATATCGCGCCCGCTATGCGCTCTACCGCCTCGATCCGGCGCTGCAGCAGGCGCACGCCATGGCCCCGTGGATCGTGACGTGGGACGACCACGAGGTCGCCAACAACTACGCGGGCGACATTCCCGAGCACCCGGTGCCGCGCGAGGAGTTCCTGCTGCGCCGCGCCGCCGCCTACCAGGCCTATTTCGAAATGATGCCGCTGCGCCGCAGCGCGCAGCCCAAAGGACCCGACATGCTGCTCTACCGTCGTCTCGCGTTCGGTCGGCTTGCTTCCTTCCACGTGCTCGACACGCGCCAATACCGCACCGACCAGCCGCAGGGCGATGGCCGCAAGCCGTGGTCCGACGTGCTGCTGGATCCCAAGGGCACGTTGCTCGGCGCGCAGCAGCGCCAGTGGCTTTACTCCGGCCTTGAGCGCTCCCCGGCCGGCTGGAACATCCTCGCGCAGCAGGTGATGATGGCGCCCGTCGATCGCGTGAAAGGCCCGGCCAACGGCTTTAGCATGGACCAATGGCCCGGCTACGAGTTCGAACGCCGTGCGACGCTCCGGCATTTTGCGGAGCGCAAGATCAAGAACCCGGTCGTGCTCACCGGCGACATCCACAGCAACTGGGCCAACGAACTCGTCACCGACGTCAATCGCCCGGACTCACCCAGCACCGGGGTAGAGTTTGTCGGCACCTCGATCTCCTCGGGCGGCGACGGCATCGATCAGCCCGCGACCAATGCCGACCTTTTCGCCGAGAACCCCTTCGTCAAATATCACAACGTCGAGCGCGGCTATGTGCGCTGCGAAGTCACACCGGGGCGGTGGACGGCCGACTACCGCACCTTGCCTTATGTGACCCGGCCGGGCGCACCGATCACGACCCGCGCGAGCTTCGTGGTCGAGAGCGGCCGACCGCAGCTGCATCGCGCATGAGTGAAGACCCGACCGCGCCGGGCTTCTGGAACGAACGTTATCTCGCCGCCCGCACGCCTTGGGACCACGGCGCCGTGCCTGCGCCGCTCAAACGGCATCTCGCGATGAACCCGGGGCGCGGCGCGCGCGTGCTTATCCCCGGCTGCGGGTCGGGCTACGAGACGGTGGCGTTTGCCCAGGCTGGCTACCGCGTCACCGCGATCGATTTCAGCCCGCCGGCGGTCGCCAAGGCGCGCGCCACAGTCGGCCCCGCGCTCGCGGACCGCATCATCGAGGGAGATTTCTTCGCCCACCCGGTGGCGGATGCGCCGTTTGATTTCATCTACGAGCGCACCTTTCTCTGCGCGCTGCCGCCGGCGTGGCGCGAGCGCATCGTCACGCGCACCGCCGAGCTGCTGAAGCCGGGCGGCACGCTGGCGGGCATCTATTTTTTCGAGCAGAGCGAGGACGGCCCGCCTTTCGGCCTCGGCCCCGGGGAAGCGGAGCGGCTCTTCGACGCCGGATTCAAACTCATGCGCGACGAACCTGTGGCCGCGGCGGAATCGCTCGCGTTTTTCGCCGGCCGCGAGCGCTGGCAGGAGCGCGTCCGAAAGAAGCCATGAACCCGCCCTACGCGCAGATCGCGGAATTGGAGCGTGACGGGACGGCGTTTGTGCTCGTGGTGCTGATCGACGCCGTGGGCAGCACACCGCAGGATGCAGGCGCGAAAATGCTCGTCACCCCGGCGGGCCGCCTGGCGGGCACGGTCGGCGGCGGGCGCGTCGAGGCGCAGGCGATCTCGTTTGCGCAGGAGCTGCTCACCGCGACGGGGGCGGACGCGACGCGACCGCGCAATGTGAGCTGGAGCCTCAAGGCCGACGTGGGCATGACGTGCGGCGGCACCGTGAAGCTCTATTTCGAGCCGCATCCCGCGGCCGAGGCGGCGTGGCCGATTGTGATTTTCGGGGCGGGCCATGTCGTGCAGGCGCTCGTGCCCGTGCTGCTGCCCCTGCCCTGCTCCCTCACGGTCTGCGACTCGCGCGAGGAATGGCTGACCCAGCTCCCTCGCGCGGCCAATCTGCGCGTCGTGCGCCACGAGAACCCGGCGGACCTCGTGCCCACCCTGCCGGCGCATGCGTTTGTGCTGTGCCTGACCAAGGGGCACGCCACGGACCGGCCCATCCTCCGACGTGCGCTGGCGGAACGGAATTTTCCATTTCTCGGCGCCATCGGCAGTGCCGCCAAGGCCGCGGTGCTGCGGCGCGAACTCATCGCCGAAGGCCTCGCACCGGAGCGCGCCGCGCAGTTTCACTGCCCGCTGGGCCTCGATTTTGGCACCAACCATCCCCACGAGATCGCGGTGAGCATCGCCGCGCAGCTTGTGAGCGAGCGTGATCGGATCATGAGTAGGGCGGGTCTGTGACCCGCCCTTTCGCGCGTTGAGTGTTCGCACCGAGGGCGGGTCACAGACCCCGCCCTACTTGCATCCCTCAACTCCCCCGCACGCGCAACCGCGCCGTGAAGCTCCAAAGGCCCTTCGCGTTCTGAATTTTAATCAGGAATTGGTTCGCCCCCTTTTTCAACCGCAGGGCGACCACATCATCGTCGAGCCGGCTCGTGCGCTGCTGCCACTGGTCGTTCACGAGATCGCCGTTGAGCCAGACCTTGAGACCGTCGTCGCTGCCGATGCCGAGCCACGCATCCGTGTCCTCCGCCACCTCGACCTCGGTCCACGCGTAGCCGACGCAGTAGTCGTGGCTGTTGTAGGAAGCACCGCCAAGAAAATCGATCAGACCGTCCTGCGGTTTCATCACCTTCCACGTGAGCTTAGTGTCATCGACCTCCTGCTTCTGGCCGGCGACGGGCCGCACACTGGCTGCCCCGGCGTCAGTAAACCAATCGCTGTTGAAGGCATTCATTTGCGAGGAAGTCGAGACACTGCCCGCCTTGCCCGCCGTCACCGCCTTGAGCATCACGATGCCATCCGGCCCCACGCGATCCACACTTGTGAAAACCTGCTCCGGCACACGGATCGGTTTCAGCACCAGCCAGCTCTTGAAGGGCACATCGCGGCGCGCCTCACCGTTGACCCACGCCGCGTCCGCCGCGTGCTGCTTGTTCTCTGGCGGGATCGCGAGCACGTAGGCGTGGCGGCCGGGCGCGCCCGCCCCGCGCTCGACGGCGGGCGAGAAGATCGCCCCGCGCTTCAAGGCCTCCGCGATGACCGGGCGCAGCGGCTCGGGCACTCCGTCTGGGGTGAGCCTGACGCCCGTCGGCCTGCCATTCGGGTCGACCTCGATCACGGCCTCGACCCGCGTGACGCCGCGGACCCGCAGCGCATCGACACGCAACGGGTCCACCAGCAGCACTGGGGGCGCCGCACCCTCCGCAAACTCCACCGGGCGCACCGAGCCCAAATAGTGCGCGCGGTCGCGCGCGGTGCGCGGGTTGGCGGGATTGAGGTCCCAGAGAAAATTGCTCGCGCCGTCGACGAACTTCATCAGGTCCGCGACTTCGTTGATCGCATGGCCAAAGAGCGGCACGCCCTCCCGCGTCAGGAGCACGCACGACATCCCCTGCATCGTGCCAAAGCGCCGGACGACCTTGGTGCCCGACACCTTGCCGGGCTCGGCCACCAGCCAGGAACGCGCCGGCATCGAGCCTCCGCCCAGCACATCGGATGTCGCGGGAAAAACGACCGTCGCCGCACGGCCCGGATAGACCCGCTGCACGCGGCTCACGAACGGAGCGAGATTGTCGAGCAGATGCCGGACGCCGCCCTCGCGCTTGCCCACAAACACCGCAAGGATCAGCTCAGGCTCCGCCGTCTTCGCAAAATCGACGGCCACCAGCTTGCCCTGCTCCGAGCGCCGAAGTTTGCCCACCAGCTCCGCCGTCGCCTCGCCTTTCGCCTCCGCCCAGGAATCGGCGCGCGGCGCCCTTCCGGCGATGGCCGCGTGAAATCGCCGGCAGTCTTCGGGCGAAAGCCCGCTGAGCGGAATAAATTTAGAGGTGCTGCCGCCGGTGCGAAACACCGCCACCGGTCCCACGACCTCGATCGGCTCACCGCGAAACGCGCCGCCTTTGGGCTCCTTCCATTCGGACGTGGCAGCGGCGGCGGAGGCCACGACGCACGCCGTGATGAAGCTCAGACGGGACCAGGCAGGTGCAGGCAGGGGTAACATGCGCGCACATCCGACAACGCCCGAAACGCCGCTGTCAACCGAGCCGAAGTCGACGCACTCGGTTCCACCCCTCACCACGCGATTCCGTAATCTTCCCCATAGTCCGACGCCGCGCCTTGGAGTGTCCCGCGCTCGCGGTCGATGAAGATGGCCGTGATCGGCCCCGACGTGCGCGGCGCCGTCTCCACGCGATACCCCATCTTGGCGAGGTCGGAGCGCACCCAGGGCGGCACGTCGGAACGGACCACGAGGCGGCCGGGCTCGGACTTGTGATCGCCGAACGACGACTGCATCTGGAAACTCTCGATGTTCGCCGCCTCCGCCGCCTCTTGCACCGTCATGCCGAATTCCACCACGTTGAGAAAAAACTGGAGGAGATTCTGGTCCTGTGAATCGCCGCCTTGCACGGAGAAGGCGAGGAACGGCTTGCCGTCCTTCAGCGCGATCGTGGGCGAGAGCGTGACGCGCGGGCGCTTGCCGGGGAAGACGACGTTGAACGGGTTCATGGCGCGGTCGAAGACGAAGCTCTGCATGCGCTGCGAAAGACCGACTCCGGTCGTGCCCGCAATCACGGCCGGCACCCAGCCGCCGCTCGGCGTCACCGACACGACCCAACCACTCGCATCGGCGGCCTGAATCGAGGTCGTGCCCGCGTGGAAGGCCTCGTCGTGCGTCATCGCCGACAACGTCTGCCCCGGCGGCCGCGGCCGTCGCACCGAAGGCGGGATCGGCGTCCACTGTTCGAGGAGATCGGTGAACGGATTCTGGCCGCCCTGAAACGGATAGGGGTCGCCCGGATGGGCGCGGGGATCGTTGCGCTCCCAGTCGATCGTGGAGAAGCGGACGCGCGCGTAGTCCTTGGAAAGCAACCCCCGCATGGGTTCGTCGGGCGGGAAATCGGGATCGCCGTAGTAGAAATCGCGATCGGCAAACGCGAGGTTCATGCACTGGTAGAGTGCATGGATGTAGCGCGTGCTGTTGTAACCCATCGGCCGCAGCTCCGCGTGCTCGAGCAGGTTGAGCGCCTGCAACATCGCGGGCCCCTGCGTCCAATGCGCGAGCTTGCAGACCTCGATGCCCTTGTAGGTCGTGGTCGCGGGTTCCTCGAGTTTCACGCGCCACCGATCCAGGTCGGACATTTCAAAAAGTCCGCCCTGCTCCTGGGTCGCGCGCACGATCTCCGCCGCAATGTCGCCGCGGTAGAAGCGATCATAGGCGGCCATGATCGCGGCCTTGCGATTCTGGCCGGCGGCGAGGACCTCGCGCTCGGTTTCGACGAGCTTGCGCAGCGTCGCGGCGAGGTCGGGTTGGCGAAAGATGTCGCCGGCCTCGGGCGCAGCGCGCTTTTCCAGATCGTCCTCGTCGAGATGAGGGAGGAAGACGCGCCTGGAATACGGCCACTTCATCATGCGCCCGCGCGCCTTCTCCATGTTGTCCGCGGCGACTTTCTCGATCGCGTAGCCGTCCGCCATCGCGATCGAGGGCGCGAGCACCTGGGCGAGCGACATCGTGCCAAACTCGGCGAGCATCACCATGAGTCCGCCCGGTGTGCCGGGCGTCACGGCCGCAAGCGGGCCAAACTCGGGCGGCATGGCCATTTTCTTATCGCGGAAAAATTTTACCGTGGCACCGCTCGGCGCGGCGCCGAGGGCGTTGAGACCCACGACCCGGCCGGTCTTGGGATTGTAGATGAGCGCCTGCGTCTCCCCGCCCCACCCGAGCGAGTCCCACATGGTGCAGGTGGCGCCGAGCATGGCGCACGTGGCATCGACGGCGTTGCCGCCCTGCGCAAAAATCTGCGCGCCGGCCGTGGCCGCGAGAGGCTTGCCGGTGATGGCGACCCACTGGGTGCCGTGCAGCATGGGCTTGGTCGTGGACTGCGCCGCGAGCGGCAGGACACAGGACAAAACGGCCGCGAGGGCGAAGCGTGGGCTCGGTGAATGGCGCATGGCAACGTGGAGCGCACTTCAGCCAACCCAGATTGCGGCCGACGGCGAGCCGCGAAACGCACCTGTGAGATTGTAGCCGGTGCTCCCCCGGTCTATGTTGCCTATCAATGAAGCCCCTTTCACGCTTGGCCCGCTGGTTAATTGCCTGCGCCGCGTTCCTTGTCGTTTTCACGGTCGTCGGGTTCTTCGTGCTGCCACCCATCATCAAGGCACAGGCCGAGAAACGACTCGCCGCCGAATTGGGCCGCACCGTCCGAATCGGCAACGTCACCCTCAACCCTTACACGCTGTCGCTCACCATCGAGGATTTCTCTATTCTCGAAAAAGACCGCGCCACCCCATTCGTCGGCTGGGGGCGCCTCCACGTGGATTTCGCGGCGCTCGCCTCGCTGCGCGGGGAATGGGTCCTCAGCGAGGTCACGCTCGACGGCTTCGCCGGCCGCGTCGCGATCAACGCCGACCAGACGCTGAATTTTTCCGACATCCTCGCGCGCCTGGCACCCCAAGTCCCCGCCGCGACCGCGGGTGCGCCCCAGCCGGCCACCGCCAAGCCGCGGCTGCTGCGCATCGCCAAGCTCCAGGTGAACGACGCACGCCTCGATTTTTCCGACGCCACGCACCCGACCAAGTTCGCCACAACCCTCGGCCCTGTGACGTTCACAACCACCCAGCTCCGCGCGCCGAGCGCCATCGACGCGCCCTATGGTTTCGATGCCGTCACCGAAGCGGGCGAAAAACTTTCCTGGTCGGGCACCCTGCAAACCGAACCCGTAGGCTCCGTCGGCGAGTTCGCGATCGAGAACATCGTGCTGAAAAAATACGCGCCCTACTATGCCGACCGCATGCAGGCCGACCTCATCGACGGGAAGCTCACGCTCCGCGGCCGCTACGAGGTCAATCTTGCCGAGGACCGACGCATCCTAAAGCTCGCTGGAGGCAGCGTGCAGCTGCGCGGGCTGAAGGTTTTGGAGCGCTTCAACCAAGCAGAGGCCATCGCTCTCCCGGCCCTCGACCTCACCGGCATTGAGGCCGACGCCATCGCGCTCAAGGCGAGCATTGATACCCTCGTCGTCGCCGGCGGCCAGGTGCGGGTGCGCCGCGAAAAAGACGGCACGCTCAACCTCCTTGCCATGCTCACACCCCCGGCCGGCGCCCCGCCCAGCAGCGCCGCCCCGGCCGCTCCCGCGCGCTCCGGCACTCCGGCGCCGAAGCCCCAGTTTACGCTTCGCTCGCTCGTCGTGAAGGACGTGCGCGCTGAGTTTTCTGATCTCGCGGCGCCGCGGCCCGTGCAACTCGCCCTCGAGAGCGTGCAGGCCTCGCTCCAGAATTTCACCCTCGCCGAAGGCGCGAAGATGCCCGGGTCGATCGCCTTTGATCTTCCGCCTGCCGGCTCCGTGAAACTGGAAGGCGCCATCGGGCTCTTCCCTGTCACCGCCAACCTCCAAGTCGCCGTAGAAAAGATCGGCCTCTCCGCTGCCGCCCCCTACGTCGAGCAGTTCGTCAATGCGCGCATCGCCGAGGGCGAGCTTGCGACCACCCTCTCCGTTCAACTGGCCATGCCCGAGGGCGCTCCGCCCACGGCCACGGTGACCGGCGAGGTCCGGGTCGCGCGGCTCGCGGTGCTCGACGCCAACAACGCAGAACTCGCCGGCCTGCGTTCCCTGCACCTCCGCGGCCTGCGGATCGCGAGCGCCCGCGATCTCTCGATCGCGCTCGACGAGATCGCTCTCGACGCGCCGTATGCGCGCGTCGTCGTCAACGACGACCAGACCCTGAACCTCGCCTCACTCGCGCGCAGCACACCGGCCACCCTGGCCGCACCTGCACCGGCCGCGGCAACCGCTCCGGTCACGCCCGCCCCAAAAATCGAGATTGGCCAGGTCACGATCCACGGCGGTGATTTTCGTTTCACCGATCGCTCTCTGCAGCCCAGCGCGGGTATCTCGCTCCGCGACTTCGGCGGCACGATCACGGGCCTCTCGTCCGTGAATCCCACGAAAGGCGATCTCGATCTCAAGGCGACGGTCGATGGCACCGGCCCCGTCACGATCTCGGGCAAGCTCGATCCTTTGGGCGCCGTCAAAAAAGTGGACCTGAAGCTCGACTTCAAGAACGTGGATCTCCTCCCGCTCGGCGCCTACAGCGGCAAGTTCGCCGGCTACGAACTCGCGCGCGGCAAGCTCGCGCTCGACGTGAAGCTGAACATCGACGGCCCCGCGATCGACGCCTCGAACGTCGTCACCCTGCGCCAGTTCAACTTTGGCAGCCCGGTGCAGAGCCCCGACGCCACAGGCCTGCCCGTGCGCCTCGCCGTCGCGCTGCTCAAGGACCTCGACGGCAACATCGTGATCGACATTCCGATCGCCGGCCGCACCGACGACCCGAGTTTTCAGATCAGCCGCGTCGTGTGGCGCGTGATCAGCAATCTGCTCGTCAAGGTGGCCACCTCGCCCTTTGCGCTGCTCGGCGCCGCCTTCGGCGGCGGTGGCGACGAACTCGCGTTCCAGGATTTCGCCGCCGGCTCGCCCGAACTCGGCGGCGGTGAGCTGAAGAAACTCGCGACCATGACGACCGCCCTGAAAAACCGCCCCGGTTTGAGCCTGAGCCTCGAAGGCAGCTTCGACACCGCCGCGGACACCCACGCGTTGAAAGGGGTGAAACTCGCCGCCACCGTGCGCCGCGCCCTCTGGGAAACCAAGCGCCAGACCGATCCCAACCTGCCGCCGCCGGATCGTTTCTCGGCCACGGACGAGGAACTGGCTGCGACGACCAAGCGCCTCTTCGACGAGAAATTTCCGCCCGGCTCGCAGTTCGGCACGCCGCTGCCAACGCCGCCCCAGCCCGTCAAGCCACCGCCGGCACCCAAGGGATTTTTCCAACGCCTCGTCGCCACCATCACGCAGGAGGAAAGCCGCCAGCGCGCCGCCGCCGAAAAGAAAAACGCGGAGCTCGCCGCAGAGCATCAGCGCGCCGTCGCGGCTGTCACTTCGGCCGGGCTACCCCTGGCGGAAATGACCGGCCGCCTTGCCGAAGCCGTGGAGGTCGGCCCCGACGATCTCCGTGCCTTGGCGCTGGCCCGAGCGCAGCGGGTGCGGGACTATTTTATCACGGAGGGCGGAATCGCCGCGGAAAGAATCTTCCTCGCGAAGGCCGCCGAGACCGCCCAGCCGGAGGGCAAGGGCCCGCGCGTGTTTCTGGAATTACAGTAGCTGGTGCCGGCGGTGGCGCGCGTTGATCCCAACGCGCTGG
>JAUYAK010000068.1 GCA_030693515.1 Opitutaceae bacterium
GCGCCGCGCCCGCGCCCGCCGGCGGCGGCTTGCTCGGCTCCGGCACCTTGCCCGGCGGCCTCGGCTTCTCGCTGCCCAAGCTCTGAGCCCCGGCACGCCGCCATGAAGATCGCCGCCACCGTGGTCGCACCACTGGCGGCGATTTTGTTTCTGAGCGGCTGCCGGGTCATGCCGGCCAAATCCGCGCCCATCCTCGCCGAGGGCGCGCTGATCCCCAGCCCGCGCTTGATCATCGGCCGCGTGGCCATGATCGAGGCCGGCCGTGGCATCGTAATCGTCGAACTCTCCGCTGATGCGCCAACCGGCGCCACGGCGGAGGGCGCGGAACTCATGACGCGCACCGCCGACCTGCGCGAAACCGCCCGGCTCCACGCCTCGCGCTACCTGCGTGGCCGCAGCTTGGGCACCCAGCTCGTCAGTGGGCAGCCGGGGCCGGGCGACGAAGTCGTTTGGCTTGCGCCGTGAATCCGATTTGTCGCTTTACAGCCTGAAGGTCCGGCCTAGGTTCCGCACCACTATGGAAACCTCTTCCGTCGCCACCTTGGCCTTTATGGGCATGGGTCCCACCGAGCTGATCGTCATCTTGGTGATCCTCCTCGTGCTGTTCGGCGGCGCGAAGCTGCCTGGCCTCGCGAAGGGCATCGGACAGTCGATCAAAGAATTCAAGAAGGCCTCGAAAGACGAACCCGAGTCACCTCCGGCACCCAAAGTCGTCGAAGAAGCGAAGAAGACCGAGCCCGCCTCCCGTCCTGGCACCAGCTGAATCAGACTTTCCCGGACCATCATTTTCCGAAGCGCGCCACCCGGCGCGCTTTTTTTGCGATCCTCGGCCAGACCATTTCGCACGTTGACAGTCCCTCAGGCCAACGTTTCGGTCCCGAAGGCGAATCGCCGAATTACCCGCGCTCCCCCGAACCCGTAACATGGCGAACATCTTCGGCTATTTCTCGAACGACATCGGCATCGACCTCGGCACGGCCAACACCCTCGTCTACGTCAAGGGCAAGGGCATCGTCCTCCGCGAACCCTCCGTCGTGGCGCTCGACACCACGACCCGCAAGGTTCTCGCAGTCGGCGACGAGGCCAAGCGCATGCTCGGCCGCACCCCCGGCAACATCACCGCCATCCGCCCGATGAAGGACGGCGTCATCGCGGATTTCGATGTCACGGAGGAGATGCTCCGCTACTTCATTCGCAAGGTCACCGGCAGTGCGTTTCGCGCGCCGCCGCACGTCGTCATCGCCATTCCCTCCGGCATCACCGAAGTCGAGAAACGCGCGGTGATGGAGTCCGCCACCCACGCCGGCGCGCGCAGTGTCGAGACCATCCCCGAACCCATGGCCGCCGCCATCGGCGTGGGCCTGCCGATCGAGGATCCGGCGGCCAACATGATCGTCGACATCGGCGGCGGCACCACGGAGATCGCGGTCATTTCGCTCTCCGGCATCGTGTTTTCCAAGTCCATCCGCGTGGCTGGCGACGAGCTCGACAGCGCGATCATCAACTACATGAAGCGCGCCTACAATCTCCTCATCGGCGAGCGCACCGCCGAGGAGATCAAGTGCCGCGTCGGTTCCGCCTATCCGCTCGACGAGGAGATCACGATGGAGGTCAAGGGCCGCGACTCCGTCGCCGGCCTGCCCAAGACCATCCACATCACCTCGCAGGAAATCCGCGAAGCCCTCGCCGACACCATCTCCGCCATCGTCGAGGCCGTGCGCTACACGCTCGAACGCTGCCCGCCCGAACTCTCCGCCGACCTCGTCGACCGGGGCTTCGTCATGGCCGGCGGCGGCGCGCTGATTCGCAACATCGACAAGCTTCTCAGCGAAAAAACCGGGCTGCCCGTCACCATTTCCGACGATCCGCTCTCCGCCGTGGCCAACGGCACCGGCACGTATCTGGAGAACAAGGACCGCTGATCGCGGCGCCGGCGCCGCCCGCGCCCCGCCTTCGCCCGTGCGCTTCAAACGCCTCGATCAAGCCCGGCCCTTCGTCACCCTCGCGATCATCGCCGCGGCCTGGCTGATCGTGCCGACCGTGGTGAAGACCTTCGCGCGCGCGAGTTTCTTCGAGCTCACGGCCCCGGTGGCCGTCGCCGCCTCCCGTGCGCGCGACCTGCAGGAATACTGGGGCCTGCGCCTCCACTCCGAGCACGAGCTGATCGAGGCCGGGCGCGACCTCGCGCGGCTCACCGCCTCCTACGAATTCGGCGTGCAGCAGAACTCCGAGCTGCGCGCCGAGATCACGCGCCTCGAAAGCCTGCTGCGCCTGCCCTCGCTGCCCGCCTACCGCTACGAGCACGCGCGCGTGGCGCGGCGCGATTTCTCCGGCTGGTGGCAGCGGATCGTCATCCGCAAGGGCCGCAACTTTGGCATCTCCGTGGGCGCGCCCGTCGTGTTCACGGGCGGCGTCGTCGGCCGCGTGACCGAGGTGCATGCCACGACCGCCGTCGTCGAGCTTATCAGCAGCCCCAATGTCCGCCTCGCCGGCGCCATTGAGGGCGACTCGCGGACCGTCAGTTTCCAAGGCGGAATCAACCCCACCTTCGGGCCGCCGATGGGCGTCGTCGAATCCCTCCCTCTCGACGTCATTGTCACGCCCAACGCGCCGAAACGCCTCGTCACCTCGGCCTACGGCGGCGTCTTCCCTCCGGGCCTCACCCTCGGCCTCGTCACGCGCGCCTCCGGCGGCAGCGAGGGCCTGTTTCAAACCGGCGACGTCAAGCTCGACGAGCGCCTCGGCTCGCTCACCGAGGTCACCGTGCTCGTGCCGGTGAACAAGGAGTGAACAAGTGCCCGAAGGCGAAGGTTGAAAGTTAAGCGGCCCAATCCTCCGCTCTCGTTCGTCTTTTCGCCATCACCGTCCACCTTCCCTGTCATTCATGCGCCGCACGCTTGTCCTCTTCGCCACGCTGCTGCTGCTGTGGGCGCTCGTCTCGCAGCTCAACGACGCGCTCGCGCCGCTGCGCGTGCATGTCTTTGCCGGCGGCCTGTTCGTGGTGTTCGCCGCCCTCACGCAGCCGCGGCGGCCGGGGCTCGCGGCCACGCTGCTCGCCGGCCTCGTCTGCGATGCGCATGCCCCGGTGATGTTTGGCCTCCATCTGCTGCTCTTCGCCGCCGCGCATGCACTGCTGTTTCACGTGCGCGAGCGCGTCGCGCGCGAGGATGCGATCTCAATCACGGTGGTCGCGCTGCTGACGAACCTCGCGCTCTTCCTGCTCCTCTCCTTCACCCAGATCCACACCTCGCCCGCACCGGCCTCCGCATGGCCGCGCCTCATCGCGGATCTCGCGGCGTCGCAGCTCCTGCTCGCGCTTGTCACCCCGTGGTTTGCCGCGCTGCAGGCCCGTGCGCTTGGTGTGGCGCGTGTGCCGCGTTTCGACCTCGCCTGAGCGCCGCGCCATGCCCTCGACCGACACCAACCTCGCCGATCGCTCCGGCCAGCTCGTCGACCTGCATACGGCGCGCGACCCACGGATCGTGCTGTTCTATTTTTTTATCGCCGTTCTCCTGGCCCTCCTCATCGGCGGCCTCGCCTACCAGCAGCTCGTCAAGGTGGACGCCTACGCGGACGCAGCCCGCCAGCAGACCCAGCGCCGCGTCTTTTATCCAGGCCCGCGCGGCGTAATCGAGGACCGCGAAGGCCGGCTGCTCGTGGGCAACCGCGCGCAGTTTTCCGTCCGCCTGATGCTGGACCAGCTGCGCCCTGAACTGCGCCGCGAACAAATCCGCATCCGCAACAACTACCGCGCCACCGGCGACAAGGACGTGCCCTCCCGCGATCAGCTCTCGCACCTCGCGCGCGTCTCCGTCGTGCAACGCTACCTCAACCAGGTCAACGCCCTCATCGGGCGCAATGAACAGGTCGATGGCCGCCGGCTGGGGCGCCACTTCGTGCGTGAGCTGCTGCTGCCCTACACGCTCATCGACGATCTCTCGGCCGCGGAATACGGGCGCCTCTGGGAAGGCCTGCCCGTCAACTCGCCCGCGCAGGTTTACACCATGAGTGCCCGTGAGTATCCCTATGGCTCCGCCGCCGCACACACGCTCGGCTATGTGGGCGAGAGCGACGACGTCACGCCGGACGACTTTCCCGGCGAGGATCTGAAAACCTTTCGCATGAAAGGCACGACCGGCCGGGAGGGCATCGAGAAACGCTTCGAGGAAACCCTGCGCGGCGAAGCCGGCGGCGCCATCTACCGGGTCGATCCGGCGGGCAACCGCATCAGCAAACCCATCGAGCAGGTCCTCCCCCGGCAGGGTAAAAACCTCCGCCTCTCACTCGACATCGATCTTCAGATCGCCGCGGAGGTGAAGCTGGCCGAGACCGAGATGGCCGGTGCCGCCGTCGTCCTCGACGTCTTGACCGGCGAGGTGCTCGTGCTTGCGAGCAAGCCTGACTACGACCTCGCGAAATTCTCCCCGCGTATCAGCGCCGCGACCTGGGCCGATGCCGAGGAGCGCGGCGCCTTTTTCAAGCGTGCCATCCAGGGTGCCTACCCGCCCGGCTCGGCCTTCAAGATTCTCACCACCATCGCTGCCCTCCGCTCCGGCGTGATTACGACCGGGACCACCGTGAATTGCCCCGGGTTTTTCGTCATGGGCCGCAAATTCGCCTGCCACGACCACGCTGTTCACGGCGAGATCGGCCTGCGCGTCGCGATTGAGAAAAGCTGCAACGTTTACTTCTACAAATCCGGCTTCGACATGGGGCCCGATACGATCGCCGCCGAGGCGCGCCGCTTTCATCTCGACCGCCCGACTGGCATCGAGCTGCCCGACGAAACCCGTCGCATGATCATTCCCAGTCCCGAGTGGAAACGCGAACGGCACAAGCAGGGCTGGGCAGGCGGCGATACCGTGCAGATGGCGATTGGCCAGGGCTTCGTGCTTGTGACCCCGCTGCAAATGGCGTGCTTCGCCGCCTCCGTCGCCCGCAATGAAGTCTGGACGCAGCCCACCCTACTCCACGATCCCGAACGCCCGCGCCAGCGCACCGAGCCCATCGGCCTAAAACCCGAGCAGCGCGCCGCGCTCATCCAGGCGATGGAGGATGTCACCCTCACCGGCACCGCGAAAATTCTCACCAACGGCCGCCTGCTCCCGCAAATCCCCGGCCTCCGCATCGCCGGCAAGACCGGCACCGCGCAAAAGGACGCCGAAGGCGGCAAGAAGATCAACTTTGCCTGGTTCATCGGTTTCGCGCCCGCTGAAAACCCGCGCATCGCGATGGCCATCGCCATCGAGGGCGACACCCCCGGCGAAGAAACCGGCGGCGGCCGTTACGCCGCGCCCGTCGCGCACGCAATTCTCAAGACTTGGGCCGAGAAGCAGAGCCGGGCGGCGCAAGGCCTCGTGCGTTTTAAGAGCGAGTGACGCGCCCCCGCGGCCGCGCCGTCCGCACCGTCTGACGCGCGCGACGAAACACCGCCTCCGGCTTCGCCCACGAAGCCCGCGCGCCAAACCGCAGCCGCAGCAAGTCCGCGCGCACCTCAGCATGCTCCGGCGCCGGCTCCGCCTGCCCGAGCCGGCCGAGCCAGCGCCCCGCCTCGCGCCGCACCGGATCCTCGCCCCGCACCCCGCGTCGCAGCGCCAGCCGCCGCCACAGGCCGGGACCAAAGCGCCCGAGCAACCACACCGCCGCGCCGGCGAGCGCCACCACGCCAGCGACCCCGAGGCCGCGCGTCCAACCCCACGGCGCGGCCAGCCAGCCCTTGATCGCGGCGACGACGGCCTCGAGGCGCTCGCGCACTTCGCGGCCCGAACTGCGCGCCACATCCTTCACCGCCTGCAGCGCCTCCGCCTGCGCCTGCTGGTCGAAACTGACGATCCGTCGATACCACAGCATCCGCAGGCTATCCAGGCGCGCCTTCCAACTGCGATCCAAACGCGACGCCACCGCCGCCTCACCCCGCACCTCATCCGCCGCCGAAGCGCCCGAGCCGAGCGGATCGGCGCGCAGCCACGCGCCAGAGCGTTCATCGAAAATCTCGGTCCACGCGTGGGCGTCAGAATTGCGAATCGTGAAGTTGTTGGAGTAGCCGTTCCACGATCCGCCGCGGAACCCCGTCACGATGCGCGCGGGAAATCCCGCCTCCCGCGCCATCAGCACGAGCGAGCCCGCGAAAAGTTCGCAATGCCCGCTGCCGCGCGACGCGAGCCAGCGCACCAGCGCGTCGCCCTCGCCCGCCGGAATCTGCGGCGCGAGCGAATAGGCGTGCTGCCGCCGCAGCCACTCGCCGGCGAGCCGCGCAAACTCGCCTGCCTCGGGCCTCGCGCCACCGGTCGCCTCCGCCACCGCGCGCTCCACCACCGCGTGCTCCGCCGCCGTGAGCGGGAGCGCCACCTGATGCTCCTCGCGCGGCGGCGCGCCCTCGGTCCGCGCCCGCCAGTTCTCGGCAAAGCGCAAGTCCGGCACCGTGCCGCTCAGATCGAAATCCTCCACGCGGTAAGCCGTCATTGTCACCGGCTCCTCCCGCAGCGCCACCATCGCGAGCCGCGGCGCGACCCGGAAGTGCTGCGCCTCGTGAAACGAAATCGTCTGGAACGGGCCGACCAGCGGCAGGAAACGGCTCACGCCTGACTCGAGGTAGAAGGTCCAGTAAACCGCCTCGCCGCGCCGCGGCCTCACTGCGCCGCCGGCCGTCGTGCCCGAACGCTCGGGCATGAGTTCGCGCTGCTTCAGCCGGCTCGACATGCGAAAGACCCCGCCCTCGTAGCTATCGAGCACGATCATCCGCCAATAGGGAGACGCCGGGATGTGCTTGTGATCCGAGACATCGACGCTGAGGGCGATGCTCGTGTCCTGTTGGATCTCGGTCACGTCGCCGAAACGAATCGAGTCGCTGAAGCCGGTCTTGGCCTTCTTCGCGATGAAACGCTCGAGAAACATGCTGTTCTCCAGCTGAAACCGCGGAATCGCGAGAAACAGCAGCGCCGACACGGCCACGACGCCGCCGAAAAGCACCGTGCCCAGCACGAGCACGCGCCAGTCGAGCACGGCCCGCAGGCGTCCGATCAGGTGAGCCACGTCCGCCCGTTTGGCCCAGGCCGGCATCGCACCAGGCGCGAGCGGCGCGCGCGCCGCCGGGCCGGCGAGACTATCCGCGAGGGTCACGACGAGGAGCAGCGCCAGCGCGCACGCCGCAAACACGAGCAGCTGCACGGCAAACGTGGGCGAGACCGAGAGCACACCCGCCACGATGATGATGAAGAGCCCCAGCACGATCAGCTGCAGGTCGTCGCGCCGCTGCCGGTAGGTGATGTTGCGGTAGAGCAGGAGCAGAATATCGAGCCGCACGATCGCTGGCAGCACCTCCCCGCGGCGCCACACATCGGCGATGAAAAACCCCACGATGAGAGGAAACGCCAGCGTGTGCACAAAGCCCGGCACCCGCGCCGGAAGCCCCGGCCGCAGCATGGTCGCGATCGTGCACGCCGCGGTGACACCCGTGAGCGTCCAAGCCTCGACCTCCAGGTAGAAGACCGCGCCGAGACCGACGAGCGTGAGCAAGGAGCCGAGCACCCACTTCAGGTGATGCAACTCGTCGAGCGTGAGCTGCGGGCGTGGTGCGGCCGTGGTGCTCATGCCCATGCGGTGACTTCCCCGCTCATGATTGCGATCACTCCGCTCGCGCCGTCCGGCGCAAACGTGATCAGGCCCGCCATCGAAGGCGGACGCTCTTCCGGTTCCAGCGCCTCGCGCGCGGGCAAAGCGACTGCCAGGCGGTTGAGCCAGATTTCCAGGTCCCGCGGGCGCCGCACCGGCAGCGGCGGCTCGCCGTTGATCGACACGCGCATCAGGCGCCCCGTGCGAAACAGATCCTCGGCCATCGTGCCGGCAAAGCCGATGAGCCGCTCGAAACGCTCGCCCTCGCCCCACATCGCCGCATCGGTGCGCAGCCACAGCGCGTGGCTCTGCGCGCTGTCCGCTGCAAACTGCCGCACCAGCAGTTTGCCGGTCTTGGCGCTCGCCTTCCAATGGATGAGCCGGTGCGAGTCGCCCTGCGCGTAGCCGCGCAGCGCCAGCAGATCGCCGCTCGAACCGAGCCGCGATACGCGCTCGCCCCCGGCGCGGCGGCGCGGCGTGGCGACGGCCTGGCGGCGATACTCGACCGGCGCGGGCCACACCAGCGCGTCGGCCCGCGTCGCGGTGCCGAGACCTTTGCGCAGGAAACCGAACGGAAACAGCGAGCCGACCGCCACGAGTTCCACGCGCACGCGACCGCGGCGCGCCGGCCGGAACGTCCATTCCACGCGGCCCTCGCCCTTGGGATCGAGGCGTTGGGCCAAAGCGATGCGTTCGCCCTGCCCGTCCGCCGCCGCCTTGGCGAAGATCCGTTTCATCTCCGCCGCGCTCGCGGAGATCGTGCTGCCCGCCGCCGCCCCGGCATCATCCATCACGCGGGCCGAAAATTCGAACCACAGTCCGTAGGTGGGCAAAAAGCGCTTCTGGTTGCGGAGCTCGAGCACGACGGTCGTCACCTGGCCCACGCGCAGCGGCGGCGCGAGCACCAGGCGCCACTGCACCCCGCGGAGGTTGAGCCAGGAAAGCACCCCGCTCAGGATCAGACAGGCGAGCAGGAGCGAGAGCGTGATGAAGAGGATGTTGCTCGAGGAATTGTAGGCCGCGGTGCCGATGCCAAAGGCCAATCCGATCAAAATCACGCCCGGCACCGTGGGCACGATGCGGTTGCCCCGCTGCGGGTAGATGAACGACCACAGCAGACCGCTCCACGTGAATCGCCGGCGCGCCCGCCCGCGCGGCCCCTCCCACTCTGCCTCGTGCGAACTCATCGCCTTGCCTTTGTCCGCCCGCCACCCGCGGCCGCCGGACTCAAGCCGGCGGCGGGATGGCCGCCACGATGCGTTTCAACGCCGCCGTCACGGCCCGCCGTTCCTCGAGCGCGTCGCTGCTCTGTCGCGCGAGGCCGAGGCGGTGCGAAAAGACCGGCGCAACGAGCTCCACCACGTCCTCCGGGAGGACAAAATCGCGGTTGAGCAGGAGCGCCCGCGCCTGCGCAGCCGTGCGCAGCGCCACGCCGGCGCGCACGCTCACGCCCGCGCGAAACTCCGTGTCCGTGCGCGTCGCCGTCACGATCCGCAGGATGAACTCCAGCACGCTGTCCTCGACAAAGACCTGGGGCACGAGCGCCTGCAGCGCGAGGATCTCGCTGCGCGTGACGACGGGATTGAGCGCGATGGCATCGTAGCCGCCGTGCGCGGTGCGCAGAATCTCGCGCTCGTCCTCCGGCTGCGGGTAGCCCATGCGCAGCCGCATCAGGAAGCGATCCATCTGGCTCTCGGGCAGCGGGAACGTGCCTTCGAAATCCACCGGGTTCTGCGTCGCAAAAACCATGAACGGCGAGCCCACCGCATGCGACTCGCCATCGACCGTCACACGCGCGCGATCCATCACCTCGAGCAGCGCCGATTGGGTCTTCGGCGTCGCGCGGTTGATCTCATCGGCGAGGACGATGTGCGCGAACACTGGGCCCTTTTTGAAGACAAACTCCTTCAGCGTCTCATCGTAAATCGCGACGCCCGTGACGTCACCCGGAAGCAAATCGCTCGTGAACTGCACGCGCGAGAAAGCGCAGTCCATTGAGCGCGCGAGCGAGTAGGCCAGCGTGGTCTTGCCCACGCCCGGCAAGTCCTCGATCAGCAGGTGGCCGCCGGCGACGAGGCACACGAGCACCTGATCGATCACCTCGTCCTTGCCGCGGATGGAGACGCGCATGTTGGCGCGCAGCCGGTTCAGACGCTGGGCCGCTTCGGAAATCTGCGCGGCCGGCACAAAGTCGCTCATGGCGGCCGAGGTTACGCCGCCACCCGGTCCGCGCAAGCGCACAGGCTATCGCTGGGTAATCTTACCGTCCCGGCCATGAGTGTTAACACGATTACCATGCCAACGCCTGTTGGCGAAAACCAAGTGCCTCTCCCAGGATCGTGTCAGCCCCTCGTCTGCGCACGCTTCGCTCAGCCGAGGATCTCGAGCAACCGGACGAAGAGCCGGTTCACCTTCGCCTGGTTGTCTTTCACCAGATCCTTGAATTTCGCGAAGTCGATTTCCGTGCCTTCGAGGCCGTTGGCGTAGTTGTCGATCAGGGCGAGGCTGTTGTAGCGCAGGCCGGCCTCGGTGCAGAGGTCGGCCTCGTGCGCCGCCGTCATGCCGATCACGTCGCCCCAATGTTGCACGATTTTGATCTCGGCCTTGGTCTCGAAACGCGGACCGCGCATCTGCACGTAGGTTTTGCCCGGATGGATCACAAACTCGGGCGCGAGGGCGGAGATGATTTTCGGGATGAGGTTGTTCGCGATGCCGGGCGCGCCGCCCTTGAGCTCGGTGTCGAAGAACGTCGCCGGGCCCTGCTGCAGGCCGACGTAATCGCTGCACGACACAAAGGTGCCCGGCGGCAGCTCCTTTTTCAGCGAGCCGACCGAGTTGAGCGACACGACGTCCACGCAGCCGAGCTCCGCCAGCGCCGCGATATTTGCCCGGTAATTGATCGAGTGCGGCGGCAGCGGGAACGCGTAGCCGTGGCGGTTGATGAGCGTGAAGTCCCCCTTGGTCTTATAGGTGACCGGGCCGTGCTGGGTCTCGATGGTCTTCACCGCCCACGCCGCGAAGAGCGTGGAATTGACGATGCTCGTGCCACTGAGGAACGCGACTTTCATGCGGCGACTCACGCCGTCGCGCGTGGCGATGACAACGCGAAAACTTGCCGTCCGCCACGGCTCATCCTGCATTGCCCCCATGCCGCTGATCGACAAACCGCTGCCCGAACTGCTCACGTATGCCGGCCGCAACCCGCGTCCGGCGGACTTCGACGCCTATTGGGCCGCCGCGCTCGCCGAGCTCGAGGCCACGCCACCCCGGCCCGAGTTGCGTCCCACCACGGTGCTCGCGCCGCGTAACGTCGAGGCGTTTGATCTGCGCTTCACGGGCGTGGGTGGCGCGCGCATCTACGCCAAATACCTGCGGCCAAAAGCCTCCGCGGCGCAGGGCGCGAAGCATCCCGCCGTGCTCCAATTCCACGGCTACTCCGGCCACACCGGCGACTGGCTCGACAAGTTTGGCTGGCCGGCCGAGGGCTTCTGCTACGCGGCGATGGACTGCCGCGGCCAGGGCGGGCGCTCCGAGGACAACGGCCAGGTGCAGGGCACGACGCTCCGCGGGCACATCATCCGCGGCCTCGACGACCCCGATCCGCGGCGGCTCGCGTTCCGCCAGATTTTCCTCGATGCGGCGCAGCTCGCGCGCGTCGTCATGGGCTTTGCCGAAGTCGATGCGGGGCGCGTCGGCTGCTTCGGCGCCTCGCAGGGCGGCGCGCTGTCGATCGCGTGCGCCGCGCTTGAGCCGCGCATCCGCCGCACGGCGCCGGTCTTCCCGTTTCTCTGCGACTATCAGCGCGTGTGGGAAATGGACCTGGCCAAGGATGCCTACGAGGAGCTGCGGCTCTACTTTCGCAACCACGACCCGCGACACGAACGCGAGGCGGAGATTTTCACGCGGCTCGGCTACATCGACGTGCAGCACCTCGCCCCGCGCGTCCGCGCCGAGACCCTCATGTTCACGAGCCTGATGGACACCCTCTGCCCGCCCAGCTCGCAGTTCGCCGCCTACAACAAGATCACCGCGAAGAAGGACTTCGTGCTCTACCCCGACTTCGGGCACGAGCCGCTGCCGGGGCAAATTGATCGCACGTTTAGCTTCATGCGCGGGCTGTGAAATACCCGTCGCCCACGGCGTGAGGGCACTCCGCCCGCACAGCCCTACTTCACCCAAGCAATCTTCTCGATCCGCGTGGCGAGTTCCACGTCTTTGGCCGTCACCTTGCCGCCGGCATCGTGCGTGTTGAGCCGGATGGCGACGCGATTGTAGATGTTCGTCCACTCCGGGTGGTGGTTCAGCGCCTCGGCCTCGAAGCCGACCCGCACCATGAAGCTCAGCGCCTCGCGAAAGGAGCCGAACTGAAACGTCTTCGCCAGCGCCTCCCGCTCCGCGGTCCAGCCGCTGAGACGGCGGCACGCTTCCCCGATTTCTTCGTCCGTCAGTGGTTGTGATTTCATGCCGGTCAGCGTGCCCCTGGCTACGCATTCGTCAATCGACGGGCACCATCAGTCTGACGGCTTGTCAACGCCCCCGCCCCCGCCCAACGTCGACGCTCAACGCATGTCCGCCCCGGTCGAAAACGTCCCCCAGCACGTCGCCATCATCATGGATGGCAACGGGCGCTGGGCCAAGCAGCGCGGCCTCCCGCGCATCGAGGGGCACCGCCGCGGCGTGGAGACGGTGCGCACGACGACCTTTGCCGCCCGCGATCTGGGCGTGCGCATGCTCACGCTCTACGCCTTTTCGATCGAGAACTGGAAGCGCCCGCAGGACGAGGTCGGCGCGCTGATGGGGCTGCTCGAGTTTTACCTGAAGAAGGAGCTGGAAACCTTCGTGCGTGATCGCGTGCGGCTGCGCACCATCGGACGCACGGAGGAGCTGCCCACCGGCGTGCAAAAAGTCCTCCGCACCACGATGGAGGAGACCAAACATTTCACCGACTACACCCTCGTGCTCGCCCTGAACTACGGCGCCCGCACCGAGATCGTCGATGCCGCGCGCGCCTACGCGGCCGCCGTCGCGACGGGCAAAGAGAAACTCAACGATAACTCTTGGGCGACCTTCAGTCGCTACCTCTACACCGGCGACATGCCCGACCCCGATCTCGTGATTCGCACCTCGGGCGAGACGCGCATCAGCAACTTCCTCCTCCCGCAGGCGGCCTACGCCGAATTCGTCTTCACCAAGGTGCTTTGGCCCGACTTCACCAAGGCCGACCTCGCCGCGGCGATCGCCGATTACAACCGGCGCGAGCGGCGCTTCGGGCTCACGAGCGAGCAGTTGAAACCGGCGGCGGCGAAGTGAGGCCCAGTCTTAGGTAATCCCCCACCGTCCGACCCCGCATGGGCAAACGCATTTTCAGCACAGTCGCGCTCTGGGTCATCTTGGGCTGCGCGCTGTGGTATTTCCGCACCGCGGGCGCGCTCGTGCTCATCGGGCTCATCTCGGTGCTCACGCTGCGCGAGTTCTATGCGCTCATGCAGGCCTCGGGCTACGCTCCGTTTGCGAAGTTCGGGCTCGGCTTCGGCGCCCTCATCACGCTCTCGCCGTGGATCGAGGCGCAGTTCGGCTGGCCCATGGGGATGGTGCTGCCGCTCGCGGTGATAGTGTTTGCCGTGCGCCTGCTGGGCGAGCGCACGCCCGACAAGCGTGTCGAGTCGCTGGCCGTGACGCTCTTCGGCCTCGTTTACGTGGCGCTGATGCTGCGCTATCTCACGGCCATCGTTACGCCGCTGCCGGGCGACACGATCTCAGCCGATGCGCGGCTGCTGCTCTGCCTCTGGCTCGTGGCGGTGACGAAGTTCTGCGACACCGGAGCCCTGCTGAGCGGCATGGCTTTCGGGAAACACAAGATGTCGCCGCAAATCAGCCCGAAGAAGACCTGGGAAGGCGCCGTGGGCGGCGTGCTCGTCTCGATGGGTATCGGTGCATTGATCGCGTGGCTCGCGCGCGGCGTGTTTCCGCCGCACATGACTCCGCTCGTCGCCGCTTTCATGGCCATGCCGATTGCGATCGTGGGCATCGTGGCCGATCTCGTCGAATCGGTGTTGAAGCGGCGCGCGGCCATGAAGGACTCGGGGCGCACGATCCCCGGCATCGGCGGGATGTTTGACCTGAGCGACAGCCTCATCCTCGTCGCGCCCATCGGGTATTATTTTTTCCGGCTGCCGTGAGCGGTCCTTCGTTCAACCCCGCCCCGGCGCCGCGCCGGAAGCGCGTCGTCCTCCTCGGCGCCACCGGCTCGATCGGTGAAAATACCCTGCGCGTGATCGCGGCGCATCGCGACAAGCTCGAACTCGTCGCCATCGCAGCCCGCGCCAACTGGGAGAAACTCGCCGCCATCGCCCGGCAGTTCGACGTGCGGCACGTGGGTGTGTTTGACGACGCGGCGTTCGGCGCCGCGCGCGCCAACGCGGCGGCGTTTCCCGCGGGCACGCAGCTCGTGGGCGGGCTGAGCGGCCTGACCGAACTCGCACAGCTCCCCGCCGCCGACATCGTGCTCGTCGCCGTCGTCGGCACGACGGGCCTTGAGCCCGCGCTCGCCGCGCTCGCCGCCGGCAAAGATCTTGCCCTCGCCTCGAAGGAAATCCTCGTGCTCGCGGGCAAGTTCGTCATGGCCGCGGCGAAGCAGCACGGCGCGAAGCTCCTGCCCGTGGACAGCGAGCACAACGCCGTCTTCCAATGTCTCGAAGGCCACCCGACCGCAGGGGTGCGGCGGATTGTGCTCACCGCGAGCGGCGGCGCATTTCGCGACTGGCCGGTGGAGCAACTCGCGCACGTCACGCCCGCCGACGCCCTCAAGCATCCCAACTGGGCGATGGGCCCGAAGATCACCGTCGATTCCGCCACGCTCGCCAACAAGGGCCTGGAGCTCATCGAGGCGCAGTGCCTCTTCGGCCTCGCGCCCGCGCAATGCACCGCGGTGCTGCATCCGCAGAGCATCGTGCATGCCTTGGTCGAGTTTGCCGATGGAGCGATGCTCGCGCAGCTCTGCCCGCCGTCGATGACGTTTCCCATCCAGCACGCGCTGCTCCATCCGGCCCGCGCGCCGGGCGTGGATCTGGCGCTGGATTTCACGCGTTTGGTCAGTCTCGATTTTCGCCCGGTGGACGAGGGCCGGTTCCCGATGCTGCGGCTCGCGCGCGAAACCATGGCCGCCGGCGGCGCTGCGCCCGCCGTTTACAACGCGGCCAACGAAGTCGCGGTGGCGGCGTTTCTCGCGGGTCGCGTCCCTTTTCTTGCGATTCCGCGCATCGTCGGGCATACCTTGGCACGCGTGAAAAATACCGAACCATCGTCCCTCGCCGAAGTCCTAGCCATGGATTGCGAGGCGCGCGCCATCGCCACCGCCCATTTCTCTTCCGCCCGCTGATATGCTCCAGCTGCTTCTCGCCATCGGACTGGTCACGCTGTCCATCTTCGTCCACGAACTGGGTCACTTCCTCGTCGCGCGATGGCGCGGGATGGTGGTGCCGCGGTTTTCCATCTTCGGCCTGGGGAAGCCCATCTTCAGCTGGCACTGGCGCGGCGTGGAATACTGCGTCTGCTGGCTGCCCATCGGCGCCTACGTGATGGTGCCGCAGCTCTCGGACCTCGGCGACTTTGAGGGCGAGGTGCCGGAAGGCACAAAAAATCTCCCGCCGGCCGGCTACGTTTCCAAGGTGCTCGTCGCCGGCGCCGGACCCGCGGCCAACATCCTCTTCGCCCTGCTGCTCGGATGCATCGTGTGGGTGGCCGGTGTGAGGGTGCCCGCCGAGTTCAACCGCACCGATATCGGCGAGGTGAGCCGCGAAATGCGGACTTCCGACGGCAAGACCGTGCCCGGTCCCGCCGCCTTGGCCGGGCTGCAAGCGGGCGACGTGGTGCTCAAGGTCGATGACAAACCCGTCGCCAGCTATCAGGACATTTTCACGACCATCGTGCTGGGCGCCGAGACGAATGCCAATGGACAGCGGGTCACCCGCATCACCTTTTCCCGCGAGGGCGCGACCCGCACCGTCGAGGTCATCCCCGCACTCGTGGGCCCGGAGGGCCTGCGCAGCATTGGCATCGGTCCCAGGACCAATCTCGTGGTCGACAAGGTCTCGCCCAATTCAGCTGCGGAGGCGGCCGGCCTCCTGGTCGGCGACCGCATCGTCTCCGTCGACGGCCGCCCCTTGGTGCGCCGCGAGGAACTGCGCGAGCACTTCCAGCGCAAGAACGCGGTCCCCAGCCACCTCGCGATCATCCGCAGCGGAGCCCAGACGTCCGCGACGATCCAGCCCGTGAAGCAAACCATCGAAGGGCAGAGTCTCTTCCTCATCGGCGTCACTTGGAGAATCGAGACCGAGGTCGTGCATCCCACGCCGTTTGCCCAGATCGGCGAGGCGATCCACCAAGTCTATCAGACCCTCTCCAGCCTGGTTAATCGCAAGTCCGACATCGGGGTCCGGCACATGAGCGGCATCGTCGGCATCGTGGACAACCTGCAGCAGGTCGCCACCGTCGGCTTGGTGCCGGCGTTCGCGTTTCTCATCGCGATCAACGTGTCGCTCGCGATTTTCAACCTGCTGCCGATTCCCGTGCTGGACGGCGGGCATATTTTCTTCGCCACGCTGGCCAAGCTCCGCGGCCGCCCCCTCAAGCCCGCCTTCATGCAGAATGCCGTCGCCGCCTGCTTCTTCATGCTCATCGGGCTGATCGTTTACGTGACCTACAACGACATCAGGCGCGCGATCCAATCCCGCAGCGATGAGCGCCCGGCGGCCGTCGCGCCGGCGAAATCGCCGGAGCAGCCGGCTCCTGCCAAGTAATCGGCGTCGGCGCACCGGTCCGGTGCCGCTGCTCCGCCCGCCTCGCTCCCGCATGTCCTACTGCACCTCCCGTTTCCGCACCGTCCGCCGTCGCGCCATCGCGGTGAGCGTCGGCTCCGTCGGCGTCGGCGGCGCCCATCCGATCCGCCTGCAATCGATGACCACGAGCGACACGCAGGACGTCGCCGCCACGGTGCGCCAGTCGATCGCGCTCGCGGAGGTGGGCTGCGAAATCGTGCGCATCACGGCGCCCAACGTCGCGGCCTCGAAGTGCCTGAAGGACATCCGCGCACAGTTCACCGCGGCCGGCTTCGGGCATGTGCCGCTGGTCGCCGACATCCATTTCCTGCCCAGCGCGGCGATGGAAGCGGTCGAGCATGTGGAAAAAATCCGCGTCAACCCGGGCAACTACGCCGACAAAAAGAAATTCGCCGTCCGCGAATATTCCGACGCCGCCTACGACGCCGAACTGCAACGGCTCCACGAATCCTTCTCCCCGCTCGTGCTGCGCTGCAAGACCCTCGGCCGCGCCATGCGCATCGGCACCAACCACGGCTCGCTGAGCGACCGCATCATGAACCGCTACGGCGACACGCCGCTCGGCATGGTCGAAAGCGCGCTGGAATTTCTCCGCATCGCCGAATCGCACCGCTACCGCGCCCTCATCCTCTCGATGAAGGCGTCGAACCCCAAGGTCATGATCCAGGCCTACCGTCTGCTCGTGCAGCGCATGGCCGAGGAGGACATGCACTACCCGCTGCACCTCGGCGTCACCGAGGCCGGCGACGGAGAAGACGGACGAATCAAGAGCGCGATCGGCATCGGCTCACTGCTGCTCGACGGCCTCGGCGACACCATCCGCGTCTCCCTGACCGAGGACAGCGTCTACGAAATCCCGGTCGCCCGTGCCATCGCCGACAAGGCCATGAGCCTCTGGCGGCCCGAGCCCGCCGGCGCGCCGCCCACGCGCGAAGCCGATGCCGTCGACCCGTATCACTTCACAAAACGCGAAACGACCACGCTCACGCTGGCGGAGTCCTGCCTCGTCGGCCCCGAGCAGCCGCCGCGCGTGATCGTGCGCGTGCCGTCGGTCGCGGCGCTCGCGCCCGCCGCGGCGGCCCTGGCGTCACCAAAATTTAATGACACGCCCGCCGAGGGCCTGCTCGCGCCCATCGCCGGCCCCGGCGATCTCGCGGAGCTGTGCGCCGTGCTCGGCGCCACGGCCCGGCTCCCGGCCTTCCTCGCGCTCGAGCTCTCGCCCGCCCTCCCGCCCGATTTGCTCCAACCGCTGCTGGCGATGAGCCGCGGGCGCATCGTGATCGTGCGGGCGTTTGCCGCCCATGAAACGGAGGCGCTGCGCGGCTTCGCCGACCTCGCGCGCCGCCATCGGCATTTTCTCGCCGCGCAGATTGCGCCGGAGGATTTCCCGGCGTTGGCCCCCGCCCTCAGGGCGCTGGGCGACGAAGCGCTGTGGTTCACGCTCGGCGCGCATGATCCGGCGGCGGGCCACGCCATCGGCGCCTATCGCCGCCTCGCCGAGGCCCTGCGCGGCATCCACTCCCGCGCGCCGATTTGGATTCGCAACACCACCGGCACAGCCGTGCGCGGCGACAACACTTTCCTCTCGAAGCTCCTCGAAGCCTCGTTCCTCACCGGCGCCCTGCTGTGCGACGGCCTCGGCGATTTGGTCAGCATCGAGACCGAGATGGATGCGGAGCGCGCGACCAAGCTCGCCTACAACGTCCTCCAAGGCGCGGGCGCGCGCAGCTCGAAGACCGAGTTCGTCGCCTGCCCGAGCTGCGGCCGCACGCTGTTCGATTTGCAGACGACCACGCAGCGCATCCGCGCCCAGACCGGCCACCTCAAGGGCGTGAAGCTCGCCATCATGGGCTGCATCGTGAACGGCCCCGGCGAGATGGCCGACGCGGATTTCGGCTACGTCGGCGGCGCCCCGGGGAAGATCAACCTCTACGTCGGGAAAAACTGCGTCCAATACAACATCCCGCAGGCCGAGGCCGACGCGCGGCTCATCGCGCTTATCAAGGAGCACGGCAAATGGGTCGAGCCCGGGCCGGCGACGGCGTAGCGCCGCCGTGGGCGTATTCGTGCCGCGCTCCGGGCCGGCCCGTAGTGCAGACGGCCGCACCCCGGTCATCCGGCTTCGCAAGCCTCCGCAACGTGATTGTAACGTTGACCTAAATACAGCCTCCGGACTGATTTTTCAGGCGCCTGAATCGGGCCCGCCGTGGCAACTAAAAAATCGCCGGAAGTTATCCGCGGGGCGATGTGAACAAGTTGTGGGAAAGTTGGCCTTGAAACGCTTTTTGGGTTCACAGTTATTGGTCCCTCGTCCACTTCTGCACCGTCCCCGGATCGTTCTTTCCCATGTCGCGTGAGTCCGCCTCTCCGACGCCCACTGTAACACCGGCCTTTAGCCACTGGCCACCAACATTTTATAATTTTCCATGTCCCTGCCCTTTAACCGTTGGTGCCAAGACACCCATTTCGTTACCGCGTGAGCGCCCAGAGACGACAATCCGGCATGAGATGGCAGGACCCACCGACGCAGTGTGAATAAATCCGCCATCCCTCACCCGTCCATGCCCTCCACGTCCCTCTCCCCCAGTCTCTGGGAAACGGTGAAATGCGACTTCAAGTCGCTCTTCCCCGAGGACGTTTTCCAGATGTGGTTCGAGCCCGTCGTCTGCCTTGAGGCCGGCCCGGACTCGCTCACGCTCGGCGTGCCGAACGACTTCGCCGCGATCTGGATTCACGACAACTACCTCGACCTGATCACCCAGCGCCTCCGCCTCACGGCCGGACGGTCTGTCAGCGTCACGTTGCGCAAGACCGAGGCCGCCGCCCGGCCCGCCCCCGCCGCGACCGCGAATGGCAGCAGATCCGCGCAGCCCGACGCCGCCTCCGCCGGCCGCGGTCGCGCACCCCTGCCCCGCCGCGCCGTGCGGCACGACGACCGCGGCCACACCGCGGCCCTCAACCCCCGCAATACCTTCGAGAGCTTCGTCGTCGGCTCCAACAACCAGATGGCCCACGCCGCCGCCATGGCCGTCGCGCAGGCCCCCGGGCAGGCCTACAACCCCCTCTTCCTCTACGGCGAGACGGGGCTCGGCAAGACCCACCTGATGCACGCCATCGGGCACACCGTCCTGCGGCACAACCCCGATTGCCGCGTGGCCTACCTCTCGACGGAAAAGTTCACCAACGAGTTCATCCAAGCCCTCCAGGAAAACGCCCTCACCAAGTTCCGCCAGCGCTACCGCCACGTGGACATCCTGCTCATCGACGATGTGCAGTTCCTCGCCAGCAAAGAGCGCATCCAGGAGGAGTTCTTCCACACCTTCAACGACCTCTTCGAGTCCGGCAAACAGGTCGTCCTCACCAGCGACCGCCGCGCCAGCGAGATTCAGAAACTCGAGTCGCGCCTCGTCTCCCGCTTCGAATGGGGCCTGCCCGCCGACATCCAGGCGCCCGATTTCGAGACCCGCCTCGCCATCCTCCGCACCAAGGCGCAGACGCTCAACTGCACCCTGCCCGACCCCATCCTCAGCTTCATCGCGCAGAACATCACCAAGAACATCCGCCGCCTCGAGGGCGCGCTGCTCAAGGTCTCCAGCTACTCCGCGCTCACCAGCAAGCCCATCGACCTCGCGACCGCCGAGCGCCTCCTGCACGACGTGCTCATGGAACAGGCGCAAAACATCCTCACCATCGAGACCATCCAGAAACGCGTCGCCGATCACTTCCAGATCCGCCACAGCGACATGACGAGCAAGCGCCGCCCCGCCAACATCGCCTTCCCCCGGCAGGTCGCGATGTATCTCGCCCGCACGCTCACCAAGCACTCCCTCCAGGAAATCGGCGACCTCTTCGGCGGCCGCGACCACGGCACCGTCATCCACGCCTGCAAAACCGTGGACAACATGTGCGAGCAGGACGCCTCCACCCGGGGCAGCGTGGATTTCCTGAAGACGCAGCTCTCGAAGTGAGCGGCCGCGTGCGGCACTCGCGGCACGCTCAACGCGCAAGCTGAGAGTCCAGAGCCCAGAGCTGAGAGCCAGGCGGCCAGCCGCTTGCGAAGCCGGTGATTCCGCATTCTTGCTCTAGACTCTCCGCCCTCAGCTCTTAGCTTCTTCCCTCATGCCGCTAACTCCCGAGCAAAAAACCGCCGTCTCCTCCTGGGTCGCCGCCGGCGACAACCTCTCCGCAGTGCAGAAAAAACTCATCGAGCACTTCAAGCTCTCGATGACCTACCGCGACGTCCGCTTCCTCGTCGACGACCTCAACCTCGAACTCAAGGACGCCGCCCCCAAGGTGGACACCAGCGACGTTTCCAAGCCCCAGCCCGCCGCCCCGGGAGCCGCGGCACCTGCGCCGCGGTCAACCCCCAAAGACAAGCTCAGCCCCGCCGATCACGACTCGCCCGACGCCGACGATCCCGAACTCGCCGCCGATCCCGCCGCGCTCGACGAAGCCGAGGCTCCGCCGCCCGGCCTCGCCAACGTGAAGGTCGAGGTGGACAAGGCCACGCTCATCCCCGGCGCGATCGCGAGCGGCAGCGTGACCTTCAGCGACGGCGTCACCGGCCAATGGGTGGTCGATCAATACGGCCGCCCCGGCTTCACAAAGATCAGCCAGGAAGGCTACCGTCCCACCCCCGACGACGGCCAGGCCTTCATGCAGGAACTCAGCCTCCAGCTGCAGCAGCGCGGGTTTTAAGAGCATCGATCCCTGCCATGCGCTGGCTCTTCATCTCGGCCGCCTTGCTCGTGGCGCTTGCTGGTTGCGCCCGAAAAGAAACATGGCTCGACGGCCGGGAGATCGTCTCTCGGACAGAAAAAGGCATCATCAAGGTTATCATTCCCGAAGGGTTCAAAACCGACGCTCCTGCGGCCTCATTCGATCGCATCGTCGAAGTCGCCCGCGCGGAGTTACCGCGCTACACCTCCGATCCCGCGAGCTGGGAATTGGACAACATCACGCGGTGGCACCGTATTCCCCCGCTTTTCCTGACGGTGACCTTTACCCGCGGAACAGGCTACGAAGAGCGAATTCTGATTCCCCTGTCGCCCGATAGCCGCGTCTTGGCGTCCCCATCCGATCCGTAGCTCATTCTGAGCAACCGATCGCATGAACATCACTCTGCTTCGTCTGCCATTGGTTGATGCCTCGTTCACGAACAGCCTTCGCTAACCCAACAGATCGCGCAGGATATCTTGCCGACTCGGACTGGCTAACCCTGCAGGCCACCATGCGCCCTCCTGCCCCCACTCCAAGTCACAGCGCACCATCAATCCAGGACGCAAGAGGCCAAGTCGCCCTTCCACGGCGGTATGGTGGATCAATGTGCGGCTCGGACTGCTCGGTTTGATCCAATTCCTGCCACTTTTTGCCAGACGACTGCGCTGATCCCGGAGCACCCGACGACGATTCGGAAAACTAGCCAACCAAGCCTCGCAACCCCGCCTCGTCGATCACCGGCACGCCGAGCGCCTGGGCTTTCTCCAGTTTTGATCCGGCCTCCTCGCCGGCTACGACGTAGCTCGTCTTCTTGCTCACGCTGCCGACCACCTTGCCCCCCGCCGCCTCGATCAGCGCGGTCGCCTGTTGCGGGAGAGCGTGGGGAGCGTGCCGGTGAGGACGAAAGTCTGGCCCGACAACGCGCCGACCACCGGCGAACTCGCGAGCCGTGCGGCGACGGGCGCGATGCCCATCGGCCATGTGCGCCACCTCGGCACCGATGCAATCCGCGCCGGGCGCGTAGCACCTCCATTTCCGCCTGCTCGCGCGCCAGCGCCGGCATCGTGCCGTGCACCGGCCAATCGCCTCTCGTTCCGGCGCGAGCCCGGGGGGATTGGTAGTTGATTCAGCCGCACGTGCATTTCTGGGCCGGCACGCTCGGCGGAATTATGCTCATGCGACGCGCTATCCCCGGTGCTGGCATCGGCAGTGCTAAGCCGAGGTTGCCAATCACTCGCCAGTCAAACCGCAAGAAGGGAAAATTATGGGAACTTCCATGCCTGTCCGCGCGCTGCTTCATGCTGCGCTCATCGTCACACTGCTCGCGTCTGCGGCCTCACCCCAACTCCGGGCGCAGGCCGCCCCGGCGCAACCCGCCGCCAGGCCCGAGGACATCCTGGTCCTCGAGAAATTCGTCGCCTCCGACACGAAGGAGGACGCCAACCGCATCGTGCCCAACCAGGCGACGCGCTCCGTGCTCGGCCTCGACAAGTCGCTCTACGAGACGCCTCGCTCCGCGACCAACATCAGCTCCGAGTTCCTGAAGACCCTCGCGATCCGCAACTCGGAGGATATCGCGCGCATCGCGCCGAGCACGTTCTCCAATTTCCGCTTCGGCCTGCAGGGCAACGTCAGCGTGCGCAACCAGACGTCGGATTTCTACTTCCGCGGCATGCGCCGCATCGATCCGCAGGGCAACTACCGCACCATCTTCGCCGCCAACGATTCGATCGAGATCGTGCGCGGACCGCCGTCGCCGATCTATGGCCTCGGCCGCATCGGCGGCTATCTGAACTTCAACCCGAAGACCGCGCGCCTCGAGAAAACCGGCAAATACCTCGACAAGCCCACCGGCTACCTCAGCTACACCTACGGCTCCTACGAGAAGAACATCGTCAACCTCGACGTCGGCGGCCCCCTGAAGATCGCCGGGCGCAACGGCGGCTACCAAGTCTTCGCCTATGTCGAGGACAGCGACAGCTACTACGCCTACTCCCCCGACGACAAGCACCGCATCGTGCAGGCCACGCTCACGCTCGATCTCAACAAGACCGGGCTGCGTCTCGAGGCCGGCGGCGTCGGCCAATATTCCTACGGCGGCCTGCCGGGCGGCATCAACCGCACCACGCAGGACTTCGTGAACACCGGCCGCTATTGGACCGGCACGTTCAGCCACAACATCGACACCGACGGCGACGGCCGCCTCTCCGACAGCGAGATCTTTAACTCCTACTTCAACGGCCTTCCGCAGCGCCGCGGCGCCTCCGGCGGCAGCACCATCGCCGCCAACGCCAACTACGTCGGTCAGGTCAACGCTCCTCTCAACCGCCGCTTCCCGTGGCAGGGCGGCCCCGTCAATGGCGGCACGATCACGCTCGATCAATTCCGCGCAGGTTTCCTCGATACCGCGCCCGCACTTGTCGGCGGTGCTGCCTATCAGCGTCAAGGCTACCAGATCTCGGTCTATCCTACCGACTCCACCGGCCTGCCCAACACCGCCGTGGCCAAGCAAACCTATTATCTGCCGCCCGCCTTCGATCCGCTGGCCGGCTCGTGGTCACAGGTTCCGTTCAACTACCGCAACAGCTTCGGCGAAGACTACTACGAGGCGTATGTGTGGACGGGCTTCGTCGACTTCGTCAACGACACCAACCCCGACTTCACCTTCAAGAACCAGATCCTCGTCGACATCCAGGATCAGGAGAAGACCGGGCGGAATCCGTTCTCGCAGTTCCAAAACATCTTCCAGCTCGAGGAGAAATTCACCGTGGTGAAGAAATGGCAGCCCAAATGGGACTGGCTCGAGCTTACCACGCTCGGCTCGGTCAACGGCGTGTATTACGACGGCGGCCGGCGCACCGACAACACAGTCGACTATGATTATCGCCGCAGCCTGATGACGGGCTTCACGCCGAACGACACGTTCTCCGCCTTCACCAAGAATTCAGGTTTCGAGGGCAGCGCGCTCTCCCAGTTCATCCAGTCGAACTACCTCTCTTACGGCGTCGGCGTGCTCAACGACATCACGCTCTTCAAGCGCGCCAATCTCCTGCTCGGCGGCCGTGTGGACAGCATCGACTCCGAGGCCTATGTGCCCGCCGGGATCTTCAACCGCAACGGCAACGGCGCGCTCACCGTCGCGAGCACCAACCCCGCCTTCAAGGGCTATGCCGATTATGGCAAGACCAACGACGTCGGCTGGTCCTGGTCCGCGAGCCTCACCGTGCCGGTGACCGATCATCTCCGCCCCTACTTCACCTACGCGATCCAGTCTGCGGTCATTGGCGACGCCTCCACCGGTGGCGTGCCCATCGCCAATGTGAAGCGCGGCCCGCTCGGCGAATCCCTGCTCAAGGAAGCGGGCGTCAAAGGCAGCTTCTTCGGCGGCAAGCTCTTCTTCGGCCTCGCCGCCTACGAGCAGACGCGAAACAACTTCGACGCCAACGATGGTGCGGGCGTTATCGGCGCCACGCTCGGCCGCGGCTTCGAGGGCGAGTTCCGCTGGGTTGTCAGCAAGCAGCTCTCACTCAGCGGCGGCTTCAGCCTCTCGAAGACCGTCAACCTGATCTCTTCGGGCACCGTCAACACCACTACCCGTTTTCTCGGCTACCCCGATGTGGTCGATGCCACCGGCAAGGTTGTCATCCCCGCCGAAGCCTGGGGCTGGGGCGGCATCGTCTCCACCGCGATCCCGGCGAGTGATCGCAACTACCAGGAAGTTCACGCTATCCCCGGCACAATCGTGAACATGACCGCGATCTACAATCTCACCAAGAAGCTCTCCGTCCGCGCGACCGGCTACTACCAGAGCAAATTCTCCGCGGATCGCCTGAAGACCGTCACCGTGCCTTCGGCCACGGTGATGGACGCCGGCCTCAACTACGCCTGGCGCGACTACGAGGTGCGGCTCAATGTGATCAACGTCTTCGACAAGCTCTACTTTAACGGCGGCTCGTTCAACTCCGTCGCCGCCCGCCTGCCGAGGAATTTCGACGTCACGCTGACACGGAATTTCTGAGTTCCGATCCGTCACCCGCGCGGCCGCGCGCTCTCGCGGCCTCCCTTCGTCATGCACTCCTCCCTCCTCCGCGTGCTCGCCTGCACGCTCGCGTTCGCCGGTTCGGCCCGCGCTCGCACGTTTGACCTCGAGACCGCCGGCATCCCCGAGATCCAGGCGGCCGTCGATGCCGGCGCGCTCACCTACGAAAAGCTTGTCGCGCTCTACCTCGCCCGCATCGCCGCCTACGATCAGCAGGGACCGGCGCTGAACACCGTCATCACGCCCAACCCGCAGGCGCTCGCCACCGCGCGCGCGCTCGATGCGGAATTCAAGGCCCGCGGCCGGCGCACGCCGATCCACGGCATTCCGGTGCTCGTGAAGGACAACTTCGACACCACCGATCTGCCGACGACAGGCGGCGCGTTCTACCTCGAAGGATCCATGACGGCCGAGGATGCGTTCATGATCCGCAAGCTGCGCGAGGCCGGCGCCATCCTCCTCGCCAAGGTCAACCTCGACGAGCTCGCCGGCGGCGGCACGGGTTTCTCCTCCCTGTGGGGGCAGACAAAGAACCCGCACGATCTCGCGCGCGTGCCTGCCGGTTCGTCGGGCGCCACAGGCGCCGGGCTCGCTGCATGGTTTGCGCCACTCGGCCTCGGCACCGACACGGGCGGCTCGATCCGCGGTCCCTGCGCCGCCAACGGCGTGCCCGGCATCAAGCCCACCAACGGGCTGCTCTCGCGCGCCGGCATCATCCCCCGCGTGCTCTCGCTCGACACCGGCGGCCCGATGGCCCGCACGGTTTACGACGTGGCGCTCGCCCTCGGCTTCATGACCGGCCTCGACCCCAAGGATCCCCTCACGGAGAAAAGCGCCGGACTCTTCTACTCGGACTACGTGCAGTTCCTGCGCAAGGACGCGCTCAAGGGCGCGCGCATCGGCATCCTCCGCGAAGGACTCGGCAAGGAAGCCGACATCGATGCGGTGTTCAACCAAGCCGTGGCCGAGTTGAAATCCCTCGGTGCTATCGTCATTGATCCCGTGCACTATCCAACCGTCGTGCTCGAGGGCCGCACCGGCATCTCGGAGATCATCCGCCAGGCGGACATCCGCGAGGAACTCGGCCACTACCTCGCCACGCTCAAGCCGGGCCATCCGAAATCTCTCGATGAGATTCTCGCGCTGCACGACGGCTTGAAGGAGCCGCGTGGCCGCGTCTCCCCAAATCCACGTCTCTACAAGGCGCTCCGCGACTCCAACACCGGCCTCAAGTCCACCGATGCGCTCTACATCTCCGCCAAGACGCACGGTATGGCGATGATTCGCGACGCCGTGCTGAGCACGTTCACGCAGAGCCGCCTCGACGCGATCGTCTACGCGACGCGCGGCGAGTCGCCCAAACTGATCAGCGAGTCGTCGCCGACCGATACCTCCGCGCGTCTCGGCGGCTCGCTCACGAGCATCGCCAACATGACGCAGCTCCCCGATGTGATCGTGCCCGCAGGCGCGACCAAGGCCGCGCTGCCCGTGGCAATTTCCTTTCTCGGCACCGCGTTCAGCGAACCACGACTGCTCGCCTACGCCTATGCCTACGAGCAGGCCACGCAGCGCCGCATCTCGCCGAAGACCACACCCGCGCTCCCCGGCGAACGCTTCGACTACTGACGCCCACTTCATGAAATCACCACGCCTCCGCCCCCTGCCGCTCATAGCCTGCTGGCTGGGTTCCGCCCTCGGCCTTCACGCCGCCACCCTCGATCTCGAGACCGCCACGATCCTCGATCTTCAGAAAGCCTACGCCGCTGGAGTTCCGTCGGAGAAGATCGTCGAGATTTATCTCAAGCGCATCGCGGCCTACGACCAAGCCGGCCCGAAACTCAACTCGATCCTCTTTCTGAATCCCAATGCCCTCGCCGAGGCCCGCGCCCTCGACGCCGAGCGCAAGGCCCAGGGCCCGCGCTCGCTCCTCCACGGCGTGCCGGTCGTGCTCAAGGACAACTTCGACACCTTCGACATGCCCACCACCGGCGGCTCGAAAGCGCTCAAGGATTCCAAGCCGCTCTACGACGCCTTCACCGTGAAGAAACTCCGCGCCGCCGGCGCGATCTTCATCGCCAAGACCAATCTCGACGAGTTCGCGCGCGGCGCCACCGGCACCAGTTCGCTCGGAGGGCAGACACTCAATCCCTACAACCTCGAAAAAATTCCCGGTGGCTCCAGCGCCGGCACCGGCGCCGCCGTGGCCGCGTTGTTCGCGCAGATCGGCACCGGCACCGAGACCGGATCATCGATCCGCAATCCTTCCACGAAGAACAATCTCGTCGGCTTCTCGCCCAGCGAGGGTCTTGTCTCACGCCAAGGCATCATCCCGATCTCGATTACCTACGACCGCGGCGGACCGATGGCGCGCAGCGTCACCGACGCCGCGATCATGATGAGTGTGATGGCCGGCACCGACGCCGCCGATCTCTTCACGCTCAATTCGCTCGGTCGTGTGCCCGCCGACAACTACCTCGGTGCCCTGAAAAAGGACGGTCTCAAGGGCGCACGTATCGGCGTCCTCCGCGATCTTATGGGCTCCGAGGAAGCCGACCAGCCCGCCCTCGCACTCGTCGACGCCGCGATCAAGGTCCTGAAAGATCAGGGCGCCACCGTCCTCGACCCGATGCCCACGGGCGCGAACCTCTGGCAGATGGCGCGCGAGACCACCACCGGCACGGGCGAATACCGGCAGGCCATCGACTCGTATTTCGCCGCCCGCGGCACGGCCACGCCGGTCCGCAATCTCACCGAGCTCATCGCCTCCGGCGGCTACCTCGGCCGGCTGAAGAAAATGTATGAGGATTCCAACGCCGTCGGCGAGATGACCACCAACCCCGACTACATCGGGAAGATCAAAGCCCGCTGGCTCCTCCGCGCGCACGTGGCCGAGGTGATGAAGCACTGGCAGCTCGATGCCGTGGTGTTCCCGCACGAGACGAAGCCCGCGCGCACCATTGCCGACGCCGTGCCCAACAAGGGCGCGACCGCCGTCGCCGGCGGCGAGGCCGCCAACAACCGCGTCCCCGGCACCGGCAATCGCCTCAGCACGGCCACCGGCCTGCCAACGATCGTCGTGCCCATCGGCTTCAACAGCGACGGCGTAAGCGTCGGCCTCGAGTTTCTCGGCCAGCTCTACGACGAAGCCACGGTCATCCGCCTCGCCTACGCCTTCGAGCAGGCCGCGCCCAATCGGAAACTCCCGACAACCACCCCGCTGCTCGGCATCGAAAAAATCACCTACGGTGAGACCACCGTCGCCGCGAAATAATCTCCCACCCCGTGAAATATATCCGTCTCTTCTTCCTGCTGGGCCTGCTGTTCGCGTCGCTTCGCGCCGCGCAGTTCGATCTGGCTACCGCCACCATCGCCGACGTCCAGGCCGCGATGCAAAGTGGCGCGCTCACTGCCGAAAAACTCGTGCAACTCTACCTCGCGCGCGTCGAGGCCTACGATAAGCAGGGGCCGAGGCTTGCTGCGTTCCTAACGCTCAACCCGGGCGCCCGCGACGAAGCCCGCGCCCTCGACGCTGAGCGCAAAGCAGGAAAAATCCGCGGCCCACTGCACGGCACCGTCGCCGTGGTTAAGGATGTGTTCGACACCGCCGATCTGCCGACGACCGGTGGCTACGTGGTGCTCAAGGGTGTGAAACCGACAAAGGATGCTTTCGTCGTGAAGAAGCTCCGCGAGGCCGGTGTCGTCATACTTGGCAAGACCAACCAATCCGACTGGTATGCGCAGCCACCGCTCATCGCCTCGAGCACGCTCGGCGGCAATTCGCTGAATCCCTACGATCTCAAGCGCACGCCGGGCTGGTCCAGCTCCGGCACGTCCGCCGCGCTCGCCGCCGTCTTCGGCACCATCGGCCTCGGGAGCGAGACGGGCTTCTCGATCCGCACACCCACGAGCGACGGGAATCTCTACGGGCTCGCCAGCACCTCGGGTCTCATCTCGCGCGATGGCATGATGTGGAGCTACGTCACCGGCGAGCGGGGCGGGCCGATGGCTCGCTCGATGCATGATCTCGCGGTGACGCTCGACGCGATCGCGGGCTTCGACGCGTTTGATCTGTGGACGGCGCAGAGCCTCGGCCAGATGCCGGCGCAATCCTACGTCTCGTTCCTCGACAAATCCGGGCTCCGCGGCGCGCGCATCGGCGTGCTGAAGGAAGCGTGGGACTTTCTCCCCTCCGAGCCCGAGGTCCTCGATCTCGCGAAGAAGGCGATCGCGGTTTTCCCCGCCGGCGGTGCCAAGGTCTTCGATACCGTTTCGATCGGCCTCGATCTCCGGCAGTATCTCACGGCCAACACCTCGCCGAGCCGCTACGAGCGCATCACCGCGATCAACCACTACCTCGCGCGGCAAGGGCCAAGCTACCCGTTCAAGGACGCCGCCGCGCTGCTCCTCGGCCACAAGGATGTGCCGGGCCGCCCCGCCGACGCCGCCGCGCTCGCCAAGCCGATCGATCTCAACCGCGATCCGGAATACCGCGCCACGCTCGCGGGCAAGGCCGCGCTCCAGCAGGCCGTGCTCGCGCTGATGGATCGCTACAAGCTCGACGCGCTCATCTACCCGCACCGCCTGCGTCGCGCCGAGCTGATCGCGCCGCGCCCGAGCGACGCCGTTTACTCCGGCACGATCCAGCTCAGCCCGATCACGGGTTTCCCGGCGATGGTGGTGCCGATGGGCTTCACGCCCGACGGCAATCCCGTGGGCCTTGAGATTCTCGGCCGCCCGTGGAGCGAGCCCCTGCTCATCAAAATCGCCAGCGGCTACGAGGCCGCCACGCCGAAGAACCGCCAGCTGCCCAAGACCACGCCGCCGCTCGCGGGCGAGTCGTTCACCTACTGATCACTTTTCCTATGCAACGTCTCCCTTCCCGCCTGCGCCGCGCCTTCGCGTTTCTTTGTTTCGCGACCGCCGCCGTTTCGTGCGCCGCCAATGGCGCACTCCCCACCGTCAAGCTGTTCACCACCGGCGGCACCATCCAGTCGAAGGGCGCCCACCGCGGCAAACTCTCCGAATACAGCGACGGCCGAGTCACCCCGCAGGAGCTGATCGACGATCTGCCCGAGCTGAAGACCGTCGCGCAGCTCGAGGTCGTCGAGATTTCTAACATCGGCAGCGGTGGCATGAACGCCGACCTCCTGCTCAAGCTCGCCAAGGGCATCAACGCCGAGCTCGCCAAACCCGGCGTCGCGGGCGCCGTCGTCACGCACGGCACGGGCACGCTCGAGGAGACGGCGTATTTCCTCAACCTCACGGTGAAGTCGGCCAAGCCCGTCGTCGTCGTGGGCGCGATGCGGCCCTTCACCGCGATCAGCCGCGACGGGCCGTTCAACCTCTACAACGCCGTGCGCGTGGCCGCCACGCCCGAGGCCGCGGGCAAGGGCGTGATGGTGCTGCTCAACGACACCATCCACGCCGCGCGCTTCGTCACCAAGAACAACACGTATCGCATCGAGACCTTCGTGGCCCGCGAGCTCGGCCCGCTGGGTTTCGCCGATTCAGATCGGATCGCGTTCTACCGCACGCCGCTCGGCCGGCACACGGCCACGAGCGAGTTCGACATCAGCAAGCTCGAGTCGCTACCCGCCGTCGATGTCGTCTACGGCTATCAGGAGGCGTCACCCGCGCCCATCGAGGCGCTCGTGGCCGCCGGCGTGAAAGGCATCGTGCTCGTGGATGGCTCGCCGTCCTTCGCCAAGGCGATCGCGCTCGCCCAATCGAAGGGCGTGGTCGTCGTGCAATCCGACCGCAAAGGCTCCGGACGCGTGCTTCTCAGCGAGCGCAGCGCGGGCCGCGGCCTGATCTCGGCCGACAATCTCAACGGCCAGAAAGCGCGCATTTTGCTCCGGCTCGCACTCACCAAGACCACCGAGGCGAAGGAACTCCAACGCATCTTCAACGAATACTGAGCGCCCGCTCCTCCCACCATGAAACGTTCCCGCCTCCTGCCCACCGTCTCCTGCCTCCTGTTCTGCACTCTCGCCTCCGCCCGTGCCCAGGAAATCCCCGGCATCCTCCCGCCCGGCCTGAAGCTCCCGCGCATCACGCTGCTCTCGATGGGCGGCACCATCGCGAGCCGCGGCGACACGCGCCTCAACGTCACCAACTATGGCGGCCCCGGCGCGCCTCGCGTCGACCCCGAGCACTGGGTCGCGGATCTGCCCGACATGGCACTCGTGGCCAAGATCACCACGGAGGATTTCCGCCCGCCGCAGCCCCCGCCACCCGCCCCCGGCACGGCCGCCCCGACTGGAGGCGCGGCCGGCGGCACGACCAGCGAACAGCTCTACAAGGTCGCGCGCCGACTGCAGGAACTAGCGGCAGATGACACGGTGGACGGCATCGTCGTCACGCACGGCACCAACACGATGGCGGAGTCGGCGTGGTTCATGAACCTCGTCGTCTCGATCAAGAAGCCCGTGGTCTTCGTCGGCTCGCAGCGACCGTGGACCGGCATGAGCGGCGATGGCCCGCTCAACATGCTCAACGCCGTGCGCGTCGCCGCCACCCCAGCCGCCGCCGGGAAAGGCGTGCTGCACTGCATGAACCAGAACATCAATCCGGCCCGCGACGTCACCAAGCTCAGCGCGTATCGCATGGACACCTTTAGCAGCATCGATCTCGGTGTCATCGGCGTCGCCGATCCCGATGTCGTCAAGTTCTACGCCGAGCCGGTGCGCCGGCACACGTTCAAGAGCGAGTTCAACATCGCGTCCCTCCCGGCCGACCCCAAGACGCTGCCCGCCGTCGAGTGTGTCTATGCCTACACCGAGGCGCCCGGCTACCTGATCGACGCGCTCACCGAACGCGGCGTGAAGGGCATCATCGTCGACGGCACCGGCGCGGGCAGTCCCACCGGTGGCCCCACCGGTCAGACGGAAGCGATCAAGCGCGCGCAGGCCAAGGGCATCGTCGTCGCCGTGACCGCCCGCACCCGCGGCGGCCGTGTGCAGGACACACCGCGCCGTCGCGAGTCCGGCATCATCCCCGCCGACAACCTCACGCCGGAAAAAGCGCGGATGCTCCTCCAAATCGCGCTCACCAAGACCACCGATCCGAAGGAGCTCAAACGCATCTTCGACGAATATTGAACGTCCGCTTCCATGACACCCATCCTTCACTCTCCGCCCTCGCTCAACCGACGCCGCTTCCTCGCTGCGCTGGGGGCCACGGGCGCCGCTTCGGCCGTGCTCGCGTCGCGCCTGCGCGCCGCCACCGCCGCGACCCCCTCCAAGATCCCCGATGATCCGCTGTTCGCCTCGGCCACGCGCCTGGCCGAGTTGATCCGGACCAAAAAGCTCTCCGCCACCGAGGTCGTCACCGCGCACATCAAGCGCATCGAAGCCGTCAACCCGAAGCTGAACGCCGTGGTCTTTGCGACGTTTGAGCGGGCGCTCGCCGAGGCGAAGTTCGCCGATGAGGCCACGGCCAAGGGCCGTTCGTTCGGCCCGCTCCACGGCGTGCCCTGCACCATGAAGGACTCGCACGAGGTCGCGGGCGTGGTCTCCACCGGCGGCACACTCGGACGCAAGGGCCACATCCCCTCCCGCGACGCGACCTATGTCGCGCGGGTGCGTGCCGCCGGCGCCATCGTGCTCGGCAAGACCAACACGCCCGAGCTCACGCTCTCCGGGCAGACGACCAACCTGATCTACGGCAAGACGCACAACCCCTACAAACTCGGCTACCAACCCGGCGGCTCCACGGGCGGCGGCGCCTCGATCATCGCCGCGGGCGGCTCTCCCTTCGACATCGGCACTGATTTCGGCGGCTCGATTCGCGGGCCTTCGCACTTCTGTGGCATCGCGGGCATCAAGCCCACGACCGGCCGCGTGCCGCGCACCGGTCATATCGTGGACTACGGCGGGTTCTTCGATGCGTTCCAGGTCATCGGCCCGATGGCGCGTTGGGTCGAGGATCTCGCCCTCATCATGCCGCTCATCGCGGGCCCGGACTATATCGACGCTGCCATCGCCCCCGCCCCGTGGCTCGATCCGAAGGCCGTCGATCTGAAAAAGATGAAGGTCGTCTATTACCTCAACAACGGTTCCGAGAAACCGCTCACCCCCGAGACCGAAACAGCCGTGAAAGCCACCGTGAAGCTGTTCTCGGATCTCGGCGTGACGGTCGTGGAGGACTGCCCCAAAGCTCTCATCCGCGAGTCGCAGGACATGCGCAACGCGCTGTCCACCGCCGACGGCCGCGGCTGGGTGAAGCGCATGCTGCGGAAATACGGCACCACGCAGGTCTCGCCCGTCATCAGCCTCACCGACTCGCCGCAGTGCGATGTCGCCGAGTTCACGCGCCTCGCCAGCGCCCTCGACGCGAACCGCTCGAAGTTCCTCCAATGGATCCAGCCCTACGACCTCCTGATCTGCCCGGTGAACCGCGCCCCCGCCGAGCCGTGGCCGGAGGATCCGAAGCCGACGCCACCTGACCCAAAGAACATCGGCTATACCACGACCTACAACAACACCGGGTGGCCCGGCACGGTCGTGCGCGCCGGTTTCTCCCCCGACGGACTGCCCATCGGCGTGCAGCTCATCGCCCAGCCGTGGCGCGAGGATGTCTCGCTCGCCGCCGCCGCGTTTGTCGAGGCCACGACCGGGTTCGGCTTCCAGAAACCCACTGCCGTCTAAATCACTCCGCTCCTATGCGCTCCCACACTTCTGCTCCCTCACGTCGTGATTTCATCGGCCAGCTCGGCGCCGGTTCCGCCGGCGCGCTGCTCGCCTCACTGCCCGCGCTCACGTATGCCAATGGCACCTCAGCGGACGCCAAGCCCTCCTGGCTCACCTCCAAAGATCCGTCGGATGAGATCATCTGGATGTCGGCCACCAAGCTCGCACAGCTCATCCGGGGGGAAAAAATCTCCGCGCGCGACGCGGTTGAGGCGCACCTCCGGCGCATCGAGCAGGTGAACCCGAAGCTCAACGCCGTCGTGCAAACGTGCTTCGATCGCGCGCGCACCGAGGCCAAAGCCGCCGACGAAGCGCTCGCTGCCGGCCGCATCATGGGTCCGCTGCACGGTGTGCCGTTCACGATCAAGGATTCGTTCGACACCGCGGGCGTCATTTCGACCGGCGGCACGGTCGGGCGCGCGAACTTCATCCCGTCCGAAGACGCGACCGTCGTCGCGCGCGTGCGTGCCGCGGGCGCGATTCTCCTCGGGAAAACCAACACCCCCGAATTTACGCTCGCCGGCGGCGGCATCCCCGGCGTCAGCACGACGGCCAACATCATCTATGGCATCTCGAAAAATCCATGGGACCAGCAGCGCTCCACCGCCGGATCCTCCGGCGGCGCGGGCGCGATCGTGGCGGCGGGCGGCGCGTCATTCGACATCGGCTCCGACTACGGCGGCTCGATTCGCATGCCCGCGCATAACAACGGCTGCTGCGGCCTCAAGCCCACGTTCGGCCGCGTGCCGCGCACCGGCCACATCGTGGACTACGGCGGGATTTTCGACTCTTGGCAGGAGACCGGCCCGCTCGCGCGCCGCGTCGAGGACCTCAACCTCATCACCGCGATCATCGCCGGGCCCGACTACAAGGACGCCGCGATGGTCCCGATCCCGTGGCGCGATCCGGCCGCGGTGCAGGTGAAGGGCCTGCGGGTCGGATTTTACGCGGAGAACGGCATCGCCGAGGTGTCGCCAGAAACAATCGCAATTGTGAAGCAGGCGGCGGCCTATTTCGCCGAGCTGGGCTGCCCGGTGCAGGAGGATTTCCCGAAGGCCATCATCATGGAGCTGGAGGAAATCCGCTCCAAGCTCTCGCCCGCCTCCGGCCCCGGGCTCCTGCGCCTCGCCGAGAAGTGGGGCACCAAGGCCATCTCCCCCACGATCCTTGCGCGCGCGAAGCAAGAGATGGTTTCGACCGCCGAACTCGTCGAGCTGCTTGAGAAACAGGACGCCAGCCGCAGCCGGCTCCTCGGCTGGATGAAGAACTACGATATCATCATCAACCCCGCCATGCCCAAACCCGCCCAGCTGATAAACCTCGGGGACCAGCCCAACGCCCGCCGTCCGGGCAGCAGCTTCATGGGCACGCACAACACCAGCGGATATCCCGCCGCCGTCGTGCCCGCAGGCAAGTCCACCGAAGGCCTGCCCATCGGCGTGCAGCTCATCGGCCAGCCGTGGATGGAGGATAAGGTCCTCGCCGCCGCCGCGTTTCTCGAAACAAAAACCGGCGGCTGGCAAAAGCCGCCCGTGTGAGCGCCCCGGTGCGCCGCAATCCGCCGCAGTGACCATGACTCCGCCCACGGCCCCCACCCCGGACGTTGCGCCGAGGATTTCCGCGCCGGCATTGGAGGCGTTCGTCGCCGCGTTTCTCAGCGGCTCGGGCCGCACGCCTGAAAGCTACGACGATTCCTGGGCCGCCACAGTTTTTCCGGTTCCGCCGCCGCTGGATAACAAAGGGCCTGAAAGAGCCCCGGGGTAACGCCTGCCGCTGAATAATGCCAATCACTCAACCGCACTCGCACTTCCAGAAACCCAATCAGGCTGGTGGAAAAGACGCACACCGTTCCGCGCGTTGGCAATTTCATTCATCGCCACGACGCGTGGCATTCATGCGAAGCACGTGCCGCGCGAACTCCCCGCGCGCGTTTCTCCTCTGGGAAACGCCCGCGGCCCTCGCGTCTTCATTCGTTGCATCGCGCAGATGAAATCATTTCAGGCCAGCGATCCTTTACTCTCGCGCGAGACGCAGTAGCCGTTTTTTGGTCCACGGCATCCGCCGCAGACAAAAATCCAATCACTCAGTCCCCCATCGCATGAAAACCCTAAGAACATTGCTCGCCGCGGGCGCCCTGCTCGCCGCTTATTCCCCTGTCTTCGGCTCCGTCGAAGCACCCGCCCAATCCCGCGCCGAAGGCTGGCTCACCCGCTACTACGAGAATCCCCGGCCCGACGACCTGCTTGTCTCCGTCCACCGTCTGAGCGCCGACGGCTTCTTCGAGCGCGCCGGCCACACCGCGATGGCGATCGGCTTTTTCGCCGAGGTCTTCGCCCAGCACCCGCATCGGGTCGGCCCGTGGCTCGGCCAGACCGCCACGCTGCCCGCGGCCCACCGCCGCATCCTCGCCGCCGCCGCGTGGCAGGCCGGCCATCCCCGCGGGCTCGCGCTGATGCGCGAGTTCAACAGCACCGACGAGGCCTCCTCGCGGATGCAGGTCAACGAACTCCTCCGCCGCGGACCCGCACCCGTCGCCGGCACGCCCGTCGTCTCGGAGTCGTCGCTCCGTCTCCAGTGGGGCGCGTTCCTCGCCACCGGCCGTGATGAGCATGTCGTCGCGATGCTCCAGGCCCTCGGCAAGAACGAGCGCGACCTCACCCTCGCGGTGCGCTACGCGATCGCGGAGAACGCCGTCAGCCATCGCCGCGTGCTCGAAATCTGCCGCGCTCAGCTCGACAAGCAGCCCGAGTCTGTGCGCTCCGAGCTCCGCGCCGCCCTCAAGGAGGCCGCGATCCAGCCCCGCATCTGATCCGCCACCCGATTCATCTCCGCAGGCCGGCCCGTTCGCGGGCCGGCTTTTTTGTGTGCGTCGTTCACAGCCAGTGGGACGCGCGTGAAACCTCTTCATGCCGGGCCCGGCTTCGGGCGCGGGGCACAACGGCTGCTCTCCCGGCCCATGCCAATCACTCGCCGCCTCCCATCTGGAAACGGTCGGTTCCTCGCCGCGGGCCTGCTCTCCGCGCTGCTTCACTCCGCGCCCTGCGCCGCGGCGCCGGTCGCCGTGGCGATCATCCAAGAGGCTCCCTGGTCGCCCGGCGACGACACCCGCGAGGGCGCGGGCGAATTCGCCGTGCTGATGCAGATCGCGGAGCTGCGCCGCAGCGGCGCCTGCGCGGGCCTGCTGGGCGTGGGCGCCGCGCGCGGCGTCTTCGCGCCCGGCGCCGAGCGCGCGCTGCGCTTTGCCGCGCTGAACGGCGTCGCAGTCGTGAAACTCGGGGCCCGCGGCGACGTCGCGCCCTGCCCCGACGAGATTTTCGCCGATGCAGGCGGGCTCACAACGGCCGAAGCGCAGCGCACCCTGCGCGACGCGCTCGCCATTCTCGGCTCACCGCCGCGCGCGGCCAATCCGCTCGCCCCGACCGTGGACGAAATCGCCGCGGTGCGCGCGCACATGCGGCGGCTCCAGCAGCATTTCATTTTGGCGAATGCGACCGTTGTAGCGCGCAACTGATCACTTCGCCAGCGCCGCCGCCGTCAACTCGACGGTCGGCGGCGTTTCCTTTTTCTCCCGCCGCCGCGGCGCACAGATCACGTAAACCGCCGGGATCACGAAGATCGCCAGCGCCGTGCCGGCCGTGAGCCCACCGATCACCGCAATGCCCATCGACACGCGGCTCTCCGCACCGGCCCCCAAGGCCAGGGCGATCGGCAGGATGCCCAGCACCGTCGCGAGCGAGGTCATCAGGATCGGCCGCAGTCGCGCCGTCGCCGCTTCCTGCGCGGCCGACAGCGGGTCGCCGCCGTGCGCCGCGAGCCGGTGGTTCGCAAACTCCACGATCAAAATTCCGTTCTTCGTCACCAGGCCGATCAGCATGATGAGCCCGATTTGGGAGAAGATGTTCAGCGTCTGGCCGAACAGCCACAGCGCCCCCACTGCGCCGGCGACCGCGAGCGGCACGGTGAACAGGATCACAAACGGCGCGCGGAAGCTCTCGAACTGCGCCGCGAGCACGAGATAGATCAGCACCAGCGCCAGCGCAAACACCCAGCCGAGCGACGACGAACTCTCGACAAAGTCCCGCGCCGACCCCGCCAGCGCGGTCGTAAAGCGCCCGTCGAGCGTCGCCCGCGCCGCGGCGTCGAGCACTGCGATGCCCTCGCCCATCGTGCGGCCGGCGGCGAGCGTGCCCGAGACGGTCGCGGCGGCATAGCGGTTGTAACGGTAGAGTTCCGGCGGCGAGCTGCGCTCCTCGAGCGTCACCAGGTTGTCGAGCCGCACGAGTTCCCCGCCCGCCGCGCGCACCGCAAGGTTGCCGAGATCCCCGGGCCGGGCGCGGAAGTCGCGCGTCATCTGGCCGATCACCTCGTATTGCTTGCCGTCCCGGATGAAGTAGCCGAACCGCTGCCCGCTCAGCGTGGCTTGCAGCGTCTGCGCGATGTCGAGCGCGCTCACGCCCACGGTCTGGGCCTTGTCCCGGTCGATGCGCAGCCGCACCTCCGGCTTGTTGAACTTGAGGTCACTGTCCACGAACGAGAACACCGGGCTCTTCCGCACCTCCTCCACAAAGTCTGGCAGCCGCTGCCCGAGCAGGTCGAGGTCCGCCGCCAGCACGACGAACTGCACGCCGCTCATGCTGGCGCGGCGCTCGCCGATGCTCGCGTCCTGCGTGAGGTTCACGCGGGCGCCGGAGAACCGCCGCACCAACGGCTGCAGCGCATCGACAATCTGCTGCTGCGACCGCGTGCGCTGCTCCCGGTCGGCGAGGAAGACGCGCACAAAGCCGCTGTTCACCACGCCCTGCGATCCGGGCGCGCCGCCGGAGCCGGGCACCTGCGTCATCATGATGCGCGCCTCCGGCACATGGTCGGCGACGGCCAGCGCGAGATCATCCATGAAGCCAGCCATGGAGTCGAAGCCCGTGCCCTCCGGCCCCGTCGCGCGCACCCAGATGCGCCCCCGGTCCTCGAGCGGCGCGAGTTCGCGCGGCAGCACGCGCAGCCCGAGCCAGATGCCGCCGAGCGCGGCCGCCAGCACCGCGGCCGTCAGCCAGCGCATCCGCATAAATCGCCCGAGCATCGCCGCGTAACCGCGCTCAAGACCGGCGAAAAACGGTTCGGTTGCACGAAACAGCCAGCCATGCGCCGCGTGCCTCTTCAGGAGCCGCGCGCTCAGCATCGGAGTGAGCGTGAGCGCCACCACCGCGGAGATGATCACTGCGCCCGCGATCGTGACACCAAATTCCCGGAAGAGCCGCCCCGAGAGCCCGCCCATGAACAGCAGCGGCAGAAACACCACCGCCAGCACGACCGTCGTGGCGATGACCGCGCCGAATATCTCCCGCGTGCCCTCCACGCCGGCCTGCATCGGCGGCATGCCCCGCTCGATCTTCGCGTAGATGTTCTCGAGGACCACGATCGCGTCGTCCACCACGAGCCCGATCGCCAGCACCACGCCGAGGAGCGTGAGCACATTGATCGAGAAGCCCGCGGCCTTCATCACGGCAAACGCGCCGATGATCGACACCGGGATCGCGAGCACCGGGATGAGCGTCGTCCGCCACTCGCGGAAAAACGCGAACACCACGAGGAGCACCAGCAGGAATGCCACGATGATGGTCTCCTCCACCTCCGCCAGCGAACGCCGCACATACAGCGTGCTGTCGTAGGCCACCTCGACCGTGATGTCGGACGGCACCTCCTGCTTCATCCGCTCGATCCGCCGGAGCAGTTCGTCGACGATCTCGATCTGGTTGGCGCCGGGCTGAGGCCGGAAATACAGCCCGGCGATCGGCGTCCGCCCGGCCTTGAGCATCCCCCGCTCGTTAAGCGCGCCGAGCTCCGCGTGGCCCACGTCGCGGAAGCGCACGAGCCGGTCCTCGCTGCGGCGGATGACGACGTTGTTGAAGTCCTCCGGGGTGTTGAGCCGCGACAGTGTTTTCACGGGCAGCTCCACGGTGTCGCCTTCGATCCGGCCGGAGGGCAGCTCGACATTCTCCCGGTTCAGGGCCTGGCGCACGTCGAGCGGCGTGAGTCCGCAGGCCGCCAGCCGGTCCGGATCGATCCAGAGGCGCATCGCGTAACGTTTCTCCGCGGGCTGGTCGACGGCAGCCACGCCAGGCACGGTTTGGAGGCGTTCCTTCAGCACGTCGGCGAAGGCGGACAGCTCGAGCTGGGAGCGGCGATCGCTGCGAATCGCGAGACCGAAGATGGGACTCGAGTCGGCATTGGACTTGATGAGGATCGGCGGGTTGGCATCGGGCGGGAGATTGCGCGCCGCGCGGGAGAGTTGATCCCGCACGTCGCTCGCCGCGGTATCGAGGTTCGTGTCGAGCGTGAACTCCGCCGTGATCTGGCTCGTGCCCTCGCGGCTCGTCGCCATGAGCGTGCGGATGCCGGCGACGGAATTCACCGCCTCCTCGATTGGCGCGGTAATCTGCGCCTCGACCACCTCCGCCGCGGCGCCCGGGTAGGCGGTGGAGATCGAGAGCGTCGGCGGATCGACCGCGGGATACTCGCGCACGCCGAGGCCGGCCAAGCCGATCCCGCCGAAAAGCATGATCAACAGCGACAGCACCACGGTGAACACCGGCCGTCGAATGGAGAGGCCCGCAAGGTCCATCGGCTATTGGGCGCTGCGCACCACGGGCAGCGGCGTCTCGGGCGCGCCTTGCTCCGGCTTCTCCACGACCACCGGCAGCCCCGCGCGCATCTGCTGCAGGCCCGATGTAATCACAAGATCGCCGGGCCTCAGCCCCTCGAGGATCTGCACCGCGGTCTCGCTGCGCGTGCCGGTGCGCACGGCCCGGCGCACCGCCCTGCCGTCGACCATGACGAAGACGTTCTTCTCCGTCACACCGGGCACAATGGCGGCGGCGGGCACTTGGATGGCGTCGGGAATTTCCGCGAGTGTGATCTCCACGCTGGCAAAGCCGCCGGGCAGCAGGCGGCGGCCGGGATTGGGCGCGGCGGCGCGCACCTGCAGCGTGCGCGTGCCGGGGTCGATGCGCGGCTCGAGCGCGATGATCGCGCCGCGCACGGCGCGCTCGCCGCCGGAAACGGTGAACGTCACCGGCGACGACCCGTCAGCCGGGCGGCATGGCGCTCCGGCACGGAAAAATCGATCTTGATGCGCTCGACGCTCTGCAGCGTGGCGATGCGCGTGGTGGCGTTGACGAACGCGCCCTCGCTTACGTAACGCAGCCCGACCACGCCATCGAAGGGCGCCCGGATTTCCGTCTTGGCGATCTGGGCCTCGATGAGCGCGATCTCCGCGCGCTGCACATTCACCTCGTTGAGCGCGTTGTCGTATTCCTCCTGCGTGAGGCTGGCGCCGCGCTGGAGCAGGCTCTCGAGCCGGCGCTCCTTCGCGTCAGCCAACTCCTTCTTCCAGGCGGCGCGCTGGAGCGAGGCGCGGAGATCGGCGTCGTTGAGCTTCACGAGCAAATCACCGCGGCGCACCGGCGAGCCCTCCGCGATGCGCAGCAGCACGATGCGACCGTTGACCTCGGCCTGCAGCTCGACGCCCTCGTCAGCGCGCAGTGTGCCGGTAGCCGTGATGGTTTCCACCAGCGGCGCGGGCGTCGCATTGACGACGGAGACCCGCAACGGGGCGGCGGCCGGCCGGGCGGCGGACTTTTCCGCCGCGGCCGGGGCAGAGGGACGCGCGCACGCACTGAGCAGTGCGAACGCAGCGAGCGGGAGATGGCGGTGCGGCATGGCGCTGCAGTCTCAGCGACCGCGAAACCAGTAGCGGTTAGTCTCGTCCAGAAAGAGGCGCTTGGGGATCATCGCGTGGATGCCCTGCGTGCCGTCCACGACCTGCGTGACGCGGAAATCGACGCCGATGCTCGCGAGCGCATAGGCGTGGAAGAAATCGTAGCCGCGCTTCTCCTTCAGAAACCCGACCGTCTCCGTCATCGCCATGCGCATCGCCTGGTCGAGATCGGGATCGAGGCCGAAGGTGAGCCAGTGCGTCGCAGTCTCGGCGCGCGGGGCGGCGAGCTTTTTCCCCTTGTGCAAAATGAACTGAAACACCGCGGTGTTGGCCGTCTCGATCGCGTTGATCGTGATCTCGCCGTCGCCCTGGGCGGCATGACAGTCGCCGGTGTAAAAGAGCGCGCCCTGCTGGAAGACCGGGAGGTAAAGCGTGGCGCCGGCGGTGAGTTCCTTGCAGTCGAGGTTGCCACCGAATACCCCGGGCGGACCCGAGCGGCGCTGCGGCCCATCGGAGTCCGGCGGGCACGTGCCCATCACACCGTTGAACGGCGCGAGCGGCACCTCGGTGTTGGCGTCGAAGATGCCGGCGTTGCGCGCGAGATCGAGCGGCACGACCTTGTTCCAGGGCCGTGGGACCAGATCGGGCAGGCCGCCGCGCCCGGGCGTCGCGCCGACGGTGCCATAAGGGATGCGCGGTGTGACTTCGAGAATGCGAATCTCCAAGGAATCACCCGGCTCGGCCCCCTCGATGTGAACAGGCCCGACGAGCAGGTGGCCACCGGTCGGCACGGGCAGGCCGGTCGCGCCCGAGGTGGCAACCGGGCCCGGGGTGGGCGGGAGCCGGTGCGGCGTTTCCTTGAGCACGCGCGCGGTCTCGGCGAGCGCGGGGTTGGTCGCGAGCGTGGCGGGGATGTTGTTTTCGCGCAGCCAGGCGTCGGGATCCTCCTCGCGCCAACGCGCGCCTCCGCCACCGTCGATGCGCACCGTCGCGCCGGACTTCACGGTGAGGACAGGTTTCTTGGTCGGCGAGAAATGCCCGATGATCGCCGTCTCCGGCGTGAAGGGGACGTGGTGTTCCGCGGGCACGGCGGCGGAGACCGGCAACGCAGTCGCGGCAAAAGCGACCGCCAGGAGGCGGAGGGAATTCATGGTGGCGGGAGTGATTGGCACACACCGCCAAGCCGGAAGCGTGCCACGGGCGGGACGGATGCCCGACGTAAGCGCGCTATCCGCCCACCAAGGCTCGCAATCCCGCCTCGTCGATCACCGGGACGCCGAGCGCCTGGGCTTTCTCCAGTTTTGATCCGGCCTCCTCGCCGGCGACGACGTAGCTCGTCTTCTTGCTCACGCTGCCGACCACCTTGCCCCCCGCCACCTCGATCAGCGCGGTCGCCTGTTCGCGCGAGAGCGTGGGGAGTGTGCCGGTGAGGACGAAGGTCTGGCCCGACAATGCGCCAACCACCGGCGAACTTGCGAGCCGTGCGGCGACGGGCGCGAGGCCCAGCTCCGCCATCCGCCGCAGCGTGTGCCGTCCGCGCTCGGAGGCGAAAAACGCCATTACGTTTTCCGCCGTCACGAAGTCGATCCGCGCCAGCTCGGGCAGCGAGGCGCGCCAGGCCTTCTCCGCCTCCAGTTCCGCCTTGAGCGCCGCGTGCCGCTCCTCGCGGCCGGCGCGTTCCTCCTCGGTCTGGCCCTTGTTCGCCCGCGCCTTGGGATTCGCCAGCCGCGCCTCCTCCTCCCGCTTCGGGATGCGGGCAAGCCGCGGCAAAATCTCGGAGGTCGCCAGTCGCTCCATCGTCCCGTGCACGGCCGCGAGATCCTGTGCCGTCGCGCCGCCCACGTCGCGGATTTGCAGCGCGAGAATCCAGCGGCCGAGGTCGTGCGAACGCGCCCGCGCGATCGCCTCCACGATCTTGGTGGCGTTTTTCACGCCGAGCACCCGGGGCGCCTCGGCGGTGCCGAGGTTGAGCGCGCCGAGCGGCTCCGCCTCGAGCGCGAAGAGGTCGAACATCTCCCGCACCGCGCCGGTCGCCACGAGTTTCTCGGCCACGACGCCGCCCAGGCTCTCCAGGTCGAGCACGCCGCGGCCGGCGACGTAGTCGAGGCGGCCCGTGAGCTGCGCGGGGCAATCGGCGTTGGGGCAGCGAATCGCGACCTCGCCCTCGACCTGCACGACGGCTGTGCCGCACACGGGGCATTTTTCGGGAAACACATACGGCACGCACTCCGGCGTGCGGCGCGCGAGGTTCACGCCAATCACCGCGGGGATGATTTCTCCGGCTTTCTCGACTTGGACGGTGTCGCCCACGCGGATGTCCTTGCGCGCGATCTCGTCGCGGTTGTGTAGGGTGGCGCGCGCGACGGTCGTGCCGGCGAGCTGCACGGGCTTGAGTTCGGCGACGGGCGTGAGCACCCCGGTGCGGCCGACTTGGATGGTGATGGCGTTGAGCCGCGTCTCTGCGCGCTCGGGCGCGAATTTGTAGGCACAGGCCCAGCGCGGGGAAAGTTTCCGCGCGCTCTGGCCTTCGCCCCGATAGCCGGCCAGGCGCTGCAGCTCAAAATCGTCGAGCTTCACCACCGCGCCATCGGTGGCGTAGGGCAGCGTCGCGCGCAGCCCGTCGAGCGTGTGAATCGCCGCGACGACCGCCTCGATCCCGCGCACGTGCTTCCGGTGTTCGAGCGTCGGCAGGCCCCACTGCGCGAGCGCGGCGTGCCACGCGGCCTGCGAGTCCACGAGGTCGGCGGGCGCGCAGGCCCCGAGACCGTAAACAACAATCTCCAAGCCCCGCGCCTTCACGTCGGCCGTGTCGAGTTGCTTGAGCGTGCCGGAGGCGAGGTTGCGGGGATTGGCGTAGGGCGCGAGGCCGGCCTCCTGCTGCGCCTGGTTGATGCGCGCAAACTCCGCGAACCGCAGGAAAATCTCGCCGCGGATCTCCACGAGGTCGGGCACCGGTGTCTCCGTGAGATCGGCCGGGGCGCGCAGCGTGTGCGGGAGGTTGGCGATGGTCTTCACGTTCACCGTCACGTCGTCACCCTCCTCGCCATCGCCGCGCGTGACGGCGCGGGTGAGCTTTCCCTTTTCGTAGGTGAGGCTGATGGAGGCGCCGTCGATCTTGGGCTCGACGGAATAGGCGAGGTCCTCGCGTCCGCAGAGTTTGGCGAGGCGCGCGCAGAACTCGCGCAGCTCGGCCTCGTCGTAGGTGTTGTCGAGCGTGGTCATCGCCTGCCGGTGCTTCACGCGCGCGAAGCCCTCGGTGCGGTCGTCGCCCACGCGGGCGGTCGGTGTGTCGGCGCCGAGGGCTGCGGCGGCGGCGGGAAACTGTTTTTCCAGCGCGGCGAGCTCGGCCTTCAGGCGGTCGTAGTCGAAATCCGCGATCTCGGGCGCGGATTGGCGATGGTAGAGTTCGTCGTGGCGCGCAACCTCGGTGCGCAGGTCGGCGATGCGTTGGGCCGCTTCGGCGGGGGACATGGCGGGTGAGTGTTGCGGGGAGCGGGCGGTCGTCGAGCTTGGGGTTTGGTCGGCGGTCGTGGCGTAAATCGCGCTTGAGCAACCGAACCGCGCTACCAAGTTAGCGACCTGAGATGAGCACCCAACGTTGGTCACTAATCGTCAGGCCACCAAACCAACGCACGTAAAATGAACGCTGAGCTAGTCCGCAAGAGGTGGTTGTTTCGAGAGTGGGAGGTTTCCCTTCCAACGGGAAAATTCCGTGTGGCTTATGCTGGTCATGGCTATGGCTACGAGTCAGTTTTGATCGATGGAGTCACAGCCGTGAGAACGCGGAGCATATTTTGGTATGTTCCTCGGTTTGAGTTTTCTGTCGGAAACATGCCTGCGTTCGTCGAGGTGCGAGTATGGCCGTGGCTGACGTTGCGCGCTATTCGGCTGCGCATCGGCAGCGAGATTTGTTACACGGAAGGATCTTTTTAGCTGTGATGAATGTGGCCCAAAAACTGGGCAGCAACCAACTGGCCGCTGGCTGAAACACCGCGTTGCGTTTTGTAGGGCCTCAGCTTGCTGAGGCCGGCCTGAGCAAGCTCAGGCCCTACGGAGCGGACTCGATCTGCTGCAGCCACGCGCGCGCCTGCGCGTGATCGGGTTTTTGCTGGAGGGCGGTGCGGAGGGCGCGGAGGGCTTCGTCGCGGCAGCCGAGGTGCGTGAGCCCGCGTTGGCCGCGGGGAGGGCGAAACAAAAAGGCCCGCCGTGGGGCGGGCCTTCGATTCGAGCCGGGCACTTGCGCCGGTCCGCGGACAACGTCCCGGAAGATGGAGATTATTCCGAGGTGGGGCCGCTTCTCCGCAAGCGGCCTGGGTTCACGGGTGCAAATCGTCCTGCAACCCAGGCCGGCTCGGAGAGCCGGCTCCACCTCGGAACGTCTGTTTCAATCGGGATGTTGATATTAATTACTGCGCGAGGAAGGCCTCGACGATGGCGACGCCGGTCGCGCCGTTCTTGCCGCGCACGATCGTGGTGTAGGCACCGGGCTCGAGTGTCACGAGGATCGCGGAATCCGAGTCGGACCCCGGGGCGTAGCCGGTCGCGGTGATGGCGGCCTGCTGCGTGGATTTCCAATCGTCGTTGGTCCGGATGATCGTCTGGCCTTGGTAGAGATCGAGCGTGGTGTCGGCCAGGGCGCCGGCGACGCCAAACGCGGTGAGCGACTGGCCCATGGCGCGGACGACGACCTGCACGGGCTGCGTGCCCCGGATGATAAAGCCGCCGATCAAGGAGTTGGCGCCGCCGCCAGCCACGCCGCGGGCGGAGATGTTGAGCAACGGCGAGGCGGCCTGGCGCGGGTTATGGTCGTAGTTGCGGCCGTTGTGCGGCGTGGGGCTGTAGGGGAAGACCTTGTTGAGGATGGCGTCGTTGGTGTCCACGTTGTCGATGCCCGCCGCCGAGCGGATGGTGAGCGGGAGCGAGCGCAGGTCGCTGATCACGGCGGTCACACCGATGTCGATCACATCTTCGCCGAAGCGGCGGCCGTTGGGCCAGCCACCGGGGACGTAGAACTTGGAGGCGTCGGCGCCGAGGGCGCTGCCGGGGAGGCGGAACGGGTGGCCGCTCGCGACCGGGCTCTCAAGCACATCGCCGCCGAAGATGCTCAGGCGTGAGTAACCGGCATCGTCGGGCAGCACGCTGTTCGTGGCTCCGCCGCCGGCGAGACGGGCGCGGCTGGTGGAGAGATCGACCTTGATGACATCGGGGATGAAGATCGCGGCGAGGTCAGCGCGGTTGGTCACAGGCGCGACGTTGCCCTTGAGCACGAGGGCGTTGATCAGCACGCCGAGCTCGGGGTTCTCCGCGTAGGTGCGGAAGAGCGCGGCGTCGCTCGTGGGCTTCGTGCGGTTGTAGAGATCCTTGTCCTTGATCGCGATGAAGGCTTCGCAGAAGAGCGGGTTGCCTTGACGGCCGACCTGCACCCACGGACCGGTCGCGGCGGTGCCCGCGGAGTTGGCGCCGTCGGTCAGGACCGTGTTGGCGCGGCGACTGGTGGTGGCATAGACGCCCATCGTCTGGTTGGCGCCGCCGGGAATCTCAGAGAACGGAATCTCGAGCACGATGGCGTGGACGTTGAAACCGCCTTGGCTGTCGAAGCGCTGGTTGCCCGACTTCAGCGAGAGCAGATCGAAGATGGCGTTGATGTCGCCGTAGAACGCGTCGTCGCGCTGGCCGGCGAAGGAGCGGTAGCCGCCGCTCAGCGTCGCGATGGCCGTGCGGGTGTAGTCGTCGAGCTGCGTGGCGTCACCGACGCCGTCCTTGGCGGGCTGGTTGCCGTCGTTGCCCTTGTTGTAGCGGGGCGTGGCGATGCCCTGGTTGTTGGGCGGCACGGTGCCGTTGCCGAGCGGGGTGCTGGCGGCGCCCACGACCTTGGTCACGGTGTAGGTCTGCGTGAGGTTCTGCGCGGAGTCGCCGTTGGCGCCGACGACGCCGGTGTAGGACTGCAGGATAGTGTTCTGCGTCTTGTAGTTTTCGGCGAACTGGAACTGGTAGGCGACCAAGTCCGCGCCGGTCGTGGGATTGGCGAGGAAGATTTGGTAGAGGACGTTGGGGTCGAAATTGTATTTATTGGGGCCGACGCCGGGCTCCTGGTGCGGATAGACCGCGAGCGCGACATCGAGGAACTTCTGGCCGTTGCGCTCCACGACGAACGCATACACGTCCGTGGTATTGGCGGATTGGTCGAGGGTGATGCTCGGCGCATCCATGTGACTGGAGGCGCGGATCGGCGTGAGGCCGATCGAGGCGGAGAGGGCGAGCGCGAGGAAGGCGCGTGCCGGGCTGGGGGTGGATTTTGATTTCATAATCGTGGGACCGAACGGAGGAACGCGATGGATCCCCGCGCCAGCCACCGGGCCGGACAAAATGAAACGGGGAGTGAGACAGACCTCGCCCCTCTTTCGTGCAACGCGGCGTCCGGGATGCGTCGCGATCGGAAAAGTTTCCCTGGAAAAAATTTTTGCATCCGCCCGCGAGGCACGGACGTATTAACGCATTCAGCCGAGCACGGTGCGCTGGATCAGCCAAAACATACCCGCAAGCACGACGAGCACGGAGATGGCGGGCACACCGCGGGTGACAAATTTTTCGTTGCACCTCAGCCACAACAGCCCCGGCAGCAGGATCGCCGCGACCGCGATCTGGCCCAGCTCGACACCGAGGTTGAAGGTGAGCAGCGGCATCACGACACTCCCGCCATCGCGGCCGAGCCCGAGATCGCGCAACACACCGGCGAACCCGAAGCCGTGCATCAGGCCGAGGGCAAACGTCAGCACCCAGCGCCCGCGCGGCTCTGCGCCGCGGCGCAGCAGGTTCTCCACCCCGACCAGCACGATCGACGCCGCAATCACGGGCTCCACAAGCCGCGGCGGCAGGCTCACGACATCAAGCGCGGCGAGCGCCAGCGTGATGGAGTGCGCCAGCGTGAATGACGTAATGATCACGACGCAGGCGCGGAAGCTCCGGCACACCACGAGCAGCGCGACGAGAAACAACAGGTGATCGTAGCCCGTCCAGATGTGGTGCGCGCCGAGCTTGATGAATTCCCACCACGTCGCGGCCTCGCTGGGCCCGGCTCCGGGTGGCGGCGGTGACGCTGGCGGCGAGGCGGCGGTGAGGCCGGCCACGTGCTCCACCGTCGCGAGCGGCAGCGCGACCGCGGCGTCCTCGGCCTTGAGGAGCTTTTTCACCAGCACCGATCCCCGCACATCCGCCACGATGACAAACTGCCGGTGCCCCGAGGGCAGATCGCCGATTTTCAGGGCGCGCAGGGTGAGCGGCGCGTGCTCCGCGCCGAGCGCATAGACCGCGCGGAAGCTCACATTGTCGCCCGGCAGGAGTTCCGCGCGCGTCTCGCTGGGAGTGAGCCGGGCTTCGCCCGCGCGCACCTCCCAAAGCTGCGGTGCCAGCGCCAGCAGCCGGTCGCGCACCGCGTCGAACTCCGCCTGCGTCCAGGCGGTGTCGCGCCGCAGCTCCGGCGGAAGCAGTTGCTCCACATCGGCGGGCGCGAAACCCGTCACGAGCAGCAACGCATCGGAAAGCAGTTCGCCCTGCGCCGTGCTGATGCCGGGATCGTGCGCCCGCCCGGTCGCAGCCAAGGCCACGAACCCGAGCGCGAGGCGAAACACCAGCCGGCGCGCCGCGTTCATACGGAGACTTGCTGCCGCCATTGGCGCCAGGCGCGCGCGGTCAGCGTCAGGAGCGCGGTGCAACCGCCCGGGCTCACCGTCGCGCCCTGCGACGATCCCTCGGCGGCGAAATAATAGTCGCCGGCCCGCATCAGGCGGCCGCCCGTGACAACATCGCCGGAGAGCACCAGGCCCTCTTCCGCGCCCAAGGCATGCACGTGATCGGGAAACGTGGAGCCGGGCGCCATCTCCATCAGCAGCATCACCAGATCGCGCGCCTCGTCGACGGAGAGGGTCTTGAACCGCACGCCGGGAATCCGCGATGCGCGCCAGCCCGAGGCATCCTGCGCGGAGTCAAAGCGCCAGCCGGGCGCGGCCCGGTTTTCGGCCGCCGCGCGGATGCGAGCGAGCAGCGTCTCCTTCACGTGCGGCGACGGCGCGGCCGCGACGGGCGCCGCGAGCGCGAGCTTCGCCGCAACCGGGCCGAGCGGGGCATCCGGAGCCAGGGTCTCGGCCGCCCCAGACCGGGGCTTTTTGTTGGGTCGCAAGCTCATGGTCGGTCAGCCGTTGGCAGCAGGACGCACGCGGGCGAGGGCCGGTTTCAGTTTGAGCAGGCCGCGGCGGATGCGCGCCTTGATGGTGCCGACGGGCGCGCGCAGGGCTTGGGCAATCTCGTCGTGCGTGAGACCGTCAAAGAAGGCGAGCGCGATGGCGTGGCGCTCCGCGGGATTGAGCTTCGCGAGGGCGGCGCGCACGGCCGCGCCGCTCTCGCCCGACGTGAGCGATTCGAGCGCGGCCGGCGCGATCCAGTCGTCGTCGTTGCGCAGGCCCTGCGCCTCCTCGATGCGACGCAGATGGCGGGCGTTGGCCCGGAGGCGATCGATGGCCTTGCGGCGCGCGATGGTCACGACCCACGAGAACGGAGAGCCGACTTCCGCCCGGAAATCCGGTGCGCGCTCCCACACCTGCCAAAACGCCTCCTGCAGCACTTCCTCGGCCTCGGTGCGCGAGCGCAGCACGCGCACCACGAGCGAGAACACGGGCCGCGACAGCCGCTCGTAGAGTTCGGCAAACGCCGCTTCGTCGCGCAGCGCCACGGCTCGCAGCAGGGTCGCATCGTCGCGGGCGTTCATCAGTAAAGGGAAGGGTCAGCGAAGCGCCGCGGCGACAGCGCAGGCAAGGTATTATGCCGCGCGCCGCGAAAAAAATGCATCCGCGCCTCGCCGGCTGCCGAACTGTCGCGGCCCGAGCTGTGCGCTCGACGGCCGGCGCGGAGTCCGCCACACCAAATTGCCCGCCGCATGACCGCACTGGAATGGCCTGAACCCGATCCCGACGATGAGCTCGGCCTCGTGGCGCTCGACTACAATCTCGCGCCCGCCCGCATCGTCTCGGCCTACCGGCACGGGATTTTTCCTTGGCCCGACGCGGAGGCCCGTCGCCCGATCCCGTGGGTCTGCCCGCCACAGCGCGCGATTCTGGAGTTCGATTCGCTGCACGTGCCGAGGAGTCTCCGCCAGGCGCAGCGCGCGCTCGGCCCCCGGCTGCGTTTCACTATCGACCGCGACTTCGCGGGCGTCATCCGCGCGTGCGCCGCCGCGCCGCGGCCCGGCCAAGGCGGCACCTGGATCGGACCCGCCATGATTGCGGCGTATCTCGAGGTGCATCGCCTCGGTCACGCGCACAGCATCGAGGCCTGGGAAAGCGACACGCTGGTGGGTGGGCTCTACGGCGTGAGCGCGGCGGGCGTGTTCGCGGGCGAGAGCATGTTTCACCGCATCAGCGAGGTCTCAAAGCTCTGCGTCCTGCACCTGATCGAGCACCTGCGCGCCCGGGGCTCCACCTGGATCGACATCCAGCAGCTCACGCCGCATTTCGCGGCGCTGGGGGCGCGGGAGATGCCACGCGCGGAATTCCTGCAGAAACTCGCCGCGGAGCGCACAGCGGCGCGCGTGCTTTTCCCGTAGGATTTTCGCAGCCTGGCGGTGACTTTCCTGTGGGAGCGAGCTTGCTCGCGACTCGACCGCCTTTGTCGCGAGCAAGCTCGCTCCCACAGGGCAACCGGTTTGCCGCACCTCAGGCTGGCCGCGTCAGCACGATATCGCTCCACTCGCCCATCACCCGCGTATCGATGGCCCAGTCCGGCGCTGCGGCGGCGAAGGCGGCCTGCACTTGCGCGTTTTCCTGCGCAAGGATGCCGCTCAGCACCAGCGTGCCGCCGGGCGCGACCGCGGCGACGAGTTCGCGCGCGAACCGCATGAGCACATCGGCCTGGATGTTGGCGAGCACAACGTCCGCCGTATGACCCGCCAGCCCCGTCACGAGGTCACCGGTGGAAAAACGCACACGGTCGGTCAGGCCGTTGAGCGCGGCATTCTCCTCGCTCACCCGCACGGCCTCGGGATCGTTGTCAAAGCCGCGCACGTGGCGGAAGCCGAGCAGCGCCGCCGAGAGCGCGAGAATGCCGGAGCCGCAGCCGGCATCGATCACGCGGCGCCCTTCCACCGTTGATTTTCCATCGGCTTTTTCCTCGGCGAGCGTGACAAGGCGCTCGACGCAGAGGCGCGTCGTCTCGTGGTTGCCCGTGCCAAAAGCCAGTCCTGGGTCGAGCCACAGCACGGCCCCGCCCGGCGGGAGGCGAAACGTCTCGCGCTCCCACACCGGCACCCAGTGCAGCCGGCCGAAACGCCACGCGTGGAAATGCACCTTGTAGCTGTCGCGCCAGTCGGCATCGGCCATGGCGCGCTCCGCAGGCTCACCGACCGTGTGCACCCCGGCCTCAGTCAGCACGGCTTGCAGCCCCACCCACTCCGCCCGCAGCCCCGCCGCCTCGGCCCCGAGGCCCACGAGCCAGGCGCGACGCGCGATGGCATCCTCAAGCACGCTCCAGTTTTCCGCGCCGCGCTCGAGCAGAGCATCATCGACCGCGGACGCGTCGCCGGCAGGAACCTCGACCTTGAGTTCAAAAAGGGCCATTTTAAGCCTGTGAAGTTCCGCGCCGAACCGCCGCCGGGCAAGGGAATTGCCGAGTTTTACCCAGAAATGGCGATTCAGGTTTTGACGTCCTGCGCCGATGATATTCATCCGTTACGTCACTCCTCTTACCCCCAAGCGAACAGCCCCCACTCGTCCGCCTCCATCATCTGAACTATGCTTCGCATGAAACTGCTTCGCATCCTCCCTGTCGCCCTTGCCCTCGCGTCCCTGACATTCGCGCAAGTGCCGAGCCTCACCAACCTCTCCACCCGCGCGCAAGTCGGCACCGGCGGCGACATCATCATCTCCGGCTTCAACATCGGGCCCGGCGGTAACAAGACCGTGCTCATCCGTGCGAGCGGCCCCGCTCTCACCGGCTTCGGTGTGGCCGGCGCCCTCACCGATCCACAGCTCACGCTTTTCAACTCTGCCAACACTCCGATCGCGCGGAACGACAACTGGAACACGCCCATCGGTGATGCCACGCCGCTCACGGTCGCGACGTTTTCCGGCGTCGGTGCGTTTGCCTTCACCAACAATTCCCGCGACGCCGCGCTGCTCGTTACCCTCGCCCCCGGACCCTACACGGCGCAAGTCAGCGGCATCGGCGGCGGCACCGGCGTCTCGTTGATCGAGGTGTATGAAGTCGGCGCCGGCACATCCCGCCTCACCAATCTCTCCACCCGCGCGCTCGTCGGCGCCGGGGCCAACCAGCTGATTCCCGGCATCGTCGTCTCGCCGGGCGGCGGCAATCGCCGCCTGCTCATCCGCGCCGCCGGCCCGGCCTTGGCCGCCTTTGGCACGCCCGGCACGATCGCTGATCCGACCATCACGGTAACGAACGCGCCCGGCACGCCAGCCTTCTCCGCCCTCAACGACAACTGGGGCACGCCCGTCGGGGCCAGCGCCGCCACCGCCGCCACAATCACCGCCGCCGCTTTGCAGGCCGGCGCCTTCGCGTTCACCCCCGGCAGCCGCGATTCTGCCCTCATCGTCGATCTGCCCGCCGGCAGCTACTCGATTCAGACCAGCGGCGTCAGCGGCGGCACGGGCGTGGCCCTCGTGGAGGTTTACGACCTCACGCCGGCCAACCCACCCATCGTCACCATTATTGCGACCAAGCCCGCAGCGGACGAGACCGGCACCAACCCCGGAGAATTCACCATCTCGCGCACCGGCGAGACCACCTTCCCGCTCACCGTCAACTACGGCGTCGGCGGCTCCGCGGTCAACGGCTTCGACTATCCCGCCCTGCTCGGCTCCGTCGTCATCCCCGCCGGCGAGTCCTCGGTGAAAATCCCGCTCTCGCCCAATCCCGATGTGCAGAACGAGGGCACCGACACCGTCGTTGTCACCCTCACAGCCGCCAACGGCTATTTCGTCGGCCCGCAGAATAGCGCGACCGTCACCATCGCCGATAGCCCGGCCACACTCTATGTAGCGTCGGTGCGCGCCACCCCGGCCGCAGTCGGCGGCTCCACCGCCTCCGGTTACGCCTCCATTTTGCTGAGTTCGAGCGGCACGCTCGCGGCGGTCAACGTGACCTTCACCGGCCTCAGCTCCACGCAGGTCACCGCGCACCTGGTCTTTGGCAACACCGACGACTACGTCTTCAACCTGCCCAACGGCCAGGTAACCGGCGCGCAATGGACGTTCACCCCCACCGGCTCCTACACGAGCGCGCAGTTGCTCGACGCGCTGCGCAACGGCAACATCACCGTCCGCATCGACTCCGCGAAATTCCCCGGCGGCGAGCTCAAGGGCTCGTTCATCGCGGGCACGGGCTCGCAGAACTTTGTCGCCCCCGCCGCCCCGCCCGCTGTCTCGCTCACTGGCATCACCGCCACCGAAGCCGCGCGCTTCCTCACCCAGGCCACCTTCGGGCCCACCAAGGCCGAGATCGATGCGCTCACGGGCGGCAGCATCGACGCATGGGTCACACAGCAGCTTGCGCTGCCCTTCACCTCGCACCGAGCCGCCATCGTCTCGGACCGCACGAATTTCGGCGGCAGCAGCAGTTTCACCAACTGGAACGCCACCCATGCGCCCAACCGCCAGGCCGCCTGGTTCAAGACGATCCTCACCGCGCCCGACCAACTCCGCCAGCGCGTGGCCTTCGCCCTTAGCCAGATCCTCGTCGTCTCCGATATCGCGCTTGCCGACGACAGTCGCGCCGAACCCGTCGCCAATTTCTACGATCACCTTGGCAATGGCGCTTTCGGCAATTTCCGCACCCTGCTGGAGACGATCACCCTCTCCCCGATGATGGGCGAATACCTCAGCTCGGTGCGCAACGCCAAGGCCACCTTCGACAGCACCGGCGCCACCATCACGACGCCTGACGAGAATTACGCCCGCGAGGTCATGCAGCTCTTCACCATCGGCCTCGTGCGTCTCCAGCCCGACGGCACGCTGCAACTCGGGGCCGACGGCCTCCCGATCCCGACCTACCATCAGACCACGATCACCGAACTCGCGAAAGTCTTCACCGGCTGGTCCTACTTCAACACCAACACGAGCAACACCAATTTCCGGAGCGGCGGATCGAACTACTACAATTCGATGTCGCTCTTCCCCGGCTTCCACGACGATACCGTGAAGAACCTCGCGCCCGTCAGCGCCACCCCCATCCCGGCCAATCAGGGCGGCCTAAACGACCTGCGGCTCGCGCTCGACGCGCTCTTCACCCACCCCAACACCGCGCCCTTCATCTCCAAACTTCTCATCCAGCGCCTCGTCACGAGCAATCCGAGCCCGGGCTACGTCTATCGCGTCGCGCAGAAGTTCGAGAACAACGGCACCGGCACCCGCGGCGACCTCGCCGCGGTCGTGCGCGCCATCTACACCGATCACGAGGCCCGCTCCTCCGCGGTCGCCAGCAACGTCTCCTTCGGCAAACTCAAGGAGCCCCTCCTGCGTCTCACCGCCCTGATGCGTGGCCTCGGGGCCAGCTCGCAGTCCGGCCGCCTCCTCGGCTACCGCCACCACGTCAACGGCACCGTCATCACCAGCGCCACTCCGCGCCCCGCCACACAGGCCGAGATCGGCACCTACTCGAGTTCGATCAACACCTTCACCGTCCTCGGCAACATCGCCCAAGCCGCGCTCCGCTCACCCTCGGTCTTCAACTTCTACCACGCCGACTACGTGCTCCCCGGTCCGCTCGCCGCCGCCGGTCTCGTCGCCCCCGAGTTCGAGATCACCGACGACAACTTCGCCATCAATGTGCCCAACTACCTGCGCACCTACGTGAATGCGACGACCACGAACATCGCCGCCACCATCCAGCCCTACGTCATCACGCTCAACACCACCTACGAGCAGACGCTGGTCGGCAATCCCACCGCCCTCCTCGACCACCTCAGCCTGCTGTTCTCCGCGAGCAATCTGAGCGACGCCGCCCGCGCGCGCATGGTCACCGCCCTCAACGCCCTGCCCGCCTCGACCAGCGCCGAGGATCGGGTCCGCACGGCGATCCTGCTGGTGCTCACCAGCCCCGCCGCCGCGATTCAAAAATAAACCTCCCTCCACCGCCCACCTTCCCGCGCGCCATGAACAAGAAGACCGCCCCCATCCCCACCCGCCGCGAATTCCTCGGTTCCGCCTGCTGCGCCGCCGTCGGCGCCACCGGCCTGCTCTCGACCCTCGGCAGTCTCCGCCTCATGGGCGCCGCCGCGAGTCCCGCCAACGGCCCGCAGGAGCCCGCCCGCGCCGGGGCCATCGCCGGCGACTACAAGGCCCTCGTTTGCCTCTTCCTCAACGGCGGCAACGATGCCAACAACCTCATCGTCCCGATGGGCTCCGGCTACGCCGCCTATCGCACCGCCCGCTCCAACCTCGCCCTGCCCGAGGCCAGCCTCCTCGGCATCTCGCCCACCACGTCCGACGGCCGCTCTTGGGGCCTCCACCCCTCGGTCACCGACCTGCACAACCTGTTCAACAGCGGCAAGGCCGCCTTGGTCGCCAATGTCGGCACGCTCGTCTATCCGACCAGCAAGACCCAATACACCGCCCGCAGCGTGCCGCTCCCGCCCCAGCTCTTCTCGCACAGCGACCAGCAGGTCCAGTGGCAGCACAGCGTGCCCGACAGACCCGCCACCACCGGCTGGGGCGGCCGCATCGCCGACCTCCTGAGCGCCTTCAACACCAGCGACCAGATCTCGATGTCGATCAGCATCGCCGGCAAGAACACCTTCCAGATTGGCAACAAGATTAGCCAATACGCCATTGGCACCGGCGGCGCCACCACGCTCTCCGGCAGCACCTCCAGCGCCACCAGCCTCGACGGCATCCGCTTCCGCGCGCAGAAGGACATCTTTGCCCTCAGCCAGCCCGGCCTGTTCGACACCGCCTTCGGCAGCGCCACCGGCGATGCCATTGTGAGCGCCGATCTGCTCAACACCGTGCTCACCGCCTCGGACACCATCGCGACGACCTTTCCCAACACCACTGTCGGCAACCAGCTCCGCATGGTCGCGCGCCTCATCGCCGCTTCGCCCACCCTCGGCCTCAAGCGCCAGGTCTTCTTCGTGCAGCTCGGCGGCTGGGACCTCCACGCCGGCCAGCTCACCAACACCGATCCCGTCACCGGCGCCCACGCCAACCTCCTCGCCCAAGTCAGCCAGGGCCTCAACGCCTTCTACAACGCCACCATCGAGCTCGGCGTCGCCAACCAAGTCACGACCTTCACCGCCTCCGACTTCGGCCGCACCTACCGCTCGAACGGCGACGGTTCCGACCACGGCTGGGGCAGCCACGCCATGGTCGTCGGCGGCGCCGTCAAGGGCACCAACCTCTACGGCACGATGCCCAACCTCGCCATCAACGGCCCCGATGACACCGGCCTCGGCCGCTGGATTCCCACCACCAGCGTCGATGAGTATGCCGCGACGCTCGCCCGGTGGTTCGGCGTCAGCGCCACCGATCTCCCCGTCGTCCTCCCCAATATCGGCCGCTTCCAACGGCCGAACCTCGGCTTCCTCTGATGGGGCCCCGCCGCGTCCTCGTCGCCGCGCTCGCGCTGCTGGCATTCGCGATCTTCGTCTGGCAATTCCGCCGCGCCGCGGTCGAAGCGCCCTCCACCGGGGCAACCCCCGCCGTCGCGCTTTCACCGGCGGGGACTCAATTGCCGAAAATCCCCGGCCCGCCGCCCCCGGTCCTAGAGCGCTCGACGCTCGCCGATGCGCTCAACTCCCCCGCGACCGAGATCCGCGCCGACCTGCGCCTCGTGTCCGACATCCTCGACACCTTCCGCACCAATTTCCCGCAGACCGGCAACCCCGTCGGCGCCAACGCCGAGATCACCGCTGTGCTCGCCGGAAAAAACAAGCTGGGCCTCGCCCTCATCCCGCCCGATCACAAAGCCATCAACCGGGCCGGCGAACTCTGCGACCGCTGGGGCACGCCCTTTTTCTTCCACGCCGAGAGTGCCAGTCGCATGGAAATCCGCAGCGCCGGCCCCGACAAAAAAATGTGGACCGCCGACGACGAGACCTTCGCGCCGTAGGCGCCCGCATGGGGTGGGCGGGCGCGTCCCTGCGCCCGCATTGAAAATCGTCCGCTCCGCAGCCCCCGAAAACCGAACGCAGGCACCGGGACGCGCCCGCCCATCCGCCGACTTTCGCGCTATGTTGGGAACACAGTAGCGGGTTTCGTTATCATGCTTGTCATTCGCTTGAGGAGCCCCGGCCCAATGCGAACTCCCACCATGCCAAGCCTCCGCCCTCAGTGCTCACTCCGCCTCCGTTTCGTCCTGCCTCTCGCCTTGTTTTTCGTGGCCGGACTGGAATCGCGGCTGCGAGCCCAAGCGAACTGGGCGGCGGTGCCTTCACATGTCGCCACCAACCTCTGGGGTGTCTGCCACGGTGGCGGCCAGTTCGTCGCCGTTGGTGAGCACGGCGTCATCCTAACCTCGCCCGACGGTCTCGCGTGGACCCCGCGCCCGAGCGGCACGACCGCCTGGCTCACCTCCGTCGCCTACGGTTTCAACCGCTATGTCGCGGTCGGAGCCGACCGCACCGTGCTGCTTTCCTTCGACGCGATCACGTGGACGCCGTTCAACGAATTCACCGCCGTCACCCCGCGAGAGCGGCTCAACGTCGTCGGCTTCGACCACGGCCGCTTCCTCGCCTACGGGGAACGGGACTTCGCGTTCACGCTGCAACTGCCGCCGCGCGCCACATGGTTTCAGTCCTCCCCTGGCCCCAGGCCCGTCGCCTGGTGGCGAGCGTTCGCGACCGGCCTAGGCCGCGTCGTCGTCACGGGCGAAACCGGCCTCACGGTCTTCATCTCAGAGGCTCCGTTCAGCAACGATCGCCTGCCCACGATCATTCCGCCCGGCACGCGCGCGCTTTCCGGCGTCATCTTCGACCGCGACGTTTTCACGGCGGTCGGCGACGGCGGCGTGATTCTCATCTCCACTGACACCGCCACGTGGACCGCACAACCTTCCGGCACGACTTCCAATCTCCAGGCCATCGCCGCGTTCAATAACACCCTCGTCGCCGTCGGCACCGGCGGCACGATCCTTTCGCAGAACGAACTCGGTGCATGGACTCGCCGCGCATCCCCCACCGCCGAACTCCTGCTCGCCGTCGCCGCGAGCGACACCACCGCGATTACCGTCGGCACCGGCGGCACGATTCTCCGCGCTGTCGCCACACCGCTCGCCCCCACGCTCGCCGTCTCGCCCGCCAGCGTCACCGAGACGCTAACCGGCGCCGCCTCTTTCGTTGCACGAGCCCGCGGTTCGCTCCCGCTGTCCTACCAATGGTCGCGCAACAGCACCGCCCTCCCCGGCGAAACACGCGCCGATCTGATCCGCACCCCACTCACCGCCGCCGACGCCGGCAGCTACACGGTTTCCGTCACCAACTCCGCCGGCACCATCACCTCCGTGCCCGCCACGCTCGCGCTGCTGCCCGCTCCCACTCCCGTCGTCGATGCGACGTTCCAAGCCGACGCCACGCTCACGGGCACACCGATCTCCCTGCTCGCTCTCCCCGATGGCGGCGTGCTCGTCTCGCTCGCCGACACCTCCGCCCGCGTGTTGAAGCTTACGGTCACCGGCGCGCTCGATCCCGCGTGGGCCGCCAACCTTTTCGACTTCGCGCCCTCCGTGCTCATCGCCCAGCCGGACGGGCGCATTCTCGTGGGAGGCTCCTTCGCCTCGCACAACGGTCAGTCGCGCGTCCGCCTGCTCCGCCTCAATCGCGACGGCACACTGGACTCCGCCTTCGCACCCGCGCCGGAGGCCATCGCCCAGCCGACACCCGCCCTCGCCGTCCAGGCCGACGGAAAAATCCTCGTCGCCAACGGCGGCCCGGTTCCGCTGCGCCTGCTCGCGGACGGCCGGCTCGACTCATCGTTTCAACCTCAGGCGCTACCACCGGTTCCTCTGCCGCCCTTCACCGAATCGCGAGCATGGACTGCCCGAGTCGTGGACGTGGCGAGCGACGGCGCGATCTACATTGGTTATCTAGTGAGTCTCACAGTCACACTCATGGCGCCCCGCGCGGAGATCACGGTCGTGCGATTCCTCCCCGGAGGTGCCGTCGATCCCTCGTTTTCGCCGCCGCGGCGCGCCGCCTCGAGCCTACTGATGCGTGCGCTCGATGACCACGGGGTAATCCTGATCACGACGACCCGCCTGACGAATTCCAGCCCGCTCGAGAGCGTGGCCTCACGCTTCAGCCGCGACGGCACAGCGCTCCCCACCTACCAGTCGCCATCGCTCCAGCCCTTCGGCCCGCGCTTCATCTATCCCGATGGCCGGCTGCTTAGCATCGGCAATTCGCAAAGCTCCCCCGTCCGCTACATCGCCCTCGGCACCCTCGATCCAACGTTCACGGGCGGCGTCGGCAACCCCACGGCGTTCGCCGCCACCGCCGGTGATCGCGTTTTCGTCGCGGGCAATTTCACGCTCTACGACGGCATCGCCAGCAATCGCGTCGCACGCCTCAACGCCGTGCGCAACGACACGCCCACCCCCCCGCGCATCCTCGGCCTCACCGTGGACCGCCCGGTCGCAACCCATGGCGAGAGCATCACCGTCCGCGCCGCCGTCACCGGCTCCGGTGCGCTCACCTACGATTGGACGGGCGAGCCCAGCAGCTATTCGGACACGCCGTTCCGCACCGCTTCACCCACGATCAACGTCCCGATCGAATCCACCAATCAGCGCCGCTGGGTGCAACTCACCGTGCGCAACAACCGCGGCGAAGCCACCAGCGCCCGACTCGATCTCACGGTGCTGCCGGCGGCGCCTGTCATCACCCAGCAGCCCACGCGCATCTCCGCGCAGTCCGGCCGCCAGCTCACGCTCACGATCTCCGCCAACTTCGGCTCCGGGAACAACGAGTTCTTCTGGCATCGCGACGGCCAGCCCCTCCTCGCAAGCGACCGCCTCGTGTTCTACTATAGCGGGATCCACTTTCCGAGCGTCGCCGCCGCCGACGCCGGCACCTATCGCGTCACGCTCCGCAACGCCACTGGCGCCACCATCATGAGTGCGCCCATCGTGCTCACGATCGACGACTCTTCGCGGTTCGTGAATCTGAGCACACGCGCATTCGTCGGGGCCGGCGAGCAGGTCGCCATCGCCGGCTTCGTCGTCGCGGGCCCGAACACGCGCCGCATGTTGATCCGTGGCGTCGGACCCGGCCTCGCGCCGTTCGGCGTCGTCAACCCTCTGCCCGATCCGCAGCTCGCGCTGTTTGACGCCAACGGAAAAATTTTGGGCTCCTACGTCAACGACGACTGGACCGCCGGTTCCACAGATGCGGGACAGAGTTTCCAGAATATTTTTCGCAGCGTCGGCGCCTTCACACTTGAGCCTGGCAGCAAGGATGCAGTGCTCATCGGCACGCTCGCGCCCGGCACCTACACGGCGCAGCTCAGCGGCAAGCCGGGCCAGACCGGCACCGCGCTCCTCGAAATCTACGAGGCCGACAACGACGCCGCGCGCATCCTCAACCTTTCCACGCGCGCGCTCGTCACCCCCGCCGCGCCCGTGATCGCCGGCTTCGTCATCCAAGGTCCCGTCGCCAAGGAGGTGCTCGTCCGCGCCGCCGGTCCCGCGCTCACACCGTTTGGCGTCGCGGCCGCGCTGCCCAACCCTCGCTTGGAAATCCGCGATGGCCGCGGCGTCACGGTGGCCCGCAACGAAGACTGGGAAGTCGACTCCGACCGCTCCGCCCTCCTGCGCGCATTTCAATCCACTGGCGCGTTTCCCTTTCCCACCGGCAGCCGCGACGCCGCTGTGCTCGCACGCCTCCCGCCCGGCAACTACAGCGCAATCGTCGATTCCGCGCCCGCCGCTGCCGGCCTCGTGCTGGTGGAGGTTTACGAGCTGCCGTAGCAGCGGAGGACGCCCCAGCCCGTCGGTTCAGGATCTTCGGCCAACCGCAGCGGGCAGAGACGCCCGCCACTGCGCGTCCGCCCGCCGCTAAATTCCTTTCCGGAATAACCGTTTGCCCTCCGTGCTCTCATCGCTACCTTCACCTCGTCATGGTCCGCCGCCTTTTCACCCTGCTGCTCGCCGTCGCCTGCGCCTGTGCGCCGGCGCTCGCCGTCGTCACCCCGGTGAACCATGAGGCCGCCGAGTGCTGCTGCGCCGGCCAGTGCCCCTGCGCGCCGACGGAATCCACCGCGCCCGGCACCAGCGGCACCTGCGTCACGGCCGCCGCCCCCGCGGCGGTTGAGGAGCGCGCCAAGGCCCGCAAGCCCGCGCTGCGCCGCGCCCAGGCGCTCCCGCATCGTCTCCTTTTCTCTTCGACGGCCCCGGCCGACGCGCCCCGCGCGTGGCCGGCCTCCGCTGCAACCGTCGCGCTGTATCGCGCGCATTGCAGCTGGCTGATCTGATCCTAGGCGCGCGCGGGCTTGGTGTGCCCGCATCCCGGCATCCCCGCGTGGATGCCCGCCTCGCATCCTCTCGGGGGGTTCCGCTCCCGGGGACGCCGCCTCCGCATTCGATCCTTCGACTGCCGTTCCGCCTCGATCATCCGACCTTCCTCTGCCGCTGCATTCAATTTTTCGCCATGAAAACCAAAACCATCCTGTTCCTCGCCACTGCGCTGCTCAGTGCTGCCGTCGCCGGCTTTGCCGCCGACTCCAAGAAAAAGGCCGACGCCTATCCGCTCACGACCTGCCTCGTCGCCGGCGATCCGCTCGGCGCCAACGACTACATCACCTACGTGCACAAGGAGACCGGCAAGCCCGACCGCACCATCCGCCTCTGCTGCGACGGCTGCATCGACGACTTCAAGAAGGAGCCCGCCAAGTTCCTCGCCAAGCTCGACGCCGCCGAAGCCGAGGCCCGGGCAAAGGCCAAGTCCGGCAAGGCCAAGAAATCCTAACCCGTCCGCTGCCGCCCGCGCCGCCGCTTCCCCGGCGGCGCGGGGCCGGCCCCTTTGCAAAAATGCCCGGAGTAAAACTTCGGGGCACTCGACCAATCCACCCAGCATGTCCTCACCCCGTAATCCGGTTCCGGTAGCTGCGAGCGTGAGCGAGTGGACCAGCCACCACTCGCTCACGCTCGCGGCTACGCCCACCCAGCCGAAGCACGCCTCGGGGGATCAGTCCTTTCCGCCATGAAATTCGCCGCCCTTTTTCTCTCCTGCTGCGCGCTGCTCGTTGCCGCTGCTCCCGGCGGCGCACTCTACCGCTGCCCCATGCACCCGGCCGTGACGTCGCCTGTCCCGGCCAAATGCACCATCTGCGGCATGGCCTTGGTCGCGGCCTCGGCGCTCAACGCCCAGCCCGCGGCGGCCGGCGCCTCGCTGATCGCGCTCAGCCCCTCCGCCGTCACCACCCTCGGCGTCGAGACCTCCGTGGTCGCCCGCCAGCCGCTCACGCGCACGCTCCGCGTCACCGGCCGCATCGAGGACGACGACACGCGCCACCGCATTCTCTCCGCCCGCGTCCCCGGCCGGATCGAAAAGCTCCACATCAACTACGTCGGCGCCGAGGTCGCCGCCGGCGATCCACTCATCACGCTCTTCAGCCCCGAGGTGCTCACCGCGCAGCGCGTGTTCGTCGAGCGCGTGAAGGGCCAGGGCGCGTTCCCCGTCGCCGAGCTGGCGGCCGCGCGCGAGCGCCTGATCGAGCTGGGACTCACCGAGCCCGATCTCGCCGTGCTCGAAAAAAATCTCACGCCCACCTCCACCGTCGTCGTCCGCGCCCCCGCCGCGGGCACCGTCGTCGCCAAGTCCGTTTACGAGGGCCAATACGTGCAGGCCAGCGACCGGCTCCTCGAACTCGCCGACTTTTCGCGCATGTGGTTTGTCTTCGACGCCTACGCGCAGGACATCCCGTGGCTCCACCGCGGCCAGACCATCGAAATCACCACGCGCGCGGTGCCGGGCGAGGTCATCACCGCCCCCATCGAGTTCATCGATCCGAATTTCTCCGAGATGTCGCAGACCGCGCGCGTCCGCGCCGTCCTGCCCAATCCCCACTACAGCAGCGCCGGCGGCGAGCCGCACCGCCTCCCGCACCGCGTGCTCGCCGAAGGCCGCGTGCTCGTCGAATCGCCCGCCGTGCTCGCCGCGCCGCGCTCCGCCATCCTCGACGCCGGTGATGGTCCCCTCGCCTACGTCGAGGCGAGCCCCAACCATTACGAGCAACGCAAGCTCAAGCTCGGCCGCCGGGGCGACGCGCTGGCGGAAATCCTCTCCGGCCTCGCCGAGCACGAGAAGGTCGTCACCACCGGTGCGCTCCTCATCGACGCCCAGGCCCAGCTCACCCACACGCCCTCGACGCACACCCACGCGGCGCCTGCCGTCGAGCCCGCGGTGCTCAGCGAGCTCGCGGCCGCCAGCATCGACGCCGCCTCCGCCCTCGCGGCCGACGATTTCGCGCGCTACCAAAAAACCTTTCCCGCCCTCGCCGCCGCTGCCGGAAAAGTCCCCTCCCTGCCGCCGCTCGTCGTCGGCACCAATCTCAAGACCGCGCGCGATTCGTTCGAGCCCTGGAGCACCCGGGTCGCGGATCTCCTGAAGCCCCACCGGACGCACCTCGGCCTGAAAGTCTTCGAGTGCCCGATGACACCGGTGAACGGCAAGGGTCGCTGGGTCCAGCGGACCGCCCCGATCCGCAATCCCTTTTTCGGCGCCACGATGCTCGAGTGCGGCGACGAAGTGCCCTGACCGCCCCCGCCGATGATCAACACCCTCATCCGCTGGTCGCTCGCCAACCGCTTCCTCGTCCTCTGCGGGACGCTGCTGCTGTTTGGCTGGGGCCTGTTCGCGGTCCGTCGCGTGCCCATCGATGCGATTCCCGACCTCAGCGAAAATCAGGTGATCGTTTACGCCGACTGGGAGGGCCGCAGCCCGCGCGAAGTCGAGGACCAGATCACCTATCCGCTCTCGGTCAATTTGCAGGGCATCTCCGGCGCCCGCAGCGTGCGCGCCACGTCGATGTTCGGCTTCTCGATCATCACCGTCATCTTCGAGGACAAACTCGACAACACTTTCGCGCGCACCCGCACGCTGGAGCGCCTCAGCTCCCTCGGCGGCGTGCTGCCCGCGGGCGTCACACCCCGGCTGGGACCCGACGCCACCGGTCTCGGCTGGGTTTACCAATACTACCTGAAGGACACTTCGGGCCGCCAGGATCTCGGCGCCCTGCGCGCGCTGCAGGATTACTTTGTCCGCTACCAGCTCGCCGCCGTCCCCGGCGTCTCCGAGGTCGCAAGCATCGGCGGCTTCGTGCGCCAGTGGCAGGTGGAGGTTTCCTCGCTTCGAATGCGCGCCCACGGGGTGTCGCTGCAGCAGATCATGGAAGCCATCGGGCAGAACAACCTCAACGTCGGCGGGCGCACGCTGGAGGAAAACGGCATGGAGTTTGTCGTCCGCGGCCGCGGGCTCATCACTTCCGCCGCAGACATCGAGGCCATCGCCCTCGATGTCCGCAACGGTGCGCCGCTGCTCCTGCGCGACGTCGCCACCGTCCAGATCGGCGGCGACTACCGCCGCGGCGCGCTCGACGTCGATGGCCGCGAGGTCGTGGGCGGCACCGTGGTCATGCGCTCCGGCGAAAACGCCCACCGCGTCATCCAGGACATCAAGGCCCGGATCGCGCAGATCGGCGCCGGCCTCCCGCCGGGCGTGACCATTGAGCCGTTCTACGATCGCAGCGATCTCATCGACCGCGCCATCGCCACGCTGAAGTTCACACTCTGGGAGTCGGTCATCCTCGTGACGCTGATGCACGTCCTCTTCCTGTTTCATTTCCGCAGTATCCTGATCGTCACGCTGCCGCTGCCCGCCTCGATCCTCATCGCGTTCATCTTGATGAAGGAGTTTGGCATCCAGTCGCACATCATGTCGCTGACCGGCATCGCCATCGCCATCGGCGTGCTCGTCGATGCCGGCATAGTGATGGTCGAAAACGTCATCCGCCACTGCGAGCTGGAGGAGCAGCAACGCCGCGCCGCCAAGCCCGAGGGCGCCGCGCCGCTCACGACCAAGGACTATTTCGAAATCACCCTCGCCGCCGCGCAGCAGGTCGGCCGGCCCATTTTCTTCGCGATGGGCATCATCATCCTCGCATTCGTCCCCATCTTCACGCTCACGGGCCAGGAGGGGAAACTCTTCCACCCGCTCGCGTGGACCAAGACCTTCGCGATGATCGGCGCCACGCTCCTCGCGGTCACGCTTGTGCCCGTGCTCTGCACGTTTTTCGTGCGCGGCCCCTTCCACGCCGAGGAGCGCAACTGGATCATGCGCGGCCTGCTCGCGGTTTACGACCCCGTGCTCAATTGGGCGCTGCACCGCCGCAAGACCGTCCTCGCCCTCGCCTTTGCCCTGCTCGCGTTCTGCTGCCTCCTCGCCTTCGGTTTGCCGTCCGCAGTGTCGTCGCGGATGCCGGCGCCGGTCGCCCGCCTCTTTTCCGGCTTCGGCAGCGAGTTTATGCCGACGCTCGAGGAGGGCTCGCTCCTCTTCATGCCCGTGCTGCTGCCGAGCACGTCGCTCACCGAGGTGAAGCGCATCATGGCCTGGCAGGATCGTGTGATGCGCGACACGCCCGAGGTCGCCAGCGTCGCCGGCAAGCTCGGCCGGTTCGAAACCGCCACCGATCCCGCGCCCGTCGAGATGATCGAGACGACCATCATGCTGAAGCCGCCCGCCGCGTGGCGCCCCGGCATGACGAAGGAAATGCTCGTCGCGGAACTCACGCACAAACTCACGCAAGTCCCCGGCTACGTCCCGGGATTCCTGCAGCCGATCGAGAACCGTATCCTGATGCTCTCGACCGGCATTCGCGCGCAGCTCGGCGTGAAAATTTTCGGCGACGACCTTGATGCGCTCCAGCAAAAGGCCTTCGAGGTCGCCGCCATCGTCGAAAAGATTCCGGGCGCCACCGGCGTCGCGCCCTCACGGGTGCAGGGCAAACCCTACCTCGAAATCGTCGCCGACCGCGCGGCGCTCGCCCGCTACGGCCTCAGCGTGGCCGATGTCCTCGCCGTCGCCGAGACGGGCATCGGCGGGAAAAACGTCACGTCCACCATCCAGGGCCGCGAGCGCTGGCCGGTGCAGGTGCGCTTCGAGCGCGCCGACCGTGAGGACCTCGACCGCCTCGGCGCCCTGCCTGTCGCGATCCCCGGCACGCCCATGCGCTACATCCCGCTCGGCCAGCTCGCGACCATCCAGCGCGTCGTCGGCCCCAGCGAGATCGCGAGCGAAAACGGCCGGCTCCGCACCTTTGTGCAGACCAATGTCACCGGCCGCGACCTCGGCGGTTTCGTGGACGAGGTCCGCGAAAAAATCTCTGCCGCGGTCGCTCTCCTACCCGGCCAGACGATCGAGTATTCCGGGCAATACGAACATCAGCTCCGCGCGCGCCAGACGCTCCTCTATATTTTCCCCGCGGTTCTGCTGATCATCTTCATCGTCCTCACGCTCACATTTAACTCTGTCGCCGAGGCGGCCCACGTGATTCTCGCCGTGCCCTTCGCGCTTACTGGCGGCGTGCTGCTCCAGTGGTGGATGGGCTTCAATTTCAGTGTCGCCGTCTGGGTCGGCTACATCGCGCTCTTCGGCACGGCCATCCAGACCGGCGTCGTGATGGTCATTTACCTCGAAGAGGCCGTGGCCAAGGCCCGCGCCGCCGTCGGGCGCGAACTCGCGCGCTCCGAGTTGGTCGCCGCGATCAAGGAAGGTGCCCGCCTCCGCCTCCGCCCCAAGGTGATGACTGTCGCCACCACGATCGCCGGGCTCGTGCCGATTTTTTGGAGCACGCGCACCGGCGTGGAAATCATGCAGCCGCTCGCCGCTCCCGTCGTCGGCGGGATGATTTCGTCGCTGCTCCACATCCTCATCGTCACGCCGGTGATTTTCGCGTGGCTCCACGAGCGCAACCTGCGCCCCAAACCCTAGCCGAAGGCCGGCTGTAAGATTTTCACCTCAGTTCCGTCATCAAGTATCATGTCCATGAAAACAAAATCGTTCCGCACCCTCAGTCTCCTGCTCGCCCTCGTGGCGGGCTTTCTGTCCCCGCGCGCCCTCGTGGCCGCCGAAAAGCACGGCCACAAAGACGGCGACGCCTCCTCCAAGGCCCGCGCTCCCTATCCGCTGACCGTCTGCGCCGTCTCCGGCGACAAGTTGGAGGACGGCGACATGGGGCCGCCCATCGACCACCTCCACAAGGTGGCGGGCAAGCCCGACCGCCTGGTGCGGCTCTGCTGCAAGAGCTGCATCAAGCAATTCAACAAGGAGCCGGCCAAGTATCTCAAGATGATCGACGACGCCGCGGCCGGCAAGGCCCCCAACCCCGCCGACCACGCCAAGCACAAGCATTGAGCCGCGCCGCCACTACCCGCCGATGCCCTCCGCTGCGATGACCCTGCGCTCCCTGATTCTCGTTGCCGGCATCCTCCTGGCCGCCCCTGCCGCCCACGCCTGCGAGGCGTGCGGCGGCAAGGGCGCGGCCACGTGGGCCGCGCGCGAACGCGAGCCCAGGGCCTCGCAGCTTTTCCCCGACGCGCGCGTGGTCGAATACACCCTCGAGATTGCCGAGACCACCCTGTCCCCGGCCGGCGAGCCGGTGCGCGCGCTCACGATCAACGGATCCGTGCCCGGCCCGGTGCTGCGTTTTCGCGAGGGCGAGATCGCGCGCATCCATGTGCGCAACCGGCTCGTCGGCGAGGAAACCTCCACCCACTGGCACGGCCTGCTCGTGCCCAATCTGGAGGACGGCGTGCCGCACCTCACGACCCCGCCGATCGGCCCCGGCGAATCCCGCACCTTCGAATTCCTCCTCAAGCACAGCGGCACGTATTGGTATCACAGCCACACCGGCCTGCAGGAGCAGCGCGGCGTCTATGGCGCCATCGTGATCGAGCCCAAGGCCGACGCGCCCGCCCGGGCCGATCTGCCGCCCATCGACCGCGAGGAGGTCGTCGTGCTCTCCGACTGGACCAACGAAAACGTGCGCGACGTCATGCGCACGCTCCTCCGCGGCAGCGACTGGTATGCGATCCGGAAAAATACCGCGCAGTCGCTCCTCGGCGCCGCGCGCGCCGGCCATCTGCGCGACTATCTCAAGCGGGAAAAATCCCGGCTGCCTCCGATGGACGTGTCCGACGTGGCCTACGACGCCTTTCTCGCCAACGGCCGCACCCGCCAGCAGCTCCCCGCGCAACCCGGCGAGACGATCCGCCTCCGCGTCATCAACGCCGCCGCCTCGAGTTATTTTTATCTCAGCTCCGCCGCCGGTCCGCTCACGCTCATCGCCGCCGATGGCATGGACATCACCCCCATCCGCCAGCGTCGCCTGCTCATCGGCATGGCCGAGACTTACGATCTTCTCGTCACGGTGCCCGCCGGCGGGCCGGCCGCATGGGAAGTGCGCGCCACCGCCCAGGATGGCTCCGGCCACGCGTCCGTCTTTCTCGGTGCCGGCGCCGAGCAGCCTGCGCCCGGCCTGGCTCCGCTCAGCCCCTACAACATGAACGCCGCCATGGCCGCCGTGCTCGATCAGCTCGACGATTCCGGCGACCTCACCGACACCGAGGCGCTCGCGGCCGAGTCGCCGCGTCCGCTCCCTCCCTACAAGCGCCTCAAATCCAACTCGCCGACCACGCTGCCCGCAGACGCACCGCTGCGCGAAGTCACGCTCAAGCTCACGGGCGACATGACGCGCTACCTCTGGTCCATCGACGGTCGCAGCATCGAGGAGCAGAGCACCGTCCCGGTGCGGCGCGGCGAAATCCTCCGGCTCGTGCTCGTGAACAACACCATGATGCACCATCCCATGCACCTCCACGGGCATTTCTTCCGCCTGCTCATGCCCGACGCCGTGGACCCCGCCTTCGCCCCGCTCAAGCACACGGTGGATGTGCCGCCGATGAGCCGGCGCACCATCGAATTCTACGCCAACGAGGACCGCGACTGGCTCTTCCACTGCCATCTGCTCTATCACATGAAAGCCGGCATGGGCCGGGTGATGAGCTATCCGGCGGGCGAGGAGATGCGACTGGCCGATAACTCCGCCCCGGCCACTCCGGCGGCGGGCCGCCCCGCCTACCAGCCCGCGCTCGGTGAGCATGCGATGCCCCACACCTACGCCTGGATCGACGCAACCCTCCAATCCCACCTCAGCACCGGGTCGGGCACGATCCAGCGCGGCCGGCAAAATCTGAACCTCACATGGGAGACGGGCTGGGGCCGGGTCGACCGCCGCGAATACGAAATTGAGGCCACCGTCTCGCACTACTTCAACCCACGCTGGACCGCCTTTGCCGGCTATCGCCTCACCAACGAATCGGGCGCTCACGACGCCGTGATCGCGGGCGCCACGCACCGGCTGCCCTACCTCGTCGATTTCACCGCCTCCGTGCAAAGCAATGGGGAGGGTCGCCTCGCCCTCGAAAAATTGCTGCAACTCACCTCGCGCGTGAGCCTCACCGCGCACGTGCAATACGACACCGCGACGAGATTCGCCTGGCAGGCCAGCCTCGCCTACACCGCGTCAAAGCGCCTCGACCTCATCGTCACCCAAGACTCCGACTACGGCTTCGGCGCCGGTCTCGGCTTTCGTTTCTAAACCGCGTTCACCCTTTCCTCATGAAAAAACAAACTCCCTCCCTCAGTGTCATGCTCGTCCTCGGGCTTTCGCTCCTCTTGTCCACCGCCGTGGCCCAAACCGCCGGGACTCCGGATCGTTTGGCCGCGGATAAAAATCCGAGCCAAAAAGGCCCCGCCAAACCCTACCCGCTCAAGGTCTGCATCGTGACCGACAACGACCTCGACTCCATGGGCGACGAAACGTCGATGGTTTACCAAGGCCAGGTGATCAAATTCTGCTGCGCGCCCTGCGAGAAAAAATTCCTGAAGGATCCCCCTCGCTTCCTCGCCAAGCTCGCACCCAAGTCTGCGGGAAAGAAATAATCGCCCCTCACTCCCATGCACGCCCTTGCCCGTTTTTTGCTCCCGCTCGTTGCGCTGCTCGGTTCGGCCCGCGCCTTCAGCGCCGAGTTTAGTCACGCGGCTCAGCCGCAGCTCGCCGCCACGGCCGACGGCCGGGTCTGGCTCGCCTTCGGGCGCGGCCAGGAAATCTATGTCGCCCGCTCCGATGATCAGGGCGCCACGTTTGCCGCGCCCGTGCGGGTCGCCGCCCTCCCTTCCCTCATGCTCGGCAAGCGCCGCGGCCCGCGCCTCGTCGCGCACGGCGACCGTGTCACCGTCACGGTCATGGCGGGCGAACTCCTCGCCTTTCGCTCGCAGGACGGCGGCACGAAGTGGGCCGGGCCGGCGGTCGTGAACGATGTGCCGCGGAGCGCCCGCGAGGGCCTGCACGGGTTCACCGTCGCGCCCGATGGCCGGCTCTTCGCCACCTGGCTCGACCTGCGCGACAGCGCCAGCGCCCGCATGCAGCTCTTCAGTTCCGAGTCCACCGATGGCGGCGCCACCTGGTCCGCCAACCGCCTCGTCTATCGCGCCCCGCCCGGCCAGACCGTGTGCGAATGCTGCCATCCGTCGGCCCAGTTCGATGCGCGCGGCCACCTGACCGTGATGTGGCGCAACGGCGTCGATGGCGCGCGCGACATGTGGAGCGCCGTGCGGCCCGTGGGCGCGGCCGAGTTTGGCCCCGCCGCGAAACTCGGCACCGGCACCTGGCTGCTCAAGGCCTGCCCGATGGACGGCGGCCAGATCGTCGCGGAGGACGGCGGCTTCTCGACCATCTGGCAGCGCAGCGGCGATGTGTTTTTCGCCCGCCCGGGCCAGCCCGAGCAAAAGCTCGCCCCCGGCACGCAGCCTGTCGCCGTCGCCACCGCGAAAGGCTCGCTCGCCGTCTGGCAGCAGGGCGCCGATCTCTGGTCCGCGTCGCTTGGCACCGCGTCCGCGCCCACGCTGCGGGTGAGCAACGGCCGTTTTCCCACGCTGCTCGCGCTGCCAGGCTCCGATCGCGTGCTGCTCGCCTACGAGCGCGGCCCAACCACGGTGGTCGAACGCCTCTGAGCACGGGCGCGGCTTCGCCTCCAGTCAACTTCAGGGCCGTCGCCGGCAACCTGTAAGGTTTCGCCCGCCATTCCGTCTGTGAAGACATGTCCATGCCCGCCCTCGATCTGAAAATCCCGCCGCTCGTCGTCATGGCCTTCGTCGCCGCGCTCATGTGGCTGGGCGCGCAGGCGGTGCCTGCGGCGGATTTTCCGTTGCCCGCCCGAAAAGTCATCGCGCTCGGTTTGGCCGCAGCGGGCGTCGCCACGGCAGTCGCCGGCGTCGTCTCGTTTCGCCTCGCCAAGACCACCGTCAACCCGCTGAAACCGGAAACCGCGTCCAGCCTCGTGGCGTCCGGCATCTATCGCGCGACCCGCAATCCGATGTATCTCGGCGCGCTCGTCGTTTTGATCGGCTGGGCCGTCTTTCTCGCGAACGCACTGGCCCTCGTTCTGGCCGGCACATTCGTTGTTTACCTGAATCGCTTTCAAATTATCCCGGAGGAGAAGGCACTCACGACGCGCTTCGGCCCCGAGTTCGCCGCCTACTGCGCGAAGGTGCGGCGCTGGCTGTAACCGGCCACTCCCTCGACCCACACCACCATGGCGCTCCTCATCGGCGTAATTCTCGCATTGGTCTTGGGAATCTTCGGCAGCGTGGTCGGCTTCGACCGTGACCGGTCCTACTATGCCACCGTGCTGGCGGTGATCGGTTTGCTCTACGGCTTGTGGGCCGTGATGAGCGGCTCCACCACCACGCTGCTGCTGGAAAGCATCGGCATCGTCGCCTTCCTGATCATCTCGGTCCTCGGATTCAAAATCAGCCAATGGTTCCTCGTCGCGGGCCTGGCGGCGCACGGGGTGTATGATTATTTCCACGGCCACCTCTTCACCAATTCCGGCGTGCCCGAGTTCTGGCCGATGTTCTGCGGCAGCTACGACGTCACCGCCGCCGCCTATCTCGCGTGGCTACTGTGGCGTCGCCGGCTCTCGACCGGCACGAACTGATCGTGCGTCCGTCGCGGACGCGAGCCGCCCACGTGCGGTGCGTTCGGACGGGTTGGTGACCTCCTTGTAAGATCAGTGCGCGGACTCCGTCTGCCCGGGTGATTCCATCATGAACACCCACTGCTGCTCCACGTCCCGCCCCCGCGGAACCCACTTCTACCGCCGCCCCTTCGGGGTCTCCCTGCGCTGGCGCCTCGCCATCGCGGCCAACCGCATCCGCCGCCGGTTCCACCCGCGTGCGGCCGCCACTCAACCGCAACTCGTCAAGCCCCACCTCTCATGAAACATTCGCATCAGCCTCGTCTCTCCGCGCCCTCGCTCTTCGCCGCGCTTTCCTTTCTCGCCGGAATCGGCCACACGACCGCTGCCAATCCCGCCCAGCCCGAGCCGCCCGCCGTTCCCGTGGTGCGCGCCGAGGCGCAGACCGCGCCCGACAGCCTGCCATTCACCGGCCGCATCGAGGCCGCGCAGCGTGTCGAGCTCCGGCCGCGTGTCTCCGGTATGATCGCCGGGATGCACTTCGTCGAAGGCACGCGCATCGCCGCCGGCACGAAGCTCTTCACGATCGACCCGCGGCCCTATCGCGCGCGCCGTGAGCAAGCCGCCGCCGAGCTCGCGCGGGCCGAGGCGGAGGCGCTTCTCGCCAGCCAGGAGCTGGCGCGCACGCGCGAGCTCCGCGCCAGTGCCACGGTCTCCGTCGAGGAACTCGAACGCCGGACCGCCACCGCCGCCGCCACGCTGGGCAGCGCCCTCGCGGCGCGCGCCGTGCTCGCCGCCGCCGACCTCGACCTCGAGTTCACCGAGGTGCGAACACCCATCGCAGGCCGCGTCGGCCGCGCGCTGCTCACCATCGGAAACCTCGCCGCCGCCGATGCCACGGCGCTCACCACGCTCTTCTCCACCGACGCCATGCGCGTGCGTTTCGCCGTGGATGAGCCGACGTTCCACCGTCTGCGCGCCGCCGCCGGCTCCCGCCTGGGCGTGCGTATCACGGTCACTGGCCATCCCGGCGCGTCCACCGCGAACGTCGATTACGTCGGCAACGCCATCGATCCCGCCACCGGCACCGCCGAGGTGCGCGCCACCGTGGCCGGCCCGGCCGATCACCTGGCCGACGGCATGTTCGCACGGGTCGAACTTCAGTTGCCCGCCGCACAGACGAGTGTGCTCGTGCCCGAAACCGCGCTCGGCGCCGAGCAGGGCAGCCGCTACGTCCTTGTCGCCGATGCCGCCGGAAAAATCGTCCAGCGCCGCGTGACCCTCGGGCAACGCGTCGGCTCGCAGCGCGCCATCATGTCCGGCGTCTCAGCGGGCGAAAGCGTCGTCACCGCCGGGCTCCAGTTCCTCCGGCCAGGCATGACCATCAAGCCGCTCACCACACCCGCCGCTGAGCGCGCCCAGCTCGCGCCGGGCCAGGAGTGACATCCGGGATCCGTCTGCCTACCCCGCCATGAACTTCACCGACTTCTTCATCCGCCGCCCGATCTTCGCGATCGTGCTTTCGATCCTCATTGTGGTGGCCGGCGCGCTTGCGCTTTTCCGGCTGCCGTTGAGCGAGTATCCGCGCGTTGCGCCGACCACCGTCGCCGTGCGCGCCACCTACCCCGGTGCCAGCCCCGAGACCATCGCCTCGACCGTCGCCGCGCCGCTGGAGCAGGAAATCAACGGCGTGCCGGGCATGCTCTACGCGAGTTCGCAGGCCGACGCGGCCGGCCGCATGACGCTCACCGTCACCTTCGCCGAAAACGTCGAGCCCGATCTCGCGCAGATCAACGTCCAAAATCGCGTCGCCCGCGCTCTCCCACGCCTGCCGGCCGAGGTTCAGGCCCTCGGTGTCGTCACCGAGAAGACCTCGCCCGACATGCTCATGGTGGTGCATCTCGTCTCGCCAGACGGTCGGTTCGACGCGCTCCACCTCACGAACTTCGCCCTCCTCTCCGTGCGCGACGAACTCCAGCGCCTCCCCGGCGTCGGCGATGTCTACGCGTGGGGTGCGGGCGAATATGCCATGCGCGTCTGGCTCGATCCGGCGAAACTCGCCGCGCGCGAACTCACCTCGGGCGATATCATCGCGGCCATCCGCGAGCAAAACGTCCAGGTCGCCGCTGGTGCGCTCGGCGAGAGCCCGCAGGGCGGCGCGCCGTTCCAGGTTTCGCTCAAGGCTCCGTCGCGCCTCGCCAGCACGGAGGAATTCGCCGACATCGTCGTGAAATCCGGCACCGACGGCCGGCTCACGCGCCTCCGCGACGTCGCCCGCGTGGAACTCGGCGCCAGCAGCTACGCGCTCCGCAGCCTCCTCGACAACCGCGAGGCCACCGGCATCCAGATCAACCAGGCGCCCGGCGCCAGCGCCCTCGCGGTGTCCGCGGCCGTCCGCGCGAAGATGGCCGAACTCAAGCGCTCGTTTCCCGAGGGCATCGACTACCGCATCGCCTACGACCCGACGATCTTCGTGCGCGCTTCGCTGCGTTCCGTGATTGTCACGCTCTTCGAGGCCGTCGCGCTCGTCGTTATCGTCGTCGTCCTGTTTCTCCAGTCGTGGCGCGCCTCGCTGATCCCGCTCGCCGCCGTGCCTGTCTCGATCATCGGCACCTTTGCCGCGATGCATGCGCTGGGCTTCTCGCTCAACACGCTCTCGCTCTTCGGCCTCGTCCTCGCGATCGGCATCGTGGTGGACGACGCGATTGTCGTCGTCGAAAACGTCGAGCGCCACCTCGCCCGCGGGATTGACCGCGTCGAGGCAGCGCGGCTCGCCATGCGCGAAGTCACCGGCCCCATCCTCGCTACGATGTTCGTGCTGGTCGCGGTGTTTGTGCCCACGGCTTTCCTCAGCGGCCTGAGCGGACAGTTCTACCGCCAATTCGCCCTCACGATCGCGATCTCCACGGTTATCTCGGCGATCAACTCCCTCACGCTCAGCCCCGCGCTGGCCGCCACGATCCTGCGCCCGCACGCCGCGGCTGGCACCGCGCCGCGCGGTCTGTTCGCGCGGCTCGCCGCCGGTTTCTTTGGGCCGTTCAATCGCTTCATCGAACGCACCACGGGCCGCTACGTCGGCGGCGTGCGCCGCTTCCTCCGCGTCGGCGCGCTCGGCGGCGGGCTCTATCTCGCGCTCGGCGCCCTCACGTGGTTCGGATTTGCGAAGACGCCCCTCGGTTTCGTGCCCGCGCAGGACAAATATTACCTCGTCGGCATCGTGCAGCTCCCCGACGGCGCTTCGCTCGATCGCACCGAGGCCTCCGTGCGCCAGGTCACCGACCTCCTGCTTGCCGAGCCCGGCGTCGAGACCGTGGTGGCGTTTCCCGGCCTGTCCATCTCGGGCTTTGCCAACCTGCCGAACGCCGGCGTCGTTTTCGCCATCCTCGATCCGTTCGAGCAACGCCGCTCACCCGAGCTCTCCGCCGGCGCGATCGCCGGCCGGATCAACCCGAAGCTCAGCGCCGTGCGCGATGGTTTCTCGGCCATTTTCCCGCCGCCGCCTGTGCCCGGCCTCGGCGCCATCGGCGGCTTCAAGCTTCAGGTGCAGGACCGCGGCAGCCAGGGCTACGCCGCGCTCAACGCCGCGACGGAAAAGCTCCTCGCCGCCGCGCGGCAACGCCCCGAGTTGACCGGCCTCTTCACCAGCTTCCAAGTCAACGCCCCGCAGCTCCGCCTCGACGTCGATCGCGACAAGGCCAAGTCCCACCACCTCGCGCTCGCCGACGTGTATCAGGCGCTCCAGGCCAACCTCGGCTCCTACTACATCAACGACCTCACGCTCTTCGGCCGCAGCTACCGCGTTTTTGTGCAGTCCGATGCGCCGTTCCGCACCGACGAATCCGCGCTGCGCCTCCTGCAGGCGCGCAACGCCGGCGGCCAGCTCGTGCCGCTCGCCACCGTCGTCAGCACCGACTACACGACCGGCCCCGACCGCGTGATCCGTTACAACGCGTTTCCGTCGGCCGACATCAACGGCAACGCCGCTCCCGGCGTCAGCTCGGGCCAGGCCGTCGCGCTCATGGAGCAGCTCGCCCGCGAGCACCTGCCGGCCGGCTTCACCTTCGAGTGGACCGACCTCACCTACCAGCAGAAGCTCGCCGGTTCGAGCGCGGCGTGGGTTTTCACGCTCTGCGTGCTGTTCGCCTATCTGATTCTCGCCGCGCAATACAACAGTTGGACGCTGCCGCTCGCCGTCATCCTCATCGTCCCGCTCACACTGCTCAGCGCCCTCGTCGGCGTCTGGCTTACCGGCGGCGACAACAACCTTTTCACGCAGATTGCGTTGATCGTCCTCGTGGGCCTCGCGAGCAAGAACGCCATTCTGATCGTCGAGTTCGCGTGGGAACGCGAACAGGAGGGCGCCACGCCGCTCGCCGCCGTGCTTGAGGCCGCCCGCCTCCGCCTCCGCCCGATCGTAATGACCTCGCTCGCGTTCATCGTCGGAGTCGTGCCGCTCGTGTTCGCGGCCGGCGCCGGCTCCGAGATGCGCCATGCGATGGGCGTCGCCGTGTTCTCCGGCATGCTCGGCGTCACGCTCTTCGGCCTGTTTCTCACGCCGCTCTTCTACGTCGCGCTTCGCCGGCTGGTCCCTGGTCGCGCGGCGCATATCGCACCCGCCCCATTCACTTCCTCCACCCTCAATCCGGAGACTCCCAACCATGTCTAAGCTCACCCGTCTTGTTCCCCTCGCCCTCACCACGTTCCTCGCCGGCTGCGCGGTCGGACCCAACTACGTCGCCCCCACGCCCGCCGCCGTCACGCGCTTCAGCGCGTCGACTGCCGCGCCCGTCACCACCAGCCCGCCGCCTACGCAATGGTGGTCTCACTTCCACGACCCCGTGCTCAACCAGCTCGTGACCGACGCTCTCGCGCGCAATCACGAGCTCCGCCTCGCGCACGCGCGCCTCGCCGAGGCCCGCGCCCTGCGCCGCGGATCGCTCTGGGATTTCGCGCCCACGGGCTCCGCCGACGCCATGGTGCAGCGCGGTCGCCCCAGCGAAACCGAAACGCGCACCGTTACGCCGCCCGTCAGCGAAACGTGGTCCGCCGGTTTCGACGCCTCCTGGGAACTCGATCTCTTCGGCCGCACGCGCCGCCGCACCGAGGTCGCCACCGCCGAAGTCGGCGCCACCGCGGCCATGCTGCGCGACGTGCAGGTCGCCGTGATCGCCGAAGTCGCCGCCAGCTACTTTGCGCTCCGGGGCTCCGAAGGATCCTTCATGCTCGTCCGTGAGCAACTCGTGCTTCTCCGCGAAAGCCACGCGCTCACGGAACTCCGCGTCGCCGCCGGTCGCGGCACTCCGCTCGATACCGCGCGCACCGAATCGCTGCTGCGGGAAACCGAGGCGCTGCTGCCTCTGCTCGAGCGCGACTCGCACACACAACGCCATCGCCTCGCCGTTCTCCTCGGCCGCACTCCCGGCGATCTCGACCTCGCGCCCGCGTCGCTCACATCCGCGCCGACCGACGCCGTCGCGATCGGCTCGCCAGCCGACCTGCTCCGCCGCCGCCCCGACGTGCAACACGCCGAGCGCACCCTCGCCGCCGCCACCTCGCACATCGGCGTGAGCACCGCCGCACTCTTCCCCGCGGTCAGCCTCAACGGCGTGTTCCGTTTTGTCGGCCTAAGTTCCTCCGACCTCGGCGACGCCGGCACCCGCAGTTGGGCCGTCGCGCCGACGCTCCAATGGCACGTGCTCGACTACGGCCGGCTCCGCGCCCAGCTCACAGCGAGCCGCGCCCGCGCCGACGGTGCGCTCGCCCACTACGAGGCCACCGTTCTGCGTGCGCTTGAGGATACCGAGAACGCTCTCGCCCGCTATCGCGCCGCACTCGCCCGCGGCGACTCGCTCGACGCCCGCCGCGCCGCCGCCGACCGCGCCCGCACGCTCGCCCTCCGCCAATACGAAGCGGGCGCCACCGATCCGCTCGCCCGCCTCGACGCCGAACGCACTGCGCTCGCCGCCGGTCGCGACGCCCTCTCCGCCCACACCGAGCGCCACCTCGCCCTTGTCGCCCTCTATAAAGCCCTCGGCGGCACGTGACCGTCATAACCGTCGCCGGGAGGGGGCCACGTAATACGGGATACTTCCGAAGTGCGACGCGGTGCTTTACTGGCTCGAAATCGCGGCTATATTCGGCCGCATGTCCCAGCCTGCCTCGTCCGAGGTCACGTCTGCGCTGCTCGCGCACCGCAGTGCCTTCAAGGCGTTCCTCGTCGCGCGCGTTGGCAGCGACGCCGACGCCGAGGATCTCCTCCAAAACGGACTCATCAAGGCGCTCCGGCACGCCGACGAATTAAAGGACGGCGAGAAGAGCGTCGCGTGGTTCTATCAGATTCTCCGCAACACGATCATCGATCATGGCCGCAGCCGCACGGCTGCCCGCCAGCGTGACGATGCTTGGGCGGCCGACGCGGTCACGCTCGCCGACGACGCGGAGGCCGAGCGCGTGTTGTGCAGCTGCTTCGAAAATCTCCTGCCGTCGCTCAAGCCGGCCCACGCCGATCTGCTCCGCCGCGTCGATCTCGAGGGTCATTCGGTGTCGGCCACGGCGCTCGCGCTGGGCCTGACCGCCAACCATGCCAGCGTCACCCTCCACCGCGCCCGCGCGGAATTGCGCAAGAAGCTCCAGGAATTCTGCGGCTCGTGCGCCGACGGCGCGTGCCTCGACTGCGACTGCGCTTAAGCCGCCAGCCGGTCTTGCTGCACCTCTTTCCCGACAATTGAGCGGCGCCCGGGCCGATCGCATCGAATCGGGGTCCGTAAGATTTGCGCACCCGCTCCGTCTCCTCGGCATATGAAGCCTACGCACTCCCCCACCTGCCATCACCATCCCCACGACCACGCCGCGGTAAAGCCGGCGGCGGCCGCCAAATATTTCTGCCCGATGTGCGAGGGCGTGGTGAGCGATCAGCCGGGCGACTGCCCCAAGTGCGGGATGGCACTGGAACGCAACCCGACCTGGGTCGCCCCCGCGGCCGGCCCGACGATCTACACCTGCCCGATGCACCCGGAGATCGAGCAGGATCATCCCGGCGACTGCCCGATCTGTGGCATGGCGCTCGAGCCCAAGACCGTCACGGCCGAGCCCGAGGACGATACCGAATTGCGCGACATGTCGCGGCGGCTGTGGATCGGCGGCGCGCTGGCGCTTCCGGTGTTCGTGCTCGCGATGGCCCACCTCGTGCCGTCCCTGACCCACGCGGCCAACGCCCCGTGGAGCCGGTGGGTGCAGTTCCTCCTCGCCACCCCCGTCGTGCTCTGGGCCGGCTGGCCGTTCTTCGTGCGCGGCGCCAAGTCGCTCCGCACCGGTCACTGGAACATGTTCACGCTGATCTCGCTCGGCGTGGGCGCGGCCTGGCTCTACAGCCTCGTGGCGTTCTTTCTCCCCGACGTCTTCCCCGCCGCCATGCGCACGCACGGGGCGGTCGATATCTACTTCGAGGCGGCGGCCGTCATCGTTGTCCTCGTGCTGCTCGGCCAGGTGCTCGAACTCCGTGCCCGCGCCCGCACCTCCTCCGCGATCAAGGCCCTGCTCAACCTCGCGCCGCCCACGGCCCTCCGTGTCACAGACAAGGGCGACGAGGAAATCCCGCTCGAAGCCGTGCAGACCGGCGACCGGCTGCGCGTGCGGCCCGGCGCGAAGATTCCCGTCGATGGCGTGATCGACGACGGCGCCTCCGCCGTGGACGAATCGATGCTCACGGGCGAATCCATGCCCGTCGAAAAAACCACGGGGGACAAAGTGACCGGCGGCACTGTCAACGGCACCGGCAGCTTCGTGTTGCGGGCCGAAAAAATCGGCGCCGACACCATGCTCGCGCGGATCGTGCAGATGGTCGCCACCGCGCAGCGCAGCCGCGCCCCGATTCAGGGCTTGGTGGACAAAGTCGCCGCCGTCTTCGTGCCCGTAGTGTTCGGCGTCGCCGTGGTCACGTTTGGCATCTGGTTCTTCTTCGGGCCGGAGCCGCGCCTCGCCTACGCCATCGTCAACGCCGTGGCCGTGCTCATCATCGCCTGTCCGTGCGCGCTCGGCCTCGCCACGCCCATGTCGATCATGGTCGGCGTCGGCCGCGGCGCCCAGGCCGGTGTGCTGGTGAAAAATGCCGAGGCCCTCGAACTCATGGAGAAAGTCCGTTGGCTCGTCGTGGACAAGACCGGCACGCTCACCGAGGGCCGGCCGGCCTTGACCGACATCCTGCCCGCCGCCGGCCTGGGCGAAGCCGAGCTGCTCGGGCTCGTCGCGTCCCTCGAGCGCTCCTCGGAACATCCGCTCGCCGCCGCCATCGTGCGCGCGGCGGAAACGCGCCACGTCGCGCTCGCCGAGGTCACCGACTTCCGCTCCGTCACCGCCGGCGGCGTCGCGGGAAAAGTCTCCGGCCGGCTCGTGCGCATCGGCAAACCCGCCTTTCTCAAGGCCGAGGGCCTTGCGATCCCGGCCGCGCTCACTGACCAGGCCGAAAAATGGCAGAACGACGGCAAGACCGTTTTGTTTGCCGCCGTCGATGATCAGACCTCCGGTCTGCTCGCCGTCGCCGATCCGATCAAGACGACCACCGCGGAGGCCGTGGCCGCCCTGCACGAGCTCGACGTGAAGATCATCGTCGCGACCGGGGACAACCGCCGCACCGCCGAAGCCGTCGCCCGCCAGCTCGGACTCGATCGCATCGAGGCCGAGGTCGAACCGGCGGACAAAATCCGGCTCGTCGAATCGCTCCGCCACGACGGCGCCAAAGTCGCGATGGCCGGCGACGGCATCAACGACGCGCCTGCGCTCGCCGCTGCCGATGTGGGCATCGCCATGGGCACCGGCACCGATGTCGCGATGGAGAGCGCCGGCGTGACCCTCGTGAAGGGCGACCTCCGCGGCATCGCGCAGGCCATCCGCCTCTCCCGCGCCACGATGAGCAACATCCGCCAGAATTTATTTTTCGCCTTCGTCTACAACGCCCTCGGCGTGCCCGTCGCCGCCGGCATCCTCTACCCGTTTTTCGGCATGCTGCTCAGCCCCATGATCGCCGGCGCCGCGATGAGCCTGAGTTCCGTGAGCGTGATCACGAACGCGCTGCGCCTGCGCCGCCTCCGGCTCTGAATTCTCCGGCATCGACGGCCGGCCACGCGCCATGCAACGTCGCGTTTCACCCCATGAAACCGATCGCCACGCTCGCGCTTTTTCCACTCCTCGCCCTCGCGCCGCTCGTCGCCGCCGACGATCTTGGCCAGCTCATTTTCCAGGACGATTTCAACCGCACGGAATCGCAGGAAAAAACCGACGAGCCCGGCAACGGCTGGGACACCAACAGCAAGTCCCGCGCGAAGGGCAACAAGCAGGTCGATCTCAGAGACGGCGCGATGTATATCTTCATCAGCCCCGAAGCCGATCACGCGGTCTCCGTCACTCACGATGCCACCTTCACCAACGGTGCGGTCGCCCTGCGCTTCAAACTCGAGGACGCCCGCGACAGCCTCGGCCTCAATTTTGCCGATCTCCAGTTCAAGGCTGTCCACGCCGGGCACCTGTTCGCCGCCCGCATCAGTCCGAGCCAGGTGCTGCTCCAAGACTTGGCGACCGGCAACATGCGGCTGGATATTCGCACTGCGCGTCAGGCGAAACAGGCGCTCACCGCCGACCAGCAGTCAGCCCTCGCAGGCAAAGAAAAGAAGATCCCCGCCGCACTCGCGCTTAACCAATGGCACGACCTCGTCGTAAAAATCTCGGGCGACGAGTTGTCAGTCATGATCGATGGCCGGCCGGCGGGCACCTTCAAATCACCGGGCATCGCGCATCCGACGAAGCGCATGCTTCGCCTCGCCGTGCCGCGCAACGCCGTGGTCGACGACGTGAAAATCTGGCGCAAAAACTAATCTCCCACGCCTGGCTTTCCTTCATCTGGCTCGGGGTCTGGCGCGACGAGCGTCTTCGCTGCATGAATCCACCGTGTTTTCACCTTCTGCCTCGCGCCTTGTCCCTGCGTTGATTGTCGCCTGCGCCGCCGCGATGGCCGTCGCGAAAGGCGAGGTGGAGTTTCCCCACACTGCGCAGCCCCAGATCGCTGCCACCGCCGACGGCCCACTTCAACGCCCGCGGTGATCTCACTGTGATGTGGCGCAACCGTGTCGATGGTGCGCGCGACATGTGGAGCGCGGCCACACTCGGTGCCGGCACCTGGTGGCTCAAGGCCTGCCCGATGGACGGCGGCCAGATCGTCGCGGAGGACGGAGGTTTCGCGACCATCTGGCGGCGCAGCGGGGAGGTGTTTTTCGACCGCCCGGGCCAGTCCGAGCAAAAGCTCGCCCCCGGCACACAGCCCGTCGCCGGCGCCACCGCGAAAGGCTCGATCGCCGTCTGGCAGCAGGGTGCTGATCGGCTGTCCGTCTCGCCGGGCGATTCTGCTCCTCCGCGCGTGCTGGCCCGCAACGCGCGCTTTCCCGCGCTGGCCACGATTCCCGACACCGATCGCGTAGTCCTCGCGCATGAGCGAGGTGCCGATGCGGTCGTCGCGCTGCTGCCAGACTCGCCACGTCGAGGCCACGCGACCTAGCGTGGCCGACATGAACTGGCTCCACTGGTCGCTGCTCTCCGCGGTCTTTGCCGCGCTCACCGCCATCCTCGCCAAGATCGGCGTGGCGGGCGTCGATTCCAACCTCGCCACCGCGGTCCGCACGACCGTGGTGCTCGTGTTCGCCTGGGCCATCGTGCCGCTCACGACGCGTTATGCCGCGGTGGCCGCGCTGTCGGGCCGCACCCTGCTGTTTCTCGCGCTGTCCGGCCTCGCCACGGGCCTCTCGTGGCTGTGCTACTTCCGGGCCCTCCAGCTCGGCGACGCCTCCAAGGTCGCACCCATCGACAAGCTCAGCGTCGTCTTTGTGCTGATCCTCGCCGCCGTGTTTCTCGGCGAGGCCCTCACGCTGAAAACCATCCTAGGCGGCTCGCTGATCGCCGCCGGCGCCGTCGTGCTGGCCTTGAAGTAGCCGGATCCTGCGCGCCACCGCCTGCGTCCGTTGGGAGGTGCGGGCAAGCATCCAGGCGGAGAACAATTCCCCGCGGTCACGGTGGCCGCGGCATCGCGCACTTCGCAAAGTTCCCAGTCCAGCATCCATACCCGCGTGGCATGCTCAGCCAAGGATCATGATATTTCCCTCCTCACGTCGCGAATGATAATGTGGAGCCCTCAGCCAAGAAATATCCTCTCCCATGAAATCGCTCCATCTCACCCGGGTCACGCAGGCCCCCATCGTTCCATTTTATTCATTCTACGCGTCGCTCATCGCGACCCGTCGGAGCGCCGCCAGCCTGGGCCGCCCCGCCCATAAAACCAACAAGCGGTCGCGCCCAAGCGATGGCTCCGGCTCCGTGGTTCGCACCGTTGTCGCGTTGTAAGATTTCCGGCTCCTTTCCGTCACCAAAAATCATGTCCACCCGCCACCAAGCCAAGGCCACTCTGCTGGCCCCCCTTTTCATTGCCGCGCTCCTGGCGTTCACCGCGGGATCATCGGCCCAGGCAGCCGAACCGTTCCGACTGGATCGAATCGCGATTGTCCAGTTTTCCAACGACGGCACGGGCTATCTCCAGCTGCGCAACGGCGTGCTCACGCTGGACAACCACATCGCGTGGCGATCCACCCAAGCGGGAGCGCTGCCCGAAAATCTTCCCGCGGCGGCGCTGAACCGTCCCCTCGTGAGCCTGCAATCCTGGCAGGCGTATCGCGCCCTCGGGGCCGAGGCGGTGTCCGCGTTCAAGGTGCTCGACGGTGCGGGCATTTTCTGGGTCGGCCCCATCGGCTATCTCGCCGTCGCTCCGAGCCAGGACGTGCTCCCCGCCAACGGCCTTCTCGTCAATCTCTCCACCCGCACCCAACTCGCATCGGGCAACAACGCCGTGATCGCTGGCTTCGTCGTCGGCGAGCGCGCCCGCACCGTGCTGATTCGCGCCGTCGGTCCGACGCTGCAGAAGTTCGGCCTCGGCGCCCCGGTCATCACGCCGTCGCTCACCCTCCGGCGCGACGGCCAGATCATTGCGCAGAATGAGAGCTGGTCGGCCTCTCCTCAAGCCGCCGAGCTCCGCCGTGCCGCGGCCCGCGTCGGCGCGTTCGCGCTGGATGAAGGTTCCCGCGACGCCGCGACGCTCGTCATCCTCGGCCCCGGCGCCTACACCGTGCAGGTCGGTTCGAGCATTCCCGTGCAGTCCGTCAAGGACGTGCTCGTGGAAATCTACACGATCCCGGACGACTTCTTTTTGGACGACGACCTCGACGTCAACTGACCGCGCGTCTCATCCCCGAAGGCCGCATCCTCACGGGTGCGGCTTTATTGCGTTCGCCCCTCGCTGCCCGGCGCTGGCTGTGTAAGATTTGAGCACCGGCTCCGTCCCCTCTGGCAGATGAAACCCTCCAACCGCTCCACCTCTCCGCAGCCCTCGTGCCATCAGCCGGCACCGAAGTCGTCCCCCGAACCTCACCACGGGCACCACCATCACGCCGCGTCTGCCGACGCGCCGGCGGACGCCAGCGAGCCCGTCTACATGGGCCTGCCGCACGAGCGCTATCTGCGCCCGCGATTCTGGGTCGCCCTCGCGCTCACGATCCCGGTCCTCATCTTGGCGATGGGCGAGATGGTCGCGCCGCAATTTTTTCACCGGTTTGATTCGCGCGTGCTCGCGTGGTCGCAGCTCCTTCTCACGACCCCGGTGTTTTTCTGGGCCGGCGCTCCGTTCCTCCGCCGCTGGTGGATTTCGATCCGCGACCGCAGCACAAACATGTTCACGCTCACCGTCACCGGCACCGGCGCCGCCTACGGCTACAGCGTGATCGCCGTGCTTTTCGGCGACCGGTTTCCCGCCACGCTGCAATCCGCCCACGGCATCCCGCTCTATTTCGAAGCCGCCGCCTTCATCACGACCGTCGTGCTCCTGGGCCAGATCATCGAGCAGCGCGCCCACGCCCGCACCGATGCCGCCATCCGCGCCCTCATGGACCTCGCGCCGAAAACCGCGCACCGCATCGACGCCGAGGGCCGCGAAACAGACGTGCCCGTCGAGGCCATTCATCCTGGCGACACGCTCCGCGTTCGCCCTGGCGAAAACATTCCCGTCGACGGCACGTTCCTCACCGGCGCCAGCAGTGTCGACGAATCCATGCTCACGGGCGAACCGCTTCCCGTTGAGAAAAAATCCGCCGATCCCGTCAGCGCCGGCACCCTCAACACCTCAGGCACCTTTACGTTTCGCGCCGAGCGCGTCGGGCGCGACACGCTCCTCGCGCAAATCATCCACCTCGTCGAGGAGGCGCAGAACAGCGAGGCGCCCATTCAGCGTGTCGCCGACCGCGTCGCCGCGTGGTTTACGCCGCTCGTGCTCGCGATTTCCGTCCTCACCTTCGCCGGTTGGTTCTTCTTCGGGCCCGAGCCGGGACTCGTCCATGGGCTCGTCAACGCCGTCGCCGTCCTGATCATTGCGTGCCCGTGCGCGCTGGGCCTCGCGACGCCCGTCGCGCTCGTCACTGGCATCGGCCGCGGCGCGCAGGCCGGTGTGCTCGTCAAGGACGCCGCCGCGCTCGAGCGCCTCGTCGATGCCAAGGTGCTCTCGTCGACAAGACCGGCACGCTCACGGCCGGGCGACCCGCCGTCGTCGCCGTCGCGCCCGCGCCCGGCACCGAGGCCGCGGAATTGCTCGCGCTCGCCGCATCGGTCGAAGCCGCCAGCGAACACCCGCTCGCGCGCGCCATCGTCGACCACGCCGCCGAGCAGGGCATCGAACCGCGCGCCGCGGAGAATTTTTCCGCCACGGCGGGTTCCGGCGTCACCGCCGAGGTCGGCGGCGTGCGCGTCGAAATTGGTCACGCCTCCGCCCAGGCGATTCCTGAACACCCAACGGCCACCCTCGTCGGCATCACCGTGGATGGACGTTACGCGGGCACACTCGCCCTCGGCGACACGCTCAAGCCCACCACGCCCGACGCGATCAAGGAACTCCACCGCCTCGGCCTGAAAGTCGTCATGGTCACCGGTGATCGCGAGGCCACGGCGCGCAGCCTTTCCGAGGAACTCGGCCTCGACGATTATCACGCCAGCGTCACGCCCGCGAAAAAACAGGAGCTCGTGCGAAACTACCAAAGCGACGGCCAGTCCGTCGTCTTCGCCGGCGATGGCATCAACGACGCCCCCGCGCTCGCCGCCGCCGACGTCGGCATCGCGATGGGCACGGGCACCGATGTCGCCATGCACAGTGCCGGCCTCGTGCTCGTGAAAGGCGATCTCGCCGCGCTCGTCCGCGCCGTGCACCTGAGCCGCGCCACGCTGCGCAACATCAAGCAAAACCTCTTCTGGGCCTTCGCCTACAACTTCGCCGGCCTGCCGGTCGCCGCCGGCCTGTTGTATCCGTTTACCGGTTGGCTGCTCAACCCGATGCTCGCCGGCGCCGCGATGAGCCTCAGCTCGATCAGCGTCGTCGCCAACGCCCTCCGCCTCCGCCGGGTGCGGCTGTAACGTTCGCGGCGCGGCTTCACGACCCCACCGGCCGCCCCCGCTCGTCAGACCACGGCCAGTTCGCGCGCGACCGCGACGAACTGCTGCGCCAAGGGCGGCAGCCGCTCGCTCCGAAACGCGACGCCCACGCGCGTCGCGGGCAGCGGCGGCTTGATGGCCAGGTAGCGCAGCCGGCTTCCAGCCAGGTGCGCCAGCGACGCCGAAAACGCCAGACCGCGCCCCGCCGTCACGGCAGCTGCCAGGCTCATTCCGCCATCGCACTCCTCCACGATATTGAGCCGGCGTGCGCGCGCGGGGCCGAGCGCGGTCTTCAGCGCCTCGTGATAATCCGGATAATCCCTTCGCGAGTAGGCCACGATGGGCTCCGCCAGCACCTCCTCGAGCGAGACTGTCTTGCGATCGCCCAGCGCGTGGTGCGGCGAGACCACCAGCATGACCGGGAGCGAAATCAGCGGCACGAACTCCAGCCCGGGTCCCAGTTGCCGGCCCGGGTTGACCATCATCGCCGCCTGCAGCGAACCATCGCGCATGCCCTCCAGCATCGTGAGCGGCTTCAGGTCATGGAGGTTCACCCGCACTCGCGGCGCGCGTTTGCGAAACGCCCGCAGCACCTCGGGCAGGATATTCGCCGTCGGCGAAGGCGAGTAGCCGATGTGCAACTCGCCGATGTCGCCCGCCGCCGCCGCCCGGGCCGCATGCACGGCCTCGGTCGCGCGCTGCAACACCGCCCGCGCCTCTCCCAGGAAGACGCGGCCCGCCTCCGTCAACTGGAGCGAATTCGCCCCGCGTTCCAGAAGCGCGACGCCCAGCTCCTCCTCGAGATCGCGGATCTGGCGGCTGAGCGGCGGCTGCGAGACGTTGAGGCGAGCGGCGGCGCGCGTGACATTCTCCTCCTCGGCGACCGCGACAAAATAGCGGAGGTGGCGCAATTCCATGACGGCCGGACCATACCCGCCGGGTATCCTCAGACAAGGAACAAGATATTTCCGGCCGTGGCACCGCACTGTTAGACTGCGTCACAAATCCACCACGAATTCCCGCCATGATCGCCGTCGTCCTTGTCCTCTCCGCCCTCTGCATCCTCGTCGCCACCGACACCGGCCCGGAAGCCGGCGCCTGAATTACTTCACCGGCCTCCGCCAACTATTCCATCTCACGTAAGATTTCCTCCTCGGTTCCGTCCTTTTTCCACCATGCCTGCGACAACCTCCTCCCGCAAACTCAACTTCATCGCCGCGCTGCTGCTGGCGGCCCTGTTCGGCCTGCTCGCCAGCCACCCCGCGCGCGCCGCCGAGCCATTCCGTCTGGATCGGATTGGCGTTGTGCGCTTCACGGCGGAGAGCGATGGCACGCTGCGCCGGCAGAACGCCGTGCTGCACGCCGACGGCCGGCTAAGCCTCCGCGCCGCGTCGACCGTGCCGCGGCCCGCCAACACGCCGGCGTTCGCGCTCGGCCGCAACCTCGTCCCCGCAGGGGCGTGGCAAGCCTATCACGCGCTCGGCACGGGCGCGCTCCAGCAGTTTGAGCTGCACGATGGCGGCGCGCAGGTGCATTTCGGCGGGGAGGCGTTCCTTCTGGTCGCTCCCAATTTCGAGGGGCCGCTCGCGGTCGGCCGCGTGATCAATCTCTCCGCCCGGATGCGGATCGGAGCCGGCCAGCCCGGTGTCGCCGGCTTCGTGATCGCCGAGCATGCCCGCCACGTCCTGATCCGAGCCGTCGGGCCCACGCTGCAAAAATTCGGCGTCGGCAACCCCGCGCCGGATCCGTTCCTGAGCGTGCAACGCAATGGGCAGACCATCTACTTCAACGACGACTGGAACGAAGCCCCGGAAGCGACCGCCATCCGCGACGCCGCGGTTCGCGTCGGCGCGTTTCCTCTCGACGAGGGTTCTTATGATGCCGCGCGGTTGATCGAGCTGCCGCCCGGCGCCTACACGGTCAGCGTCCAGCCATATCTCCCGGATTCGCCCGGCGGCGACGTGCTGCTTGAGATCTACAGCGTGCCACCCGACGTGGTGGAAATTCAGCCAACGTCGCCCTGACATTTCCGGCTTCCCTGCAACCGCCGCGCGGCCCGATGGCGCGCGGCGTTTTCTTTTCGCACGCGCCGGGTCGCGCGGCCAGCCGGCTCGAGTTGCCTTCACCCTTTCCCGGTGCACATGCTACCCGCGTGAACTGGCTCACCTGGTCGCTGCTCCCCGCTGTCTTCGCCGCCGCCACCGCCATCCTCGCCCTGAAGTAGTTTCCCCGTTCGCCCCGCTCCCATGTATACCCCCGCCCATTTCGCCGAGACACGCCCCGAAATATTGCACGCGCTCATCAATGCGCACCCGCTTGGCACCCTCGTCACGCTCGGCTCCGCCGGTCTCGATGCCAATCACATCCCCTTCGAAATCGATCCGACTCCGACACCCGTCGCGCCGCTCGGCACGCTTCGCGCCCACGTTGCCCGGGCCAACCAAGTGTGGAAGGACTTCCGCGCTGACTTCGACTCGCTCGTTATTTTTCAGGGACCGCAAGCCTACATCTCACCCACGTCGTATGTGGAATCGAAGCCGGCCCACGGCAAAGTTGTTCCGACCTGGAATTACTGCGTCGTCCACGTCCACGGCGCGCTCCGCGTCATCGACGATCGCAACTGGCTTCGTGGGCAGGTCGAGCGCCTCGTGCGTCGCCACGAAGCCGCGCAACCGAAGCCCTGGCACGTCGCCGATGCACCGTCTGATTTCATCGAGCAACAACTCGCCGCCATCGTCGGCATCGAGATTCCGATCGCCCGCCTCGTCGGCAAATGGAAGGTCAGCCAGAACCGCCCCGGCGCCGACCGCGCGGGCGTGGCCGCCAGCTTGGCCGCGGGGCCGCAAGCGGAGTCGCAGGCAATGGCCAGGTTAGTCCGCGAACATGGCAGATAAGACACGACGCACGAGGGAGGTCGCCCGCGTTGAGGGCGGTTCCGGCGATGCGCGTTGGCGCGGGCAGGTCAGTGGCGAGAGGCGGGGGGCGGGTGAATGACGGCGGTGACGACGAGCTCGACGGCAAGGTTCAGCGGCAGACGCGCGGGCGTGAACGCGGCGCGCGTATGCCATCCCCGCTCGCCGAGGACGGCGACGAACAAGTCGGATGCGCCATCGAGGACGCGCGGGGCATTGAGCCAGCCGGGCGCGGCGGCGACGTGGCCTTCCACGCGCGCGAGCGACTCGAGCCGGTCGAACCCACCAAGCGCCGAGTGGATTTGTGCGAGCGTATTCAATGCGGCCAGCCGCGCGGCGGCGTAGCCTTCGGCCTCCGTCAAGTCCGCGCCGATCTGGCCGGTGTGGCGCAGCTCGCCATGCTCGATGGGAAACTGGCCGGAGAGGAACAGCAGGTTGCCGGCGATTCGCCACGGTTGGTAGTTGCCCGCGGGCTTGGGCGGCTCGGGCAGGCGCAGGCCGAGTTGGTGGAGGCGTGATTCGACGTTCATGGGTGAGTGTGCGCGGGGCCGGCTCAGAATTCCCGCAGCAGCCGCCCGCCGCCGGCCAGCGGGTCGCTGAGCCCGTTTTCGCGCAGCGCATGCCAGAAGAGCACGGCGTTGACGCCGAGGATGGGGATGCCGACGACGGGCTCGAGTCTCTCGGTCACATCGAGCAGGCTCATGTTGGTGCCGCATTGGACAATGGCGTCGAGCCTGTGCCCGGCCGTGGCCATCAACTCGAAAATGGCCTGCTCCTTGGCCGAGTCGGGAATGTGCGCGATGTGTTGCGCGTTGGCGCAAGAGAAGCCGACGCTCACTACGACCGCGAAGCCGAGTTCCTCGAACATCCGGATCGCGGTTTCGTTCCCCGGCCGGTTGAAGGGCGTCAGCAGGCAGATGCGCCGCGCGCCAAATATCCGCAGCGCCGCCGGCATGGCTTCGTGCGAGGCGGACCAACCGAGACCCGAGGACACCTCGAGACGGGCGAGCGGCGAGCGGACCGCCTCAAGGCCGCCGACGACGTGTTCCAGGCTCATGCCCAGGATCACGTAGTGCGGCTGCGCCAGTGCCGCCACCTCCACCGCCGACGTCAGGCCGCCGAGGAACTGCTCCTGGTAGTCCAGCAGGTCGCGTTCGGTCGCCAGCCTCGGCTTCGGGGTGACGACATTCACCGTGTGCAGGCCGACGCCGCGCAAGCCCCGCGGCCCTTGGTTTGCGAAGATGATGCCCCACAGCTCATGCTCCATACTGGTGTTGGTGGCAGGGATGATCAGCCCGAACTTCAACCGGAAGCTGCGCACATCGGGATAGGCGGTGTCCGGGTCGATGGCGTCGAGGTGCTCGGCCGGCTCACCGTCGAGGATGACGCCGGGAGCGGCCAACTCAGGCACCGGCGACGTGCTGACATGGGGATTCGGAATGGCCCGTCCAGACAGGCGTCCGATTACGACCCGAGCAGGCAGGGAAGGCGCAATTTGCGGCCGCCCCGGCTGCTGAATCTCAGACAAGTTCATGATGTCCTCGATTGACGGCGGATGCCTGCGTGCGTGCCTACTTCCGAACCGGCAGCGCGATCGGCCGCATCGGGGCGCCGCTGGCGCCGCGCAGCTTCAGCGAGGCGGCGATGAAGGCGAATTCATACACCTGATCGCGGGCGAGTTCCTCCAGCTGCAGCTGCTCGATGAACATCACGCCTTTCTCGGCGAGCAGGTAGGTGTGCACGGGCACCCAGTTGCCTTCGCTCCCGGCCGGCAACGTCTCGAGCTTGGGATTCTCCTCACCGAGAATCAGCGCGGCCAAGCCGAGCTCTTCAGCGGTGAAGGCCTCCAGGCTCAGGTTGTCTGCGCCGAGGAGCATCGTGCCCTTTCGCTCCACCAGCCATTTCACCGCCTCCAGGCTCACGCCGGGATATTCGTGGAGGTATTTGGCGGCATCGTGATAATGGCGGGCCTGGCCCGTGCGAATCAGCACCACGTCGCCCGGCGCCAGCTTGACGCCCTGCCGGTGCAGGGCGCCCTTCAGGTCGTCGGAGTTCACGCGGTAGTTGTGCGCCAGGGCGTCCACGCCCTTGTAAGCCGCCACGTCGATGAGGACGCCGCGCGCGATGATGGGCGGGATTGTCTCGGCGCCGGTCTTCTTCCAGCCCTTGTCGCCCAGGTGCCGGTCGGCCGAGAAGCCGTTCCAAATCTTCCCGTCCAAACCGAAGTGATTGAGGGCGTCGATATGCGTGCCCATGTGCGTATACATGGAAATCGCGTCCCCGGTGTAACTGACTTTCGAATTCATGCGCTCGCCCAGGCCGTTCGGATTGTCCACCACCGTGCCGCGGGGCGTGTGGGTGAGCCAGTATTGGTAGCCGGGATCGCCGAGTTGGTGGAAACTCGGCATGCCGACGAAATATTCCACGCTGAGGTCGTAGGTCTTGCCGGAAGCCACGTGGGAAAGGATGGCGAGGCGTGACTCGGGCGTCATGAGGTTGAGGGCGCCGATTTGGTCATCGGGTCCCCACGGGCTGGCGCCGACGCGTTCCCGCGGTTCCGCGGACCAGGTTTGCGGCGCGAGCAGGCTCGCGCCGAGGAGGAGGGCTTTGGCTGTCTGGATGGCATTCATGGCTGAGGTGGTTTCGTTGTTTCCGTTACCTTGATGACGATACCACCGACGACACGCGTCCGGGAAATACCATGTTCCTTGTGTCGCGATACCCTGCGGGTATTGTCGCGCGGGCATGGAACTGCGCCATCTCCGCCACTGTGTCGCCGTGGCCGAGGAACAGAACGTCACGCGCGGCGGCCCGCCTGCACGTCTCGCAGCCGCCGCTCAAGCGGCAGATGCACGACCTCGAGGAGGAGCTCGGGCGTCGCGCCGGACGTGCGCGTCACCCTCCATGACCATTCTTCGCCCGAGATGCTGGCCGGATCGCGCGAAGGGACGCCGCTGCGGAGCCTGCCAATCGTGGCCGGTGTGCCGCCGGGGCATCCGTTGGCGCGGCGGCGATCGGTGACGCTGAAGCAGGTGCTGGCCGAACCCCTCATTGCCTTCGGGCGGAAGAATTATCCGGATTAACACGAATTCCTCGTCCGCCACACCGGAGTGCGCGCGCGGCGGTTTCGTCTCGATGAGGAATGCGACAGCGAGGCGAGCCTCATCACGGCGGTCGAGTCCGGCGAAGGCGTGGTCATCGCGATCGCGCTGCCGGCCGCCGCGGCTGGGCGCCGGCTTCGTTTCGTGCCGCACTCGCCGCCTCTGCCTCCGGGATCGTCGGGATTGCCTGGCCCGCAAAGGGTGCGAGTTCCCTGACGCGCGAGTTTCTGGAAGTCTCCCGGACCGAAACGCGGACGAAGGCCGGATGGGGCTCCGCCTCGACGCGCGACCGGCTGGCCCGCTCAGCCTCGCCTTCGCGAGCCGCCGCGGCCAGCATCGCCGCATGAACTGGCTCCACTGGTCGCTGCTTTCCGCCGTCTTCGCCGCCGCCACCGCCATCCTCGCCAAGATCGGCGTGGCGGGCGTCGATTCCAACCTCGCCACCGCCGTCCGCACGACCGTGGTGCTCGTGTTCGCCTGGGCCATCGTGCCGCTCACGACCCCTTATTCCGCGGTGGCCGCGCTGTCCGGCCGCACGCTGCTGTTTCTCGCGCTGTCCGGCCTCGCCACGGGCCTCTCGTGGCTGTGCTACTTCCGGGCCCTCCAGCTCGGCGACGCCTCCAAGGTCGCGCCCATCGACAAGCTCAGTGTCGTCTTCGTGCTCATCCTCGCCGCCGTGTTTCTCGGCGAGGCCCTCACGCTGAAAACCCTGCTGGGCGGCGGCCTGATCGCCGCCGGCGCCGTCGTGCTGGCCCTGAAATGATCGGGTGGAGGCCGGCGCCGCGGCTCAGAGCTTCCCGCGGAAATACGCGATCGTGCGCTTGAGCCCTTCTTCGAGCGGGATCTGCGGCTCCCATTTCAGCACGCGCTTGGCGAGCGTGATGTCGGGACGGCGCTGCTTGGGGTCGTCGCTCGGGAGCGGCCTGTGCACGATCTTGGATTTACCGCCGACCAGCTGGAGCGTTTTTTCCGCGAGCTGGAGCATCGTGAACTCACCGGGGTTGCCGAGGTTCATCGGGCCGATCGTCTCCGTCTGCGCCATGAAGCGCACGAAGCCCTCAATCAAATCGTCAACGTAGCAGAAGGAGCGCGTCTGGGTGCCGTCGCCGTAGATGGTGATGTCTTCGCCCTTGAGGGCCTGCACGATGAAGTTCGAGACCACGCGGCCGTCGTTCGGGTGCATGCGCGGGCCGTAGGTGTTGAAGATGCGGATGACGCGGATATCGACCTTGTTCTCGCGGTGGTAGTCGAAAAACAGCGTCTCGGCGCAACGCTTGCCCTCGTCGTAGCAGGAGCGTTTGCCGATGGGGTTCACGTTGCCCCAGTAGCTCTCCGGCTGCGGATGCACGCTCGGGTCGCCATAGACCTCGGAGGTGCTGGCCTGAAAGACCCGCGCTTTCACGCGCTTCGCCAGCCCGAGGCAATTGATCGCACCCATGACCGAGGTCTTCGTGGTTTTGATGGGGTTGAACTGGTAGTGCGGCGGCGAGGCGGGGCACGCGAGATTGTAGATCTGGTCCACCTCATACTTGAACGGATCGATCACGTCGTGGCGGACGAACTCGAAATGCGGATTCGCGAGCAGGTGCGCGATGTTCGCCTTCTGCCCGGTGAAGAGGTTATCGAGGCAGACGACCTCATGGCCGTCCTTAAGCAGGCGTTCGCAAAGATGAGACCCAAGAAAACCGGCGCCGCCGGTGACGAGAATGCGCATGGGAGCGAACCGTGGGACATCGCCCGCGGCATTTCCAGCCAAACATCGGCGCGGCGAAAACGGCGACGGCGCTTTGTTCCGGCCCGTGACAACAAAAAAGCCCGGGCGTGAAAAAATTGTGCGACACCTCGTGCCGCGTGCGCTGACCAAAGAGGCGCAGACCATAACCATGAAAACTACCAATAAACTCACCCTCGCGCTCGCCGGCCTCACCCTCGCCGCCGGGCTTCACGCGCAGAGCACCACGACCGCGGTGCCCGCTCCACGCTCCGTGGCCTCGTCCTCCTCGGCCGGTCTCATCGGCACGCCCTACACCGAGCTCAAGTTCGGCGTGCAGGATATCAAGGGCAACTCGTCGCATGCCTACAGCATCGGCGCGGGCGCCAACACCGTGCTTGTCCCGCGCCAGCTGGATGGCGGCGCGTCCTACGCCTACAGCCGCATCGGCGGCGCGAGTCGCGGGCACACCAACACCATCGGCGGCTACCTCACCGCCTATGCGCCGACGCCCAGCTATCTCAACGACGTCGGGTTCCTGCGCAGCGCCAAGCCGTTCATCAGCGCCAACGCGGGCTGGGAATGGTCGAGCTACCCGACCGGCAGCGACGATCAGCCGCTCTGGGGCGCATCCGTGGGCATTGAGATTCCCGCCGGCGCCGTGACGATCACGCCGCGCCTCAGCTACTCCGACGATTTCGAGGGCACCAGCCGGAGCAGCCAGTCTGTGGGCGCGGCGGTCGAGGTTAACTACTGGTATAGCCCGACGATGGCGTTTTTTGGCTCGGCCGGCGAAAGCGGGTTGCGCCATTCGAACCGCAGCGCGCGGAATTTCTTCATCGGCCTGCGCTCGCGGCTCTGATCGCTCCGGTTTGAAACCGCGGGTGCGTTGACACGCCTCGCGGCCGAGCCCGCCCGGATTTTCCGTGCGGGCTTTTTATTTGCGGCAAGAAACCTGCCTCCATCCGCAGGTTTCTGCGTTTATGCCGCTCCATTCGAACGGGCCGCCGCGCCCCTCTCGTAGCGCTCGATCCAGGCGCGGTGCCACGGGCCGTAGTCGCCCGCCTCCAAGTGCGCTCGCGCCTGCGCCATCAGATTGAGGTAGAAATGCAGGTTGTGCAGCGTGAGGAGCGTGCAGCTCAGGATTTCACCGGCGACGGTGAGGTGACGGAGGTAGGCGCGGGAAAAATTGGCCGTGTAGTTGGCCGCGCCGGTGGCGTCCGTGCCCAGTTCCACAATCGGGCGCGGGTCGGTGCGGTATTTCTCATTGCGCAGATTCATCGGACCGTCGGGCGTGAAGACGAGGCCGTTGCGTGCGACGCGGCTCGGCAGCACGCAGTCAAACATGTCCACGCCGAGCGCAATCATCTTCAGGAGCTGCGGCGGGGTGCCGAGGCCCATCGTGTAGCGGGGCTTGTCGGCCGGCAGAAACGGCGTCGTGGCTCCCACCTGTTTCAGCATCTCCGGCTCCGGCTCGCCCACGCTCACGCCGCCGACCGCGTAGCCGGGAAAATCCAGCGCCGCCAGCGACTCCGCCGCCTCGCGCCGCAGGTCGTCAAACGTCGAGCCCTGCACAATGGCAAACACGTGGTGCCCGCCCGCGAGAAAGCCGCTGTCGGTCGCGATCTGTTTGCACTGGCCTGCCCATTTGAAGCTGCGCGCGACGGCCCGGGCGCACTCGTCGCGTTCGCAAGGCCAGGGCGGGCACTCGTCGATCACCATCGCGATGTCGCTGCCGAGGTTCTGCTGGATGCCCATGACCTCCTTGGGGCCGAGGAAGAGTTTCGCGCCGTCGAGGTGGGACGAAAACGCCACCCCGTCGTCGCGAATGTCGCGGAGCTTGGCCAACGAGAAAACCTGAAAGCCGCCGCTGTCCGTGAGGATAGGTCCGTCCCAGCCCATGAAGCGGTGCAAGCCACCGAGGTCGCGGATCACCTCCGAGGTCGGCCGCAGATTCAAGTGATAGGTGTTGCCGAGAATGATCTGCGCGCCGAGGTCGCGGAGGTGCTGCGGCGTGAGGGATTTCACGGTGCCCTGCGTGCCGACGGGCATGAAGATCGGCGTCTCGACGACGCCGTGCCGCGTGGTCAGCCGGCCGCGCCGGGCGGCCGTGGCTGTGTCGGTTTTGAGGAGCTGGAAGTGTGCGGGCATCTAGGAAATCTGGCGGCTGCGCACGATGGCACGCAACAAGGCAGGCCTGCGACCGGCATACTGCACGGTGAGCACAAAAACCACGTCGTGCTCGACGGCGTAGAAAATGAGATAGGGAAACGGGCGCATCAGCCGTGCGCGGATGGCCGCGGCGAGTTTCACCGCATCTTTTTCCGGGAAATTCAGAATCGCATCAATGGATTCGTAGAACGCGCGCTTGAATCGCTCGCCTAGCTCCGTTGACCGCTCGTTGTAACGCCCCATCGCCTCACGCACATCGCCCTCGATCCGTGGGTGGAAAATCGGCTGATGATTCACGGCGATCTAGCCGAGGCGCGTCTTGAGCTGTTCATAGGTCAGCCCGATCGCAGGGTTGGCCTTCAACTCGGCCAGGCGCGTGTTGGCCTTGCCCAACTGCTTGCCGTCAGCAGGCAGGGCCTCCGCCGGAATCGACGCCCACAACTCATCGATCAGGGCGAGCCGCTCCTCCACTGGTAGCCGAACGAGTTCTGCCGTGCTGGTCATGCCGCTACGAAAGCGCCCGCCGCGGGCGAGGCAAATTGTTTGTCCAGCCTGGCGGGCCTGCTGTGTCCGTTGTTGCCGGCCCCGCGCTTGACCCGGCGGGCAATCCGCGAGGTAGTATCCGACCGACCTGACCGCCGTGCTCCTCGTCATCGACAACTACGATTCGTTCACCTTCAACCTCGTCCAATACTTTGGGCAGTTGGGCGTGGCGCAGCGCGTCTATCGCAACAACGAGATCACGCCCGACGAAGCGGTCGCGCTCAACCCCGACCGCGTGCTCTTGTCCCCTGGCCCGTGCTCGCCGCGCGAGGCGGGCGTGACGCTCGGCATCATCAACGCCTTCGCGGGCAAAAAACCCATCCTCGGCGTCTGCCTCGGCCACCAGTCGATCGGCCATTACTACGGCGGCCACGTCGTGCGCGCCGATCGCCTGATGCACGGCAAGACCTCGCCGATTTTGCACCAGGACTCCGATGTCTTCCGCGGGATGCCGCAGGGCTTTGCCGCCACGCGCTACCACTCGCTGCTGGTCGAGCGCGCCACCTTCCCCAAGGAACTCGAAATCACCGCCGAGACCGCCGAGGGCGAGGTCATGGGCCTGCGCCACCGCACCCTGCCGATCTGGGGCGTGCAGTTTCACCCCGAGAGCATCGCGACCGAGGGCGGCATGCGGATCTTGGAGAATTTTCTTTCGCTCAACTAGTCTGCATCCGCCATGCGCTGCCCGAAATGCACCTCGATTGAGGACAAGGTCATCGACTCCCGCATCAGCAAAGAGGGCTCGACCATCCGCCGCCGGCGTGAGTGCCTCGAGTGCGGCCACCGCTACAGCACGACCGAGATGCTCGTGCGCGACGGCGTGGTCGTGATCAAGCGTGATGGGCGCCGCGAGGACTTCGACCGCGAGAAGCTCATCCGCGCCGTCCGCGCCGCCTGCCACAAGCGCCCCGTGGACGGCGAGCAGATCGCCATGCTGGTCGAGGACGTGATGGACGCGATGGAGGCCCAGTTCGAAAAGGAAATCCCCTCGCGCGCCATCGGCCAGGGCGTGATGCAGCGCCTCCGCACCGTGGACCAAGTCGCCTACGTGCGCTTCGCGAGCGTCTACAAGGAATTCCGCGACGTGGCCGAATTCGTGGATGAGATTAGTGCGCTGGGGAAGTCGAAGCCCTAGAGAAGCCCTCGAGGCGCTTGGCGATGAACACCGAGGCATATACACGTGAAGAAATCGCGCGTGTAACGGAAACGGAATTTCCACAACGAGGCCCGCAGTGCCTTCGATGCAAGGCTCACATCCCGGTTTTTGCAGAGCTATCGGAAGATGAAGAGAGACGCATTCGAAAACTGCGACCGGTCGAGCAAATGAAGGCGATCTACGAGATCACAGGCTGCAACACGAGATGGGCGAAAATCTGGGCTTTGCATCCTAACGGGCCGCAATCGCACAAAGCTGGGCCACCGTGCCCGTATTGCGGCCAGCCGCTTTTTACGCTGAAGAGCAGGCAGTGCTTGGAGTGCGGTTGGGACTGGCATGATCCGAAAAAACCGGTGCGACATCCGGTGAAAGCCAATCCCACAAATCGAGGATAGGAATCAGCATCCTTTTTCATGCCCGCCCGCTCTCGCGACGACCTGCGTCGCCTCCACTTCGTCAACGCCCTCTTCGCCCACGCCACGGGGCAGGACCTTTACCTCGCGGAGCAGATCAAGGCGGCGATTGCGTTCAGCCTCGCGGAGCTGGAGTCGCAGATCGCGGCGCACCCGGAGTCGGCGCAGACCTACGACGTGGCTTTCAACGCCGCCGCCGCCGCGCTGCTGGCGAAACTCTTCGCGTCGCACCCGCGCACCGGCTTCTACCACTGGGATGCCTCGCTCACGCTCGCCGCGGCCACGCCGCTTTTCACACGCGCGGAAATCATGACCGGGCTGCGCGCCCTCGCGCCGTTCCGCGAATCGACCCTGCTCGTGACCAACCTCCGCCCCGCGCTCATCCCGCCGACGCGCCGCGCGACCCCGCGCCGGAAGCGCGACTACGAGGAAGCCCTCGCCTTCATCCGCGACCTCGCCGCCGCCCGCACCGTGCGCGGTTCGAACCTGCATCTGCTGTTTCTTTGAGCCATTAAGCGCAGAGCCGCAAAGGCGCGAAGTTCTGAACCAAGATCAACCACACCGGTGGTTTGAATCTTTGCGTCCTCGCGTCTTTGCGCTTCAACTCCAAGCCATGGCAAAAACCATTTTCCAGCGCATCATCGACCGCGAGATTCCCGCCAAGATCGAGCACGAGGACGAGCACTGCGTCGTCCTCCACGACATTCAGCCGCAGGCGCCCGTGCATCTGCTGATCGTCCCGAAGCAACTCATCGCGCGTGTCGGCGAGGCCACCGCCGCCGATCAGGCGGTGCTCGGACATCTTCTCCTAGTTGCGGGCACGGTCGCGAAAAAGCTCAACCTCGCCCACGGCTTCCGCCTCGTGGTGAACCACGGCCCGCATGCCTGCGAATCGGTGCCGCACCTGCACATCCACCTGCTCGCCCAGCGGCAGATGACGTGGCCGCCGGGCTGAATTGAGGGACGCGCCCGCCCACCACTCACTTCAAGTGCTTCGCCAGCCAGGCGTGGACCTCGGCGAACCAGAACTTCGAGTTCTCACCCTTGAGGATCCAGTGGTTTTCATCGGGAAACGTAAGCAGCTTGCTCGGCACGCGCAGGCGCTGGAGGTAGGTCCACATCTCGTAGGCGTTGTTGGCGGGCACGCGGAAATCCTGCTCGCCGATCGTCACCAGCATCGGCGTCACCCAGCCCGTGCCTTTGGCGTGGTTGCCGGCATAGGTCGTGGGGCTCTGGTCGCGCCAGATCGGATTTTGCTCCCAGACGGGACCGCCATTGCTCAGCTCACGGTGGTAGATGCCATCACTCGTGGACCACTGCGTGGCGAGGGTCGCCAGGCCGGCGTGCGAGATGAGGGCTTTGTAGCGCGTGGTCGTGGCCTGCATCCAGTTGGCGAGATGCCCGCCGTAGCTCGCCCCACCCGCGGCCTGGCGCGTTCCATCGATGAACGGAAACCGTTTGATCGCCTCGTCGGCGCCTTGGTTGATTTCTTCGGCCGGGCCTTTCAAGGGGTCCAACTGGATACCTTGGCCGAAGGCCTCGGTGTAGCCGGTGGAGCCGGAGTAGTTGGTGAGCACGAGCACGTAGCCGGGCGCGGCGAGGAGATGGTAGTTCCAGCGGATGCCCCACTGGTCCTTGAACTGCGGGGTGGGCCCGCCGTGCATGAGCACAAGCAGCGGATATTTTTTCGCCGCATCGAAGCCCGCGGGCTTCACGAGCAGATTGGAGATCGGGCGGCCGCGGGCGCTGGTGAACTGGAAGCGCTCCACCGCCGGCAAGTCGAGCGCGGCGAGCGCCTCGTCGTTGAAACGCGTGAGGGCCTTGAAGGACGCGGCCGCGACATCCAGCCGCACCACCTCGGCCGGCCGGGCAGCGCTGTCGTAGTTGGCGATGAGCGCGTCGCCCCCGCGGGCGAGACCGGTGAGGCAGCCGGCGCGCGGCACATCGTGCGCGGTGATGGCGCCGCCCGCAGCGGGGACCGAAAACAGTTTCGTCTGCTCACCCGCCTCGGCGGTGAAATAAACCGTGCGGCTATCCGCGCTCGCGACAAATTTCACGACCGAGAGTCCGAAATTCGCGGTCAGGCTCGCGCGTTTCGCGGCGTCAAATGGCCACGGGAAGGACACGATGCGCGTGTGGTGGTAGGTCTTGCCGTCGCCGCCGGCCGAGTGCGTGGCGAGCAGACTGCGCCCATCGGGACTGAAGGCGGGCTCGTCGAAACTCCCCTTGTCGTCCGTAAGCTGCACCGGCTCGCCGCCGGCAGTCGCAACGGAGAAGAGCTGCGTGGGCGTGCTCGCATACGCGGCGCGGTCGCGCGTCGTGCGCGCGACAAAGACGACAGACTTGCCGTCGGGCGCCCACGCGGCAGGGAGGTTCTCGGCCGTCTCGCCTTCCTTGCCGCCGAAACCGGGGAGCGCCGCGAGCTTCGTGCCCGCGAGGAGATCGCGGGGCTTGGCGCCGGCTTTCGCCTCCTGCACGAAGAGATGCGCCTTCTTCTCGTCGAGCCAGCGATCCCAATACTTGATCGGGAAGCCTTCGTAAACGCGGGCCGAGTATTTACGGTCCTTGACGGCCTTGGCGGCTTTCTTGTTGGCCTCGTCGTCGAGCGCGCCGGGATAAACTTCGCTGACAAACAGCAGGTGCTGCCCATCGGGGCTCCACTGCGGGTTGCGTGCGCCGGTGGAGAGCGAGGTGACCCGCTCAGCCTCCCCGCCGCGGACCACATCGATCACGTAGATCTGCGCAGCGTCATCGCCATCACGCTTGGCGGAAAAAGCGATGCGCCGGGCATCGGGGTTCCAATCCGCGCCGGACTCGCTGCCCTTGGTCTGGGTGAGCTGACGCGGCGGCGCGCTGCCGTCGAGCGGCACGAGCCAGAGATCGGACGATTGATCCTTTGCGTCGTAGGCGGGGGCGGTCACGGAGAAGACCGCCCACTTGCCGTCGGGGCTCGGCACGGGTGCGCCGACGCGCTTGAGCAGCCAGAGATCCGCGTGGGTGATGGCGCGCTTGGCGGGTGCGGCACAGGCGGTCATCGCCACAAAGGCGAGCAGCGGCAGTAAACGGAGATGCTTTATCATGACAGGAAAATTCACGAGCGCGCCTCAAACGCACCGTCGGCGCGCTTGGCAATCAGACGCTTGAGCTCAAGCATCATGAGCGTGGCGGAGAGCCCGGCGGGCGCAAGGCCGGTCGCGGCGGCGAGCGCGTCGGGGGCCAGGATCGCGCCGCCACGGAAGCACTCGAAGACGCGCGCCTCGTCGGCGGTGAGGTTGGCCGGTTTTCCGGCGGCGATGTCCGCGGGCTTCTCTGCGATGGGCGAAGGCCGCATCCCTTCCAGGTAGTTCAGTTCACCGAGGATGTCGTCCACGCTCGTGAGCAGCGTCGCGCCGTCGCGGATCAACTGGTGGCAGCCGGCGCTGGTATTCTGGTCGATGCGGCCGGGCACGGCGAAAATCAGCCGGCCCTGCTCACCGGCAAAGCGCGCCGTGATCATCGCGCCGCCGTCCACGTCGCTCTCGACGACGATGGTCGCCTCGCACATTCCGGCGACGATGCGGTTGCGCATCGCGAACGACTGCCGGTCCGCGCGGCGGCCGAAAGGAAACTCCGAGAGAATCGCCCCGCCCTCGGTCTCGATGCGACGATAGAGCGCGAGGTTTTCCGGCGGGTAGATGATGTCGATGCCGCAACCCAGCACGGCGGCGGTCTTGCCCCCGACGGAGAGCGCGCCCTCGTGCGCCGCGGTGTCGATGCCGCGCGCGAGGCCGCTCACGACGCAGAAGCCGAGGCGCGCGAGCTCGGCCCCGAATTTCTTCGCCGTCGCCTGTCCGTAGAGCGTCGTGCGCCGCGAACCGACGATCGCGACGCACGGCTGGGAAAAATCGTAACGCCCGCGCCGATAGAGCCCGATGGGGGGATCGTGGATTTCCTTCAGGAGCTTCGGGTAATCGGTGTCGCGCGTGGTGACAAAGTCCGCGCCGCTCTTCGCCATGCGCTCCTCTTCGCGCGCGAGATCGACGTGGTCGCGCCAGGTCGTCACCGAAGCGGAGATGGCGGGGCCGACGCCCTTGACGCTTTCGAGCTGGCGCTTGCCCGCGCCAAGCACCGCGCGCGGATCGCCGCCGAGTTCGGCCAGCAGGCGATTCAGCGTGATGGGGCCGATATTGGGCAGGGCGTTCAGGATGAGGAGCGCCTGCCGCTCGGTCAGCTCAGGGGGCATGGGCAGACTCATTCAAGGCTGGGGAAAGAAAGTCGAGCAGTTGGGTGACGCTCACTGAGGTTTGTCCGTGCGCGCGCGCCAGATGGTCGGCCGCAAGCCCGTGCCAGACCACACCGCGCGCAGCGGCAAGCAGCGGCTCAGCCGGCGCCTGCGCGAGCAACCCGCCCATCAAACCCGCGAGTAAATCGCCGCTGCCACCGCGGGCCAGCACGGGGCCGCCGAAGAAGCTATGATAAGTAGGGCAGGTCTTTGACCTGCCCTCTGGGGCGGGTCGGAGACCTGCCCTGCTTTCGATCCGCGTAACGGGTCCCTTCAGCACGACGGTCGTGTCTGACAGATTGGCATTCCCGATCCGCTTCCATTCCCCGGCGTGCGGGGTGAGCACGCGCGATGCCGTGCCAGCGTCCACGATGTCGGGCTGCAACGCATCCGCATCGATCACGAGCGGCACGGATGAGGTCGCGACGATGCTGCGCGCGAGCGCGAGCGTCTCCGGCTCGCGGCCGAGCCCCGGCCCAAGCACGAGGGCGGTCGCGCGATCGAGACGCGCGCGGAGCAGGTGTTCGCCCTCAAGGGCCAGACTGCCGCTCGGCGTTTCGGGCCAACCGATCCACATCGCCTCGGGCGTGTGCGCGGCAAACCCGGGCACGAGCGACTCGGGCACACACGCCGTCACGAGACCCGCGCCGCTGCGAAGCGCAGCCAGCGTGCTCATGAGGATCGCCCCAGGATAAGCCCGCGAACCGCCGACGAGAAAAACGTGGCCGAAGGTGCGCTTGTCCGAATGCGGCGGGCGGAGCGCGGCGAGCGGGGCGAGCACGGAGGGGAGCAGCACGCGGGAAAGCGCCTGGGGGTCAGCGCGCTCCCCCTCAAAAAAACCCAAATCGAGGTAGCGCACGCGGCCGGCTTGGCGCGAGTCGAGCAAGGGCGTCTTCACGCAGCCGGTCGCATACGTGAAATCGGCGCGGAAAAGCTCTGCGCTCGGCAAATCAACCGCCGCGCGGAGGTGGATCGACAGGGCGTTGACGGACGCGATCAACGCGGTGATCCGCTCATCGGCCGGCGGACGAAATTGAAAGCCAAAGATACCGTCGAGGCAGAGGGCGAACTCACCGCGCGCCACGGAAACAGCGCTCACCCGATCGCGGGCGAAATGAACCAAGTCGCGCCACGCACGCGCCGCGAGTGGCCGTAGCGCCCGCGAGCCGAACGCGAACACCACCTCGGCGCGCGCCGCCGGAAATTTCTCGAGGATCGCGTGCGCGGCGATGAGCGCATCACCGGCGTTATGGCCCTTGCCAGCGAGGACGAGGATGCGGCCGGCGGCCGGGAAACCGCCCAGCTCCTGAAAATCGCGGAGCGCGGCGGCGGCGATAGCGCGGCCGGCGCGTTGCATCGCGGGCCACTCGCGGGCCTCGTCGCCCGCGAAGAGGCTTTGCTCGATCGTGCGGGCCTCGTCGCAGGAGAGAATGGGATGGCTGGCAGGCGTTTTCATTTCCGCTCCTTGCGGCCGTGCTCGAGCCACTCGCGGTATTGCTCCTCGGTCTCGGTGAATTGCAGCGGGCAACCCGGCAGGGGTTTGCCGCGGGCGATGATGCGCCGGGTCAGCCGCGTGATTGTGCGGAAGTAATGCACGTCGCCGCTCCGCCGCACTTCGTAGAGTTCGGAGAAGGTTCCGGTGCCCGGATCGAGCGCGACCTCGGTGAGGTTCCCGTCCCAGACGGCGTGGCGGCCCCATTCTTCGAAGACGGCCTCGATGACCGTGAGCCGCGGCGGCAGGCGCAGCGGGACAGGCTCGGCCGGAATCGTGACGGGAGGCGCGGCGACCGGTGCCGGCGTCTTACGCAGCGACGGCAGCGCGGCCATGAACGCAACCCCGAGCACAAACCCCAGCATGATCCACGACGGCGTCTTGGAGAGGCTCGCGGCGGTGGGTGGGCGGCGGTCCGCTGGCGGCACTTCGTCCATACGCGGAGGCGGTCAGACGCGCACCAGCGCGGCCACCGCCAGCGCCATCGTGTCGGTGTGCGAGAGGGTGAGATGCACGTGCGTCGCACCGACCCGGCGCAGGAGTTCCTCGCCCTGCGCGTCGAGCCGGACGAGCGGCTGATGGCGTTCGCCGTGGTAAACCGAGGCGGAGCGCCAGCCGAACTCCGCGCCGATGCCGGTGCCGAAGCATTTCGAGACCGCCTCCTTGGCGGCGAAGCGCGCGGCGTAGTGCTTGTGCGGGAACTTCATCGCCGAGCAGTAAGCGCGCTCCTCGTCGGTGAACACCCGGTTGAGAAACCGCTCGCCCTGCCGCTCCAGCACGCCGCGCACCCGCTCGACCTCGATGAGGTCGGCGCCGAGGCCGACGAGGATGCCGCCGGGGGGAAGGGTCGGAAAAGAAGAAAGCATGAAACCAGGAAAGAAGAAACCGAACGATCACCGCTCAGGCCAGTGTTTCTTCTTTCTCCCTTCTCAAGTTTCCAAGTTTGCCCGCCGCTTCATCTCGCGCACCGCTTCATCCACCCCGCTGAAGACCGCGCGGCTCACGATGCTGTGGCCGATGTTGAGTTCGTAGAGATGCGGGAGCGTGCGGACCTCGGCGATGTTCTCGTAGTTGATGCCGTGGCCGGCATTGACGGTGAGCCCGCAGGCCTGGGCGCGGTCCGCGCCGGCCCGCAGCCGCTCAAACTCCGCCGGCCGGCGCGGTGTGAAATAGGCGTGCGCATAGGCCCCGGTGTGCAGCTCGACAAAGGGCGCGCCGAGGTCGGCGCTCGCGTCGATCTGCGGGGCATCGGGATCGATGAAGAGGCTGGCCTTGATTCCAGCCGCGTTCATCGCCTCCACGCAGGCACGCACCCGATCGCGGTTGCCCACGACATCGAGGCCGCCCTCGGTCGTGACCTCGCGACGATTTTCCGGCACGAGACAGACAAAGGCGGGCCGGAGCTTCAGGGCCAGTGCGGTCATCTCCGGCGTGCAGGCCATCTCAAGGTTGAGGCGCGTGCGCACGGTGTCGCGGAGCCGCCACACATCGCGATCCTGGATGTGGCGGCGATCCTCGCGGAGGTGGACGGTGATGCCGTCGGCCCCTGCCCGCTCCGCCGCGGCGGCAAACGCCACCGGATCGGGCTCGACCGCACCGCCGTCGGCCGTGGCATCGCGATAGCGCGCCTGCCGCAGGGTGGCGCAGTGGTCGATGTTCACGCCGAGGAGGATCATGGGAGCGGGACGATGCACAAAACCGGCGGCGCAGGGAATCAGGAAAAAGCCGTGCTTTTCGCCTTTCGGCGGGACTGTGCCGTCGCTTTGCTCGGCCGAATGTCCGCCCCCCGCCCTAAGAAGGAAAACCTCCTCCTCAACCTGATCTGCAACATCGCGGTGCCGACGCTCGTGCTGACGAAGCTCAGCGACGAGAAATACCTCGGCCCGCAGTGGGGCATCCTGATCGCGCTGCTCTTTCCCCTGAGCTACGGCGCCTACGATCTGATCAAGCGGCGCAAGGCCAACCTCTTCTCAATCATCGGCGTCGTGAGCGTGCTGCTCACCGGCGTGCTCAACCAGATGAAGGCCGACGTGTTTTGGTTCGCGGTGAAGGAGGCCGCCATGCCCACGCTGCTCGGTGTCGCGCTGCTCGCCTCGATGAAGACCAAGCGCCCGCTCGTCCGCGAACTGCTGTGGAACGACGCCGTGTTCGACACCGCCAAGGTCGAGACGGCACTCGCCGAACGCGGCAACACCACCGAATTCGAGCGCCGCATGAGGCTCGCAAACTACGGCATGGCGGGATCGTTCCTCCTCAGCGCCGTGCTGAACTACGGTCTCGCGCGCTACCTGCTCAAGGACCCGCCGGGCACGACCGCCTTCAACGAACAGCTCGGCCGGATGAACCTGCTGAGCTGGCCCGTCATCGTCCTGCCGACGACGGTCGTGACGATCTGGGTTTTTTGGAAACTGATGAGCGCGCTGACGCACCTGAGCGGACTCACGCTCGACGAAGCGCTGCACAGCCCGCCACCGAAGAAGGAAAAGACGTAGGATTGGAGGCGGTAGGACGGCGACTCCGTTCGCCACCGGTGCAGGAAAAAAGGCACGGATCGGAGTCCGCGCCCTACCCTGCCCGCCCTCGCCTCAGCCCCGCTTCGTGATCGCCACGTAGTCGCGTTTGGGCGCGCCGACGTAAATCTGCCGGGGCCGGTAGATGCGGCCCTTGGGATTCGCCGCGACCTCGCGCCAGTTGGCGATGTAGCCCGGCGTGCGGCCGATCGCGAACATCGTCGTGAACATGTTCATCGGGATGCCAAGCGCGCGCATGATGATGCCGGAGTAGAAATCGACGTTGGGGTAGAGCTTGCGCGAGACGAAGTAGTCATCCTTCAGCGCCGCCTGCTCAAGGTTCTTGGCGATGTTCAGGAGCGGATCCTTGATGCCGAGCTTCTTGAGCACCGTGTCGCACGCCTTGCCGATGATTTTCGCGCGCGGATCGAAGTTCTTGTAAACGGCGTGGCCGAAACCCATCAGGCGATTGCTCTTCGAGCCGGATTTGGCGGCGGCGATGAATCGCGTGCCGTCGTCGCCCTCGTCGTGGATCGATTGCAGCATCTGCATGACGGCGACATTCGCCCCGCCGTGCAGCGGCCCGGAAAGCGCGCAAATGCCCGCCGAGATGGAGGCGAAGAGATTGGCCGCGCTCGAGCCGACCATGCGGACGGTGGAGGTGGAGCAGTTCTGCTCGTGGTCGGCATGGAGCAGGAGCACGAGGTTGAGCGCCTTGGCGACCTCCGGCATCGCGATGTAGTCCTTGTAGGGCTCGGAAAACATCATGTGCAGGAAGTTCTCGCAGAACGGCAGCTCCTGCTTCGGGAAGATGAACGGCAGCCCCTTCTGGTAGCGGTAGATCATCGCCACGAAGGTGCGGATTTTCGAGATCGCGACGGCCGCGGCCAAGTCGAAGTTTTTCAGATCCTGCTCGAAATTATTCGTCGCCAGGTCGGCGTGATAGGCCGGCAGCCCGCTGACGAGGGCGGAAAGCATCGCCATCGGCGAGGCGCTCGTCGGGAAGCCCTCCAGGATTTTCTGCATCTGCACCTCGACCGCGGCGTTGTTGCGCAGGCGCATCCCGAATTCCTTGCGCAGGGCCGGGGACGGCAGCTCGCCGTAGATGACCAGGTAGGCGGTCTCGACGAAGTCGCTCTGATTGGCGAGCTGCTCAATCGGATAACCGCGGTGGCGCAGGATGCCCTCGTCGCCATCAAGGAAGGTGATCTTGCTCTCGCACGAACCCGTATTGCCGTAGCCTTGATCGTAGGCGATGTGGCCGCTGACGGCGCGCAGGGTGCGCGTGTCGATCGCTTTTTCACCCTCGGTGCCTTCGATAATGGGCAGGGGGTATTCTTTGCCGTCCAGTTTCAGCGACGCGGTCTTGGCCATAGAGGTTGAGCGAAGGCAATTCCCCTCCCACTGGCAAAGAAAAGTTTGGCCCGCGGGTGAATTACCCCGCCAGCGCGGATCAGCGCCGCCGGACCGACATCACCGGGCACGAGGCATGCCGCATGATCTGCTCGGCGGTGCTGCCGACCAAGGCCCGCTTCAGGCCGCTGCGCCCTTTCGTCGTGAGCACGATGAGATCGATGGAGTTCTTCCCGGCCAGCGCGAGGATCTCGTCCGCCGGATTGCCGGTGAGGACCGCGCTCTCGGCCTGCACGCGCGGCGGCAGGAGCTGTGAGCCCGTCTCGCCGAGGCGCTTGATCGCAGTCTGCCGCTGGCGCAGCTGCTCGTCCTTGGAGGCGTTGCCGGGGCTCGGCAGCACATGGACTAGGAAGATGCGGGCGGAAAATTTCTGCGCGATCGGGATCGCGTAGCGCAGCGCCTGCCGCGACTTGCCCGAGAAATCCAGCGGCACAAGGATGCGCAGCATGCGCGGGTAGGAGATGCGCACGCGACCGAGGATGGAGGCGGGTTTGGCGGAGGCGGATTTCATGGAAAGACGATGGTTGGCAAAAGACTCCAGACGACGCGGCCGCCAACCGCAAACCTCAAAGGCCACAGCGGGACGCGATGACCCCTGCGTCCGGCGATGACCGGACCCGCCGCCTAGTTGCTGGTCGGACGCCAGTCCACGAGCCCGAGCTGAAGCAGTTTGCGACCGTTGAAATGGTTCCACTTCAGCTCCACCGCGAGATCGATGGGCACGCCGCGCGGCGGACGGTTGGCGGCCTGCTTCCACGCGACGCCATGCAGGCGGCGCCCGCGGCCATCCTCGAAGTGGAAGCGGAAGTGCTGTTCCTTGAAAACCTCCGGCGCCGCACGCAGCACCACGCCGCGCACGCCAAAGATCGGCTCCGGGTTGCCTTGGCCAAACGGGTGCAGCGAATCGAGCTCGTCCATGAGCCGCTCGTTGATCTGCTCGGGCTCAATCCAGGCGGCTAGTTCGAGCCGGGCGGCCGCGATGTCACCGCCGACATGCGCGCGCACCGCCGCGGAAAAGCTCGCGCGGAAACTTTCGAGGTGGCGCTTCGGGAGCGCGATGCCGACGGCCATCGGATGGCCACCCCAACTGGTGAGATGTTCGCAGCAGGTGCCGAGCACCTCGACGAGGTTGACGCCATCGACACTGCGGCCGGAGCCCTTGGCCATGTCGCCCTCGTTACCGAGGACGACGCAGGGGCGGTGGTATTTGCGCGTCACGCGGCCGGCCACGATGCCGACGACACCAGGATGCCAGTTCTCGGCAAAAAGCACCACGCCGGAGTCCGCTAGGAACTGCGTCTCGATCGCGCGCTCGGCCTCCTCGGTGATCGTGCGTTCGATGTCCTGACGCTCGCGGTTGAAGGCGTCGAGCTGCCGGGCGGTCTCGCCGCAAAACGCCGCATCGTCGCTCAGCAGCAGCTCGACCGACAACGCGGCATCGGCGAGGCGGCCGCTGGCGTTGATGCGCGGCCCGAGACGAAACGAGATGTCGGTGGGCACGATGCCCTGCTCAGGGCGCACGCCTGCGACCTCCATCAAGGCGCGCAGGCCCGGGCGCTTCGCCTCCCGCAAAATGCGCAACCCATGGTGAGCCAAAATGCGATTCTCACCCTGCAACGGCACCAAATCAGCCACCGTGCCCAGCGCCACGAGGTCCAGGTGATCACGGAGGCGGATATCGAACGCGACAGGGTGATTCTCCGCCCGCAGCTGCTTGAGGAGCCCGTGGCACAACTTGAACACCAGACCCACCGTGCAGAGGTGGCGCCAGGCGCCATCGGCCTGGGACTCGGGATCGCCCACATGCGGATTCACGAGCAGCGTGCCGGCCGCGATCTCTTCTTTGGACCTATGATGGTCCACGATCAGGACATCGACGCCGAGACCGCGGAGATAATCGGCCTCCGCCTTGGAATTGGTGCCGCAGTCGAGCGCGACAAACAGGTGGGGCCGGCCCGCCTCGAGCGCGCGATCAATCGCGCTGCGCGAGAGGCCGTAGCCATCCTCGGAGCGGCGCGGCACGACGAAGCGCGGCTCAAGCCCGAAGCGCCGTAGCACCGTCACGAGCAGCGCCGTGCTGCTGACGCCATCCACATCGTAGTCACCGAGCACGACGACTGACTCGCGCGCCGCGATGGCCTGCCGCAGGCGCGAGGCAGCCGCATCGAGATTGCGCAGCAGAAACGGATCGTTGATCGCGGAAAGGGAGGGCTGGAGAAATTCCGTCGCAGCCGCGCCGGTGCGCAGGCCGGCGCGCAGCAACAGCTCGGCCAGGACACGGCTTACGCCCGCTTCCTGACTCATCACCCCGACCTCCGCGGCCGGGAGGGGCGTGTGGATCCAGCGCATGGGGAAAGGAGGGTGGGCCCGGTGCTCCGCACCGCCTGGGTCCCGGACTCCGCAGCCCAAACCCAAGGCGGCCAAGAGAGTCGCCCTGCCCGCTTATTCCGCCGCCTTGCTGGTGCCCTGCCACTCGTATTTCGGCGCCACGTCGTGATGCGCCTCGACGTGCTTACGGTCGCCCTTGTGCCACCAGTAGAAGATGGGGCTGGCGACGAAAATCGAGGAGAACGCGCCCGTGAGGATGCCGACGATGAAGGTGAACGCCAAATCGTCGACGATACCGCCGCCGAAGGCGAAGAGCGCCACGGCCGCGAGCAGCGTCGTGAAGCTCGTCAGCAGCGAGCGCGTGAACACGCGGTTAGTCGCGAGGTTAATCACGTCGCGCAGGCTCATGCCGGGGTTCAGCTTCAGCTCCTCACGGATGCGGTCGAACACGACGATGGTGTCGTTGATCGAGTAACCCACGATAAGCAAGATGGCGCCGACCATCGGGGCGGTGAACTGGCGATCGGACAGCACAAAGATGCCGATGGTCATGAGCACGTCGTGCACCGTCGCGACAACCGCACCGATGCCATAGCCGACCTCGAAGCGGATGGCCACGTAGATCAAAATGCCGACGAGCGAGAGCGTGATCGACATGATGGCATTCCACTGGATCTCTTTGCCGACAGCCGGGCCGATCGTGTTTTTACCCTCAACCTTAAACTCGGCCTGCGGGAAGACCTTTTGCAGCGCGGCCACCGCGGCAGCACCCTTGCCGGCCTCGGACTGGACCGTGAGGGTCTCATTGCCGCTGCCGAGTTCCTGCTGGTAGGAAGCGATGATCTCGCCGAGTTTGGCGGCGTCGCCTGCCGCTTGGATCTTGGCGATGTCCTGCTTCTGTTTGAACGAGAGCGTCATTGCGTCGCCGCCGGCGAAGTCGATGCCGTAGATGCGGTGGCCCTTGTAGATCACCGTGCCGACGCCGATGAAGACCACGATCCACGAGGCGATGAAGGCCGCGCGGCCGTATTTCACAAAGTCAATCGAGGGGGCCGGAAGGTTCATCGCCAGCATGCGCTTGATGGCGCCCGATACGATCACGAGGTCGAGCAGCAGCTCGGATACGATCAGCGCAGTGAACATCGTGGAGAAGATACCGATGGTAATCGTGATGCCGAAGCCCTTCACCGCGCCGGTGCCGAAGAGAACCATGAGGCCCGAGGTGATGAGGGTCGTGAGGTTGGCGTCGATGATGGTCGTGAACGCCTTGTCGTGGCCCGAGTGGAAGGCGGTGACGAGTGACTTGCCCATCCTCAGCTCCTCTCGCATGCGCTCGAAAATCAGGATGTGCGCATCGACCGCCATGCCGACGGTGAGCACGATGCCGGCGATGCCGGGCATCGTGAGGGTCGCACCCAGGCTCGCGAGGACACCGAGCACGATGAGGATGTTGAGCGAGACGCTCAGCACCGCGATGAAGCCCGCCACCGTGTAATAGGCGACCATGAAGGCGGCGACGAGACCGACGCCAATGTAGGTCGCACGTGTGCCGCTCTTGATGGCGCCCTCGGCCAGGGTGGGTCCGACTTCGTAAAGCTGCACGACCTTGAGCTCCACGTTGAGCGGGTTGTTGAGGACGTTGGCGATGTTCAGCGCCTCGCGCTCGGAAAACGTGCCCGTGATTTGGGCGGAGCCGCCGCTGATCTCTTCGCGCACGGTGGGCGAGGAGTAGAGCTTGCCGTCGAGCACGATGGCCAGGCGGCCGGGGCGGCCGGAGCGGCGGCCCTCGTCGGCGAGGCGGCGGGTGACGTCGGCGAAACGCTGGCCACCCTCCTTCGTGAAGTTCATGTAGATCTCCGGCTTGCCGTAGAGGTCGTAGCGGGTGCCGGCCCGGTCCATCGAATCGCCCGACAGCTCGGGCACGATCTTGACGAAGACCTCATCGGTGGTGATCTCGCCGCCGCGGCCTTCGCGCTCTTCGACGAGGATTTCGTAGCCGATGGGGGTCTCGACGCCGGCACCCGGCGAGAGCACGGGATGCACGGTGCGGAAATCGAGGCGCGCGGGGGCCTGGATGACCTTGATGAGATCCGGGTTGTCCTTGGTATTGATGCCGGCGAGCTGGACCTCGATACGGTTTTTGCCGACCGGACGGATCACAGGCTCGGCCACGCCGAGGCCGTTGACGCGGCGGCCGATGATCTCGATGGCCTTTTGAATTTTCTCCTTCTGCTCGGCGTCGTCGACGGCGGCACCGGGCTTGTCACCCGCCTCGAGCGTGGCGGCGACACCGCCGGCGAGATCGAGGCCGAGGGGCAGGCGGCGCTTGGAGAGGCGGAGGACTTCGTTCAGGACGAGGTCGTTGCGCTTCTCGATGTTCCTAAGCGAGGCCTCGAGCCGGATGTCCGGAAAAAACTGCGAGAGGTCGATGCGGCGTTCCTTGCCGATCTGCTTGAGGGCGACGAATTCGCTGACGGCCTGGAGGCTCTTTTTGCGGGCGGCCGCCTCGTCGAGGAGCTTGGCGAAGGTGACTTTGTCGGAACCGACCGCGATCTCCTTGGGGCTCGCGGTGGAGCGGGCAAAGTCGATGAAGGGCGTGTCTTGGAGCGGAATAATCGCCGACAGCGCCCAGCCGAGTAGGCCGAGCGTGACGATGATTTTCCAGAGGTTGCGTTTAAGCATGGGTGTCTTGGTTAAAGGGAAATCCGGGAGGGCGGCCGAATCCGGCCGGGGTAGGCGAAAAAGCCCGCGCGCGAGCGCGCTCCCGTGGGGGGTTACTTCTTCTCTTCGCCGCTCTTCTTGACGACTTGCTGCACGAAGGACTTGCCGATCTCGATCTTGGTGCCTTCGGCGACGCGCACGACGAAGCGGTCGTCCTTCACATTGGTGATGACGCCGAAGATGCCGCCGGTGGTCACGACCTCATCACCGGTGCCGAGGGCCTTGAGCATGGCCTCGTGGGCCTTCTGCTTCTTCCGCTGCGGCGCGATCATCAGGAAATACATCGCCGCGAAGAGCAGAATCATCGGCAGGAAGCTCATCCAAGCCGGCGATTGAGGCTGGCCGCCGGGAGCGGCGGGAGCGGTGGTCTGTGCGAGAAAATCGAGGGCGGAAAACAGAGAGGACATTTTCGTCGTTGCGTGTTGCGGTATTTGAAAAAAGAAAACACGCATCTAACTGATTCGCCTCCCTCGAAAGCAAGCTATTACTCCCCTCCCCCGCACCTCGTTGAAAAACAAATCCTCCTCCGCCTGGTCGGCCGCCAAGTCCGAAGAACACTATGGCTTCAAGCGCTGGGGCTCCGGCCATATCTCGGTCGATGACGCAGGGTTCGTAAACATGCAGCCGCTCGTCGATGGCCGCGGCATCCGGGTGCTCGACGTCGTGCATGAAGCCCTCGGCATGGGCCTCAAGGCCCCGATGGTGATCCGTTTCCAGGACCTGCTCCGCTATCGCGTCACGCAGCTCAACCAATGCTTTGCCAAGGCGATCAAGGAGGAGGATTACAAGGGCGACTACCGCGGCGTCTTCCCCATCAAGGTCAACCAGCTCCGCGAAGTCGTCGACGAGATCGTGGCTGCAGGCAAGGAGTTCAACTATGGCCTTGAGGCTGGCTCCAAGCCCGAGCTCATGATTGCGCTCGCGATGCACGAGGGCTCGCAGCGCCTCATCATCTGCAACGGCTACAAGGACCACGACTACATCCGCCTCGCGCTCCTCGGGCGCAAGCTGGGCAAGAAAATCATCCTCGTCGTCGAGCAGCTCGCGGAGCTGGACGACATCATCACGATTTCACAGGAAGTCGGCGTGAAGCCGCTAATCGGCTTTCGTGCCAAGCTCCAGACCCGCGGCGAGGGCAAGTGGGCCATGTCCACCGGGGACAACGCCAAGTTCGGCCTCAACACCGCGGAAATTCTCTTCGCCTGCGAGAAACTCCGCGCCGCCAAGCTCCAGGCCTGCCTGCGGCTCGTGCATTTCCACATCGGCTCGCAGGTGCCCAACATCCTCACGATCAAAAACGCAGTCGTGGAGGCGTCGCGCTTCTATTGTCAGCTCGCGAAAATGGGCTTTCCCATGGGCTATCTCGATGTCGGCGGCGGCCTCGGCATCGACTACGACGGCTCGCGCACGAATTTCGAGAGTTCGATGAACTACTCGATGGAGGAATACGCGCGCGACGTCGTCTTCAACATCCGCGAGATTTGCGAATCCTCCGGCGTGGCGGTGCCCGACATCGTGAGCGAATCCGGCCGCGCCATCGTGGCGCCGCATTCGCTGCTCGTCGTCGAGGTGTTCGAGCGCATCAACAAGCGCGAATCCCTCGGCCACCAGCACCAGCCCAAGGTGAAGCACAAGGTCGTGACCGACCTCGAGGGCATGTTGAAGAACAAAAACAAGCTCGGCCGTCTCGAGCGTTTCCACGACGCCGTGCAGAAAAAGGAGGAGGCGCTGTCGCTCTTCAACCTCGGCTACCTCGACCTCGAAAACCGCGCGGCGGCCGAGTCCATCTTCTGGCAAATCTGCGAACAGATCGCCAAGGAAGGCCGCAAGACCGGCTACCAGCCCGAGGAACTGCACGACCTGAACAAGCTCCTCGCGGACCAATACGTCTGCAACTTCTCCGTCTTCCAATCGCTCCTCGATCACTGGGCGCTGAAGCAGCTTTTCCCCGTCGCCCCGCTCCACCGCCTCAACGAAAAGCCGACCGTCAACGCCATCCTCGTCGACATCACCTGCGATTCGGACGGAAAAATTTCCTCCTTCATCGACCTGCAGGACGTGAAGGACTACATCACGCTGCACCCGCTGAACAACAAGCCGTATTACCTCGGCGTGTTTCTCACCGGCGCCTACCAGGACATCATGGGCGACCTGCACAACCTCTTCGGCCGCGTGAACGAGGTGCACGTCTTCCTCGAGGACGACGAGCCCAACGGCTTCTACATCGAGGAAGCGCTCACCGGCAGCCGCATCGCGGACGTCATCGAAGGCGTGCAATACCAGCAGGAGGATCTCTGCCGGAAAATGAAGGCCCAGATCGACGCCGCCACGAAGAAGGACCAAGTGAAGCCCCGCGAAGGCGTCCGCCTGCTCGAACTCTACGAGAGCCAGATGCTCAACAAGACTTACCTGAACATCGAGCCGAAGAACGGGCGAAAACGGAAGGCGTAAGCCCGCCTCGAACGATGAGCCCAACGGCGCATGCCTTGGCGGTGCTCACCGCGATCGTTTTGGGAAACATATCGGCCAGTGCGCAGCCGGCCAGCCCATCGAAACCTGCCGCGCCCAGTTACGGTGCGAGCGCCGAGCACGGCCACTACGTCGCCGTCAACGGCATCAAGCTCTACTACGAAAGCCACGGCAGCGGGCCCGTGATGCTGCAGATTCACGGCAACAGCGGCAGCATCGCCGATCTGACACCGCTCATCGGGCATTTCGCCAAGAACCACCGCGTGCTGGTGGCCGACAGCCGCGGTCATGGTAAGTCCGAGTTCGGCAAGGAACCGCTTACTTACGAACGCATGGCGGAAGACTTAAACGCCCTGCTCGATCACGTCGGAGCGCAGGCTGTTTCGGTGCTCGGCTTAAGCGACGGCGGCATCCTCGGACTGCTGCTCGCGATGCACCATCCCGACAAAGTCGGCAAACTCGTCGTCGCGGGCGCCAATCTCGTGAGATTGCCTCGATTTAGTGGACATAGACATCCGCGTTGACGGGTAGCTGTTTGGTCGCTTCCGAGGACAGGAGCCGAAGAGCTTGCCGCAGGAAGCGACCAAACAGCGGAGGGCACGGAGTCGGCCGGTTCGGGCAACAGAAGGAAAATATGAACCAGAAAGATCGGAATGGATCCGGGGCCACGCCCCGGCGCAAGTTCGACGAAACCTACAAGCGCCATGCCGTGGAACTCACGTTGCACGGTGATCGCACGGTGAAGACCGTGGCCAAAGAACT
>JAUYAK010000075.1 GCA_030693515.1 Opitutaceae bacterium
CGAGAAACCGGTCCGCCCGCGTGCGCTTGGTCAGGCAACCGAGGGAAAGAAACGTCGTTTGTTGGCTCATCGCGGCCTTGTGATCCCTCGCGGTTTCATCGGTTCCTTTGTCAGGCGGAGTTTTTCAGAGGCTCCTTAACCGGGACGGCCGCAGCAAAGCAGAGCCCGCGCCGGAAGCAGCCCAAAATTCCGCATCGCCTTCGCCACTCCGCCGTCTCTGCATCGGCTCCTCCCCATCATGCACTCCCGCCTCCTTGCCTGCCTCGCGCTGCTGGGCGCGTTTGCCGCCCCACTCGGCGCCGCGACCCCGCCAAAGCCCAACGTCCTCTTCATCGCCATCGACGATCTGCGCGACTGGGTCGGCTACTTTGATCGGAATCAGCAGGCCAAGACGCCGAACTTCGACCGCCTCGCCAAGCTCACGACCTCGTTTACGCGCGCCTACTGCGCTTCGCCCAGTTGCAATCCCTCGCGCGCCGCGCTCATGTCCGGCCTGCGGCCCTCGACCTCGGGCGTCTATGAGAACAACATCGATTTCCGCCCCATCATCCCGGCGGATAAGATGCTCACCGCGACCTTCCGCAACGCGGGCTACTTCGTCCACGGCGCCGGCAAGATCTACCACGAGGCCTACCGCCGCGACAGCGAATGGGACCACTACCTCGACAAGGAAGGCGGCTACCCCAAGGTGCCCGCCGGCCAGAGCGACGGCGTGGGCGGCATCAAGTTCGCCCCGCTCGACTGCAAGGACGAGGACATCCCCGATTGGAAGATCGCCGACTACGGCATCGCCTCGCTCGCGCGGAAACACGACAAGCCCTTCTTCCTCGCCGTCGGTTTCCACAAGCCGCACATGCCCTGGAACGTCCCGCGCAAGTGGTTCGACCTGTTTCCGCTCGCCTCGATCAAGCTCCCGCCGCACCTCGAAAACGATCTCGCCGACGTGCCACCGGCCGGCGTGGCCATGGCCAAACCCCAGGGCGATCACGCCGCCATGCTGGCCTCCGGTCGCTGGAAGGAAGCCGTGCAGGCCTACCTCGCCACCGTCGCCTACCTCGACATGAACCTCGGTCGCCTGCTCGACGCCTACGAAAAATCCCCGGAGCGCAACAATACCATCCTCTGCCTCTGGAGCGACCACGGCTGGCACCTCGGCGAGAAAAGCCACTGGCGGAAATTCGCCCTCTGGGAGGAGGCCACGCGCGCACCCTTCATGTGGATCGTCCCCGGCCTGACCAAGCCCGGCACGATCTGCTCCACGCCCATCGACTTCATGGGGATTTTCCCGACCCTCACCGATCTCTGCGGCATCGCGACGCCCAAGCATGTCGAAGGCTCGAGCTTCCGTGCCCTGCTCGCCAACCCGCAGGCCGTCTGGGATCAACCCGCCGTCACCACCTACCGCTACAAGAACCACACCGTGCGCAGCGCCGGCTGGCGCTACATCCGCTACGCCAACGGCGACGAGGAACTCTACGACGAGGTCAAAGATCCCAACGAATACGTGAACCTCGCCGCCCAGCCCGAGTTTGCCGCGAAGAAAGCCGAACTCGCGAAATTCCTGCCCAAATCCGACATTGCCGATCCCGCCGGCCGCGCCGCGCCGGCCTCGAACGAAGCCGACGCCAAGGCCGCGAAAAAGGCCAAGCGCCAGGGCAAGCAGAACTGACGATTGAGCGCAGGTAGCCCGGCTCGTGAGAGCTGGGCTCATGGGGACCATGATTTCCCGTTTGAAAATTCCGTTTTCCCTGCGCCCTGCCCGTCCGATCTAATCCGGGAAATGTCGTCGCTACTCACCCTCGCCCCTTGGCTGCTCGCCGCCGCCTTGGCCTGCATCCTGGGGGTTACGGTGCTTCGCGCCCGAAGCCGCGCCCGGCAGCAAACGACGGAACTCGCCGCCACCGCGGCCAAGCTCAAGCGCCTCGTCCAGGCCGTCGACAGCGCCTCCGACGCCATCGGCATCGGCGACATGGACTCAAATTCCCTCTTCCATAACAAATCCCACATCGATCTGTTCGGCTACACCGTCGAGCACCTCAACGCCGCCGAGGAGCCCGCCGCTCTTTTTGCCGACAAGGCCGTCGCCCGCCAAATTCACCAGAGCATCCGCGAAGGCCGTTCGTGGCACGGCGAGACCGACATCAAGGACAAGAGCGGCCGCGTCTTTCCCGCCTTCGTCCGGGCCGACATCATCCGCGACGACGCCGGCACGCCCACCGGCATCTTCGGCGTCTTCACCGACATCACCGAGCGCCGCCGTCAGGAAGACGCCATCCGCGCCTCCGAGGAAAACCTGCGCCGCGCCAACCTTGAGCTTCAAGCCGCCGTCGAGGAAGCCCGCCGGCTCGCCCGCGCCGCCGAGGCCGCCAACGCCGCCAAGAGCGCCTTCCTCGCCACGATGAGCCACGAGATCCGCACGCCGCTCAACGGCGTGATCGGCATGACCCAGCTCCTCGGCGACACGTCGCTCAACGACGATCAGCGCGAGTGCCTCCGCACCATCAAGCTCTCCGGCGAGGCGTTGCTCATCATCATCAACGACACCCTCGACTACTCCAAGATCGAGGCCGGCCATGTCGAACTCCAGCAGCAGCCCTACGATGTCGCCGACGGCGTCGAGGAGGCCGTGATGCTCATCGCCGATCGCGCGCGCGCCAAGGGCCTCGCCCTCACCCATCGCGTCGATCCCGCCATCCCGCGCCACGTGATCGGCGACGCCGCCCGCCTCCGCCAGATCCTCATCAATCTCCTGAGCAACGCCATCAAGTTCACCGAGCAGGGTGCGGTCGCGCTTGAAGCACGGCTCGCCGCCGCTCCGGCCGGTGGCCGCTGCCAGCTGCTTTTCAGCGTGCGCGACACCGGAATCGGCATCGCGAAGGAAAAGCAGGATCGGCTCTTCCAGCGCTTTTCCCAAGTCGACGACTCCAATACGCGGCGTTATGGTGGCACCGGCCTCGGGCTAGCCATTTCCAAGCGCCTCGCCGAACTCATGGGCGGCAGCATCACCGTCGAGAGCGGCGCCGGCCACGGCTCCACTTTCACGGTCGTGATCGAGGTCGGCGTCTCCGGCGCCACGACGCCGCCCATCAAGCCCGCCGCCGGCCCGACCGAGCCGCCCAAGCCGCAGATCGAGATCGCCTCCCCGAGCCCGGCGCCCACCGCCACCGTCGAACGCCTGGCCAGTCGGATGCCCCTGCGGGTGCTCATCACCGACGACAACCCCGTGAACCAACGCGTCGCCGCGCTCACGATGAAACGCTTCGGCTATGCCTGCGACCTCGTCGACGACGGCGCCAAGGCCGTCGCCGCCCACACGCGCACGCCCTACGATTTGATTCTGATGGACGTGCACATGCCCGTCATGGACGGCCTGGAGGCCACCCGCCGCATCCGCGCGCTCTCCGGCGCGAGCCACCACCCATGGATCGTGGCGATCACCGCCGGGGCCTTTGAGGAGGACCGCCTCAACGCCCTCGCGGCCGGCATGAACGATTTCCTCAACAAGCCGCTGCACGCCGAACTGCTCAAGGAATCCATCACCCGCGGCTACCAAGCCCTGCAGGCCACCGGGTCTACGCCCTAAAGGGGCCGCGAGGCAAGACGGGCTCCGCTGGGATCAGCCGCCTACTCAAGTTCCGCCCAACGCGCATACGCCTTCGCCAGCTCGGCCTCGATTTCATGGAGCCGCTCCGTCGCGTGCGTCACTTCGACCGGCGGCTTCTTGAAGAAAAGCGGATCGGCCAGCTTGCCTGACAGGATTACCTGCTCGGCTTCCAGTTTCTCGATGGTCTTTGGCAGCGTCTCCAACTCCAGCCGCTCCTTGTTCGAAAGCTTGCGCGTCTTCTTCGCCGCCTCGGTGCCTACGGCCTCCTTCGCATCGCGCTTCGCTTTCTCACCCGCGGTGGCGGCCGCGGCCGCTTTCACGGCCTTCTCCTTCTGCCAGTCGTCGTAGCCGCCGAGATAGTCCACCACCCGGCCCTCGCCCTCGAAGACGAGCAGGCTCGTGCAGACTTCGTTGAGGAACGCCCGGTCGTGGCTCACGAGCAGCAGCGTGCCGCCGAACTCCACGAGCAAATCCTCGAGCAGCTCCAGCGTCTCGGCATCGAGATCGTTGGTCGGCTCGTCGAGCACGAGCACGTTGCACGGCTTGGTGAAGAGCCGCGCCAGGAGCAGCCGGTTGCGTTCGCCCCCGGAGAGCGCCTTGATCGGCGTGCGGGCGCGCGTGGGGTCGAAGAGAAAATCCTCGAGGTAGGAAATCACGTGCCGGTTGCGGCCGTTGATCGTCACGGTGGCGTTGCCGTCGGCCACGGCGTCCTGCACGCGCATGGTTTCGTCGAGCTGCGCGCGCAACTGGTCGAAGTAAACGATCTCAAGCTTGGTGCCCTGCTCGACCGTGCCGACCATCGGCGCGAGCTGGCCGAGGAGCAGCCGGAGCAGGGTGGTCTTGCCCGCGCCGTTGGGGCCGACGATGCCGATCTTGTCGCCGCGCTCAATGCGGGTGGTGAGATCGCGCACGATCCAGCGCCCGTCCTCGGCGTAGCGGAAGCCGGCGTCCTTGCACTCGATCACCTTGAAGCCGCTGCGGTCCGCCTCCTGCGCGGTGAGGGTCGCCTTGCCGGTGCGATCGCGGCGCGCGGCGCGCTCGGCGCGCATTTTTTCGAGCGCGTGGATGCGATTGCTCGCGCGCGAGCGCTGCGCCTTCACGCCGCGACGGATCCAGACTTCCTCCTGCGCGAGCTTCTTGTCGAACTGCGCGCGCTCCACTTCCTCGGCCTCGAGCACGGCCTCCTTGCGCGTGAGAAACGTGTCGTAGTCGCAGGCCCAGCCGGTGAGCTTGCCGCGATCGACCTCAATGATGCGGGTGGAAATTTTCCGCAGGAACGCGCGGTCGTGCGTCACAAAGAGCAGCGCGCCGCCCCACTCCAGCAAGAATTCCTCGAGCCAGAGGATCGACTCGAGGTCGAGATGGTTGGTCGGCTCGTCGAGCAGCAGCAGCTGCGGCTCATCGGCGAGGCCGCGCGCGAGCAGCACGCGGCGCTTTTGCCCCGCGGAGAGCGCGGCAAACTCATGATCGGCCGGCAGCCCCATCTGCTCCAGCAGGCGCTCGACGCGATCGTGGCGCTCCCAGTCGTTGTGCTCCTCGTAGGCGCCGCCCTCGCCCTCGACGACGGTGCGCACCGTGCCCGTGACGCCCGCCGGCACTTCCTGCCGCAGCGTCGAGAACACCGCGCCAGCCTGGCGAAACACCTGGCCCGTGTCGGACTCAAGTTCGCCGGAGATGACCTTCATGAGCGTGGACTTGCCCGCGCCGTTGCGGCCGACGAGACATACGCGTTCGCCGCGGTCGATCTGGAGATTGACACGATCGAGCAACGGCGCGCCACCGAAGCTCAGGCTGACATCGAGGAGACTGACAAGGGCCATGGGAACCGGTCAGCTTCGCGACGCCATGCGGCGAGGGCAAGAACCGCGTTGCGCCGCCGGCAGAATACTCTTTTCCGCCTACGGCGCGTAGTTCACCAGACGCCCGTCGCGCAGCCGCACACTGATCGGTTTGCCGAGCTCGAAGCGAATCGTGCGGTAGTTTTCGCCGGCCACCGGCGTGAGGCTCTTGATGTAAAGCCGCGAGCCGACGAGCTGCTCATAGGTCACGGTGCGGACGCCGTTCTCAAGGTAGTATTGATCCGCCGCGGCCGCGAGCTGGCGCAAATTGTTGAGCACGGCTTTTTCCTGCGATGACCCCTGCACTTTCTGGAAGGACGGAATCGCCATCGCCGCAATGACACCGAGCGTGACGGGGTTGTAGATCGCGATGGTCGCAAGGTCCTGCTTCATGGATCGATTCAGGTGCGAACGGACGAGGATGCCATCGTCGAGGTTTATTCGCGAGGCCACCAACGGTCGTTCGATGGCGCCGAACTGCGAGAAGGCGAAATTCATCATGCCGGCCTGTTCGGGCGGGAGACTGGGATTGTGCTGCAGGACACTGCGGGCCGCCTCAAGCAAGCGCGGGCTCACGTAGGTCACGCCATTGTTCTCGGTGCCGACCTGGGCGAGCGCTTGCTTGAACTCCGCGGTCTGGGCCAACCCCGTCGCCTGCGCGCGGCATTGCCTGAGGAAGGCCACCGAGGTTGTGAAGTAGAGCGTGCCGCCGTCGATCGCCAGGGCGGGGGCTAGGCCCTCGATTGGCAGGGGCTGGGCAAATTCGTAGAGCTTCAGGCTGCCTGCCTCGCTTTGGCGAAACTGTCCCGTCCGCATGATGGCGCGCTCCACGACCGGCCCCACGCCATCGATCGCCACGAGGACGGAGATCATGGGCAGCACCAAGCCATCGCGGCCCGGGAGACGGAGGGTTTTCTCCGTGTCGGCGTGCAGGACGATAGCCGACCGGCCCTTGAGGCCATAGATGAGGTCAATGATCGAGATCGCGGCGGCCTCACCGGCTTTCTTGAGCGTGCTCTCCAGCTCGTTGCCCGCGGGCTCGCCGGCGACCTTGGCCACCACTTCCCGGATCGTGCGATACACCACACCGAGGTCCATCTCGCTCTCGCCAAAAAACGCGGCGTCGGCGGGCGCGAGGTGGACGTGCTTGAGCGGACCGGGCTTGCCGCCCACCGCGGCCATCAGGCCGTGCCGTTCCGCGCCGGTGTAAACGAAGAGCCGGTTGCGAAAATATCCGGTGCCATCCGGCACCGAACTCGCCCCGAGGGCCTTCACGTTCGTGAGACCGAGCAGCTTCACGATCGCCCCCAAGTCCTGCTGCAGGTAGGGCCGCAATTGCGGTTGGGCCTTGGCCGCTTCGTTGAGGATTGTCTGCAGGCTGCCCACCACGTGGAGCAAATCGCCGTCCACATCGACGTAGCCGTAGAGTGTGCCGCCGAGTTCGAGGTGCTTGGTCACGGCCGTGAACGCGGGGCTGCGCTCGGCCGGCGGCACCACTGCGACGGTGAGTGCGTTCGCAGCGCCCGGCTTGGAACCTGGGGTGGACGAGGTGGCGGGCGTCTCTGATTTCTTCTGGCAGGCGCTGAAGGCCAGCGCGACGACGAGCAGGGCAACCCAACGGGCGAGGTGAGGCATGGCGCAGCGGTGGCTACACTGAAACGCCGCGCAGCGAAAGCCCGGAAACCGCTACGGACGCACGGTCTCGACAAACTCCAGCCGCCCGCCGCGCACCGCGATGATGGCGGCCTCCTTGTCGGCATCACGGCGCGCGTTGATCGTGGTGCGACCGGTCGCGCCGGGGAAATCCTTGGTGGCGGCGAGCGCGCGGCGGAGCGCGCCTTTTTCCACGGTGCCGGCGCGCGCAATCGCGTCGGCGGCGAGCCGCACGGCATCGTAGGTCAGCGCAGCGAGCCCATTGGGCACCGCGCCGTGACGGGCCCGGTAGGCCGCGACGAAGCGTCGCGACTCGGCGGCCGTGTTGGCCTCGGAAAAGTGGGAGGAATAATAGGCGCCTTCGAGCGCGGCGCCGCCGATCTCGAGGAGCTGCGGTGCCTCGAAGCCATCGCCGCCGAGCAGCGTGGCGGCGAGCCCGAGCTGCTTCGCCTGCTGCGCGACAAGCCCGGCCGCCACGTAGTAGCCGGGCAGAAAAATCGCGTCAGGCCGCGCCGCGCGGATGGCCGTGAGCGGCGCGCGGAAATCGGTGTCAGTCCCACCGTATTTCTGGGTCGCCACGATCTCCCCGCCGAGCGCGGTGAAGGTCTTCGCGAAAAACTCCGCCAGCCCCACCGAGTAGGGCGAGCCGTTCTCAATCAGCAGCGCGGCACGCTTCAACCCGAGCCGTTGGCGCGCAAACGTCGCCAGCACCTCGCCCTGGAACGGATCGATGAAGCACACGCGGAAAATGGCGTCGCCGACCTCGGTGACCCGCGGGCTCGTCGAGGCCGGGGTGATGAGCGGCACACCCGCCGCCTGCGCGACCGGCGCGGCCTCGAGCGTCCGCGCCGACGAACACTCGCCGATGAGCGCCACCACCCGGTCGCGCGCGATCAGTTTCTTGGCGGCGGTGGCGGACTCGCCCGCTTGCGAGCGGTTGTCCTCGATCACGAGTTCAAGCGGACGGCCCAGCACACCGCCGGTGGCGTTGACTTCATCGACCGCCAACCGCGCGCCCCTCAGCGACGCCTCGCCGAACGACGCATCGCGCCCCGTGATCGACATGAAGAAGCCCAGCCGCACGGGCTCGGCTCCGCGCAACGGGAGAAAAACGGCCAGCGTAAGAAAAACGAATCCGAGTCTCATGATAAGATCCCAACGCGAATAATATACACCCAAACGACCAAGGCCTGAGTCACGAAGGGCACGGAGGACTGACGCCGAGGACACCGAGCCAACAAGAGGCTTGGCTCTGTGCCCTCCGTGTCGGAACTCGGTGAACTCTGTGGCAAAAAATGCTTCATGAACGTGCGGGGGCTGCCGGCTAATCCAGCGCAGCCGGCGCCGCAATCGCGCGCACCACCACACCCGCCGCCAGCAAGCCAAAGACGCCCGTGACAAACGCCGCCGTGCCGAAGCCCGTCACACAATCAAGCGTGAGATTGCCGCCCGGCTCGGCCTCGGCCGCGCACGTGCCGTCGGCCCACGGGAAGGTCGGCGCCTCCGTGGACCACACCGCCGGCACGCCCATGCGCGTGATGCCGCGGTGCACGCCGCCGGAAAAACCATGATCGCGGCGCAGTTTCTTCCGCACCTGCCGCAGCAGCTCGTCGCCCGCCTCGCCGATGTCGCCCGACCTGACCCGGCCCGGATCGCGGCGTCCACCGGCCGCGCCAATCGTGAGCACGCGCCGGCCGCGCGCGCGACAGCCGGCGATCACCAGCGCCTTGTGCGACATGAGATCGACCGCATCGACCACGTAGTCGTGCCGCGGCGCGAGCAGCCGCTCGGCCGTCGTCGCCGTGAAAAACTCCGCCACCGCCTCGACGCGGCACTCCGGGTTGATCAGCCGCACGCGCTCCGCGAGCACCGCGACCTTGGGCCGCCCGATCGCGCCGTCGAGCGCGGGGAGCTGGCGGTTGACGTTGGTCACGCACACATCGTCGAGATCGATCAGGGTGAGCGCGCCGACGCCGCTGCGCGCGAGCGCCTCCACCACCCAGGAGCCGACGCCGCCGACCCCGACGACGCACACGTGCGCCGCGTGCAGCTGTTCAAGCCCAGCGCGGCCAAAGAGCCGGGCGACGCCGCCAAAGCGCTCGGCGTAGCCGGCGCCGATGGAGGCAAGCGCCGCCGGTTCGGTGGTCGTGTTCACGGCTTAGGAAATTGCCTTCGCAGCACCGCCGCGAGCCCGGCCTTGTCGAGTTCGTGCTTAGCGATGGCGATCATGGCGTGGTAAAACTCCAAGTCGTCGGAGCGATCAACACAGCCGTTGAGCAGCAGGAACGTGCCGGCACATGCCACGGCCGTGCGTTTGTTGCCATCGAGGAAGCCTTGGCTCTCCGCCACGTGGTAGGCATAGGCGGCCGCGATTTCGTGGAGATCCGCGCCGCCGTAGAAATAGGCGTTCTCGGCCGCGGCGAGAGCCGACGCGAGGCCGTTGCGATCACGCACGCCGTCGATTCCTCCCCAGCGGTCGAGCGAGCACCGATGCAAGGCCTCGACCAGTTCCCACGCGAGGAAGGTCGGTTCAACCGGTTGCATCGGCTACTGGGCCAGGCGGCGAAAAAGCTCCGGGTGCCGGTCGATGAATTTTTCGCCCACGGCCAGCCCCTCGGCGACGCCCGCGCGCCGCACACCCTCGTCCGGGGGCTTGGCGCCTGACGAAGCCTCGAGGTGCAATTTCACCTTTTCCCGCTCAGTCGGCGGAAGCTGGTCGATCATCGCGATGATTTCGGCGGCGCTCACAATGCCTCCAAGCTACCCTTTCCGCCCTGCCGCGCAAGCCCCACGACCGGCACAGCGCCCCGCGTGGAAACAGCAGCGCCGGTCTTCCGGGACCGGCGCATCCGTGGTGCGGCGGATCGCGCCGCGGGCCATGCTACACGCTTACTTCTTCGCCGGCTCGAGCAGGCGCTTCACCGGATTCTCGATCTGGTTCGCCGGCAGGTTGATCGTCAGGTTGGTGCCCTGCATGCTCGCCTGCAGCATGCCTTTTTGATCGAAGATCAGGAGCGCAGGAACGCCGGTGATGTTGAGCTTCGGCGCGAAATCGTTCTTGGCGCCTTTGCCGTCGAAATGCACCGGCCACTTGATGCCCTTCTCCTTGATGGCGGCGAGGACCTTGGCGCGGTCCTCCTCCTTGTCGAAGCACACGGTCACCATCTCGAGGCCCTTCCGCTTGTAGTCGGAGGAGACGCGCTGCAGGTTGTCTAAATTGGACACCGAGGTGCGGTTGGTGGTGGACCAGAAATAAAGCGCGACCACCTTGCCGCGCAGCTGCGCCAGATCGAACTCCTTGCCGTCGAGGGCGGTGAACTTGAGATCGTAGGGGGCCTTGCGCGCCTCGATGATGTTGAGCTCGGTCTGCGCCATCCCGGCGACACCCTTGTCGGCGTGCTTGAGCATCCGCTTCAGGTGCTCCTCGACCTTCGCGAAGGGCGGCTGGTTGAGCACGGTGAGCAAGTGCGTGTAGGAGCGCTCGCGCTCGGTGAGGAAACGGCCGATGCCCGGCACCGTGGCGATCTCATCGAGCTTCTCCCGGAGCGCGGCCAGCAGCGCCGGCGTCGGTCCCGCGCGCAGTTCGGCGTCCGCCGCGGCGGCCTCGACCGCCTGCAGCGCGGCTCCCGTCGGATCGCTCACGCCTTCCTTGAAGCGCTCGTTGGTCACCGCGAGGCGGAGGTTGGAAAGATACGAGGTGCGCAGCGCGGGTTGCTTGGCGTCCGTGTTGTTGTTGCCGTAGAAAGCGAGATCGCGGACGGCGTCGCCGGCCCGGCCGTGGGTCGGATACTTCACGAGGTAGGCGACACCGGCGGCGATCACCTTTTGGAAACGGGCCTGGTCCTTGGGACCGGGATCGGTGCGGGCCTTGTTGAACTCGTCGTAGGCCAGGTCAGCGGGCGTCTTGGGGGCCGCGGCTTTTTTCTCGCCGCCCTTGTCGCCACCTTTGGCGCCACCTTTCGGGGCTTGGGCCAGCACGGTTGAGCCGCAGACGAGGAGACAGAGGCAGGAGGCGAAGAGGAGACGTGTGCTCATGGGGAAGGAGGGGTTTGGAGTAACTCGAAGGAAGGCGATCGCTACCCATCAGACGGACACTGGCAAGGCAAACTGGCCGGGCCGGCGGGCGCGGTGCGATTTTCAGGTTTCGCCCGCCACCGCTCCCCCGCAGTCTCGGGCCATGCTCATCGTCCACGTCCAGGTCCACGTGCGCCCCGAATGCGTCGAGGCGTTCAAGGCCGCCACGCTCGCCAACGCCCGCGCCAGTGTGCGCGAGCCCGGCGTCGCGCGCTTCGATGTCGTGCAGCAGGCCGATGACCCGACCCGGTTCGTGCTCGTCGAGGCCTACCGCACTGCCGCCGCGCCGGCCGTGCACAAGGCGACCGCGCACTACGCCGCGTGGCGCGACAACGTCGCCCCCATGATGGCGTCGCCGCGCACGAGCGTGAAATTCGCCAACCTGTTTCCCGCCGAGTCGGAGTGGTGATGCGCTTCGAGTTCGCCACCGCCGCGCGCATTGTCTTCGGCCCCGGCACCCTCGCCGGGATCGGACCACTCGCGCGCGCCCACGGCCGGCGCGCACTCGTCGTGACCGGCCGCGATCCCGCGCGCGCCGTCCGGCTGCTCGAGCTGCTGCGCGCCGCCGGCCTCGCGATCACGACCGTGGCCATCGTGCGCGAACCCACGATCGACGACATCACGGCCGCCACAGCCGAGGCCCGCGCGGCCGGTTGCGAGGTCGTGATCGGCTGCGGAGGCGGGGCGGCACTCGATTCAGCCAAAGCCGTCGCCGCCCTGCTCACCAACCCCGGCGAGCTGCTCAACTACCTTGAGGTCGTGGGCCGCGCGCAACCGCTGCCCCACGCCGCCGCACCCTGTCTCGCCATCCCCACGACCGCTGGCACCGGCTCGGAGGTCACCCGCAACGCCGTCCTCGCCTCCCCCGCCCACCGGGTGAAGGCCAGCCTGCGCTGCGCCTCGATGCTCCCGCGGGTCGCGCTCGTCGATCCCGAGCTCACGCACGATCTTCCGCCGGCGCTCACCGCCGCCACCGGACTCGATGCGCTTACCCAGCTCATCGAGCCCTATCTCTCGCTCCGCGCCAACCCGCTCACGGATGCACTGTGCGCCGAGGGCTTGCGCCGGGCCGCGCGTTCGCTCCGCCGCGCGGTCGAGCACGGTCGCGACGCCGCCGCGCGGGAGGACATGGCGCTCGCCAGTCTCCACGGCGGCCTCGCGCTCGCCAACGCCGGCCTCGGCGCCGTGCACGGGTTCGCCGGACCAATTGGCGGGATGTTCCCCGCCCCGCATGGGGCGGTCTGCGCGGCGCTGCTGCCGCACGTGCTGGAAACGAACCTCGCCGCCCTCCGCGCCCGCGCCCCGCACTCGCCCGCCCTGCCCCGCTACGCCGAGATCGCGCGGCTCGTCACCGGCGCGCCGCATGCGACGGCGGAGGACGGCCTGCGTTGGGTGCGCACCCTCGTCGCCGCGCTCGGCCTGCCGCCGCTGCGCCACTATGGCATCACGCCGGCCGATACGCCCGCGATCACCGCTGCGGCGGCAAGGGCGAGCAGCATGCAGGCGAATCCCATCGTGCTGACCGCCGACGAACTGGCAGCCGTGGTCACTGCCGCCTTGTAGCGGCGTGCGTCCCTGCCCGCCGTGGTTTGACGGACACCCTGAACCGGCAGGCAGAGACGCCCGCCGTTGCTACGCCAGCACCCGCTCCACCGCCGCGATGGCCGCACGCGTGCGCTCCGGCCAGTCGCCGCGAATTTCCACCAAGGGCAGGCCGCGCGATTCCAGAGCCGCTCGCCAGAGCTCCCGCGCCCGGCCCCGGCCCGCCGCGTCGGGAAAACTCCGCTGCGGGTCCGGCTCGAACGGCACGTCCGTGTCGCACAAGAGCCACAGCGCGACCTCGCGCGCCCGCTCCTCCGCCTCGGCCCGCACCCAGGCCGGGCACGCCCCGGGAAACAGCACGTCGTCCCACAGCGTGCAGGTCAGCAGATCCGTGTCGAAAAACACCGCGCGCCGCGCCGCCGCGATGGCGCGGTCCTCGTTGGCCAGCTGGCCGAGGGCAATGCTGCCGAGGTCTTCGGCCGTGATCTTGCCTGCCTTAATCGCCCAAAACTCGCGGACGAACTCCTCCGCCCACGGCTCGCCAAAGTGCGCCGCGAGCCGCTGCGCGAGCACCGTCTTGCCCGTCGATTCCGTGCCAAAGACCACGATGCGCTTGGGGTTGCTCATGATTTTGCCGGGGATACGGCACCCGTTTTCGCCCTCAGCCAGGCACGCCAGCCCACCACCGCCAGCCCGAGGTAGATCGCGTAAAGAAACGCCGTGTAGGCGAGCGCCGCCTGCCAATACGCCGCGATGGCGACCGCGTTGACGACGATCCACAGCGGCCAGTTGTCGATGGCCTTCCGCGCCTGCAGCCACTGCGCCACGATGCCAAACACCGCGATGAACGCGTCGCGCCACGGCATGATCGCATCCGTCCAGCGTTGCAGGGCGAGCGCCCAGGCCGCCGTCATCGCAAGCCCGGCGAGCGCGATTATGCCCCGGGCTCGCCACGAGAGCGCTGTGACCGGCAGCTCCGCCGCCGCCCCGCGATCACGCACCCAGTGCCACCAGCCCCAGGCGAGGGCCGCGAAGAAAAATACCTGCTGCGTCGCGTCCGCATAGAACTTCGTCCGGAAGAAAAGCACGCCCTGCACCGTCACCGCCACCAGCCCGACCGGAAACGCCCACAGCGATCGCCGGATCATCAGCGCCACGCCGACGAGGCCGAGCACGAGGTTCACCTGATCGAGCGGCTGCGCCTCGACGAGGCCCGCCCAGATGGTGCGCCCGATCTCGCTCACGGTTTCGGGCCGCTACCCGCCACAAACGCCTCCAGCGCCTCGCGCGTGACCACGTGCCGCGCGCCGCAGCGCGGGCAGCGAATCTCGATCGTGGGGTCGCCGGCGAAAAGACCGTCCGGGTCCTCGCGCATCGTCGGCGCGAGCACCTCCATCATCCGGGACTGGTTGCAGCCGCAGTGCCAGCGCTGGATGCGGCGTTCGAGCAGCGAGAGCGTCTCCGTCTTGTCCAAGTCACGCACCGTCTCCGGTGTGAGCGCCGCGAACCAGGGCAGGTCGCAGTCCGGGTGCTCGGAGACGAGTGCGAACTCCTCCTCGCCGAGCTGGAAGAAGCGCGCGCCGCGCTGCTCGCTTTGCGTGTAGAATTTCTCCGCCGCCGCCAGCGGGTCCGCGCCCTCGAAGGTCACGGCGCTGCGGCGCTTCTCCCCGCGGCCGCGGACGACATCCGCATAGAAAATGTTTTCCGGGAGCTCCTTCACATTCTCCTCGAAGACGCGGCCGGTGACCGCCCCGGTCCCGTTGTCGCCGGTGAGGAAGAGGTTCACCCGCGGCTGCTGGAAATTGATCGTCCAGGCCGTGATCTCGTTCCATGGGCGCGAGGCGCAGTGCAGCGTGAAGGCCGCGAGCGCGCGCTTGAACATCGCATCATGCACCGGCGAGACCTTGATCCCGTGCGTGCTCAGATGGAGGTAGTAGTCGACGAAGAGTTCGCCGAAATCCGCGCGCGCCACGACGGCGTTGCGGTTCCGCACGTAATGCGTGCGGATCTCGAGGCCGGATTCGGCGGGATTGGGCGGCGTGGTCTCGGGCATCAGGCCACGTTTACAAGGATTGCCCGGATGTCCAACCCGCGGCGGTCCGCCTACAATTCCCCGCGCGTGACGGTCAGCGCCTGCGCCAGCGCCGCGCGTTTCCGCGCCTGCTCCACCCCGAGCGCGTCCAGCCCCAGGGCATTGGCCACCGCCAGCACCGTCCCCACCCCGCAGAAGGGATCGAATATCATCCGGGCGCCGGCGTGCTCCTGCGCAAACCGCACCGCGTGCGCCGCCGCCCGCACGCCCATCGCCCGCACCCACTTCACCTCCCCTGCGTCCGTGATCACATCCGGGATCCCCAGCACTTCCGGGCAGCGCAGCGCCCGCGAGACCGCGATCAGATGCGTGTAACCCGGACGGCCATGCGTGAGCATCCCCGCCGGCCGCCGGCAGACGATCTTGTGAAACAGCACGCGCGCTCCCGCCTCCTCCGCCGCGCGGATCACCATCGCGCCCTTGTCGATCCATTCTCCGTCGCGCTTGATGTCGCTCTGGAAGAAGAGCGCCGCGCTCTCCGCGGGCACGGCGTCCACCACCAGCCGAACCGCTTCCTGAAACCACACCCGCCACGCCGGCAGCGCCAGATTCACCTCCGACACATCCGGCAGCGAAGTCACCGCGCACGCGCCGGCGATCACGCCGCGCGCGCGCATCCACGGAATCGCATCCGCGCATTCGACGGTGCGTTGCGGTTCAGCCGGCATCGCGCACCTCCTCGTCGTCGTCCACCTCGGGCACCTCCGCCGACGGCAGCACCACACCGGCCGCACGATGGGCGGCCCGCGTCGCCGTCACCGCGATCGATTCCAGCAAAGCCGTGCGCTGCGCCGCCGTCGCGCCGAGGTTCGTCGGTGCCCGCGCCAGCCGGAGTTCGTCGTCCGCGCGCACGAGCAGGCCCCAGCCGGCCGGGATTTCCGCCTCCGCGAAGATATTTTCCTCCACCACAAGATAGAGGTAGTCCGCACAACGATAACGAAACAGCTTCGAGAACTTCGTCCCATGCAGCACGCGACGCTGCACCGTTTCCAGCTCGTCGAGGACGCGGCGATAGGAGCGATGCTCAAGGCCGGAGAAATCCCACGCGTCGAACTCCGGCCAGAGCGCCTCGCCGCGGCGCAGGTCCGGCCGGTGCATCGCGAGCAGCTCCTCGAGCGCCCGCCGCCGTTCCGCCAGCTCGGCGAGCCGGGTGCGCGTCTCCATCTCGGCATGTGCATCCTTGAGCAGATCGGCCCGCGCCTGCTTGCACTCGAAAATCGCCGTGCGCGCCTCGGCGCGGTCCCGCCGCGGCGGCGCATAGGCCGCGACATCCGCGCGATAGCCACTCCGGGGCACGCGCACCTCGGGCGCCGCGATGGCGAAGCCATTCGCCTGCGCCCACACGAGCGCGAGGATTTTCAGGCGGCGATGCGATGCGGTTTCAGAAGCAGGCATGGCGTCAAGCGCACATCAGGAAATCCCGGCCCTCGGCGTAGCCCCGGGCGCTCAGCCGCGCGCGCACATCTTCGCGCACGCCGCGCCGGGCCACATAGCCGAGCACAAAAATCTTTCCCGGCGGTGGCAGCGCTTCCGGCGCGATGACCGGCACGCCGGTGCCGCCCAAGCCGCGGCCGGTTTTTTTCACATCGACATCGATGTAGCCCGCGATGCTCACGCCATGCGCGAGCAGGTGCGCGGCGCGCTTGCGGGCCGGCCGGCCCGCCCCCCAGATCCAAACGCAGGGCGGGTCTGTGACCCGCTCATTTGCACGCTGAGTAGCCGCGGGCAGGTCACAGACCCGCCCTACCCCAAGCCGCCGCACCTCGTTCGCAATCCAGGGCGCCTTCACCCGAAAGAACGCCTCCGGGTCGTAGCGCGCATCGGTGCGGGTGAGGCGCGTCGGCGCGTCGTGCCACGTCAGCAGCACACGCGGCACCTTCGCCATGCGCACGCCGGCGTCGAGCCAGCGCAGCCACAGCTCGTAATCCTCGGGGAAATCGCCCTCGCGATAGCCACCGTGTCGCGCGACGAGTTCGCGGCGAAACATCACGCTCGGATTCGCGAGCGGCGCCTCCACAAAGCGGTTGAGCGCAATCTCCTCCGGCGTCACGAGCGAGTTCACCCAATCGACATGCCGGGCGTAGCCTTCGCCCACAGCCCGGTCGCCGCCGAACTCCACGAGGCAACCGGCGACGCCCACGCCGCGATTTTCCGCCGCCTCGAGAAACGCCACCTGCGCCGCGAGCCGCTCGGGGTGCGACACGTCGTCCGCATCCATGCGTGCGATGAACTCACCGCGCGCCACCGCCGCGCCCGCATTCGCCGCCGCGGCGACGCCCGCATGGTCCTGTTCGAGGACGAGCATCCGCGGCTCGCCGCCCGCCACCTCGCGCACGATCCCGCGCGTCCCGTCCGTCGATCCATCGTCCACCACGATCAGCTCCCAGTCGGGAAAAGTCTGCTCGCGGATACTCGCAATCGCACGCGCCACCGTGCCCGCGGCGTTGCGCACCGGCAGGACGACGGAGACTCGCGGGGCTTTCCCGGTGGACATGGCGCGAGACGACAATCGCGCCCCGCGCCGATGTCGAACCGTTCGATCTTTTTCCTCAGAGAATCCCGATTCGGCGGTTGCCCCGGCCACCGGCGGGGCCGATGCTGAGGACTCATGTCCGATAATTCCCCCACCCGCGGCCGCGTCGAAGAACAGTTTTCGCTCCCGCTCTTCCTCTTCACGATTGCCGTGTCGCTCGGCGCGCTGGCCGGATTGCTGAAGCTCGTCGCGCCCGACGCGGTGTGGCAGGCGCAGCTCAGCGGCGGCGCGCTGGGCTTCGGCGCGGCGTTCCTCACGATCCATCTCGGCACGTGTTTCTTCGAGTTCTTCTTTCACCGCTACGTGTTGCACAAGCCTGTGATTCCCTTTCTCAGCCGCTTCTACAAGCAGCACACGCTCCACCATTCGCTCACGCGCATCGGCAAGCGCTACACCTCATCCGGCCGCGAGGTGCCGTATGTCGAAAACGTTTACCCGGTCACGACGCCCGAGCAGGGCGAGGCTTCGTTCTTCCCGTGGTATACGCTGGCCATCTTCGCCCTGCTCCTCACGCCGATCCTGATCGTCCTGCAGGCGCTGACGCCCGCGATGCCGTGGTTCTTCGGCGGCTTTGCCGCGATCGCGTTCGCCCTCGCGCTCTACGAGATTTTCCACGCGATCGAGCACTGGTCGTTCGAGCGCTGGGCGCCGCTCATTGAGCACCGCACCTTCGGCTGGTTCTGGCGCAAGGTTTACAGCTTCCACCTCCGCCACCACGCCGTGATCGATTGCAACGAGGCCATCTCGGGCTTCTTCACGCTGCCCGTGTTTGATTGGGTGTTCGGCACGTTCATTCTGCCCAAGTCGCTCTACGTCACCGGCACGGAGTGGAAGGCGAACGAGTTTGCGAGCCCGCGCCCGGTCGCGCTCATCCGCTGGTGCGACGCCAAGAGCGATGCGCTCGTGAAAGCGCGCCGCGCCGCCGCCGCGCCCAAGGCGGCCCCCGCTGTCTACACCCGCGGCGAGCAAATCGCCCACACCCTCACTCATGGCGCCGGGCTGGCCGCCAGCATCGCCGCGTTCGTGCTGCTCGTGGTCTTCGCCGCGCTGCGCGGCGGCGGACGCGATTTGGCCGGCGCGATTCTCTTCGGCGCGGGGCTGGTCGCCGTCTATGCGGCGTTCGCAAGCTTCCGCAAGCAACGCCCGGCCCACTGGCGCGAGGTCTTCCACCGCTACACCCACGGCGCCATCTTCCTCCTGATCGCGGGCACGGCGACGCCCTTTCTGCTCCGCGGGGTCGGCGGCGCGTGGGGCTGGAGTCTGATCGGCGTCGTGTGGGGCCTGTGCGCCGTCGGCGCCGGCGCGCGCTTGTTCTGGCCAGGCCGGATGCAGTTCGTATCACGCGGCGCCTATCTGCTGCTCGCGCTCGTGGCGCTCATCGCGCTGAAGCCGCTCGTCTCGACCGTGCCGCAGGGCGCGGTCTGGCTGCTGCTCGCCGGCGGCCTGTGCTATGCGTGCGGCGCGGCGTTTCAAATTTGGCAGCGGGTGCGCTACCACCAGGTGATGCGCCACGCCTTCGCGCTGGGCGGCAGCGCCTGCCATATCGTGGCCGTGCTGCTGTTCGTGCTGCCGCGGGGGGCCTAAGGCCGCGCGGCTACTTCTTCTCCGCCGCGATCTGCGTCTTCAGCTTCTTCACCTTCGGCGCGATCACGTAGGCGCAGTAGCCGGCGTTGGGATTCAGGCGGAAATAGTCCTGGTGGTAGTTCTCCGCGACCCAGAATTTTTCCAACGCCACAATCTCGGTCGTGATCGGGTCGCGGAATTCCTGCGCGGCCTTGGCCTTCGATTTTTCCGCGGCGGCTTTTTGCTCCGGTGAAGCGTAGAGGATGATGGAGCGGTATTGCGGCCCGTGGTCGTTGCCCTGCCCGCCGACCTGCGTGGGGTTGTGCACGTGCCAGAAGTAATCGAGCAGTTTCTCGAGCGAGACCACCGCCGGATCGTAATCGATTTTGATCACCTCGGCATGACCGGTCCGCTTCGTGCCGATCTGCTCGTAAGTGGGGTTGGCGACATGGCCGCCGGCATAGCCGCTCACGACATCCTTCACCCCGGGCAGGATTTCATAGGCGGCCTCGGTGCACCAGAAGCAGCCGCCACCGAGGACGAGGGATTCGAGTTTGGGAGCGGCAGCATGCATGGAGAGAGGGAGGAATGAACAGAGGACGAAGAGGAAAGCGGGGCTTTTCATGACCATGAGAGCCTGCGCAGGCCGGCCTATTCCGCAACGGACAAGATGGGTTTCCGCCCCGTGGGGCAGAAACCGAGTTCGGCGTTGCTTCACGCCGCACTCTCGCACTACACCCAAACCTCCCCAGCCCTTGGCACACCCCGCAAGGCAGGTTCCGCCTTCTTGTGTTCGGCGATCCCTCCCTTGCCTCCTTCACCCCCCATGACTGCAAAAAACCGCCCCACCCCAACCGCCTTGATCCGTGTCGCTGCCGCCACCGCCTGCCTCTGGCTCGGTCTCGGCACGTCGCATGGCCAGACCGCCACAGCCCCGGCCGGAGGCACCGATCGCGACGAACGCGTCACCCTCACGCCCTTTACTGTCAGCGCGGAGAAGGACGTCGGCTTCGTCGCCGCCAGCTCGCTCGCCGGCGGCCGCATCGCCACGGCGCTGAAAGACACACCCGTGGCCTACTCCGTCGTCACGGCGGAATTCCTCGAGGCCTTCAACCTGACCGATGTCGCCGAGGCCACCCAGTGGTCCGTCAACAGCACCGTCATCGATGCCGACGGCACAAACCGCGCCTTTGGCACTTCGGTCGGCAACGGCGGCCTGCGCACGCGCGGCGTGGCGACCGGCCTCCCCACGCGGAATTTTTTCCCGTTCATCATGACGGCCGATAGCTACAATCTCGACCGCGTGGACTACGGCCGCGGCCCCAACGCCGTGCTTTTCGGCGCCGGCGGGGTCGGCGGCACCGTCAACTCCGTCACGAAGCAGGCCGACGTCTCCAAGAATTTTCAGAGCGCCCGCATCCAGCTCGGCAGCTACAATCGCTACCGCTTCACCGCCGACGCCAACCACGCGCTCAACCGGCAATTCGCCGTCCGCACCAACGTCGTCTGGGACCAGTCCGACACGTGGCGCGACAACGAGTGGAAAGACCGCTACGGCGCCCACCTCGCCGCCACCTATCAGCCGACCTCGCGCCTCACGCTCCGCGCCGAGGCGGAATACGGCCGCAGCCGGGAACTGCGCGGCACGACTTCGCTCCGCGACCGCCTCTCCGCCTGGGACGGCACCACGACGTTCAGCAATATCCCGACCACGCTGCCCACCAACGCTCAGCTCGCCGCCGCGGGCATCGTTCGCTCCGGCATGCGCTGGGTCACACATCCAGGCTTTGGTGGTCGAGTGCTCAACTTCGAGAACCGCTACGTGACCAAAGGTGCCGCCCAGAACACCAACATCACCCTGACCAACCTGATTAACGGCGTGCCCATCCGCACCCCGAGCTTCAGCATCAACAATCAAGCCATGGTGGACGACAACTTCGGCGTCCCCGCCGACCGCTACGCGCGCGCCCTCGCCGGCTCGAAATACTTCACCATCCCCACCCGCGAATCCACCACGGTGTGGTCCAACAAGCTTCCGACCTTCACCGAAAAATCCAAGGACCTCTCTCTCGTCGCCAACTACAAGGTCGGCGGCGGCCTCTTCATCGAACTCGCCGGCGACATCAATGAAGGCGACACCAACGGCCAGACCGGCCTCGCCCGCCGCGGTGGCCAGGACATCTACATCGACATCGATTCCACACTCCCCGGCGGCGGCGCCAATCCGAACTTTCTGCACCCTTTCATGGAGTTCATGGAATATCAGAATCTCCGGACGAACAAGATGCGCAGCGCCCGTGCCCAAGCCGTTTACATCAAGGACACCCGCTTCGGAAAATTCCAGTTCAGCGGCATGGCCGGCATGACCGAGCACAAGACCGTCGCCCGCGCCCGCACCCTCCTCCTCCCGCTGAAGAGCCGCGCGCCCGACGCCCGCAGCTGGGTCGATAATCTCGAATACAGCGAATACGCGATCTACACCCGCTTCTACTCGGACCAGCCCAACCGCAACTACGCCCCGCCCCCCAGCACGCCGGTCACGCTCGTCAACCCCGTCACCGGGCTCACCGAGACGGTCACGCCCACCTGGATGTTCGACACCCGCCGCGAGGACAACAACCGCAACAGCCTCCGCGAATACAAATTCCTCCAGGCCGCCGGCAACCTCGACCTCTTCAAGAACCGTCTCGTCCTCATCGGCGCCTTCCGCCGGGACTTCGCCACCATCGCCGACAAGCGCGTCCTCTCCCCCGGCGACATGCCCGCCGGTTGGGACGGCACCTCGCTGATCTTCCGCCAAGATCCGCCCAAGGACTACTTCGATCTGAAATACACGCCCAAGAACGCCGCGGGCGTCGCCGTCGGCCCCGCCCAGATTGCCGATGTGCGCCCCCGCGCCAACATCAACGGTGCCAACCTCCCCCAGCCCCAATACGCCAACGACCGCTTTCGCGACGACTACGATTCCCCCGCCCTCTCCCCGATCATCAACACCTTCACCGTCGGCGGCGTCATCAACGTCACCCGCTGGCTCGGCATTTATTCCAACGTCGCCGAGACCTTCAACCTCACCGCCCCCCAGCAGCGCGTGGACGGCACCCTCGTCCCGCCCACCAGCTCGCGCGGCAAGGACTACGGCCTGCGCGTCACCCTGCCCAACGGCCGCCTTTCACTGAGCATCGGACACTTCAACTCCTTCCAGGCCGGCACCTCCGTCCTCTCGCCCGCCGGCTTCAACGGCGCCTACAACGCCATCTCCGATGCGCCCGTCGTCGGCGACCTCAGCCCCGTCGGCCGCAACGCCCGCAACGTCGCCCGCTTCCCGCAGAACGTCTGGTCCACTGTCACCTCCGAGACCAAGGGCTACGAGTTTGAGCTCACCGCCAACTTCACCCGCGCCTGGCGCATGATCCTCAACGCCGGCAACACCAAGGCCCTCGTGCGCGACCAGTATCCCGACATCATCGCCTACTTCAAATCGCAGGATGCCATCTCCCGCCAGATCCTCGCCGATGCCGGCATCTTGATCGACGCCAACAACGACGCCTTCATCAACCCCGCCCTCAACGAGCCCACGAAGATCAACCAGCAGCGCGTGCAAGCCGCCGTCAACGGCTGGAACAACCTCATCGACACCGTCATCCCCAACACCACGGGCCTTGTCCCGCAGGAATCGCAGGGCAGCAGCCGTTGGGTCGGCAACCTCGCCACGGACTACCGCTTCCAAAGCGGCCGCCTGAAGGGCCTCCGGGTCGGCGCCGGCCTCAACTATCGCGGCGGGCAGGTCGTCGGCTACCGCGGCAGCGACACCATCGTCAACCCCGCCAACCCCGCCACCGCCATCGACGACCCCAGCGTGGACGCCGGCACCTCCGTCTATGCTCCGTCCTACTATCGGGGCGTCGCCAGCCTCTCCTACAGTTTCAAGCTGAAGGAAGGCCGCAGCCTCCAGCTCGACCTCAACATCGACAACCTCTTCAACCGCCGCGCCCCGATCTACGGCAGCAGCGGCGGCGTGGTCGGCACCAGCGCCACGAACCTGCGCCCGCGCACCGACATCTCGTCGCCGGCGCGGGTCACCGTCCCCGGCAATCTCTCTTACCTCATCCCTCGCAATTACACCCTCTCCGCCAAGCTGAACTTCTGATTTCCGCCCCCTCTTTCCCTCGCGCCGGCCTGACCGGAGGTCTGGGGCCTTGCAGTGAAGGCTCGGCCGATCCTTTCGCTGCACGCTCATCGCGCAGGCGTAGAATCTGACCTCAATGAATATCCCTCTTTCCGCCGCGTTCTCGTCCCTCGCTCGCTTGATGGTGGCTGGCACCATCGCGGCGGCGACGCAGACCGTGGACGCCGCCGCCCCGGCCAACGTCAACTGGAGCGTCCATCGCGGTGATCCCGGTGGCGGCCAATATGCGGACCTCGCCCAGATCAACGCCACCAATGTCCACCGGCTCGAGCCCGCGTGGCATTACCGCACCGGCGATGCGAGCCAACGCTCGACCATGCATGCCAACCCCATCGTCGTGGACGGTGTCATGTATGTGACGACGCCGAGCATGAAGGCCGTGGCCCTCGATGCGCGCACGGGCCGCGAACTCTGGGCCTTCGATCCGGCGAAGCACAACAACGGCACCGTCATTCGGCTACGGAACCGCGGCGTCACCTATTGGAAGGGCGCGGAAGGCGAACGCATTTTTCACTTCGTGCGCGAGCGCGTTTACGCCCTCGACGCGAAGACCGGCGCGCTGGTCGGCACATTCGGCAAGGGCGGCTTCATCGATCTGCGGGAGAATCTCGGCGTCGATCCCGCGGGCGTGTTCATCGAGATGACGTCGCCCGGCGCCATCTACAAAAATTTCCTGATCCTCGGCTCGCGCGTGAACGAAAGCTACGACGCCTCGCCGGGCCATATCCGGGCCTTCGACACCGTGACGGGCGAACTCCGGTGGATCTTTCACACCATTCCCCGGAAGGGCGACGTCGGCCACGAGACCTGGCAATGGATCGACGGCGAGAACTACGGCGGTGCCAACGCCTGGGGCGGCGTCACCATCGACGAAAAACGCGGCTGGGCCTTCGTCGCGACCGGCTCGCCCACGGAGGATTTCTACGGCGGGTTTCGCAAAGGTCACAATCTGTTCGGCAATTGTGTCATCGCCCTCGACGCGACCACCGGCGCGCGGAAGTGGCACTTCCAAACCATCCACCACGATCTCTGGGACTACGATAATCCGCCTGCGCCCATGCTGGTGAGCCTCACCACGGGCGGAAAATCGCGCGATGTCGTCGTGCAGCTCACGAAGATGGGTTTCACCTTCGTCTTGGATCGGGACACCGGCGAATCGCTGTTTCCGATCAACGAAATGCCGGTCCCCCAGTCCCGCGTGCCCGGCGAAGAAACGGCCCCCACCCAACCGATCCCGCTGAAACCCGCGCCACTCGTCCGGCAACAACTCACCGAGGCTGACCTGACGAACATCACGCCGGAGGCCCGCCAGTTCGCGCTAAACCGGTTTCGGCAGCATGACTCCGGTCCCCTCTTCACCCCGCCCAGCCTGCGCGGCACGATTACGACGCCCGGCCACCTCGGCGGCTCGGAGTGGCACGGCGCGTCTTTCGATCCCTCGTTGAATGTCCTTTACGTAAACGTGAACGAGCTGCCCTCCATCAACCGCCTGCGACCGGTTTATGGGCGGACCACCGGCAGCGGCCCCGCGCTGACTCCCGTGCAGCACGGCCGGCAGATTTACGAACTCGCCTGCCTGGCCTGCCACGGTGCCGCGCGGCAGGGCACACCTCCACTGGTGCCGAGCCTGGTGCCCCTGCAAAAGAGCGAGGAGGAGAACCGCGCCATCATCACCCAAGGTCGCAACAGCATGCCGGCCTTCACCCAGCTGCGCCCCGCCGAAGTGAACGCACTGCTGGCCTTTTTGAAAAGCGCGCCGGGCGCAGCCCCCGCCGTCGCGTCGGCGAAAGCGCCCGAACGCTACACCGTCGATGGCTACGCGCTCTTCACCGACCAGAACGGCTTTCCCGGCATCTCTCCGCCGTGGGGCACTTTGAACGCCGTCGATCTCGTGAAGGGGGAAATCCTCTGGAAAGTTCCGCTCGGGGAATTCCCCGCGCTCGCCGCCAAGGGTATTCGCAATACCGGCACGCCGAACTTCGGCGGAGCCGTGGCGACCTCCGGCGGCCTGATTTTCATCGCCGCCACCGCCGACGAAAAAATCCGCGCCTTCGAAAAACACACCGGCCGGGTGCTCTGGGAATATCAGCTGCCGTCCGGCGGCTATGCCACCCCGAGCGTTTACCAACTCGACGGTCGGCAATACGTGGCCATCGCCGCCGGTGGCAGCGGCAAGAACGCCACCAAAGCCGGGGATTCGATCCTGGTCTTTGCGCTGCCGAAATCGCCCGAGGTGGAAAAATCGCCCGTCGCGACAGCCCCCTCCGCACCTGCGGACACCGCGTGGATCTCCCTGTTCGATGGCGCCACGTTGCACGGCTGGGTGCACCTCAACGGCGCGCACACCTTCTCCGTCGAAGACGGGGCCATCGTCGGTCGAACGGTCGAATCCAGTGCATCGGTGAATTCGTTCCTCTGCACCACGCGCGAATTCGGCGACTTCGAACTGGAGCTGGAGACCATGATCGATCCGGTGACGAACTCCGGCATCCAAATCCGCTCCACGACCAAGCCCGTCAGCACCGGCAAGACCAACGACACCAGGGCCGGCCGGGTGAACGGCCCCCAGGTGGAGATCCGCCGCTACTACGCAGGCCAGCCGACCACCGGCGTGCTCTACGGCGAAGCCATCGGGACTGGCTGGTTGTCGTCCAAAGAAAAAATCGCCGCCGGCCACCCGCACTTCAGCGCCGAAGGCTGGAACAAGCTGCGCATCGTGGCCCGCGGGCCCCGCATCCAAACATGGGTCAACGACCACTTGATCGAGGACCTGGTCAACGAAGCCGTGTTCAAGACCCACCCGACGGGTTTCATCGGCCTGCAGGTCCACGGCCTGAACGGCCGCGAGCCCGGTTTCCGGGAACACGGCCTCAGCACACACCTGCCCCTCACAATGAAGTTCCGGAACATCCGCCTCCGGCCGCTGCCGTAATGCCACGCGCGCCGGCCGCTGACTCCGCTCAGCCGTGTCCGAGCTTCTGGTATATGATCCCGTGCGGTCGGCTAGGGATCAGGGTGCCGCCTGCTGGCGGAGGCCACGGGATTCACCCAGGACTGTGGCCCAGCGCAGCGCAGCCTCGCCGGCCCGATCGAACCAAATCCAGACATCGAGCCCCGGCACGTAATGCACACCGGCCGCGGTCATGAACATCTCGTAGTTGAGACCGTCGTTCACGCGACAGAACGCGCGCTCCGCCGACAGCTCGAGACTCACCTGACCCAGTTTCTCCACCGCATAGACGCCAGCCAGCGCCGCCCGGCTGTCGGCCTTGAACTCCCGGATTGCCGGGGCCGGACAAGCCGCCTGCTCGCGTCCCTCCAGCAACTCGACCAGCGCCGCCACCAATCGTGGCCGCAGCCATTGCGGCATGGCGTTGTTGGTCATGAACGAAATCGAGCGGCGCGCCGGCACGTCGCGGTAGGCCACGGCATAGAACGCCTGCCAATCACCGCTATACCAATGACGCGTGCCCTCGGGCGAAGCATACCAACTGAGCAGGCTGATGCCCGTCCGGCGTCCGTCGTCCAGCGTCGCCGTAGCCAGGCCGGGACCGGGCGCATTTTTTCCCGGCAGTGCGCCCGGCGGCAAAAACGCCTGGTTCCATCGGTGCAGATCGCGCGTGGACAAATACAAATTACTCCCACCGTAGAACCCTTCGTTGTCCAACGCGTCGAAGAGCGCGAGCCCGTCGGGACCGGCCTGATAGCCGGCGGTCCGCACTCCCCGCCAGTCCGCCAGGCGCGCCGGCCGCACGAACACGGAGGTCAGCGCCGCCCGGCGAAAAAAGCGCTCCCCCAGAAACTCCGCGTAGATCCAGCCCGAAACCCGTTCGATCACCATGGCGGCAAGATCGTAGCCGAGGTTGCTGTAGGCGAACCCATGCCCCGGTCGCATCGTCAGCGCCGGCCGGCGCTCGGCCAGCACCTGCAAGTGCACCTGATTCGTCCGGACCGAGTCTTTCGGGACGATCTGATCGAAGTAGTTATAGTCCGGCAGCCCGTTGCTGTGGGCGAGGAGATGCCGAATCTTCACCTCGGCGTAGGGAAACGGCGGCAGGTGCCGCTGCACGCCATCGTCGAGACTGAGCCGGCCCTCCTCCTGCAGCAAGAGGATGGCCGCCGCGGTAAACATCTTGGCGAGCGAAGCGCCATCGACCGGCGTGTCGGGGGTGAAATCGCGGCCGGCGGCCACGTTGGCCGGGCCGAAGCCCGCCTCGTAGATCACGCGGCCCTCCTCCGCCACCACCACCGCCCCGTTCAAGAGCCCGCGGTCGTGCAGCCCGCGCAGCAAGGCCGCGAGCCGCGGGCCGCGCGGATCAGCTTCGGCCGCCGACGCCACCGCCGTCATCGCCAGCAGCAGCACCGGCAGCCAGCAGCGGAAGGCGGGGCGAGGCCGGTTCCTCGCCGGCCGGATGGGTTGGAGATCGCGCGCATCACCCGTGCCCGAGCTTCCGGTATTTGATCCGGTGCGGCTGATCGGCGTCCTTGCCCTTGCGGCGGCGGAAATCCTCGAGATACGCGGAGTAGTTGCCGTTGAACCACTGCACCGTGCTGTCGCCCTCAAAGGCGAGGATGTGCGTCGCCACGCGGTCGAGGAACCAGCGATCATGCGACACCACGACCGCGCAGCCGGCGTAGTTCTCCAGGCCTTCTTCCAGCGCGCGGATGGAGTTCACGTCGAGGTCGTTGGTCGGCTCGTCGAGGAGGATCAGATTGGCGCCGGCCTTGAGCAGCCGTGCGAGGTGGACGCGGTTGCGTTCGCCGCCGGAGAGGATGCCGACCTTCTTTGATTGGTCCGCGCCGGTGAAACCGAACTGCGCGCAATACGCGCGTGAGTTCACCTCGCGCCCCGGCAGCCGCATGATCTCTTCGCCGCCGCTGATTGCCTGCCAGAGCGTCTCGGTGTCGGGCAGCGTGTCGCGCGACTGATCGACATGGGCAATCTTCACGGTGTCGCCCACGCGGAGCGTGCCGGCGTCCGGCTGCTCCACGCCGATGATGAGGCGGAAGAGCGTGGTCTTGCCCGCGCCGTTGGGGCCAATCACTCCCACGATGCCGCCGGGCGGCAGGGAGAAGTTCACATTCTCGAAGAGGAGGTTTTCACCATAGCCCTTGGCGAGCTGCTTCGCTTCGACGACCAGCGTGCCGAGCCGCGGGCCCGGCGGGATCAGGATCTCAAACTCGCGCTCCTTCTCGGTGACGTTTTCCTTGAGCATCTTCTCGTAGGCATTGATGCGGGCCTGGCCCTTGGCCTGCCGGGCCTTCGCGCCGGAGCGGATCCACTCCAGCTCGCGGGCCATGGCCTTGGAGCGCTTGTCCTCGGTGCGCTGCTGCACGGCGGCGCGCGCCTGCTTCTGCTCCAGCCACGAGGAGTAGTTGCCCTTCCACGGAATCCCGTGCCCGCGGTCGAGCTCAAGGATCCACTGCGCGACGTTGTCGAGGAAGTAGCGGTCGTGCGTCACCGCGATCACGGTGCCCTCGTAGCGCGCGAGGTGCTGCTCGAGCCAGTGGACGCTCTCGGCGTCGAGGTGGTTGGTCGGCTCGTCGAGGAGGAGAATTGACGGCTTCTGCAACAGCAGCCGCGCGAGCGCGACGCGGCGTCGCTCGCCGCCGGAGAGTTTGTCCACGAGGGCCTCACCCGGGGGACAGCGCAGCGCGTCCATCGCCTGCTCGATGAGCGGCGTCACGTCCCAAGCCCCGAGCGCATCGATTTTTTCCTGCAGCTCGCCCTGCTTGGCCGAGATGGCGTCCTTCGCGGCCTCGTCGATGGCGTCGTTGAGTTCGTCCCACGTCGCATCGTAGGCCGCGGTGAGATCCGTGAGGTGCTTCACGCCCTCCTCGACGCTCGCGCGCACCGTCGAGCCCGGCGTGAGGTGGGGCTCCTGTTCGAGAAAACCGATCGTGTAGCCTGGCTCGAAGTGCAGCCGCCCATCGATGTCGGTGTCGCGGCCCGCGAGAATGCGAAGGAGCGAGGATTTGCCGGAGCCGTTGAGCCCGAGCACGCCGATCTTCGCGCCGTAGTAAAACGACAGCGAGATGTCGCGGAGGATCTCCTTGCGCTCGATCTTCTTCGAGACGCCGAGCATCGAGAAGATAATCGTGGGGGCGGTTTCGGCTTTGGCCATGAGCGGGAGCGTCTAGGGATTCGTCAGGGTTTCAAGCCGCGCGAGCCACGCCAGCGCCGCTGCCCGATCCGCGCCGCACATCGCCTCCGTCGGCCGCAGACTCGCGCACACGGCCGGGCGCTCAGGTTGACCGAAGAGCGCGCAGCGCAGGTCGGGCGTGAGCTGCACACACGGGATGCCCGCCGGTTTGCCGTGCGGCCTGCCGGGAATCGGCGACGAGATCGAGAGCGCGATGCAGCACGCGCCGCAGCTCGGGCGGCAGTCCATGCCCGCGACGCGCCACGGCGCAAGCTCGCTAGCCTACCCCAGTCCCGCCCTTTCCGTGTTATTACTGTCAGTAACTGGTAATGCTTTAAGAGGGTCGTTGCTGTGAAAACGGAGAAGATTGAGACTGCCGTGGCACGAATCGCTCAACTGGAGGCTGAGGAATCCCCTTTGCTGCTGAAGATTCAGTTCCCTCCTCCCGGCTGTCAAAACGTCGAGGCCTGGCGTCGGGTTCAGTCATATCCACTGATCGTCCTGCGGCGGTCGTTGGGTGAACAGCGCGGACTATTGGCGGGGCTCGGGGGATGCCAGCTTGATCTTCGTTTTGACCTGCCGGGCTGTGGACTGCGGGGAATAGTGGCCGGGGGCGAATCCGACCTTACCCGCGATTATTTATGGCACGCGAGGGTTTTAATCCACGCGCCGCCGACACATCTACTGTTGCAACCGGTCTGCCACCCGTGTGTTGAACGGCAATGAAATGACCCGGTGGGAGCGGATTGGCGAAACTACGACATGGGGGCGTTATCTCGCAGACATAGAGCGGCGGACTATAATGCGTGCGTGGAACCTGCTTGGAAAGGTCGGAAAGGCGCTTGAGGTAGGCTGTGGTGGCGGGCGTTGGTCACAGCTCCTCGCTGATCGAGGATGGGACATGACCTGCATCGATGTGGACGCAGATGATTTGTCCCTTTGCCAGCGAAGAATTCCCACTGCTAAGTGCGTGCTGGCCTCGCCGCGCGACGAATTCCTCCCTTGTGGCGATGCCGCGATCGATTTACTTCTGTGTATCGAGGTCGTCCCGGTGATCGAATCCGCGTGGTTCATTCGGGAAACCCGTCGGGTCCTCACTGATGGTGGCCTTTTGGTCGGGGTTTTCATCAACGGTCACTCTCTCCGGGGCGTGGTGTCTCGCCGCAAAGAGCACCTCATTGGACGCGAGGGGCACGCGCGCTTCTATCGGGCATCCTATGGAAGCTTCAAGGAGCAGCTAACCGAATCGGGATTTAAGGTGCTGGACGAGGAGTCATTTTGCTGGGGCCCTTTTCGTCGCGACAGCAACTCGCCGTTTGTCCCGCTATGGTCGAGCATGGAGCGGGCCCTGCATCTGAATCGGGTGGTAACGAAAGGTCCTTGGGTCGCATTTATCGCCTGCAAGGGCGTGACAGTCTCCGGGTCAACGCATGCTGCACCACAAGTATCGCCCCGAGGCGCTGCGTAGTTGTCGGGCGCAAAAATGCTGGCGAGCGAGAATCGGGGTAACCTCAGACAGAGCACATTCGCTTTCATCGACTTTTCTTCGACAAAAATCTGCCGCCTCCATGGCCGCCAGATCACGACACCACGAAACTCTGATTTCGATGCTAGCGCGTAGCCGGAACGCCGCTCATGTCGGCGCCGTAGCCAGTTCGAGAGCACCTAGCGCGCGCAACGCCTCCAGACGATCGACGCCGCACATGCCCTCGCTCGGTCGCAGGCTCGCGCAGACGGCCGGGCGCTCGGGCTGGCCGAAAAGCGCGCAGCGCAAATCTGGCAGCAACTGCACGCACCGCACACCCGCCGGCTTGCCGTGCGGCATGCCGGGGATCGGCGACGAGATCGAGGGCGCGATGCAGCACGCGCCGCAGCCGGGGCGGCAGTCCATGGGATTCACGCTCCGCGACGGCCCACGCAAGGCAAGCCCGGCAAACTTCGGCATGGAACCCCGCCGTTGCACGGTTTTCATACCCATCCATAAACCAAACCCCACGCGCATGAAACGAATCCTCCTGCCTCTCGCCCTCATCCTGACCCTCGCCTTCGCCGGCTGCGCGAGCACCCCAACCAAGGAAAGCACCGGCGAGTATCTCGACGGCGCCGCCATCACCACCAAGGTCAAGACGGCCCATGTGCGCGATCCCTTGGTGAAGGCCTTCGATATCAGCGTGGAAACCTTCAAGGGCATCGTGCAGCTCGCGGGATTCGTGGACACGGCCGAGCAAAAGGCGCGCGCCGAGGAACTGGCAAAAGCGGTGCCAGGCGTGACCGACGTGAAGAATGCGATCATGGTGAAGACCGCGAAATGAGGCTCGATCGGGAGCGCCAACCCACGCCACCTCGCCTCATCGCTTCATCTCGGGAACGATGGTGGACGCTGCCGGACTCGAACCGGCGACCCCCTGCGTGTGAAGCAGGTGCTCTAACCAACTGAGCTAAGCGTCCGTCCTGAGGGCGGGAACGTGGACAGCCCCCGCGGGCGAATCAATCCCGTTTTCGAGGACGGCCTCGCGCGGCCTTGCGGTGGAGCGCGTTGACCCACCTCGACCCAGCCCTCGGTCATTTTTTCGTGATGACAGGCCGCTTTCGATCCGGGGCGACCGTGCGGCAGATTTCGCACCCCGTGCCGTCGCAGCCGCGGGCGGTGCAGTGCTCGCGCCCATAAAAAATGATCCGCAGGTGCAGGGCGTTCCAATGGTCGCGTGGGAAGAGTTTCTTCAGGTCGGCCTCGGTCTGCTCCACGTTTTTCCCGCTCGTGAGCTTCCAGCGCTGGGCGAGGCGGTGGATGTGCGTGTCCACGGGAAACGCCGGCACGCCAAAGGCCTGCGCCATGACCACGCTCGCGGTCTTGTGCCCCACCCCCGGCAGCTCCTCGAGCTCCGCAAAGGTCCGCGGCACCGCGCCGCCGTGTTTCTCCAAGAGAATCCGCGAGAGCCCCGCGATCGCCTCGGCCTTGCGCGGGGCGAGGCCGCAGGGGCGCACGATGGCGTCAATCTGCGCGACGGTGAGGGCGGCCATTTTGTGCGGCGTGTCGGCGAGGGCGAAGAGCGCGGGCGTGGTGAGGTTGACACGCTTGTCGGTGCATTGCGCGGAGAGCAGGACGGCGACGAGCAGCGTGAACGCGTCGCGATGGTCGAGCGGCACGGGTGTCGCGGGGTAGAGCTCCGCGAGACGGCGGTCGATCCACGCGGCGCGTTCTTGCTTGGTCGTCATGCGCGGCTAACAGAACGGCCCCGCCAGCGGAAACAATTCCCGATTACAGCCCGCGGGGAAGGCGGGCGGGCAGGGACGCCCGCGCTACCCGGGACGCGCCTCAGAACGGCTTCGCGATCTCCAGCGACCAGGTGCGGCCGGCGAGCAGGTTCTGGCTCACGCCGGGACTGTAGCCGAAGCCGCCCGAGGCGAGCGGCGGCTCCTTGTCGGTGAGGTTCACGATGCCAAGGCGCACCCGGCTGCCGCGCAGCCACCGCGCCGATTCCGCGCCGAAGCGGTAGCCGAGCGTGGCGTTGTAGGTCATCGTGGAGGAAACGATGTAGCGATAGACGAACTGCCCGCCGGTGAAATGCCGCGCGATGTAGGCCGGCCGGCCGAGCGATTCCCACACGGCCTGCGACGTGCTCGCGCCATCCTGCGATGGACCGACGTAGTAGGCCCCGAGGTTGGCGGTCCACGCACCGCGGCGCCACGCGACGTTGGTCGTGCCGCGCCAGCGGGAAGCGCCGTTGACGTTGAGATCGTTGTTCTCGATCGCGGGCAGATTGGCGGGCCGCTGCACGGAGCGCGATTTCACGAGGTAGGCCCACTCAGAGTTGAGCACCACGTTGCCGAACGGAAGTTTAGGCAGCACGTAGCGCAGGCCCAGATCGACGCCCTCGTGATCGCTGGTGGCGACGTTGATGAACGGTTGGTTGACGGAAAAAATCTTGCCGGCGACGGCCTGCTGGTTGCCGGGGTTGGCGGCGTTGTAGGGCGCAAACGCGGCTGCATCCTCCGGCGTGACAGGATAGCGCGCGACATCGGGGTCCCCCTTGTAATTCGCGGTGCCGCTCCCGAGATCGATCTGGGAGATGGTGCGGCCGGCGGCGAGCTGGGCCTTGGTGTAGGCTTGGAGCAAGGTGACATCGCTGGCGCGGATCTGCGCGGTGCTGCGCTGGCCGAGGAGGTTGGTGCGCTCGATGCGCCAGTGGTCGGCGGTCACGCTCAGGCCCTTGATGCCGGGCACATCGAGCACGACGCCGAAAGTCTTGCCCTTGGACTCGGAGGCCTTGAGCGCCGGGTTGCCGCCGAAATACGTGCGCTGCACATAGGCACCCTCGGCGGTCACAGGATTGCGATAGGTGTCGATGTCGCCGGCCCCGGCGGAGATCGTCCAGCGCGGGCTCGTGAAGAGCGCGGCGAGGCTCGGGGCCATGAAGCCCTCGTTGTAGGAGCCGCGCAACATGAGCCACGACAGCGGGCGCCAGTTAAGGCCGATCTTCGGTTTCGTGGTGTTGCCGAAATCGCTGTAACGCTCGTGGCGCGCGGAAGTGGTGAGTTCGAGGGTGTTGACGAACGGCACGCGCCGCTCGGCGGCGACGAGTGGCACGACAAACTCGGCGTAGAAGCTCGAGATGGTGCGGTCGCCGATCACATCGGGCCGCGGCGGGTGCAGGAGGAAGTCGTTGTCGGTGGTCTCAAGGCCGGAGCCGGGGGGATTCTCGCCGCTGAACGGAGGGCGCAGGTCGTCGAGCTTGTCGCTGCGGTATTCGCCGCCGAGCGAGGTCATGATGTCGCCGCCCCACCACTTGAGGAGGCGGCCTGTCACGCGCAGATCGCCGCTTGCGATCGAGCTCTCGGCGTTGCGGGCAAAGACCGCGGCAAACGAGTCCACGACCGACGCGGGATTCGTGTAAGGACGGTCGGCGACGACCGCGCCGTTCTGCACGCGAAACGTGTATCCGAAAGGATTGTAGGCCGTGGCATCGGTGCGCGCGAGCGCCTGCTGGAGCTTGCTCTCGCGCACGTCGGGGAAGGCTTCGTCCTCGCCTTTGACTTGGTTGTAGAAACCTGAGGTCTCCCACGTCCACGTGTCGCCGAGCTTACCGCGCAGGCCGGCGGCGAAGCGCACGACATCGGCCTTCGTCGTGATTTTTTCCACCCCGAGATCGGGCAGGGTGACCGAGACGAGGCTCACGGTGCGCGGCGCGCCGGTGAGGCGCGGCGTGCCGTCGACGTTGGGCGCGCCGGTGGCGCTGTAGAAACGCGAGCCGTAGGGATTGTAGGGATTGTCGATCGCCATGACGGCGAGCTTGTCCGACGTCGGAGCATTGAGCGCGAGGGGCTGGCGGACCATCGTCGATTCAGCCTGGTAATAGGAGAAATCGGCGAACGCCGTGAGGCGCGGGTTCACGTCGTATTCGACGGAGACGAAGGAATTCGCGCGCGCCATGCGCGGTGCGGCCATGCCGAATTCATTGAGATCGAGATAGAATTCCGGATTGGCGGCGAAGGACGGCGCAGCCGTGGTGAGCGTGGGCGTGCCGTTGACCGGACGGAACCAGTTGCTGGCCGTGGCGGTGCCGAGCCGGAAGATCGGCCAGCGACCGCGCGCGGTGCGGGCATCGAAAGGACCGCCGACCGTGTTGAAGGGTGGCGGCGCCTGCGCGGAGAGATTCGAGGTGACGCTGAAATCGCGGTCGCGCAGGAAAATCGCCTCGCGGTAGAGCGCCTCGACGGTGCCGAACAGACGGCCACGGCCGCCCGCGAAGCTCGTGCCGAAGGTGAGCGTCGCCTGCGAACTCGCGCCGCCGCCATGCTCGGGGTGGCCGTAGCGCAGCGTGACCTCGGCGCCGTTGAAGGAGCGCTTGAGCACGTAGTTGATCACGCCGCCGACCGCGTCGGAACCGTAGATGGCGGACGCGCCGTCGCGCAGCACCTCGATGCGCTCGATGCCCTGCGTGGGGAGCTGGTTGACGTTCACCGCCTGCGAGAGGCCGGCGGTCATCGGGTTGATCGCCATGCGGCGACCGTTGACGAGGATGAGCGTGCCGGTGGCGCCGAGGTTGCGGAGGTTGATGTTCGCGTTGTCACCGCGCGCGCCGGAAGAGCCGAGGCGCGTCTCGTTTTCGGGGAGATTCACGACGGAAGGCAAAGACGTCAGCATGTCCACCGGCAGCAGCGCCTGCCGGGCCGTCATCGCATCCTGATCAATCACGGTGATCGGGACGACCTTCTCCAGATCGAGGCGTTGGATGTTGGAGCCGGTGACGACGAAATTTTGCAGGGAAACGACCTCGTCGTTTGTCGGGATCGGGCCTGGGCCGCGGGCCGGCGCATCGGCGGCGAAGGCGCACGCCACTCCGGCGAGCAGGGCGAGACAAAGCCGCAGGACACGGCGGGCGGGGGCGGACGCGAGGGTCGGGTTCATGGGAAAGAAGAACTGTCCGTCACTGCCGTGACAGCGGCGAGGCGCAGAGGCAACATTCGTGTGACAGACACCGCGCCGCGCCGGCCAGGTGGGCCGCCAAATCGCGGTTGCGCGATCCGGGGTCCGTCCTAGCGTGCGCCTTTCCTCGCATGTCCACGCTTAGCGAACTCCTGGCCCCGACCGACACATTTGCCCGCCGCCACCACGGCGACGATCCCGCGGAGACGGCGGCCCTGCTCGCCACACTGGGCTACGCGTCGCTCGAGGCGCTGGCCGACGCCGCCGTGCCGCCCGCGATCCGGCGCGGCGCGCTCAACCTGCCCGCCGCGCTCGGCGAGAGCGGCGCGCTGGCCGCCCTACGCGGCCTCGCGCGAGAGAACCAGGTTTTCCGCAGCTGCATCGGCCTCGGCTACCACGGCACGCACGTGCCTCCGGTGATCCAGCGCAATATCCTCGAGAACCCCGGCTGGTATACCGCCTACACGCCCTATCAGGCGGAGATCTCGCAGGGCCGCCTCGAGGCGCTGCTCAATTTCCAGACGATGGTCTGCGATCTCACGGGCCTCGAGATCGCGGGGGCCTCGATGCTCGACGAGGGCACGGCCGCCGCCGAGGCGATGATGATGTGCCACCGGCTCAAGGACAGCGCGGCCGAGACGCCCCGCCGGTTCTTCGTCTCCGAAAACTGCCATCCGCAGACAATCGACATCGTGCGCACGCGCGCCACGCCCCTCGGCGTCGAAGTCATCGTCGGCGACCACCGCACCTTTGCGCCGACCGCCGACTGCTTCGGCGTTCTCGTGCAATACCCCGACACCACGGGCTCGATCCACGACTACGAAAAATTCTTCGCCGCCGCGCACGCCGCGGGCGCCTTCACCATCGTCGCCGCCGATCTGCTCGCGCTCACGCTGCTGCGCGCGCCGGGGGAGTTCGGGGCGGATGTGGCCGTGGGCTCGGCGCAGCGCTTCGGCGTGCCGATGGGCTTCGGCGGTCCGCACGCGGGCTTCCTCGCGACGAAGGATGCGTTCAAGCGCCAGATGCCCGGCCGCCTCGTCGGCGTCTCCAAGGATGCGCAAGGCGATCCCGCGATGCGCCTTGCGCTCGGCACGCGCGAGCAGCACATCCGCCGCGACAAGGCCACGAGCAACATCTGCACCGCGCAGGTGCTGCTCGCCGTGATGGCCTCGATGTATGCCGTCTATCACGGGCCCGCGGGCCTGAGGAAAATCGCGCGGCGCGTGAAGCTCCTCACCGAGGTGCTCGCCGCCGGCCTGCGCACGACGGGCGCAAAGCTCAATGCCGAGCCGGTCTTCGACACGCTCACGATCGACGGAGTCGACGCGGAGAAAATCCACGCGGCCGCCGCGGCCCAGAAGCTCAACCTCCGTCGCATCGATGCGCGCACCGTGGGCCTCTCGCTCGATGAGACGACGAGTGCCGAGGACGTCTCCACCTTGCTCGGCTTGTTTGGCTCAAGCTCTCAGCTTTCAGCTCTCAGCTCTCAACTCACCGCCTTCCCCGCCCCGCACGCCCGCACCAGCGAGTTCCTCACGCATCCGACCTTCGCGCGCTACCACACCGAGCACGAGATGCTCCGCTACATCCGGCGACTGGAGGCCAAGGATCTCTCGCTCGTCCACTCGATGATTTCGCTCGGCTCGTGCACGATGAAGCTCAACGCCACGAGCGAGATGTTCCCCGTGTCGTGGCCGGAGTTTGGCGCGCTGCATCCGTTTGCCCCCGTGGAGCAGACGCGCGGCTACGCGCAGCTTTTCCGCGATCTCGAGACGTGGCTCAGCGAAATCACGGGCTTCGCCGCCGTGTCGCTCCAGCCCAACGCCGGCTCGCAGGGCGAATACGCCGGGCTGCTCGTCATCCGCGCGTGGCACGAGTCGCGCGGCGAGGGCCGGCGCAACATCTGCCTCATCCCCGCGAGCGCGCACGGCACCAACCCCGCCACCGCCACGATGTGCGGCTTCAAGGTCGTGCCCGTCGCCTGCGACACCAACGGCAACATCGACCTCACCGATCTCAACGCCAAGGCGATGGCGCACGCCGCCGACCTCGCGGCGCTCATGGTGACGTATCCCTCGACCCACGGCGTGTTCGAGACCGCGATCAAGGACATCTGCGCCACCATCCACGCGCACGGCGGCCAGGTTTACATGGACGGGGCCAATATGAACGCGCAGGTGGGCCTCACCTCGCCGGGTCACATCGGCGCCGACGTCTGCCACCTGAATCTCCACAAGACCTTCTGCATCCCCCACGGCGGCGGCGGTCCCGGCATGGGCCCGATCGGCGTGGCGAAGCACCTCGCGCCCTTCCTCCCCGGCCACGTTTTCAGCGCCAACACCCAGATCGGCGCCGTGAGCGCCGCGCCCTACGGCTCCGCCTCCATCCTCGTCATCTCTTGGATGTATATCCGCATGATGGGGCCCGACGGCCTGACCGAGGCGACCAAGAAGGCGATCCTCAACGCCAACTACGTCGCGCGCCGCCTTGATGGATTTTTCCCCGTGCTCTACCGCGGCAACGCCGGCCTGATTGCGCACGAGTGCATCGTCGATTTGCGCGGGTGGAAGAAGCACGGCCTCGAAGCCGAGGACGCCGCCAAGCGCCTCATGGATTACGGCTACCACGCGCCCACCCTCTCGTTCCCCGTGCCCGGCACCCTGATGATCGAGCCCACGGAGAGCGAGTCGAAGGCCGAGCTCGACCGCTTCTGCGACGCGCTCATCGCCATCCACGGCGAGATGCAGGCCGTCGCCCACGGTGAATCCGACAAGGCCAGCAACCCGCTCAAGCACGCCCCGCACACCGCCAAGGTCGTCTGCGCGGACAAGTGGGACCGTCCCTATGCTCGCGAACTCGCGGCGTTTCCCGACCAACACACGCGCGCGAGCAAGTTCTGGCCCGCGGTCGGCCGCGTGGACAACGTCTATGGCGACCGCAACCTCGTGTGCTCGTGCGTGGGCATGGAGGCGTATGCGGACGCAACGAAGTAGGACCAACGTCCCGAAATTTCTGGACTGTAGGTCCTGACCTTGGTCAGGCCGTTTCAGGCGAAACGCCAGCCGGGCATCGACCAAGGTCGAGCCCTACAAAAGAAATCACAAAAAAGCCCCGCGCTTTTTAGGCGCGGGGCTGAAGTGCTTGCAGCGAACGATCGCGCGGCCCGTCTTACGACGCCGCGACGGTCGCGCCCTGCATGACCGGAATTTTGAAGGCACCGCGGCCGGCGCGCATCCGCAACGGGTTCTTGTTGGCGGCAGCGACGATTTCCTTTTCGGCGCCCGTAAACATCTCAGTCTTGGCGTCGATCTTCAGGAGCGGGCCTACGACGGTGTTGGTCTTCGCGGTGTCGATTTCGTTGGCCTTGAGGTGATCCATCACGCGGGCGAAGGTATCCTTAGTGTTGACGTCGGCCTTGATGGCTTCGGCCAGAGCGGTGTTGGATTTCTCCTTGCCGAGGAGGAAGGAGACGTTGCCGAGATGGCAGAGCGCCGACGAGTAGTGGCACTCAAGGACCAGACCGTTGACAACCTTCCGGGTCTGCACGGCCTTGACGAAGTTGGCGCGGTGCGAGCCATTGCCGCCCTTGGTGAAGGCCTTGATCTTCTGGTTGTCGTTGTCGAAGGCGGTGACATTGCCCGACTCGGAGACGAGCAGATAGCCCTTCTCGCACTGCACGATCACGCCGACGCGGGCGCCCTTGTAGGAGTCCATGGCCTTCATGCCGGCCTTCATCGGGAGACCGCGCACCTCGAAGATGAGCGGGGCCTTTTCGTAGCCGAAGACGGAGACGAGGGTGTTGGGCGTCTCCGCATCGTCGCGGTAGCCGAAGCGGCCGCCGAAGCTCATCACCGAGGGCGGGAGGCCAGGCTCGCCGAGGAACCAACGGGCGACGTCCATCTGGTGGATGCCTTGGTTGGTGATATCGCCGCCGCCGTAGTTCCAGAACCAGTGCCAGTCGTAGTGGATCGGGCCCTTGCTGCCGTTGCGGCGGGGCGGCGTGAGATCAGCCGGACCGGTCCAGAGGTCGTAGTTGACGCTAGCGGGCACGGGCTGCGGGCCGGTGGTCAGGCCGATGCTGTCGCGCGTTTTGTAGCAGAGACCGCGGACCCACTGGATTTTCCCGTAGGTGCCGGCGCGGACTTCCGCGATCGCCTCCATGATGTCGAGCGAGGAACGGTTCTGCGTGCCAGCCTGCACGATGTTCTTCGTGTATTTCTTCGTCGCTTCGACGGCCTGACGGCCTTCCCAGACGTTGTGCGAAAGGGGCTTCTCGCAATAGACGTCCTTGCCCGCCTGCAGGCCCCAGATCGTCTGGAGGGAGTGCAGGTGGTTAGGGGTGCCGAGCACGATCGCGTCGATGTCCTTGCTCTCAAGCATCTGCCGGTAGTCGACGTAGGTGGCGACCTTCACGCCGGCCTTGTCGCACTCGGCCGCGCGTTTGCCGAGGACGTCGCTATCGGCGTCGCAGATGGCAACGAGCCGGGCGCCCTTAAGCTTGTTGAGGTAGTCCCGCATGTGGCTCGCGCCTTGGGCATTCACGCCGACCACGCCGACACGGATGTCGCCGTTGGCGCTGCCGGCCGCGGCGGCGGCTTGGCCGTAGAGGCGGGTGTGGCCGGCGAGCGCGGCGGCGGTGCCGCCGAGAAGGGAGGCTCTGAGGAAGTCCTTGCGGGTCCAGTTATTCATGGGGCGATGGTTTTTCGGAGGTTAAAACGCAAAACAATGAGATGCCGAGGGGGCGGGATTGCTAACGACGGAGCGAGATTTTTTGCCGGGATGCGGGCGGAGGTCAACCCGCGTCTCGCCAGACGGTCCGAGCGGACATGGGATACGAAAAATCATCGCCCGGCTCCGACCGGCACGGGCTTCAAGGCACGGTCGGCAAACCCGAGGAAAGCCCGCCAGTCCGCCGGCGTAATCGTGTGCCCGCCCGAGTGGTAGTGGAAGCCGAGCTCGCCGTCGATGAGCGGCACGTCGAGCGGTGGCAACGTCGTGGCACCAAGATCGCGACGGCCGAGCAACCGGTAAACGGGGCCGGCGGCGACGAGGGCGAGGAATTCTCCGTGCGGATCCGCCCATTGGTCCGTCGTGCCCCCGGTCACAAACACCGGTCGCGGGGCGCAGAGCGCGATCAAGGTGTGGGCATCGACCGGCATGTCGGCCCAGCGCCCGGCGTATTTCTGAAACGCGCCCGTGAACTGCCAGGGGAAATTCGCCGCCATGTCGTCGATCGTCTCGCCGTAGTCACGCCGCGCGAGCGCCGCGCCCATCTCTCCGCTGCAGCTCGAAAATACCACGGCGAACCGCGGATCGCGCGCTCCGGCCCAGAGCACCGTCTTGCCCAGCCGCGAATGGCCGACCAGCCCGACGCGCCCCGCATCCACTCCTGGATCGGTCTCGAGGTAGTCGAGCACACGGCCGAGCCCCCAAGCCCACGCGGCAATCGTGCCCCACTCGCCTTCGGCGGGCTGTTCCGCTCCGGGTGGCAACGCGAGCCGCCGCACTCCGGCAAGATTGCCGTCGGCCCGATCGCCCTCGAAGGCCGTGTAGCGCACCGTCGCGTAGCCATAACCGCGCGCGAGGATGTCCGCCATCGGGCCAGTGTCGGTGAAGCGCCGCGGTGCCGGCGCGGCTTTGCCGTCGGCCGCCGGAACGGGCGGCGGCGGCTCAAGCCCCGGGGGATAACCGAAGAGGGCGTGAAGCAGCACGGGCACCGGACCGCGGGCGTTGGCCGGGAGGAGCAGGACCACATCCACCTTCACGTCCCCGGCTCCTGTGCCGGCTTGGGGCGAGAATCGCACGACGATGTGCTTGCGCACCGCCGCGCCTTCGAGCGCGCCTGCTTGGGCGGAGACAACCTCAAAGCTCACCCGCGGCGCCGTCGCCGGCACGCGCCCGAAAATCTCCGTCTCATACAGCGCGATGAGCTCGGGGCGGCGGCGGGTGGCCCACGTCGCCGCATCGCGCACGCGCTCGCCACTGCGGAGCACGAGTGGGTCCGGCAGGGTGTAGGCGCCCACCTTGGCTTCGTCGTAGTTCGAGACGTGGCCGGTCGGCGCGTAGCGGATCGGGTTGCCGTGGGCATCCTGCTTCGGCCGGGCGGGCGCCTCCGCGGCAAATCCGGACGACACGAACAAGGCGAGGAAAATCGGGTAGCCGGGGGGAATTAGCCCCCGGCCCCCACACCACCGGACATGCGGGTCCGCATCCGGCGGTTCCGTAGTGTTTACCCCTTCGCGGCCGTCACCGGAGCTTCCGGCTCCGTCTTCGGCGGCGGCGGGTAATGA